>CAYXWV010000014.1:0-67230 GCA_964468875.1 uncultured Anaerolinea sp. | reverse complement strand
TTGCTTAACTTATATTTGTGATAGCCTTACTCAGGCCAATTTTCGATCATGAAAGCTTTGGTTACCTTCCCCAAGGGTTCATCGAGAATTTCATACACCTTTTTTGTAATCATGGCGGGGATCCCGCCGTAAAAAGCCTGGGCGATGCCGCCGGTGATGCAGGCCAGCGTGTCACTGTCTCCGCCGAGAGAGATGGCTTTGCGAATGGCGTCTTCAAAATTGTCTGATTCGAGAAAGGCGATGATGGCTTCGGGCACGGTGCCCTGGCAGGATTCATCGAATTGATAGGTTGGCCTGATTTCATCCAACGTGCGGTTCAGGTTGTAACCAAAATGGCTTTCGACGTATTCCTTGATCTCGGTCTTGCTGTGTCCGCGCCGGGCAAGGAAGATCGAAGCCGCGGTGGCACAGCCGCCCTTAATCCCCTCGGGATGATTATGAGTGAGGGCAGTATAGAACTCAGCCATTTTCAAGGTGACTTCCAGAGAAGAAAAAGCGTATCCGGTGGGGCTGATACGCATGGCTGCGCCGTTGCCCCATGAGTTATACGGTGCGCTGCTGGCGGAGTTTGCCCAAGCGGTAAATTGTCCGCCGTAGCCCGCGCCGGGATAGCGGTGATAATACTCCTTCAGTTTTTCAGAGCAATTTGCGCCGCTGAGAATAGAGTCAGCCAGGGCGATGGTCAACACACTGTCGTCCGTGAATTTGCTGTTTTTAGAAAACAGCTCAAAATTAGTGGTTTTAACGTTGTTCCACTCAAAAACCGAACCGATGATATCACCTGCAATGGCGCCGATCATTTTGCTCCTCCTTGGTTCTTATGTGAAGTAGTTACACCATCCCAGCCGAATCGTTCAAAATCAATCTCATTCTCGAGATTGAACACCACGCCTTCTTCTTCAAGCAAGACGTGCTGCATGTTGGTGCCAAAACCGTAACCATGCACACTGATTTTACCTTTTGCATTCACCACCCGCTGCCAGGGGACGTCAGTGGCTTCGGTTTGCCTTCCCAGGGCGGCCAGCGCGAAACCGACCATCTGTGCCGAACAACAGCCGACGATTTTGGAGATTTGCCCATACGTGGCTACTTTACCCTCCGGGATCTGTCTGATGATGGCATAGATTTGATCATAAAGCTTCATCTCTGCCATGTTCTCCTCCTGTCTGTTGGTTAATATTATACATATGCAGAGACAAATCTCAGTAGAGCAAGAGCCTCTCTCATGGTAGAATTTTAGAAATGAAAAAACATTGGAAGTTTTGGCTGGGGATTGCAATCAGCGCGGTTTTTCTGTTTTATGCTCTGCGCGGATTGAATTTGGGTGATTTTTGGACCTCCGTAAAGACCGCCAATTACTGGTGGATCTTCCCGGGGATCGCGGTTTATTTTGTCGCGGTCTGGGTGCGCGCCTGGCGCTGGCATTACCTGCTCAAGCCGGTGAAGAAAATCCGAACGGGTGTAATGTTCCCGATTACCTGCATTGGTTACATGGGTAATAATATCTACCCTGCCCGTGCCGGCGAAGTGCTGCGCGCAGTGGTGCTAAAACGCAAGGAGGGGGTGCCTGTTTCCGCATCCCTGGCAACAGTCATTGTTGAGCGTATTTTTGACGGTGTGGTGATGCTGGCATTTGTGTTTGTGAACCTGCCCTCCCTGGCAAAAGTCGCCTCGTTTAATTCGGGTTTTGTAGGCAATATCCAGCAAGTCGCCATTATTGGGACAGCGATCTTCATGGGTGCGCTGCTGATCTTTTTGTTGGCAGCCATGTTTCCCAAGTTTACGTTGCGGTTCTGCCAGTGGTTCATTGACCGGCTGCTGCCAGAAAAGATCAGAGAGAAAACCAGCGAGATCGTAAAGAAATTCATGGACGGGTTGGCGTTTTTGCGTTCACCCGGTAATGTGATCATGGTGTTTTTTACTTCCGTTTTGATTTGGCTGCTCGAAACCGTCAAATACTGGTTCGTGATGCATGCCTTTAATTTCACGGTCAGTTTCTTTGCTTTGATGCTCTTAAACGGCATTGCAAACTTGGCAACGACCATTCCGGCGGCTCCAGGTTACATCGGCACCTGGGAAGCAGTGACCAAAGGTGTGCTAATGGCGTTTGGTGTGGCAGGTGGTGAAGCGCTTGGGTATGCGATTGTGCTGCATGTGGCTTTATGGTTGCCGATCACCCTGCTGGGAGCTTTTTATATGACCCGCGAAGGTATCAAATGGAATGATTCTCTGCGTCATGAATCTGAGACGGAGCAACCCGTCCAGATAGCACCTTAGAAACCAATCCCGGAGGATTATGGAAAAAAAGAATGTTGCAGTCATTGGCGCTGGTTTTGGAGGGCTTTCTGCTGCATTTGATCTGATCAAGGCCGGCCACAAAGTTACCATCTTTGAGAACAGTGATGTTCCCGGCGGGCTGGCTGGCGGTTATAAAGATGACCGCTGGGAATGGTCTGTGGAGAAGTTCTACCACCACTGGTTTACCTCTGATAAACATATGTTTGGCATTATCCGTGAATTGGGGTTGGAATCCAAAGTGTTGGTGCGCAACCCGAAAACGGTAATGTACTTCAAAGAAAAGTTTTACCCCTTTGATTCGATACTCAGCGCCTTGTTATATCCCGGTCTTGGATATGGTTTCAATAAGATCCGTTTCGGGCTGGTGGGCGTTTATATGCGCTTAACCAAAAACTGGAAACCCATGGAAAAGACCACCGTTGCGGCCTGGATGCGCAAATGGGCGGGGAACAAGGTGTATTCCGAAATGTGGGAACCCATGGTGGTGGGTAAATTTGGCGAGAAATATGCCGAGCAGGTCAATATGGCCTGGATGTGGGCGCGTTTGCATACCCGCAGCACCAAGCTGGTGACCTATGAGGGCGGCTTCCAGGCGTTCGCAGATGATTTCGCCGCGATCCTTCAACAAAAGGGTGTGACCTTCTGCTATAACACCCCGGTTGAAAAGATCACAACAACTGATAAAGGTGGGGTCAAGATTTCCAGCAAGGGTTCGGAAGAAGATTTTGACCAGGTGTTGGTCACATTGTCACCATCACAAATGGCTTCCATGACCCCCCAGCTTCCGGAAAATTATTTGAAGGGACTTCTTGACCTCAAAAGCATCGGCGCCGTGGTGTTAACCATCTCACTAAAGCATGCCCTTTCTCGCGAAGGGTACTACTGGTATAACCTGCCCAAATCAGCGGGTTTCCCCTTTTTAGCGCTGGTGGAGCATACCAATTTTCTGCCCAAAGAAAGATATGGTGGAGAGCACCTGATTTACTGCGGCGATTATCTTGAAACGGATCATGAATACTTCAAACTGACCAAAGAAGAATTACTCGATCGGTTCATGCCAAGCTTTTCAAGGATCAACCCTGATTTCAAACCAGATTGGGTGAACCGCACCTGGCTGACTCGGTCAAATTACGCCCAGCCGGTGCCGCTGGTGGGGCATTCAAAGAATATCCCGGCCATCGAGACCCCGTTGGCAGGAGTCTATTTTGCCTGCATGTCGCAGGTTTACCCTTGGGATCGAGGAACAAATTTCGCGGTGGAAGTTGCCCGTAAAGCAGCATCCATTATGCTCTCGGCTTAACGATAATAAATTGAAGTTAGTTGGCAAATTACATGTGTAAAGATTAGAAATGTTAAAAAATGCGGACGCCAGATTCTGAATTAGATATCAGAAATTTAACGTCTTTCGTTTTGCTTCAAAATTTTGTAATGTTGTCCAACATTTGGTAGTAGGGCGCAAATTAGTTTAAAAAACCCCACATATGGTGGTATCGAAAATTTGTCTTACGTGCTAATGGTGTATAAAATAATCGGAATGTTTATGGTCTGGGGGGAAAATCTTCAGATTTATTTAAGTTATTAAATCTTTAAAGATTCAAGTTTTTTTAAGCCAGCGTAGGGTAATCGTCTTGTCTGTCAAAACCGTTTCTGCTAGAATGGACGTTATGAGTTGCGGAAACAAATCGGGTTAATGTTTCCAAAAGCCACTTATTGTTAAATATCGATCACCTGTTTCCCCACAAACGCATGGGTGTGGATTTCTATACCTGTTGCCATTACATCTTTGAGAGGTACTGGAATATGAATTCGCAACAAGCCTGGCTGGCTGCCATAGGCCAACTTCAAATGGAAATGTCAAAGGCTTCGTATGATACATGGGTGCGCAGCACCGAAATGGTTTCATATGAAGACGGCATATTTACGATTGGAGTTCCCAATGCCTATGCGCGGGATTGGCTTGACTCACGACTCTCCAGCACGGTGACTCGAATTCTCACCGGTCTGATGGAAGCCCCACAGGATGTAAAGTTCATTGTCTGGCACAAGGATTATCAACCCCAACCCGAAGAAAAGCCAAGGGAGGTTGTTTCAACAGCTGCTCCATCGCAGCCGGCAATTCTCATTACCCAACCTGTTGCCCCAACTTCTATTAATTCTCGGTATGATTTTGACAATTTTGTGGTTGGTTCTTCAAACCGCCTGGCGCATGCTGCCTGCCTGGCTGTGGCAGAGAACCCTGCACAGGCCTACAATCCCTTGTTTCTATATGGCGGCGTCGGACTGGGCAAGACACATTTGCTTCACGCCATTGGTAATCACGCACGCAGCACCGGTAAACAGGTGCTTTATGTTTCTTCTGAAGAGTTTACCAATGATCTGATTAGCGCCATCCGTATGCATAATACAGCTGCTTTTAGAGAACGCTATCGGCGAATTGATATTCTCCTGATAGATGATATCCAATTCATCGCCGGCAAAGAATCCACCCAGGAAGAGTTCTTCCATACCTTTAATGCCTTACACGGACAGGACAAACAAATTGTTATGTCATCAGACCGCCCGCCAAAAGCCATGAGCACTCTCGAAGAACGGCTGCGCTCGCGTTTTGAATGGGGCCTAACGGCCGATGTTCAATCTCCGGATCTTGAAACACGCATTGCCATTCTTTCTGCCAAAGCTGAAAAATTACATCATCAGGTACCTGCTGAAATTCTTGAGTTGATTGCCAGGCAGTTCACCTCGAACATCCGCGAACTGGAAGGTGCATTAACGAGGGTAATGGCTTATGCCGAGTTGCGCGGCAAACCGCTTACAGAAGACCTTGTCAATGTGGCTTTGACTGATCTTTTACCCCAACGCAGCACTTTTGAACCTTCACGGGTGGTGGATGTGGTGGCTTCCGTTTTTGGAATTTCCACCGAAAAGCTTCTTGGCAGGGGCCGCACTCGAGAAGCGGCTTTACCCAGGCAGGTGGTGATGTATTTACTACGCCAGGAAGCCAATATTTCACTTCCGCAAATCGGGCAGGTGCTTGGCGGTCGAGATCATACTACCGTTATCTACGCCTGCGAAAAAGTGGCAGACCTGATCGAAAAGGATGAAATGCTTCGCCGTCAGATTCTACAGATCCGCGAACAACTCAACAGCAAACGTCCTTTTGGTTGAAACGATACCTGTAAATATTGAAAGACCTTTAATTGTATATATGGAGTATAATTAGTCTGTAATACATGATGGATCATTAACATAGGTTGCATGACTTATTGTGATGAGACAAAAAGTTCGGGCTTATTTAGTAGTAGATGAAATTTCCTCTTTTCGGAAGAGGCTGTCCTACCAAAAATATTGATCATTACTGGATCCCTGGCCTGTTGTATTGCCGGGGATTATTTTAACCTGAACCTAATGCTGCCTATGGCAGTTTAAAACAACAACACATAAGTTCTTCTTCATGGGGAACAAGAAAGGTTTTTACTTTATCAATGAAACAAAAAAAGAATACTTCCTTCACTCAATCCGGAGTGCTCAAAATCATTCCTCTGGGAGGATTGGGTGAAGTCGGCGCCAACATGATGATCTACGAGTACGAAGGTCAAATATTGTTGGTGGACACCGGCTTAATGTTCCCTGAAAATGACATGCTGGGTATTGATTACATCATTCCCGACATCAGTTATTTATTAGCAAGACGTAACAAAGTGAAGGGGATCGTGTTTACGCATGGTCATGAAGACCACACTGGTGCAATCCGTCATGTTCTTGAAGAGATTCAAGCGCCCATTTATGCCACACCCTTAACCCGCGGACTTTTAGAAGTCAAGCTGGCAAAAAACGGATTGGCTTCCAAAGTAAAGATGGAAACCATCCATGCCGGTGAATCGCGCAGGATCGGGCCGTTTAAGGTTGAGTTTTTCCATGTTTGCCATTCCATCCCTGACGCAATTGGTCTGGGTATCAGCAGCCCGGCGGGGCTTGTGGTTCACACTGGAGATTATAAATTTGATCATACCCCGGTGGATAACTGGCCGACGGATTACGCTAAACTGGCTGAATTTCAACGGCGCGGTGTGATGGCATTGTTGGCAGATTCCACCAATGCAGAACGCCCAGGTTGGACGCCTTCAGAACGGGTTGTAGATGACGCATTGGATAAGGTTTTTCGAGAAGCTAACGGACGTATTTTGATTGCCAGCTTTGCATCGCTCATCTCGCGCATGCAGCAGGTGGCAAACGCGACCTCTCGTTTTGGACGTAAACTTGCTTTTGCCGGCACCAGCATGGTGGATAATGCCCGTATTGCTGCAAAATTGAACTACTTGAAAATCAAAGATGACATGCTTGTCAGCCTAGAAGAAGCTTTGAACATGAAAGACAAGAACGTGGTCATCATGTGCACGGGTTCGCAGGGTGAGCCCACATCGATACTTGGGAAACTCTCGATGGGCAACCATCGGATATTCGATGTCAAAGAGGGCGATACCATTGTTCTCTCAGCGCATCCCATTCCGGGAAATGAAGAAAGCGTTTCACACACCATCAACCGCTTACTTGAACGAGGTGCCAACGTGATCTATGATCCCATTGCTCCTGTTCACGTTTCGGGGCATGCCAGCCAGGAAGAGATGAAGTTGATGATTCATCTTACCCAGCCTGATTACTTTATTCCCATCCACGGTGAATTGAGGCAGTTAAAGCAACATGCCAGCCTTGCCCGGTTGGTAGGTGTCCCGCAAGATAATATCACCGTGCTGCTCAATGGGCAAAGCGTTGAGTTTGTGGACGGAAAGATGCGTAAAGGAGCAAAAGTTCCGGCTTCTTATGTCTATGTTGACGGCGGGGGCTTTGGAGACGTTAGCAAGGTGGTGATGAAGGACCGCGAGCACCTCTCTCAAGAGGGTGTGATGGTGGTAAACGTAATCATGGATCGTCTTACCGGAAAACCCGCACAGGTTCCTGAAATTCTCAGCCGAGGTTTTATTACAACAGAAGATGCTGAAGATATCTTTATCGGATTACGTGATAAGGTGTATGATGTAGCAGCTAAAGCTAATGGCAATATTAATAAGGATATCGAACAAGCTGTTGGCAATTATCTTTATAACATGACTCACAGACGGCCGATGATCTTTGTAAATGTTGTAAGAAAGTAAGCCATTCTTAAGGAGCACAAAAGCCCTGCAAGATCAAATGATTTTGAAGGGCTTTTTGATTAAAATATTTTATTGATTGTTGGCGGTCATTATTCTTCTATAGCTAAAGATAGCGATCTAGAAAACACCTTTGGATTATTTTTGCCTTGTTGGTAGTTCAGAAATGAAGGAAACAGGGTTTATTTTGAAAAACCCATACCTTCCTTCGCACTAACTACTCTGGAATTAGTAAAGAAATCATCTACCGATGGAGGATGAATATGATGTTGATCAAGGAGATAGGGCTACAAATAATGTGTTCTGATATCTCCGTTTATTTACTTAGTGAAGAAAAATCAATTGGTTCGGACCAGATCGTTTGATATAGAGCGATCAATTTTTCCCATCGGATAGTTGGTAAGTTCGGCAATCTCAACCCAACGGATTTCACTTGCTTCAAGCGGAATCGGATTGCCGCGGGTCAATTCTGCTTTCCAGGCATGCAGGGTTACCCTGAAATGGGTGTAGGCGTGACGGTACTCGCCGAAATGGTCCAGAGGTTTGATGTCTGCAGCCAGTTCTTCCCGGATTTCTCTCATCAAGGCTTCTTGTTGGCTTTCTCCTGGCTCAATCTTTCCGCCTGGAAACTCCCACAACCCTCCCAACAAGCCTTTTGGTGGCCTCTTGGCGATTAAAACCGAAGTATTTCGAGAAATAATGGCTGCGCAAACTGTGATATGAGGAATGGGGGATTTTTCCCGTATGACGGGATATTTTTCCTGTAAGCCAGTTTGATAAGCCTGACACAAGGTTTTTACCGGGCAATGTTCGCAATCAGGGGTCTTGGGGGTGCAGATTGTAGCGCCCAGATCCATGAGTGCCTGGTTATAATCCCCGGCTGAGTGAGACGGCAGTATTTCTTCAGCAAGTCGCCAGAGTAGTTTCTCACTTGGAGGATTATTAATCTCTTCAGGGAATAACGTTACCCGGGCATAAACCCTTTTGACGTTTCCATCCAACACAGCAACATTTTCACTAAAAGCGATTGAACTGATGGCAGCCGCTGTGTAACGGCCGATGCCAGGCAAGCGAACCAGTTCTGACGCCTTTTGAGGGATGATTCCTCCATATTGGTCAACAATCATCTTAGCGGCTTTATGTATACTGCGGACTCGAGAATAATAGCCCAAGCCTTCCCATAAGAAGAGCACTTCTTGTTCGCTGGCTTGGGCCAACTTTTTCACATCAGGAAGGCTACGTATCCAGCGCTCAAAGTAGGGGATCACGGTTTCAACCCTGGTCTGTTGAAGCATGATCTCTGATACCCAAACACCATATGCATCAACATGCCCGCGCCAAGGCAGCTCGCGGGCATTTGTAGCATACCAGACTAGAAGCAGTCTGTTGAATTCTTCTTTCATCTTTTCATAATTGGAAATTGCTCTTGGCAAGAACAATTTTTTGCTTGTAATTATGCACGTATTCCATCAGCTTAAGGTTAAGTTCACCCCACTCTTTACTGCTAATTATTTGTCGGGCTCGACTGAGACTTGAAACCAATGCACCCACAAGAATTTGGGGTTGATCACCATAAACCGTAGCCCATGCATCAGAAAGATCACATCCAAGCCGTTGAACACCGGGGATAAACTCCCTGATTACGAATTCAAAATATTCCTGTTCGTGTTCGGGGATGATATCCCAGGTTATGATGAGTTTTACCGGGGCAGGAGTTTCCATTTAGCTATTATTGTTCTTCTGATAATCCAATACAACTACCTTAGTTTCTTCAGGCAGCGAGTTGGTATTCTGAACCTTCAAGGAAGATACTGCATCCACATGGGAGAGCCCCATCTCTTTTAGAAATTTTGCCAACGGGTCCAAGGGGAGGGGAGTTGTTTTTGAAGCCGGAGTGGCATAATGCATGGGGATGACAATATTTGGCTCGAGCAGACTGATCACCTCAGTTGCTTTGATGGCGTTCAAACCACCACCTCCTCCCACAGGCACGAGTGCCACATGAATCGGGCCCAAATCTTCAACTTCTGTTTGGGTGGGCACCCGGTTGATGTCTCCAAGGTGAAGAACGGTTACGCCATTGTAATCAAACAGAAAAAGGGTGTTGCGGGGTTCATCGGCGTTCTTTTTTGTGTGACCGTTGGTTTGAATGCCATTAATAAAAACATCGCCAATTTCAAATTCGCCGGGGCCGTCTATGATGTGCGATTCACCCTTGACTGCAGAAACGAAATTATGCCCGGAAGTGTTATGACTGATTGTAACAATATCAGCTTTTATTTTTAAAGGTTCGTACCCAACCTGTTTGTGATCATAAGGATCGGTTACAACGGTCGCCAGACCGCGTTCTGTTAATCGAAAACAGGAATGTCCATACCACGTAATTTCCATGAAGCCTCCATAAACTGTCTGAATTATACCTCAAGTCATCCACGGGCTGTTTTGATAAAGTTAGGCAGCATCATAGAGTTAATAAATTATTGGAAATGGTCTTTTTGATCCTGATAAAAAGACTCAACGAGTTGAATCTGTTGCTTGATCTCCGCGAGCAATGGATATGAGCCCTTTACCGAGCCATCGGCAGTAAGTTTTTCAAGTTGTTGAGCTGGTGTGGAGATTGTTTTCGCCTCAAAATTACTGGAAGAGCCTTTAATACTATGACTGAGAAAGTGGATCTTATTAATATCGTTCTCAACCAATGCTTTCTCTATATCGGTCACCGAAACCTTCACATGTACAAGAAATTCACCGAGCAATTCAAAAAAGGTTGGCAAATCATCACCAAAACGGGGAAGCGCTTTTTCAAGATCGAACAACGCAGAAGAGGCCTCGAATAATTTTTTCATTAGGTTTCCAGGTTCGTTCTTCTCAGGTGAATCCGGGTTGCCATCAGAATATTTTTCAATGATTTTGAACAATTCATCCACATTAAGTGGTTTTGAAAGATAATCATTCATCCCAGCGTCGAGACAACGCTCACGGTCGCCGGCCATAGCGTAAGCGGTCATGGCAATGATGGGTATCGTGGAGAATTTGCGATCCATTTCTCGAATTCGCTTGGTGGCTTCAAACCCGTCCATGTCTGGCATTTGAACATCCATGAGAACCATTTTGTATGATTTTGCCTGGATGGCTTCGATGACTTCCTTTCCGTTTGAAACAACATCTACAGGATATCCAGCTTTTTGCAACAGTCGGAGAGCCAGTTTTTGGTTGGTGGGGTTGTCTTCTGCCAACAAAATGTGGGTAAGTCCGCGTTGTTGTTCGTTGAGCGAGTGGCGAGTGATCAACGACGGTCTGGTCATATGATCAGTGTCTTGTTTGTTACGTCCTAAGACGTTTAAAAGTGCCCCGAACAACTCTTTTTGACGTACGGGTTTAAGGAGATAACCTCTGCAGCCCATGGCTTCAAGACGGGCAGCATCACCTCGTTGACCCATTGATGTAAGAATGATCACTGTGGCATCCACCAGAACAGGGTCATCTTTTATCATTCGCAGTACTTCTTCCCCATCCATTTCAGGCATTTGCATATCGAGAAGCACCAATTGAAACGGACGGTTTAATTCGCTGAATGAGCGCATGATTTTGATGGCTTCTCTGCCACTTGAAACGGCAAAAGCGTTGCACCCAAAACCGCGGATCATTTTTTCGAGGATGGTGCGGTTTGTGCAATTATCGTCCACAATTAATACCGGAACATCCACCAAATCTTCGGGTAGTGCTAAGAAGGGCATGGCACTTTCTTTGACATTGCCAACCGTAACGGTGAACCAGAAGGTGCTGCCTTTGCCGGGTTCACTTTCCAACCCAATGTCGCCGCCCATCATTTTGGTCAATTGCGCTGAGATGGCCAACCCCAGACCGGTTCCGCCATATTTTCTTGTAGAAGAACTGTCTGCCTGAACGAAACGCTCGAATACGGCTTTTTGGCGGTCAATCGGGATTCCGATTCCAGTGTCAGTAACAAGGAATCGAAGCGTGCTGGTATTCTCATTACTCGATTGCAACATCACCCTGATAACTACTTCACCTTCATGGGTGAATTTGATCGCGTTTCCAACCAGGTTGATTAATACCTGACGCAGTCTTCCAGCATCTCCCAACACGCGGTTGGGAACATTTTTATCAATCAGGCAGGCCATTTCAAGGCCTTTTCCTTCGGCTCGAGCGACGAGGGTGTGCGCCACCCCCTCTACGGTGGAACGTAGATCGTATTCAATCTCGTCAATTGAGAGTTGTCCGGCTTCAATTTTTGAGAAATCCAGCACGTCATTCAAGATGCCCAGCAATGCCTCGGCACTGTCACGTGCAGTGGCAACATAATCTTTTTGTTCTGCGTTGAGTGAAGTGTCGAGAAGCAGTTCGAGCATGCCCATCACACCGTTCATTGGGGTTCTAATTTCATGACTCATGTTCGCCAAGAATTCGCTTTTGGCTTTGTCGGCTTGTTCAGCGAGTTGTTTGGCTTCAACTAATTCGGTGACATTGTGATAAATCGCTAAAATACCTTGTTTCTTGCCTTGAACGATCACAGGCACACCGGCGAATTCAACATCCACAATGGAGCCATCTTTACGTTGGCGTTTTGCCAACCCGTGAACAGTACCACCTTTAATGACTTTTAAGGTAAACCCAGAGGCTTGTGAGAGATCGCCGGGAGCCACCAACGGGTCTAGCTCTTTGCCAATTACTTCCGCTTCAGCATATCCAAACAAGGTTGTAAAAGCAGGGTTAACAGATTTGATCGTTTTGTCTTGGTTTAAAATAACCACTGAAACCGGGTTGTTGCAAAATAGCGATTCAAAGAACTCTTTTTGTTTTAATATTTCACGTTCATCATGTTTCTGCCGGGTGATATCCCGCATGATATAAAGCTGGCTGTTGGTTTGATTATCAAAGGGTACCTGATAGCAGGTGACTTGGAACCAGTCCGACAATCCACTTAATTGAATCTCTGTGCCAACACGGTCATCGAGATTAATTTTTGGAAGTTTTTTGGTCAGCAAAAAAGAGGATAGTGGTTGTCCAATGGTTTCCTGAAAGGTTGTCTTCAAGCGGTCTATGGTGGAGCGGTTGCAGCGCAGGATAATTCCATTAGTGTCGGTCAAAATAAGCAAATCTGGTATACGATCAAATGTAGCTTCCCACTCCTTTTTTGCTCTGATGACGGCGGCTTCTATTTTCGAATATTCCACACTGGCTTGATTTTGGATGTCTCGTGCCATAGATAAGCCTTTTATAGGATGATTTTGGCCAAGGATAACTACTTCGCTGTTATCTAATTTTTAACAATATTATTAAAAAGTAAGTTTGTCAACCAGAACTGAATAGTCTGTTATGGGCAGCAGCGTTTTCTTTCTTGGCTGATTATGCGGCGCAGTATTGCAATGGAAGCGGCATAGGTAGAGTCAACCCCTTCATAGGAAAGGGCGCCTGCGCCCAGATTCTTTCCCTTATTAAAAGGTGTGTCTGATGCGTAATGCAGGATGCCAATGTCAAAAGGAACACCCTGCAAGTTCACAATCTCATTAATCGGATGACGTTTTGGCCGGGACATTTCGTAGATGGCAGACAGATAAGGACCTGCTTCCATTTCGATGTCAGTGTATCCTTCGCGGTACACAACGTCCATCATACGGGGGTTTTGAAGAAATGTTCCCAATACTGTTAAGGCTTTTTGATTGTCTAAAACCGAACCATAGACCAGATAAGGCATGACGTCTGAGGCTGAAAAGACATTTTGGAAAAGATAAGTGTTCTGCGAGTGCTCATCTTGAATCACGTTGGGGATCATTACATCACCGCGAACCCCATTGAGAGTGGCAGCTTTGCCCATGATATAAACGCCCAAAATCTCTGGGATGTGTTCGGCTATCTTGATCAAAATATTATAGGCACCAAACCCAAGCGGATAATCAATATTGAGAATAACCGCATTACTCTTCTTGAGAAAATCAAGATTCTGGCGAGGATCAATCAACCTGGGATCAAGATCACGAGGGTTAAGCTTGTCGAGTTCTATTATTTGAGCTTCCACATCAAAAGAATGTGTTGATGGAATTCGACTGATACCATGATTGATTTCGGCAGCTATTTGGTTGTTGATTTCAGTTTCACCTTCGGTTGATTGCTGAAGTTTCTTTTGAACGTAGTAAAGAAAATTCTCAAAGGATGCTGGTGTTTCGAGGTTTTTTAGCTTGATCCATTCTTGATACAGGCTGGAGGTTTTCTTCTTTTCAATATATTCAACAAGCCTTTTTTGATTGGTTAAAGCGTATCCAGAGAGAAGGTTGGCAATGCTGTGGGGATTGCTGGAGATAAAATATACAGGCCTATCTATTAGGGCAGGTTGTGATTGTTCAATGTTGTCCCACCAAATACGGGTGGCGCGCCAATACTCGATCAATGATCCACTGAGCAGATGAATCTTGAGGTTGCAGCGTTTCTCAGCAATTTTTTTTAGGTTGAAACGGGTTTCATTTCCCCAAAGTGTTTTAAGGCGGGCAGCATCTTCATCAGAAATATTCAGAGCAGCGGCAAGCACTGCCTCACTAATTTCACCATCACCGTCAAAAGCTGAAAGAAGAGAATGCCCATTCTTGTGCAGCAAGGCATGCATCTTGTTCCATTCAATCTGGAAGGCGGTCAAAACTGGCACGACATCTTCAATATCTGATTGGCTGGCAATGAAAACCGCCAGAGTGCCATTGGGGTTAAAGTAAGTAGGCCTTCTTCGTGCCTTTGAACTGACTTGCTGCCAGCACTCCACGTCGAGGTAACCATGTCGGGCAAACACCAGACTGCTTTGACCAAGAACGATTGTGCTGACTTCAGTGATACAGAAGGGAAGTCTCAAGAGTGAATAGATAAACGCAGAGGCATCAGGGGTTTCCTGCCGTGCGTTGGGGTGCAGCGCCGAGTTTATCCCCGCGTGAACTTCTTCCAATGAGCGAATTGGCACCTCGGTTGTGGATCTCAACAGGGAATAGATGGTTCGAATATATAGATCAATTTCATCAGAAGCAGATTTAGGGACGGTTCGTTCCATTTTTCCTCGACTTTAACTTATTGTAGCATAGTGATTTTTGTTTCCGGTTTGTCATACAATCCTTATCATTTTCCACTTGTAAATAAAGACAAAAAAACTAAAATTAACATTAATCATGATGCGTCAGGAGCTTAATTATTTTACAGGTTTACTACTATCAGAAACAACTTGATGAATGGATGTAGATGGAAAATACTCACAAAACCGCTAACTGGCTGGTTTTCGTTCTTTTTGTTTTATTAGCGGGCATTACTTTTTGGTCTGTGAGCCTGTTAATCCGCAATTCGAGAGAAAACAGTCCGATTGATGGTTCAAAGCATAACAATTCTCAACAACTTATCACACCGAGCGGTTCCACTGAATTATTTGAAACGCTGGTTGTTGGCGGTGATGAATCAAACCCCCCATATTCTTTTCTGGAAGATGGTCAGGCACTTGGCTATTACAATGATCTGATGAGAGCAATTGCTCAAAAATTGAACAAGCGGATTGAATTTCGACTCTCGCCAGTGTCAAAAGTTGAGCAAAACTTGCTTGATGGATCAATTGATGTAATCAACGGTTTGGTAATGCAGCCGCAAAGGGATGGAAATGACTATGTTGTCACTGATCCAATTGCGACAGTTGATTACGATTTGTTTACCCGGAGAGATGCAAGTGTTCATGATTTGGCAGATCTTCGTAGCTCATCACTCGTGATTGTCGCAAATGACCCGATTGTGAATTACCTTGATAATGTCAGGTTCCCCGGTAGGATTATTACTGCTGACACCACACTTGAAGCTCTCACCTGGCTGGCTTCAGGCAAATATGACGGGGCGCTCATCGGGCGATTTGAGGGATATTATCAACTCCAGAACCATCATCTTGCCGGGATTAAGGGAACGGGTAAAAACATCCAGATTTCAGATAGTGTCATTGCGATTGGTGACAATGAAGCGGATTTGAAAGCTCAGATCAATCAGGCATTGAGTGAATTGAAAAGCGATGGCACAATGGATGATATATCTGACGAGTGGTTTACGAATTTTCAACAAGTCAGCTTTTTTGATAAAAACGAGTATCTGATCTATGGCATCGTTCTTCTTATTACCTTTATTCTAATCATCTTGCTTTGGGGCTGGTCAATGCGCCGGCAAGTGAGAATCAAAACCGATGAACTAAGATCAAGTGAAAAGAAATATCGGCAGTTGATCAACAGCGCGACCGAAGGTGTGGCGATCATCGTTGACCGAAAAATGACATATTTAAATCCCCAGGCGCAGTCTATTCTTGGAATCGAATCGCCCCCTGATCAACCTCCAAACCTGCTTGACTTTGTTCATCCATTTGATCACGAACTAGTTCTGTTACGTTATCAGCAATTGATGGATGATTTGCAGACTAAAGCACAACTTAGATTCAGATGTTTAACTACGAAGGGTTTGTCAAAATGGTTGAGGGCGAATCCCGTTAAGATTGAATGGGAAGGAAAAACTGCGATTCTGGTTTTTTTTACTGATATTACTGAAGAAAGGAAACTTGAAGAGGCTATAAAAAGTTCTGAAGAGCAATACCGTCTGATGTTTGCGCAATCTCCGGTTGGAATGTTCTACTTCGACGCTGATTTACATATTACCAATGTCAATGATCATTTTATTTCAACGATGAACTCAGACCGTGCTCAACTGCAAGGATTTGATCTTCAACGGATAGAAAATAAGCGTTTCATTGAAGCTCTGAAAGTGGTAATAACGAATCATGAGAACGGATATTATGAGGGGCGTTTGAAACCCTTTTTTTCTCAAACCCAGCCAGATTTGTTTGTTAAACTACGTACCACACCCATGCAAAATGAAAAGATGGAATTCCAAGGCGGTATTGGACTGATTGAAGACATCACCGAACAAATAAAGAATGAACACAAGATCAAGAACTTAAAAGACAATTTTTCGAAAGTGTTTTTTACCTCTCCAGATGCCATTTGCATTGCCAGGCTTGGTGATGGCGTATATATTGACGCTAATCGCGGATTTTTTGAATTAACCGGCTATACCCGTGAAGAGCTCATCGGAAAATCGCCAAAAGAGACTGATTTATGGGTAAACAAAGATGATCTTGAAATATGGAAAAAAGGCTTGTTGTCGAATGGAGAATATCGAAACCTTGAAACTCAATTCCGAAATAAAAACGGAATAATTCATACTGGATTGGTTTCATCAAGCATTATTGATGTTGAAGGAACGGTTTGCGTTCTTTCGATCACGCGTGATATTGATGAGCTTAAGCGAACCAATGAACTTATCAAGAAAAGTGAACAACGTTATCGGACAATTTTTGAATCAGTGCCAGTCTCCATTTGGGAACAGGACATGACAGGCATATATGACCTGTTTGAAGAATTGCGCAGCAAGGGCGTTGAGGATTTACAGGAATATATGTGCCTGCACCCCCAATTTATTGAAACAGCTTTATGTTCAATTGTTGTCAAAGATGTTAATGATATCAGCCTGAAGTTTTATAAGGCCAAGTCGAAGGAGCAATTGAAAACTTCTTTGATAAACCTTTTCAACGACGAATCCATTAATAATTTTGAGCGTGAAATGCTGGCGATTTGGAATCAAGAAAGCTTTTTCAATGGCGATTCAGCCAATCTTGACATGGAAGGCAAACAAATATCGATTAACCTAGCATTGCAAATCCCAAAAACTCGTGAAGAGTTCCAAGGTGTGTTAGTGAGTGTGACCGATATCACAGAACGGAAAAAAGCTGAAGAAGCTTTACTTGAAAGCGAATCTCGTTACCGTCAGTTGGTTGAGCAAATCAACGTGGTTGTGTATCTGGATTACGCTGAGATTCCGAGCCGGGCAAAATATATCAGCCCGCAAATCGAGTCTCTGTTAGGATATACCCAGGAAGAATGGTTGGCTAATCCTGATCTGTTGACAGGGGTGATCCATCCTGATGATTTACCAGAAGTGAACGAACGCGATATCGAAACAGACAAAACCGGCGAGCCGTTTGTCGTGGAATACCGTGCCTTTACCCGAGATGGCAGAATGATCTGGGTTCACGACGAAGCTGTTCTTGTCTATGATGCAAATGGCAAGCCTGATGATTGGCATGGGGTGATGTATGACATCACTGATCGAAAAAGGGCAGAAGATGCTCTGCGGGACAGCGAAATCCGATACCGCACAATTTTTAATTCCGTTCCAGTTTCGATCAAACAGGAAGATTTCTCAGCCTTGTATTTGATGATGGAAGAGTTGAGAGCAACGGGGGTGGTTGACCTGTCAGATTATATTGCAGTACATCCTGAATGGGTGAAAAAAGCTGTTGAAAGCGTGATTATTACAGAAGTTAATGAAGAAACTCTGAGAATTTATAAAGCGGATTCAAAAGAAAAACTGCTCAATTCACTGACAAGTTCTTTTTCAGAAGGATCCTATAGTAGCTTTGAAAAGGAGCTTCTAGCTTTTTGGGAACACCAGCCTGTTTTTGAACAGGAAACAGTCAATAAAACATTAACTGGTGAAGAAATCAATGTGTGGATTTCAATTACCATTCCGCCCAATCCGGCTGATTACTCTAAGATTTTAGTCACCATTATGGATATCACTGAACGCAAGAGGACGGAAGAACAGATTCGTTTACAGGTCAGGTATCTGGCTGCTTTGCGTGCTGTGGATATGGCTATTTCTGCCAGCATGGATTTGCCAATCACGCTTCGTGTGTTGTTGAATCAGGTGCATCAGCAGTTGGGTTCTGACGCAGTCTCAATTCTGATACTAGACCCGCACACACAAACACTTCGTTTTGCAGCCGGAACGGGGTTCCAGAGTGGTGCGATTGAATCTACGAACCTCCGTCTCGGGCAAAGCTATGCAGGTCAGGCTGCTCTTGAACGCCGGGTGATCTCGGCAGACAACCTGGCTATGAAGGGATCAATGTTGACGACCAAAGATCTTGAAAAGGAGGAGTTTTCTTACTACATTGGCGTTCCGCTGGTGTCAAAAGGAACCGTCAAGGGTGTGCTTGAGTTGTTCAATCACAAACCCTTTGAACAAGATTCTGCCTGGATGAGCTTGTTGGAATCCATGGCTGGGCAGGCTGCAATTGCAATTGAAAATGCCACCTTGATGGATGAGGTTCAGAAAGTAAACGTCAATCTGCGGTCTGCATATGATGCCACCATTGAAGGTTGGGGCCGCTCACTTGATTTCAGGAACGGTGACCTAGATGGGCATTCACGGCGTGTGGCTGATTTGACCATTGAATTGGCTCAAACCGCGGGTTTCCAGGGTGAAGGCTTGCTGGATTTGCGCCGCGGTGCACTGCTCCACGATATTGGCAAGCTGGGTATTCCCGATTCCATTTTAATGAAGCCCGAGCCTTTGTCTGATGAAGAAATGGGGATTATAAAAACTCATCCTGATACCGCCAAACGGCTGTTAACTTCCATTGATTTTCTCAAATCAGCTGTTGATATCCCCTATGCGCATCATGAGCACTGGGATGGAACTGGGTATCCTGAGGGGTTGGTCGGAGACGCGATTCCGTTTGGGGCTCGGGTATTCGCAGTTGTGGATTGCTGGGATGTTTTGCGCTCAGACCGTCCCTGGCGGAAAGCCTGGACGGATGAAAATGCATGGGATTTCATTGAAAAGAATGCGGGCAAGCTCTTTGATCCGCATATCGTTGAGTGTTTTCGCCAACTACTGGGGCATGGATTTTCTAGTTATTTCTAGAAATAATTAAGTAGATGTTTCAATTTGAGGCAGAAGCGTCACCAGAGAGGCCAGGTCAGGGATGGTGTAATCGGGGTGGATGCTCTCTTTTACCTTGTGATTTTCTGCCCGGTTGGCTCTTCTGGTGATCCACACGGATATGATGCCGGCTTTTCGAGCGCCAAGCACATCTGCCGGAAGGGTATCTCCGATCATGACTGCGTTTTCAGGTTTCACCGCCAGTTTTTCAAGTGTGCGAGAAAAAATAGCAGGGTCGGGTTTCCGAATTCCTTCTTCTGCCGAGATCACCACCATTTCAAAGTAGTGCCGTAAATTGTGGTTATCAATCAGGCGGTTGAGGTCGGGAACATTGGACGCGTTGGAGATGATCGCGAGCCGGTAACCCATTTCTTTCAGTTTTGTCAGGGTTTCATCAGTGTCTGGTTCAATCTTCCAACTGGCTTCAGTGAAGGTGTACATGGATTTGACAGCATCTTCAAGAATAGGAAGTGGCGTATTTTCAATGGTAAAGAAAGCCAATGTTTTCTTTAAGTTCTCTTCAACCGGGCGCTCAATTAAATCAATTTCACGATTACGGTAGTATTCAGAGATGATCTCATCAAACTTTTCAGCGAATGCCTGACGTTCAATTTTGATACCAGAATGGATAAGCGAATCAGCCATGGTTAAATAGGATTCATCCATGGCTTTATGGAAGTCACCTTCAAAATTGAGCAAGGTAAATCCAAGGTCAAATAATAATACAGAAATTTTCTTGCTGTTCATAATAATACTTACTTCCCCTGTAACAAAATGATCAAATTGATAATTATTAGATTAACCCTTAATTATGCTAATAGTAACGCTCAGGGTTATATTGATTTAAAATAGGTTCGCCGTGCAAGTAGCGGTTCAGATTTTCGGTGAACATCTCTCCAGCGCGTTCTTTATAGCGGGCGCTGAATCCCGAAACATGAGGGGTGATGATGAGATTACGGGTTTTCCAGAGCTGCGATTCGACAGGAAGAGGTTCCTGTGCGAAGACATCGAGCGCGGCACCTGCCAATTTGTGTTCTTCAAGAGCTTTCATCAAGGCTGTCTCATCCACAATACTGCCCCGCGAAACAACCACCAAAAAAGAACCTGTTTTCATGGATTGCAATTCTGCTTCACCAATTAACCCTCTGGTTTCAGGAGTGATGGGCAGTGTGACAACCACGAAGTCACACAATTTGAGCATTTGTTTGAGAGCTTCAATGGGGTAAAGGCGGCTGAAATAGTTGCCCTCCGGGTCGCCATGCCCTTCAATGGTGTAGCCCTGATCAGTTGGATGCATGACATTCTTCTTTGCAGCCAGCACGTTCACTCTGAATGGCTGTAGAAGCCTGGCAACTTCGCGTCCGATACTGCCGTATCCAATCAGTCCAACGGTGGAACCGGTCAATTCTATGGGAGTGAATCTTTCCCAGCGATCTTTAGGCCATTCTTTTCTGGCTTGATTGGCGGCGAGTTCTGGCACACGATGACTCAAAGCCAGCAGCATCATCAGTATGTATTCAGCTTCCTGAATGGCAGAAGCGCCGCTCATGGATGAAAAAACGAGGTCTTTTTGTTTAAGCAGGGGAGAATCGTGAATGTAGTCAATGCCTGCATAATGGAACTGAATCCATTTTAAATTGGGCACCCATTCTGGATCGGGCAGCAGTACATCAGTGTATAAGACTTCCGTTTTAATCCATAACTCAAGTGGAATGTCATCTGCGTTCTGGGCGGGAAAAAGATTGACCTTAATCCGCGGGGTCATGGTTTTCAACCGCTGCATCACCGCTTCCGGGAAGGGAATGGTTGTCAAGACTTCAATGTTTTTTGGAACTGACATTAAAACACTCTCTAAGAACCTTTAAGATAAATTCCGTCGGGGTCCAGTTCTTCTCTCAATAAGGTTAACTCTGATTGTATCAAAGGTTGGGTAGTTTTCAAATTATCCGAAACTTTTATCTCCCAACCGGTGTTTTCTTTCACCTGTTCAACCGTACAGCCAGGGTGCAAGGCAGTAAGGGTCAGCTCGCCGTTCTCGTCTGGTTCGAGTAGCCCAAGGTTGGTCACCACAACCAGAGGTCCCCCGCCGCGGACGCCCGTGGCTTCACGTTCAGTCCTTCCGCTTAGGAAGCCAGCTGAGGTGCGAAAATCCACTTTTTCAGGGAAGCGCCGTTTTTGATGTGGGGTGATGATGTAATTGCGGTTTGCCCAGCCACCCATCTCTTGCGACCCGCCTGAGCCGGGCAATCTGGTCTTGGGATGGGCGTAGTCTCCAATGATGGTGGCGTTGATGTTGCCGTAGCGGTCAATCTGTGCACCACCCAAAAAACCTACGTCCACGTTGCCGCGCTGGAGGTAGAGGGTAAAAATGTCATACATTCCGCAGACCGAACTTGCGCCGCTGACCAGGGTGGGGTCACCAATGGAAAGCGGCAGGCGAGAAGGCCGTGACCCAATCACGCCAGCTTCGTAGATCATTTGCAGATTAGGAGCGTGGGTACGCCTGGCGAGGTTGCAAGCCAGGTTGGGCAAGCCCACTCCCACAAAGACCACATCGCCGTCACGCAACAGACGGGCGGCGTTGACACACATTAATTCAGAAGCGGTATATTGCAGAGCAGGGGGTTGTTCCATGTTTCTCTCACGCTCTCTGGCTAATAATCGCCATAATTGACCGGGGCGGCATATCTCGGCTTCACTGCGAGGCGTTGGTGTGTCTCAGCTCCCAGTTTTTGCCAGTATTCTTCAGCATCGGTAATCTCATATACCCATTCGTTCAGCCAGGCTTTCACCGCTGCCGGGTCTTCGCTAATCTTATCCCAGTTGAGGTAGAAAACATTGTCGCGATCGTAGTATCCCTGAGTGTAGGAGGGATGGGCGCAGTGCGGAACATGGCAAACCGCCTTGACAATTAATTCGGGGATCAAGGTGCGGTTGGGGTCGGAACGGATTACATCTTCATCCACGATTTCTTCGGCAGTGATGATCACGTTCTTTGAAGCAAACGCCACCTCTTTTTGTTCGCCGATGATGCCCCAGATGTGGGCATTACCGTTCTTGTCAGCCCGCTGTACGTGGATAATGCCTACATCTGGGGTGAGAGGTGGAACCGTGATCACCTCGCGCCCGGTATAAGGATCTTTCACCCGGCGGATGTTGGGGTTGTTCTTTTCAAGGTCAGTGGCTGCGGTTTGATTCATGGGGGCAAAGGGTAGTCCGGCGGCTCCCGCCTGAAGGCGTGAGATCATGCCAAAATGGGAGTATTCCTCCCATTCAAGTCTGCCGGATTCAAGTTCTTTGCGTACGATGCGCAGGGAGCCCACACCGGGGTTGCCTACATAAGAAAAGATCAGTTTTTTGACGCAGCCTGCCGCCACCATCTGATCGTAGATCAGGTCGGGAGTCGCTCTCGCCAGGATCAGATTTTTACGACCCTGGCGAATAATCTCATGGCCGGCTGCAAAAGGAATCAGGTGTGTGAAACCCGCGCAATACACCAAATCACCATCGTGAACGTAATTCGCGATTGCTTGTTTCAGCGAACATAGCTTGGACATATGCACCCCTGTATTGTGCTGAACCTAGTTTTTCTTCACCCGTGTATGAATCTGTTCTCTCATGTAGCATTGCAGATAATGGACACCACCAGCGTTCTTACCCGTGGAACCCGAACCTTTCCATCCGCCAAACGGTTGGAAACCGGGCCAGGCACCGGTGGTAGCACCCTGTGAACGGTTGACGTACGCCACACCGCATTCAATGTTGTCGAAGAACCAGTCACCTTCTTCATCGGTGCCGTAAAAGCCGGCGGTCAAACCGTAATCTACATCATTGGCAATCTGCATGCCCTGTTCAAGGCTGTTGACCTTGCCAAGGGTGGTGATGGGCACGAACATCTCGTGTTTCCAAAGGCGGTGTTCGAAGGGTAGTTCAGCCAGGGTGTTGGCACAGAAGTAACCCTTGGCGAATTCGCCCTCGGTGAGGATTTTTCCGCCTGTGAGGATTTTGCCAGAAGCTTTCAATTCGGTCACGAAATCCTGATAGTCTTTGTAGGAGCTCTTGTTTACTACGGGTCCGTTGTTGACGCTGCGGATGGTGGGGTCGCCAAGAACCAGTTTTTCGGTCATTTCAACCAATCGGGCGACCAGTTTATCATAAATGGGGGCTTCAATGAGAACACGAGAAGCTGCCGAGCATTTTTGTCCCTGCAAGCCAAAAGCAGACCGGACGATGCCGGTAGCGGCGATATCCAGATCGGCATTCTTTGAAACGATAACGGGGTTTTTACCGCCCAACTCGAGAATGGCGGGGCGCACCCAGCGGCCTGAGCCGAAATCACGGTAGATTTTCATGCCCACGTCAAATGAACCGGTGAAAGTGATGCCAGCCACGTCAGGGCTGTCAATGAGAGCCTGCCCGATGGTGGCACCGCCTCCGCTGACGAAGTTGCAGACCCCGTCAGGGATGCCCGCGTCGCGCAGACATTCGGTGATCAGGCGCGCGGTCCAGGGGGTGTCGGTGGCGGGTTTGATGACCACGGTGTTGCCGGTTACCAACGCGGCGCCGGTTGGTCCGCCGGTGAGGGCAGCCGGGAAGTTAAAGGGGCTGATCACCAGCCATACACCGTGAGGACGCATGACCGAGGTGTTGGTGCTGGTAAAGCCAACCAGCGGGTCGCGCCCCATTTCGGTGACCAGACCGTTGGTAGCTTCCATGCGGTCACAGGCGTAGCGGAAGAGGTCGGCAGTTTCGGCTACATCGCCGAGAGCTTCCATGCGGTTCTTGCCCACCTCGAGGGAGATCACGGCGCCCATCTCAAAGATGCGTTCATCCATGTTGGCGGCGGCTTTACGCACCAATGCCACACGTTCCTGCCAGGGGGTGCGACTCCACTTGGGGAAGGCTTTTTTGGCCGCGGCGGTGGCGACCAGCGCGTCTTGCTGGCTGCCTTTTTGGAAAACACCCAGAACTTCATCGGTGTTGGCGGGATTGCGGTCTTCGAATTTCTCGCTGGCAAAATACTCTTTGCCGTCTATGATCATGGCATGCTCTTTACCGAGGGATGCCTTGACTTTCTTCAATGCAGCATCGAAACGTTCGTGCAGTTCTTCAGGTGGGTTGAACATGGTAGCATAGGTCAACTTAAACTGATTTTCTGAAGACATAGATGCGAAACCTCCGGTTAATTTGAATGGAAAACGTTAAGTAAAAGTATAGCGCAGGTGTGGAGGGGAGTCAAAGTTTGAGGTGTCCCGATTTTTGGGACAAAGGTCATATGAGGAAGAAAAGCAAGCGCTCAGTAATCAGGCAATCAGGGATCAGGTAATCAGTAACGAGGCACTCAGGGTGAAGGATTCGTTTTCGTTTTTTGGTGTAAAACGAATAGAAAACGAATCGGGATAATTGTTACCGGGAGGATCGCTGGATAATTATAGAACATATATTCTGTATTGTCAAGAGGAATATGGTGATCATTTATTTGAGTGTATTCTGATTAATGGTTTTTGATCAGCGATATCGTCAAGTTTGACGGTCCCTCACCCCCGACACCCTCACCCCTGGCACCCTGCGCTTTGCGCGTGGAGGCTGGCCCCTCACCCACGAAAAATAAATAAAAAGCAGGGGAAGCTCCCCTACGGTCCTATAAACAGGATTTTTCAATATTAATTATCACTCCCCTAAATCCAAAAACTTGAAAAGTTATTCCCCATCAATTTGGCTCAACCGGTCAGCCAGATTGGTGAAATCCTGTGCCAACCAGATCTTGCCCGAACGCAGCGGATATTCGCCGTGCAGCGCATCTTTCCATCTGGCGGGGATGGCATCCAGACCGTACATGGCGCCAGCCAGGGCGCCGGTGACGCAGCCGGTGGTGTCGGCGTCATTGCCAAGGTTGACTGCCTGTACAAGTGCTTCTTCAAAGGATTGGGTGGTGAGCGCAGCCCACAAGGCGCTTTCAAGGGTGTGCTGCACCCATCCGCTATTTTTGAGATCGTTACGCAGCCTTACAGGAGCCAGTGCTATCGCGGACCGTAGTTCTTCGGAAAAATTAACCTGTGTAAGGCACTCGGCGATTGCCAGTCGAAGAGCGGCATTGGAAGAAGTTGAGGGAGAACGCTGCACCAGCCTTTGCAACAGTAGATTGAGGAATATGGCGCCGTTGACTGCATCAGGGTGCTGATGGGTCACCTCGCTTTGCAGCCGCGTTTCAGCCACCAACAGGGCGGGGTTTGCTACACGTGCAATCGCCAGAGGCCAGCAGCGCATCAAAGCCCCATTCGAGGCGGCATCCGGGTTGTTCTCTGCCGCCGCCGCGGAGGCTTCCTGCCAGGGAATGCCCCTGCAAATTTGACGCAGTACGCTGGCAGTGTTGATGCCCACATCCGCCGGGTGGGATTGATACCATCCGGCAAATCGACCTGCGAGATCGTCCCCGTCGAGGGGATGGGTGATTTGCAGGCTTTCTGCCAGCGCCAATGCCATTTCAGTGTCGTCTGTAAAGCTGCCGGCTGGGAGGGCGCCGGGGCTCATTTCGGTGAGCAGGTCATAGGTTGATCTGGGGGGTTGAAATTCAAGCGCCATGCCCAGGGCGTCGCCAACGGCAGCTCCCACAGCAATGCCGCGCAGGCGATTAGCGGAATCGGGCATAGAAATCCCTGACCTGATCACGGACAGCCACCAGTTGGGCGCGTTCGCGGATGATCGCCTGATTGACCTGGGCGGCGCGGTTTTGCAGGGCGGCATCTTGAAGACCACGCAGAATGGCGGCAGCCAAAGCTTTTTCGTCTGAAGGGTTTACCAGCAGACCATTTTCGCCGTCTTCGATCCACTCATGGATGGAGGAAATATCTCCGCAGACCGGCAGGCAGCCGATGGTCATGGCTTCGAGTAGTGAGTTGGGGGTGCCGTCATGTTCGCTGATGGAGACCAACACCCTTGAACGGGCGTAATGCTGCCACAATTCAGATTGGGGCAGGTAACCCAGTAGTTGGATGTTTTTCTCGATGCCCAGTTTGCGAACCCAAGCGAGGGCTTCAGATTGCGATTCCATTGAAGCGCACACGAACTGCGCCTCGGGGCGCTGATCAAGCACAAGGGGGATGGCTTTGAAGAAGGTGTCGCTGCGGACATAGGAGCGCAGACCGCGCGGGTTGATCACCTGCGGCGGGTCGTTTTTTTGGATGCCCTCAGTGATGGAAAGGAGTTCTTCCACCTCAATGCCGCCGTTGCCAGGCACGACCAGGGCTGGTTTGACGACGTCGAACCCCCAACGTTTGGCAAGTTCGAGATCGCGGCGGGTATCTGAGAAGAGTCCATCCGCGCGGCGCAGGGTTTGGCGGGTCAGGGAAGCCATTTTGCTGGTAGAGCGGGCGTGAAGGGTGAAATCGTTGCCCCAGGTGGAGATTAACAGCGGAGTGTTTGCAGGGGTGTTACGGGCAAGCATGCCCTCAAAGGGGATGCGCAAGGCATGCACCAGATCGGGTTTTTCAGCTTCGAGAATGGCGAGAAAGTCTTTGGCGCGTCTATCTACCATCCAGGGACCGAGCAAGTGGCGGATCTTTTGCGCCAGAGGACGAAAGCGGCTGATTAGCTGCTTTGCCAGGCTTTGCGAGCCTGAACCGGCTTGTGAACCGCCCTGAGAGGCAAATGCCAAGGGCAGGGTGTAAAGCTTTGACACGCCATCCACTTCATCGCAGGGGTAGGAGGAGATCAACACCACCTCGAATTGAAAGGGTGCCAGCATGGAGATCCAGCGGCGGGTGATCGGACTGCGGCCGTCTGCGACCATCAAGAGTTTCATAATACTGATTTTATCGCTTTCGCGAAGGTTTCGACCATGGCTTCGAGATTCACTTCTTCAGAGACGATGCGGTAAGAAGCCTGCCCCATCAGGCGCAGTTTTTTCACATCCTGCAAAGCAGTTGAGAGGATAACGGTGAGCGACTCCACATTCGCGGTTGGAAGCACCCAGCCGTTTTCAGGTCGTACCAGTTCACCCTGGGTGCCGTCTGCCTGACCAACGATTACCGGCAGGGCGTGTGCCATAGCCTGCTGCACAGCCAATCCGCCGGTTCCGGGCAGAACAAAGAGGTCTGCCTGGTTAAAGAAGGAATCCAGTTCGGCACCGTGTTTGGCGCCGGTGAACTGTACAGCCGGGTAGAGCGACCGGGCGGCTTCTTCGAGGCGCGGACGGTCGGGTCCGTCGCCCACCACCACCAGATTGGGTTGTAAGTTTGGTGGCAAATTTGTGCATGCCTGAAAGAGCCGGTCAAGCTGTTTGCGGGCTTGCAAACGACCGACAAACAGCAAATTGGGTTTGCCGCCTGCGTATTGATTTTGGCGCAGGGGGGCAGGTTGGATGGGTTTGGGCGCGACCGCGTTAGCAGCCACGAAAACCCTGGCGGGGTCAAATCCGGCAGCGATGTATTGCTCCGCGCCGGTTCTGGAATAAGCAATCACAGCATCTAAAGAATGAAAAAAATTTGCGCGCAGGGCTGTTTCAAGTCTGCCCGCTGGCGGGGCTCCGAGCCCCCAGCCAATCACCGGGTTACGGCGGGTATGCATCCAGCGGACTGCGGAGGGGGTGGAAAGGTAGCGCGGATTGGCTTCCACGATGAGGACGTTGGGCTGCCAGCGTTTAAGCCAGGGGATCAACCCTGGCTGCAGGCAGAAGTAGGTTTTGCCGCGCGAAATATGCACGTTTTGCCCGGGTTGGTAATTTGCAGTGGTCAATTGGGTCTGGGTGTGGATGGCTTCTTCAGGGCGGGGCTGACCAGTGAAGAGGCTGAAGCCTTGCAGGCAAGAGGCTGCCAGCAGATTAAAGAAAGGAGCCCGATATTCGGGGAAAACGCGCTGCTGCAAAGCCACTCGAGCCGAGATGATTGCCGTCATGCTGCCACCACGCTGACTTGAGATCCGCCGGGTTCCTTGGTCACTTCAATGCGGGCAGAGAAAGCATCTTTCAGTTCTTCCAGATGGGTGATGACGATGATTTTGGAGAATTCGTCTTTCACGAAATTGATGGCTTCGATCAGTCGTTGACGCCCTTCAGCGTCCTGGCTGCCGAAGCCCTCGTCAATGACCAGGGTTTGGAGGCGGGCGCCAGCCCGGTTAGCCAATACGCGGCTCAACGCCAGGCGCACGGCGAAGTTGATTCTGAAAGCTTCACCGCCAGAGAAAAGTTCATATTCGCGTTCTTCAGCTGAGGCGCTGATCATGATATCGAGGGTTTCTTTGCGGTCTTCTCGCTGGGCGTCGCGGTATCGTTTTTGGGTTTCAAAGCGCAGCGACATGTTGCCCGAACTGAGCCGGTCAAGAATCTCGTTGGCGTGCATTTCGATTTCTGGCAGTGCCTGTTCGATTAATAATGCAGGCACACCGTCTTTGCCAAAGGCTTTTTCAAGCATTTTATATCGAGCGATCTCCTGTAAAATGGTGTTTTTCTCTTCTTCACGGGCATTTTTTTGCACTTTCAGATTTTCGAGAACATCCACCTGGTTGCGGGCATAACCCACCTGGCTGAGCAGCTGGTTGACTTCTTCCTGCAGAGCGCGGAATTTTTGTTCTGCCTCAACCAGATCAGGGGTAGAAGCCAGGGCTTCTTCCAGTTTCTGCCGGTCAACCTGGTATTCCTGCTGCAGGATTTGCAGGCGAAGTTGAGCCTGATCAACAGCTTTTTCGAGGGAATCAATCTCCCGTTCGAGGGGGGCAAGGGCGGCGTTGGCGCTTTCCAGTTGGGTGAGTCTTTCCTGAGACTCACGGCCTTCCATTTCAGCGGATCGGATGGATTCGTGAAGGGCGGCGTCGTAGCCCAGTTTTTTTAGTTCGGCGTCAATGGTTTTTAATTCGGAACGAGCCTCAGCGGCAAAGGAATCCGCAGCCAGACTGGACTGCAGTTCAGTCATGCGTTTGAGACCGGCCGCCGTCCAGGCTTCGATCTCGTTTTGCATGCGTTTGAGTTCTTCGTTTTTGCTGTCTGAAAGGCGGTGAAGTTGTTTCAAGTCGCTTTCAACCCGTTGAAGTTTTGAAAGGCTCTCTTTTTTTTCGGCGATGGCGATTTTAGAACTTTCAAGGGTTTTCAAATTGCGCCGGTAGGTTTCTCCCTTTTGTTTCCCGCGGGTGTTGAGGTCGTCAAGGATATGCTGCTTTTCTTGCGGCTCGAGCGGCTTTTCGCAGGTGGGGCAAGTGCTGCCGCTGCTTTCCGCGAGGGTATCGAGACGCTCTTTCATCTCGTCCATTTCGACTTTTAGGACGCTGTTTTCAGCCGTGGCACGGGTCTGTTCGTTCTGCAATTCCAGGAGGTCGTTTTCAAGCGTGGTCTTCAATTGCAGGGCGCTCTCGGCTTCGGCAACTTTTTGGGTCAGTTCGTACGCTTCACGTGTGATCACGGGCAGTTTTTGTTCTAAAATGCTGATTTCCGCAAGGCGGGTGGTCAGGTTTTCCAACTCGGTAGTGATTTTGGCGCGTTCCGCTTCCAAGACCAGTAAAGGGGACTGGCGTTTGGCTTCAAACTGCCTGAAATTGGCTGCCAGCGCGTCCAATTCGCTTAATTTTTGGCGGTTTGCGATCCAGGATTCAACCCCGGCACGGATGGCTTTTTCATCGGCAAGCTGCAGCCTGAGCTGTTTTTGCTCCTCCTGACGAAGCCGCAGATCCTCCAGCTTTTGATCCAGTTCGGATTGAAGACGTTTGATTTCGCTGGCATTCTTTTCTAACAGAGATTTGTCACTTTCAAGGCGGTCGGCGATCTTGCGATGCTGATCGAGGAGTTCGCGGTTGGCTTGCGCCAGTTTGTTCTGGCTTTCGTACTCCTGATTCAGGGAAGCCAGTTTGGCTTTCCGGGCGTCCCCCTCGCTTAATTCCGCTTGAATTTCTGTCAGGCGGCTATCACAAATTGCCAGGCTCTTTTCCTGTTCGCGGCGGCGATGCAGGGCTTCTTCCTTGTATTCCTCCCACACCTCAAGCCCCAAAATGGAAGCCAGAATGCGTTTGCGGTCGGAGGGTTTTTGCTGGGCGAACTGGTCAGCCCTGCCTTGCAGGAAGAAGGAGGCGTTAATGAAGGTTTCATAATCCAGGCGCAGGGTCTGGCTGATGCGCTCCTGGGTGGCACGCAGGGTGGCTTCGGTGAGGGGCTTCCAACTGTCATTTTCGGCTTGAAGATAAAAATCAAGGGCAGCAGTTTTGTCTTTGGTTTTGGTGCGCTGTACCCGGTATCGGGCATTTTCGTAGTCGAAATCCAGAATGACTTCGGCGGGTTTGCCTTCTTTTTGGGTGCGGTGGTTGATGACGGTGTCGTCGCGGCGGCGGGCTTCTCCGAAGAGTGCCCAGGTGATGGCGTCCAGCAGGGAAGATTTGCCCGCACCGTTTGAACCAGAGATGCAAGCCATGTCGAAGCCTTCAAAATCAAGGTCAACCGGGTCGTGATATGAAAGGAACCCTTTGATCTGCAGCCGAACCGGAATCACGCCTGATCCCCCTTGTGTGGGCGGGGAGTGTCATACTTGCTCAAAAGCACTTTATCAACCCTGCGGTCATCCATGTCAATAACTTCAAAACGGAAGTTGAGAAAGTGAAAATGCTGGCCAGCGTTGGGGATGGAGCCGATCTGGTTCATGACAAAGCCGCCAACTGTCTGATATCCCACTTTTTCTTCTTCGGGCAAGACGTCAACATCCAGGAGTTCTTTTAATTCATCAATGGGCAGTAGCCCATCCAACAGATAAGTGCCGTCTTCGCGGACGACAATTTCTGATTCGGTGGTGTCATCCTGGCTGGGGATTTCACCCACAATGGACTCAAGAACATCAAATAGAGTTGCCATGCCGAGCAAGCCGCCGTACTCGTCAATTACCAGAGCTTCATGCACCCCGGCTTCGCGTGCCATTTCAAGCATGCGCATGGCAGGGGTGTTTTCAGGAATATAGAGGGGTTTGGAGACCATTTTTAACAGATCAACTGGTGCACCTGCGATGTATTGTTCAAGAAAATCTTTGGAGTTAAGAATTCCAACCACATTATCCAGCGAAGATTGTGCCACCGGAAAACGCGAGTGGCTACTTGCCATGATTTGATTAAGAATTTGATCGGGAGTATCGTTGGCATCAAGCCACTCGATCTCGGTGCGGGGAGACATTAAAGCGTTCACCGAACGGTCGTTCAGCCTGAATACACCCTCAACCAGGTCCTGTTCCGCGGCGTCAAACACTCCTACCTGGGTGCCTTCTTCGATCAACCCTTTAATTTCATCTTCGGTGATGGGTGGTTCATTAGAAGAGGACAGCCCCAACAATCTCATGCCGAGGTCGGTAGAGTTAGCCAACAACTTGACCACCGGCGACATGGCTTTGGAGAGGAATTTCATGAACCCTGAGACGCTTGAGGCGATCTTTTCTGGGTTGTTCATGGCAATCTTTTTCGGGATCAACTCGCCCAGCACCAGCGAGAAGTAAGTGGTCAAAATTACTACGATGGCTATAGAAATTGCAGAGGCATACGGGATCAACCAAGGCACTTTTTGCAACCAGTCTGTCAAATGTTCAGACAAAGTTGCGCCGCCAAGGGCGCCGGTGAAGATGCCCACGAGGGTGATGCCGATCTGCACAGAAGAAAGCAGATTGCTCGAGGATCTGAGCAGTTCAAGAGCTGTTTTGGCGCCCTTGTTGCCGTCTTCCGCGGCTTGTTCGAGGCGAATTTTACGGGCAGAGACAAGAGCCATTTCAGACATCGAGAAAAAGCCGTTGATCAGGATTAAAACCAAAATTACCAAGAGTTCAAGCCAGGTCTTCAAGAGTCTTTTCCTTTGAGGGGGGTATCAGAATCCATCAATCCGGATACGCTTTGAAAGATGGAAGCTGCCATTGATTGCAGGGGCTCGGTGTCGCCGGGGTCTTGTTTGACCACGCCCCAATAACGGTTGAGCAGTTCAAGGGGGGTGAGGTGAGCGATGGATTCATCAGGGGAAAAACGCGAGCGGGCTTCTTCCAGAGGTCGGCGAAGCAGGTGAAACTCAAGAGCGGATAAACAGCGTTCCCGCAAAGCAGCTTCATCCAGAAAAGTTTCAAGGTCACGGGGATATTCAACCACCAGACGCAAGATCGCGCCTTCCATTTTTTCTGCGGAAGGAAGCACGGCATTGATTTCTTCCATCATTTTTTGAGCGGAGTCAGTTTTTACTTTCAGGTCGATAAACGGACGCCCGTCTAATTTGTGAGCCTGGTAGGAAGTTTTGCCTTTTTCGATGTTTGCTATGACGTAAAATTTTTCATCCGCGGCTTCGCCGAAATCCACCCGCTCGATGGAACCGGGATAGATCACGGGGGGGTGACTGCCGGGGTTGAGGTCCTGGAATTTGTGAATATGCCCCAGGGCGGTATAGTCGAGCCGGGTATCCTTGACCAGGGCGCCGGGCAGCACAAGGTCTTTGCCAAGCATTACGGTACGTTCATTGCCGTAAAGGGCGCCCTGAACAGAACCGTGGGCGGTCAAAATGGTCGGAAGGGAGGGGTCAAGCTGGTCCATCCAGGTTTGCACGATCTCGTCAATACGTTGTCCAAGTTCTTCGTTGACGTTTTCAGCGGAGATGCCGCTTTGCTGTAAGGCTGCCATTAAGCCGGACCGGAAAATCCACGGCAGCGCCAGTATTTGAACGGGCACCCCCCACAGATCTTCAGGCCTGAGGAATTCGGGTTTGTAAGACACATGAATGTAGGGCACTTCGAGGGTGTCAAATTCCTGCAGGGTGTGAGCACGGCCGCTGGCAGGGCTGATGTCGTGATTGCCCACCAGCAGCAGGGTGGGAATTTTGGCGGTAGCAAGGCGCATGATGCGCCGCCCCCATTCGCGCTGAAAGGTGGGGGTGGGCATGCGGTCTTTATAAGCGTCGCCGGCAAAGATTACCAGGTCCACTTTTTCGGCGATGGCGGCATCCACAATCGTGTCAAGCGCCTTGAGGAAATCAAGTACACGCAGCGGCAAACCGGATTCGGCATCGTGCCGTCCGTGGCTGGCGATGTCAATATGGGCGTCAGCGAAATGAAGTAGTTTAACCATGTTTGAGCCCCACCATGGGCAGGTTTCTCCGTTTAAGGTGTTTCACCAAGGGCAACCAATTGTTCGTAACTAGGCGCAAAATCGGGATGAACCCTAAGGGCTTCACGCAGGTCGGCAACGGCTGCATCATACTGGCCGAGTTCCAGTTCAGCCAGCGCCCGCCAGTGAAAGCTTTCTTCAAGAACTTCATCGCCTTTTTCGGTATCGAGGGTGATGGAAGCCAGGTTGGTGACATCCTGATAACGGGCGGTGTAATAATAGGCGAAGTAGGGTCCGGTCTGATACCAGAGCATGCGATAGGGTCGGCGGTTGAGGTCAATGGTGTTATTTTCGCTGAAGTCTAAATAGATTGAAAAAGCTTTGTCATAAGCGGAGGCTGCTCCGGTGTAATCCTGCAGTTTCACCAGGCTGGTGCCAGCGTTAAACCAGGCAAAATACTGGTCGCGCGGGTTGGTCAGTGAGGCAGACTCTGACAGCGCGCGGTTGTAGGCAATTTGGAAGGCGTTGTTTTCGTCCGCCAGAGGTCCAAGCAGGTTCAGCACGTCATTTTCATAATCAGGCGGGTAGACCACAATAAAGACATAATTAAAAGCAAGCCAGTTCTGCTGCATGTTGGCGTAGGTTACATCAAAGCCCTTGGTCAACGCCCGCTGAGAATATTCCATTAATGCCAGCAGGTAAGAATCCTGGGTGATGAATTTTTGGGCGGCATCGTCATAGCCGATCACCAGGTTGTAATGCCCCATCCAGCCCAGTTCTTCGTTGCTGTGGCCGAGGGGATCGTAGCCCTTTTCAAGCAACACAGGGAAGCCGGCATTGACCAGGGCTTTCAACGTGTAAAGATCTCCGCCCATGCGCACCAGGGCGCGAAACTCTGTATTCTCGTTCACGAAATCAGCGATTTCGTAGGGCATCACGTTCTTATCTTGCTGATTGGGTTTTAAAATGGCAGCGGCGTCTTCCTGGTCGCCTGACCAACCCCAATATGAAAGGTTCATTGACAGGGTGGCTGGCCCGCAGTTGTTCCACATTTGGGCTTCGGGTCTGACGCCCTCCAATAATTTGGAAGCGGGCAAGGGTGGCAATGTTGCGGTGGGGGTGAAGGTGGGCTGCAGGGTGGATTCGGGTGTGGACGTGATGGAGGGTTGCATGGCGTTCAGGGTTGCCTGAACGGCGGTGGCGACATCATCCGGAGTGCTCTGACCGGGATTAAAGACCACTTTTTGGGGGGCGTTAATCTTGAACACGATGTCGTCATAAACCTGTTTGATGTGATATGAAACGCGCGACCATACGGGGGGTAGCAGCAAAATAATCGCGCCCAAAACGACCACGACAATTATGCCAATCCATATGCCCTTTTTATTTTTTCGCATAGTGGGATTATATCATTTTCAGGGATGGTGTTTATGCTGCATCCGTTTCAATCAATACAAAGATCATCTGTCTCAGGATCGCTGTAAGCTCCGATCGGATCAGAAAGACTGACTGTGCCATCGGGGAAAACACTCACGTCCACGCTGCTTACCACGTGCGGACCGCATCCGCAAATGTAAGTGTCAAAGAGATGCACCACGTACTTTTCACCGTCGAAAGCGACGGTGGTTTCAGTAATTGGGCGAGTAACCAGTTTTAAACGCGGCTGTTGATCAAAGTCATAAATGGGGGTCAGACCGGTGACAGCCACGGCGTAGCTGAGTGCTTCATTGTCTGATTCGATAGGTGCGTAAAGCTCGCGCATGTCTTCCATGGAATCAATCAGACGAATTTCATCCTCGACGAATACAAGGTAGCGCACGTATTGGGTAGCCATGCAACCGTTGGAATAGACTGCCGGGATGGTGGTTTCATAATCAAAGGAAACGGTGCTTGCTTCGGCAATTGGCAGAGCGGGGTCCAAACCGCCCAACAGAGCAGAAGGTTCGTAGATGGCCTGGACAGGATTTTCAATGTTTTTCAATTCTTCTGGCAGGCAATCAGGAGAGGTAAAGCAGCCCAATCCGGCAAAATAGGAGTTGTCAATCGCAAGTTCCGGCATGGGAGACTCATTGACCCGATTGAAGGGGTTGAAGCGAGTTAGAAAGCAGGCTTGCAGGGTGATCAGCATCATCAAACCAATCGCAACCAGAAACCTCTTTTTCATGGAACGTCTCCTGATTATTCTCCGGAAGTGAGGGGATGGGTCTTGAAGAACTCCCACATCATGGGGGCGGCATCGATCTGTTGGGTGGTGTAGCCGAACTGAGGGGCTGATGCCGGGTCGTCGCCGGGCCAGGTATGGCCGCCATTTTCGATCACGTACAGTTTTACTTCGGCATTTTGGGCGCAATCACTGTAAGCCGTTTCTTCCACCTCGTCGTTGAGGGTGGTTGTCGTAGATTGTTGGCACTGGTTGTTATCCGCCCAGGCTTGCATGAAGCGCGGCACGGACGGGTAGGTGATGTTGTATTGGCTCATAACGCCGCCCTCAAGCGGGACGGTTGTGTCGGCTGTGCCGTGGAAAGCGATAAAGGGCACCGGCCGCGAAGGCTGGCATTGACCGGAGGGGAAAGCGTAAGCGCCAGCTACCCCGCCAAAAGCAGCCACGCGGTCAGCGAGGAAGCAGGCAGCCACGTGCGCCATGCCACCGCCCATTGACATGCCATTCACATAGATGCGGTTGGGGTCAATGTTGTATTCCTGCGAAAGTTTGTCAATCAGGTCGGTCACAAATTGCACGTCCAGCTGTGGGTCGCGCGGGGCATAGGTGGTGGCAGAAGTGCGCCAATAGGTGGGATTGCCGCTTCCCTTTGGGTAGACCACGATAAAACCCTCTTTATCAGCCAGATCGTTCCAACGGCTGGAAAACTCAATGTCGGAGGGCTTGGAGGAATATCCGTGGAAGGCAATCACCAGCGGCGCCGGGGTCTTGCGGCGTACCGAATCGGGCACGTATAGCAGGTAAGAGCGGGTTTCTTCCGAAGAGGTCAGATAACCCGTGGATTCATTGGTGGTCCAGGTTTTAATCTTGAAATAAAGCAAAACTGCCAGTGCCAGAATTGCTAGAATGATCAGGTCACGAATGGTCTTTTTTATGGTTGTGCTCATTATTACCCCTCTATCACTAAGGTTGTAGCGGGTGGTTCACGAAGAACTCCCACATAAATTGGGTGGCGTCAATTTGTTGCGAGGTACTACCAACTATCCAGGTCGGAAGGGGATTGCCGCCGGGCCAAGAATGCCCCCCACCATGGATGGTATAGAAAACCACGTCGGCGTTCAGGGAGCAATCTGAATAGGTAATGCTGCTTATCTCACCCTCGCGCGGGAGGGAGGAGAAGGTTAGGCATTGGTTGCGTTCCGCCCAGGCTTGCATCCATTCAGGGACGACCGGGAAGGGCACATCAAACGAACGCGAGGGGCCGCCTTCGTAGGGAACGATCGGGTCAGATGTGCCGTGAAAAGCAATCAACGGCACCGGTCGAGAGGGCGAGCATTTATCGGCGGGGTAGGTGTAAGCGCCAGCCACGCCGCCAATCGCGGCAATCTGGTCAGCCAGGTCGCAAGCCAACAGGTAGCTCATACCGCCGCCATTGGAGAGTCCGTTGGCAAAGATGCGGTTGGAATCAATGTTGTATTTTGATTCAAGTGTGTCAATGAGATCGGCAATGAACTGGCTGTCGACATGCGTGTCCACAGGCTCCCCGGTCAAGCCGGCAGTGCGCCAGCGCTTCGGAAAATCTGTGCCGGAGGGGTAGACTACGATGAAGCCTTCACGGTCTGCCAAGTCGTTCCAGCGGCTGACGTGCGCCTGGTGGGCGGGCCACTCAGCAAAGCCATGGATGCTGACCACCAGCGGGGTGGGGGTTTGCGGATTATAAGCGGCGGGTACATGAAGCAGGTAGGTGCGCCGTTCGCCGGAGCTGACGATTGTCCCGCTGGTACGGTTGACGATAACGAAGGTTAGCGCCAACCCGATAAGGGCTAGCAATGCAAAACCTGAAATACCCAGCAGCAGGTTTTTTAGACGGAAAAGAAAGTTCTTTTTGTGTGGTTTCATCGGTGGTATATGACAATTATACAAAAAAACTACGCCCTCAAATGGGGCGTAGTTTGGGTGGGTTAATCAGCGTTTTTCTTGGCTTCGTTTTTGACTTTGCGTTTCTCTTTCTGGGTCATCTTGGGTTTTTTCTTTTGTTCCTTTTTGCCTTTATCGGCCTTGCCACCATTTTCTCCCATAATTCATCTCCTTTGTTCAAACACATGGAATTCGGCGTTGCCTCAAGTATAGCATTGATTGATGAAATTGATGTGAAGCCAGGAAAGACATTGAAGCTTGATTGGCTAATTTAGACGGGATGAATCAGTGATCCCTTGCTTAATCACAAAACGCGCCGGTGAAGACGCGTTTTGTGAATAGGAGAAAGCAGAAATAACAGAAGAATTACGATGCGTAAACGCAATCCTTCGCATTACTGCAATACACGGGTTGAAAATCCTCATCCAGGGTGTATTTCAATTCCAATACAAATTTACATTCCCTGCGCGGGGCACGGTTTTCGAGAGTGAAGGCAGGATTTAATTCGAATCGCTCGCTGCCAATTTTATGATCTTCGATGGAGGCTCTCTTTTCTGAGAGAAGGGCCTGGGTGACTAAGTGCATGTGGTACATTGTAACCTCCTGATTTGCAACCGGTTGCGAACCGGTGGAAAAAAAAGAATAATTAAATAAATAGAACTGTTATCTGGCGGTGGTGCTGATGGAGTTGAAACTACCCCGAAAAACTGGGCCAATGCGTTCTGGAGCTGGGTTGATGGGTCTCTTTTCAACTTCCGCCGACTGGGTAAAAAAACCACGATTCGATAACCCCGAGAGTAAACCGGATTGGTTTCTTCTCTCTGTCAAAATCACATTGTGAATCAATTGAATATCAATCATGTAACCTCCTTCTACTTGCAACCGGTTGCGAGTCGGTCTAAAAAAAAAGATGCGTTCAGCTCAAGCTGATTTTCTCGTCACCAGTTCCACCGGGATGGTGACGTTGGTGACCACGCCTGTTTTGATGTATTCGACCAGATTCTGTGCCAATAATTTGCCAGCCATGGGAATGTTTTGCCGGATGGTAGTAAGAGGCAGGTTGTTGTATGCGGCAATCGAACTATCGTCGTAACCCACCACGGCAATGTCTTCTGGCACCCGTTTTCCGCGGTTTAGAATGGCTTCAATGGCACTGATCGCCATCAGGTCGCTGTTGACGAAGACTGCATCCAAGTTGGGACACTGATCCATGAGACGGGTCATGGCTGTTCCACCGGATTTAAAGGAATAATCACCATAAACCACCCGTTTCTGATCAACACTTTTACCTGAGGCAATCAATGCAGCCTCATAGCCTTTGTAGCGATTTTTAACCTCAATCTCGTCGAACATGCCACCCAAAAAGCCGATCTGCTGTTTGCCGGTACGAATGAGGTGTTCAGTGGCAATCCGGCCGCCGGAGATATTGTCGCCGTTTACGGAGCAGTAGTTCAAACCAGCCAGCGGATCACCCCAAACGATGAAGGGTGCTTCCATTTCGACCAGGGCTTTAAAATCCACTTTGCGGTGGATCGAGGTCATCAGCACAAAACCATCCACACGATTGCTGTCGAGATATTGGTGTGCCCAGTTGATGTTATGCGGGCTGTCATGCACGATCAGCAAGTCATATCCAAGGGCGTGCAATGAGGTGGCGATGCTGCCGAGAATTTCCATGCCGAACAGGTCTTCCACGGCAAAGAAGTTGTAATGTTTGTGCATCACAAAGGCAATTGTGTTGCTCTGGCGCATACTGAGGCAGCGGGCGGGAGTGTTAATGCAGAAATCATGCTCTTTGGCGATGGCCTGAATGCGCTCACGGGTATCTTTATTGATCAGGGAACTATCGTTCAACGCCCTGGAAACCGTCGATTTTGAGACGTTTGCCAGGCGGGCGATATCTTCTATGGTTTTAACTGATTTTGTTCCCATTTTTCCTCGTGTTTATTGCAACCGGTTGCATTATAGCAAATTCAATATGCTGTGTCAAGAGGGAAAAGAGATATTGATCAGCTATAACAAAACAGTTAGATCGCAATAAACGCCACCCGCTGGAGGGTAACCAAAATTTGAAGAATTAAGGTTAATCCCGCACCAAAGAACAACCAGTCATTTTCCACTTCTTTGGCAAAAAAGAGGGCCGCAGGAACCTGGAAAAAAACTGCCATGTAGATCCACAGGCGTGTCGTTTCACCACGATTAATGCCCAATATCAGTACAACAGCAAAAGTCAAGGCAAGAGAAAGAATATAGAAATGTTCGGCAGACCACTTGAAGAAATTTTGACTGTAGATTTTACGTTGAACAAAGAGTTCAACAAAATAGTAGATAAATATGATAAATACAGGCAAACCGGCATCAAAAAATAAAGCTTTGAGGTCTTCTTTGATCCAAACAATATAGTTGCGTTTTGCTGAAGCGTTAAAAGCTACTGCGTCTTTCAACATGTATTGAAAACTGCCCCAAAGATCAAATGAAAAAATCCACAACATTAGCAGATAGATAAAAATAAAAACTGCCGTAGGGATCAATACTATCTGCAAAACATCTTTTCTGGTCGCCTTTTTCTGACCAATATAATACAGAAGTATGCCAACGAATAACAAGCCCATCACCAAGGGAGAGGGTTCAAATATCACCAATCCGTAAAGTGTGATGCCCATTAAAACCAGAAAGAGGATTTTCTTGGATTCCAGATAACGAATCAAGAAAAATAAAGCCAGTAATATAAAGATTGGGGTGACCGTATTAAGAATTGGCAGGAAGAATACTTTACAAGGGATCAGGATATATAAAAGCAAAGTATAAAAGCCAGCTATTTTGTTCTGGAACAGGTGTTTGGTGATCGCATATAACAACAAACCACCGAGCGAAGAGATCAGAATGATCAGGTAACCCATGATCTGGGGGGATTTGGTGAACAGACCCAAAAACTGAAAAAACAAGATCTTTCCAGGCATATTGGTCACGGCATGTGCTGTCAGACCTGGAAGGCCTTTTTGAAATTGGGATAACACTTCAAATGTGGAGAAGCGTATGGCCGGGGTATAAAAGGAGTTGGAAATATTGCTCTCAATTAATTCCCCTAACGAATAGATATAGGTACTTTGCATCAATGCCTGGATAATGACTGCGATAACAAGAGTGCCCCCTAAAACCCATTTTTCACGAGTCAGTAGAAAACGTTTTCCAATGATCAAGCTTAAACCAAATAAAGCAATTACAATCAGAAATACTGATAATGGGAAAGGCGAGAATTCTCTGAAATATTCGTAGGTCCATCTGCCTTCCACTGATCCAAAAATAAAATTCCCCGAGTAAACCAGATAAATAAACACAAAACTAATCAAGTAGATTGTAATAATCAATGACTTGATGTGAGAATTTTTGCTTTTCCCGGTTTGTTTTCCAGATTTCACGGCAATCACCTAAATTATGAAGAATAGTACGAAAATTATAACGCTGGCATCCTATATAAGGAATAAACCAAAATACATAAGGACTTAAAAACAGTTGGATTTTTCTTCGATTGAAAAGTGTTGTAATACGGATTTTGTGAACAATTCATTTTCTGCAGACGAAACCTCTCTCAATTACAGAAAAGAGTCAAAAAAGTAAAAGGAAAAAAAGTAGAGTTTATCTGCCCTCTTCTTTTTCTGCAGAAATGATGCTTTGCATGTCGTTAATTCTGGCAATCAGCTTCCCCTGGCTGTTTGTAAAATAATGTTTTTCGAGTTTTTCGGGGGTTTGCAAGTCGATTACTTTAAACCCGAATTCAGCAAAGAAGGGTATAACCTGGTTCTCTTCCAACTTAAACTTCCAGGATTCTCCAAAGCGATCCAGTTTCTTGATCAACCCGGCTTGTCTATAATGGTTGGAGTTGGCTTGAAATGTCTTTTGATGGGCGAAATCACAGATTAACCGGCTGCCTGTACATAACAACGATTGAAGTGCAGTCAGAAGTGAACGGACGTTTTCCTCTTTCAGGTATTGCAGCACCCCCTCCATCAAAACCAGTGTCTTCTTATCCGGTTGAAACCCTGATTTACTCAATTTATCCGAAATTGATTCCAACTCAAAATTTATGGAGACAAGGGATAAATTATCGGGGAAGTGAATCCCGCGAGCGCGAAACTGACGATTCTTTATCATTTGGGTATTACCGGCGTCCAACTCAAAAACAGGAAGGCTCGCCAATTGTTTATGAAAGCGAATCGAACGTGAGTCAAACCCCGCGCCGAGGATTAACACCTGGTCAAATTGAGCAGGCGAAATCGAGGTGAAGATTTTGTCGATATACTTGGTTCTGGCAATCACCCATTCATATAAACCTTCAGGACCGAACACATGGCTTAACAAACGCCCAGCAAAAGGGAGTTTCAGTAATACTTGAATGTTCCGCGGCAGCAGCTTCGGTGCAATCCAGTCCTCACTCTTGTAAAAAAAGTTCTTTTCGTAAAAAGAAATCGCCCGACAACAGCAGGTGAGGTCTGCGGTTCGCGAAGCCCTCGTCTCAATTCTTCTGGGCGGTTTCATAAAATTCCTCCTGATATGTATCAATTTGACTTATATACGCTATTTAGAAAGAAAAGGATGCGTTTTTATGTCGGATTTTTGTTTATGGATTAAAAAAAAAGAGCGCATCCCTGGGGATACGCTCTAATTTACAGTGTTTACTTCTGTTCGGTAAATTCCCCGTCAATTACGTCGCCATCGGGTTTAGGTGCATCACCAGTTGGCGAAGCAGACTCTCCATCAGGATTAGGTTGAGCCTGAGCGTTAGCGGTCATCACGCGGCTGTATTCCTGCTGCAACTCATCGGTCAGACTCTTGATGCGGGCAATATCCTCACCGGTCATCGCCTGGCGAAGTTCCAGTATCTTAGCTTCAATGGATGATTTCTGATCTGCGGGTAGTTTGTCGCCGGCTTCCTTGATTGCTTTTTCAACCTGATAAGCCGCATTATCAGCCAGGTTGCGAACTTCCACCAGTTCCTTGCGTTTTAGGTCTTCAGCTTCGTGGGCTTTCGCTTCCTGCACCATACGATCAATATCGCTTTTTTGCAGGTTGGTTGAAGCAGTGATGGTTACTTTTTGTTCGCGACCGGTAGCTTTATCCTGAGCGGTCACATTCAAAATGCCATTGGCATCAATGTCAAAGGTTACTTCAATCTGAGGGATACCGCGCGGCGCGTTGGGGATGCCTTCCAGTCGGAAACGTCCGAGGGTCATATTATCGGCAGCCATGGGTCGTTCACCCTGTAGTACGTGAATATCCACAGCGGTCTGGTTGTCATCTGCAGTGGAGAAAATTTGAGATTTGCGGATGGGAATGGTGGTGTTGCGTTCGATGACCGGGGTCATCACGGCACCCATGGTTTCAACGCCCAATGAAAGAGGGGTAACGTCAAGGAGCAAAATATCTTTGACTTCGCCGCCCAGCACCCCGCCCTGAATGGCAGCGCCGATGGCAACCACTTCGTCTGGGTTAACTCCCTTGTTGGGTTCCTTGTTGATCAATTTTCGCACCAGATCAACTACCTGCGGCATACGGGTGGATCCACCCACCAGTACCAATTCGTCAATTTCAGAGGGTTTCAGGTTGGCGTCTTTCAATGCGCTTTCAAAAGGTTTGTTGCAGCGGTCCAGCAGGTGAGCGGTCATTTGTTCAAATTTGGCGCGGCTGAGTTTAAGCATCAAGTGCTTGGGACCGTTGGCATCCGCGGTGACGTAAGGCAGGTTGAGTTCGGTCTCCATTACGGTCGAAAGCTCGATTTTGGCTTTTTCTGCAGCTTCACGCAAGCGCTGCAAAGCCTGGCGGTCTTTGCGCAGATCAATGCCTTGATCTTTCTGAAACTCGTCAGCCGCCCAGTTTACAACCACCTCATCCCAGTCGTCGCCACCCAGGTGGGTGTCGCCGCTGGTAGATTTGACCTCAAACACGCCTTCTCCAACCTCGAGGACGGACACATCAAAGGTGCCGCCGCCCAGGTCGAAGACCAGGATTTTTTCGTTTTTCTTTTTATCCAAACCATAAGCCAGAGCGGATGCGGTGGGTTCATTGATAATGCGCAGTACATCCAAACCGGCAATTTTGCCGGCGTCTTTGGTTGCCTGACGCTGGCTATCGTTGAAATAGGCTGGCACGGTGATGACTGCCTGGGTGACTTTTTCACCTAAAAAGGCTTCGGCATCCGCTTTGAGTTTCGCCAGGGTCATGGCTGATATCTCTTGAGGAGAGTAATCGCGATTGGTGGCCGGGATGCGCACACGGGCATCCTTGGCGGGGCCTGCAATGACCTCGTAAGGCACCATCTTGCGTTCAGCCGAGACCTCATCGAAATGCCGCCCCATGAAACGTTTTATGGATGAAACTGTGTTCTCGGGGTTGATTACGGCCTGGCGCTTGGCAGTTTGCCCGACCAGACGTTCACCGGCCTTGGTAAACCCGACCACGGATGGGCAGAGACGACTTCCTTCAGCGGTGGTGATCACAACCGGATCACCGCCTTGCATTACAGAGACGACCGAGTTCGTGGTTCCAAGGTCGATTCCAATAATTTTTGACATAGAAACCTCCATATTTCTAAAGAATGATAGCTTAGTGGCTTAAATGTAGCTTCGGAATATTAAAAGTATGTCAATTTTTTATTTGATTTTCATTGGAGAAGAATAAATCAAACCTGAAAACCGGAATTTCTAACAAAGAACACAAAGTAAAGTTAATAACGCAAAAAAATATTTTTCACACTGTAAGATTCCTGACTGTTTATAAGGATCTGGTGTGATGGAGATTGGTTCCTTCAGATGCTATAATGCAAGCATAGAGGTTTATATGAAGAAAACCCGTCCCCTTTCTTTTTTGTTGCTAATACTTTTTATTCTGTCTTTTCTTTCCTTCAATCCACAAAAGGGAATTGCCCAATCGGGCAGACAGGTTGTGGTAAGCATGACGCTTAATGGCGCCCTTACGCCAGTATGGAAGACCTACATTGACAGGGGGATTCAAAAAGCGGTTTCGATGGATGCAGAGTTGATCGTGATCGAACTCAACACCCCTGGCGGATCGATTGAACTGATGAATAATTTTGTTCAACAAATCATGGCCAGCCCGATACCGGTAGCAGTTTATGTTTCTCCAAAAGGGGCGATGGCAGCGTCAGCCGGAACGATGATTGTTCTGGCAGGCGATTTTGCAGCCATGAGTCCGGGCTCTGCCATTGGGGCAGCCAGCCCGGTGGGGTCACAAGGGGAGGATATTGATACCACCGAAGCACAAAAAATTAAGGAGATCCTAAAGGCAAGCGTCCGTTCGATGGCTGAGAGGCGCGGCCCGGATGCCGTGCAACTAGCGGAAGAAGCCATTGACAATGCCAAAGCAGCCAGCGCTCAAGAAGCTCTGGATGCCAACCTGGTGGATTTTATCGCTGACGACCTGGATGATCTGATTCGGCAGATCAACGGGCAAGTCTTGAAGCAGAATGGGAGCAGCATCAGGATTGATGTTTTGGATGCCGAAATTGTTGTCATCCCGGCCACGTTTATTGAAGATATATTGGGAATGCTTACCAACCCAAATATTGTGTTTGTGCTGCTTTCTCTAGGTGTTCAGGCGATTCTCATCGAACTCTCGCATCCGGGCGGATGGGTGGCGGGGTTCTTTGGCGCGATCATGCTCTCTCTGGCAGTTTACGGATTGGGTATTTTGCCGGTCAACTGGTTTGGGCTGGTCTTTATGGTGATGTCGTTTGTGTTGTTTATTCTGGATATTAAGGCGCCCACACATGGCGCTTTAACCATTGCTGGCACGGCAACATTCATTGCTGGCGCCCTGGTTCTGTTTAACTCCAGCAAGGTTCCCATCTTTAGTAATGTTTCAGTGCCTTTGGTAATTGGCATGGGTTTGTTCATGGGGGCAACCTTCTTTGCGGTGGTGATGATTGCGGTGAGAGCCATGCGCACTCCGGTGGTGACCGGCAGAGAATCGTTAACCGGAAAGACCGGTTATGCTGTCAGCGAGATCAACCCGACTGGCATTGTGCAGGTGGCCGGGGAGCAGTGGACCGCCAAACTGGATGAAGGTGCGACAACTGTCAAAGCCGGTGACCGCGTGGAAGTTGTTCGAACGGACGGGGTCAAGCTGATCGTAAAATTGCGTCAGAACGATTAACACAACGGTTTTTGCCGAACAAAGATGTGCAAATCAAAAAGCACGGGTGAAGATTTCAGCCCCTGCTTTTTTGATGAAAACCCTCACAAGGCTCGAAACCTTGTAAGGGTTGAATGGTTGGGAAAAGAAAAAAATCACACCCTGTATTGCGAAACCAGTTGATCAAGGGCTTTTGCCATTTCTGAGAGCGAAGCGGCAGCTTCTGTGACTTCAGCAACCTGGGCGCTCATCTCTTCAGTGCTGGCGCTGACCTGTTCCACTTCGGCATTGTTCTCTTCGCTGGCGTTAGCGATTTGGACGATTGCCTGTGCTACTTCACCTGAAGTCGCAGCCATTTCTTCGGTTGCGGCAGTGTTTTGTTCAATGATCTGCGAAACGGAATCCACGGCGTTCACTAGCTCTTGAGAAGCCTGTTCCATGCGGGCGGTGGCTTCGGCAGCCATGGCAGCCTGTTTGTTGACTGCTTCAGTGGCTGAGAGAATTTCTGATAAGGCGCTGCCAGCCTGGTTGGCACTGATGACACCTTGTTCAACTTCTTTAGAGCTTTCGTCCATCGCCTTGACGGCATCTTCCACTGTGGATTGGATGCCTGTAATTAAGGCAGCAATTTCTTTGGTTGCCAAGGAGGATCGTTCTGCCAGTTTGCGAACTTCATCTGCCACCACGGCAAAACCCTTGCCATGTTCCCCTGCGCGGGCGGCTTCGATGGCGGCGTTAAGCGCCAACAGGTTGGTTTGAGAAGCTATCTCTTCAATTGTCTCAACGATGGCGCCGATTTCTTGTGAACGCTGACCCATTTCTCCAATACGGACGGCAGCCGTGCCGACCTTATCCTTGATCTTTCGCATCCCATTAAGGGTATCTTCTACGGTTGTTGAGCCATTTTGAGCTGCTTTTGAGGCAGAAATTGAATCTTCTGTAACTGCGTTGGCGTTTGAAGCCACCTGGCGGATGGCGGAATTGATTTGATCGGTGACTTCGCTTGCCTTTGTGATCGAAAGACTTTGCTCCTGGGCACCGCGGGCAACACCGTCGATGGCCTGGGCCAACTGATCCACGGCGCTGGAGGTTTTGGCAACGGCGCTGGTCTGGTCCATTGAGCTGATTGACAACTGCTGCATCGAGGAGGTTATCTGATCGGTGGCGGTTCTGGTTTGCAGTGAGGAATTCGAGAGTTCTTCAGCAGACTTGTTCAAGGATGCGGCGTTTTCTGCAACACTGCTCACGGTGTGGCGCAGGCTCTCAACCATTTTCTTGAACGCCAGTCCAAGTTTATCGTTGTCGGATTTCGGTTGAACTTCAACGGTCAGGTCTCCGTCGTTGACGTTTCCTGCGATGTCTGACATGACACTGAGGGATCCAATCAAGTGATTGAAGGAATTGGACATCATGCCCACTTCATCCTCGGAGCGGATAGCGGCGCGGATGCTAAGATCACCATCTTTTGCGATTTTCTCTGTAATATTAGCCAGTTCAATTAATGGTTTGGTAATGAATCTTGCCAGCAGCAAGGCAATTGCTACAAAAACAATGATCACAATCTGAGACCCCAATAGATATGACATAGCAAAAGACCTGATCGATAGACTACCGACATTGGCTGAGTTTTTCAGCATTCCGGCTATCACTACGCCCAGGATGTTGAGCAAAAGGGATGAAGAAAACGCTACTGCCAGCACTAGTTTGGCAGTGACAGGGAGTTTTTTAAAGAGGGTAAACAAAAAAGAAGCAATTGCAAGGGTGATGAGAATTAAAAGGATGGTCTGGGGGTCTTTCACGTTAATTGTATAGTGAACGGTTTTTTTAAACAGATCGGTAATGGCAAGTACCGTTCCCCCAAGAAAACAGAACGCCACGCCATAACCCATCATCGCTTTGGGAAGCATCTGAACTACAAGCAAAGACAAAAGTAAGCTGATGATAAAACCCAACAACCAGGCGATACGGATTGGATTAACAATGCACATGATTAGCAATGCGACAAATGCGACAGCCACGGTGATAAAGGTTGCCTGGATTGGTTTACCGCGTTTGACAAAGGTTTCGCCAAAAAAAGCGATGACAATGGCACCGATGAAGCGTGCTGCCATGCTGATATATTCTGCAACTGACAGGGTAGATGAGAAAGAGGGGATTAAATCCATGATGCTGCTGGCAAAAATCGCAATGTAGAGTATACGTATCAACCAGATGCCGGTTTTGGAGGTTTTGCCTGTTTTGAGGGACGAACCCGGGGTGGGTGAATCTATTTCTAGGTTTTGCATATTACCTTCTCTATATGAAAATATTACGACCAGAATACTATACTCGAGAACAAAAAAATACCAGTAAATATCCCGCAAAATGTGGATAAAAAAGGCATGAATTTATAAATTATTAAATTTAATTGAGAGAGTTATTGGGCTTTAATGGTGTGATTTTTTTGAAAACTTGAAAGCAAACAGCATGCAAACCGCTACACAAACCAATACCCCAAGATTGAACATGGCGTAACCACGGAAAAGGGATTGTTCCAAAAGGATGCCATCTATCAAGGGTAATGAAAGTCCGCCGATGCTGCTCATGGCACCCACCAGACCGAAGGCTTTGCCCTGGTTGGTTGAAAAAGATTGGGTTGTTAACGCTACTGTGGTAGGGAAGATAGGACCCAGACAGAGGGCGATGCAGACAAGCGAGATGATGAGACCAGTTTGGCTGCTAATGTAAATGTTGAAGAGAATGCCAAAGAAGATTGCGCTGGTAATGCAAATCAGCAATAGTTTTTGGATGGTTAATTTGCGGCTTAAAAAAGCGCCTGACAAGCGGCCTATGGTGAATAATCCCCAATACGCGGAGGTCACCAGGGCGCCGGTTTGGGTGGGCATGCCGGCTGCCACGCTCATCAGGGTGGTGGCCCAACTGCCCATGCCGTATTCGACCCCTACATAAACAAGCATCATCACGCCAAGCGTCCATAACAGGGGTGATTGGTATAGATTCGTCTTGCCGGGGTTGTTATCATGATGTTCATCTGTTCTCGCCGGCTGATTGTTTTGATAGAAAACAAGATAAACCAATGAGATCAAGAAGAACACCCCTGCAGCAAGCTGATGGATTAAGATGCCGGGGCTGTTTTTTGAGATTGCCAGGCTGATTAAGGCGGGGCCAGCAAAGGAACCCAGCCCAAAGAAAAAATGCAGCAGGTTTAAATTGGATGTGCTTTTTTCGGGATACGCGTTTGCAACGATCAGGTTGGTACCCAGGTTCATACATCCTTGACCGAGGCCGGCGATGAGAAAGAAAAAAAACACCATTGGCAAAGAAGATGCCCGGGTGAAACCGATCAAGCCGATCGTATACAGAACGAAGGCGGTCACCAGCACTGCTTTCAGCCCGAATTTGTCAGCGATTGGGCCACCTGTCAGTTGGGCAATCAGCGCGCCCAGGAATAAAAACGTAATTACACCCCCGGTGGCCGCGATGGTGGAGTTAGTTAGGGTTGAAAGCTCGCCCAAAACAGGACCGATTCCGCCGTTAAATATGCCCGACATGAAAAAGGTCAGGCAGGCAAACATAATAAGTAACCGGGGTGAGTTCGTTTTCAAGTTCGACCTTAATTATTTCAAGAAGTAAATAACAGAAACGATCAATCCGATGGAAACGACCAGCCAGCGTAGAACGGAGGGGTTAATCTTCGAGGCAAGTCTGCCGCCGAGGGCTCCGCCAGCCAGGGCGCAAATCGCCATCACTCCTGCTGCCGGCCAGATCACCCGCTTTGAAAAAAGGAAGACGACAGCAGCCGCAACATTGGTCGCTAAGGCTACTGCCTGTTTGAGGGCGTTCAGGCGGGTTAAAGACTCGTTATAGAATAACCCCAAAACAGCCAGGACAATCACGCTTAATCCTGCCCCAAAGTAGCCGCCATAGATCGCTGCCAGGCCAACCGGAATAAAAGCTGATGGAAGGACCTTTGAGGAGCTTCGTGGTGAACCTGACCGCGATTTGAGCCATCTTTTCAACGGTTCACCCAAGGCAAGCAAGGCGCTTGCCAGCAAAATAAGCCAGGGAACCAGGTTCTGAAACAACCGCTCGCCGGAACGGAGAAGCAGAAGTGCGCCGCCCAATCCGCCCAACAAACTGGCTGGAATCAGCCACCATAATCTTATTTTCTGGTCCACAAGGTCTTTCCGTTGGGCAAATGTGGCACCAAAATAACCCGGGCAAAGCGCCACAGTATTGGTGACATTGGCTGCCACCGCCGGGATGCCCAACGCGGTCATCAACGGAAAGGTAATTAAAGTGCCGCCACCTGCCAGGGCGTTTACTGCTCCGGCGGCAAATGCTCCCAACCCGATCAAAAACAAATGAAGAATAGACATTGCGAATAATCCTGCAATAAATAGAAAGCCGTGGACAATTATCCCACGGCTTTGAATCGAAAACGGAAAGGTTTGATTAATTTTCTAGAATTTCGTCTATACGGTTCATCACGTCTGGGGTGAGTTTTACCACGACATCGAGCGCTTTCATGTTTTCACGCATTTGTTCCATGCGGCTGGCGCCGGTAATGACGGTGCTGACGTTGGGATTTTTTACGCACCAGGCAATTGCCAGTTGTGAAAGGGGAATACCGAGCTCGCCTGCAAAAGTACCCAATGCTTTTACTTTGGTAAGTGCTTGCTGATCGGTAAATCTGCTGCGTAACCACTCCATGCCAGGCAGTGCACCTCTCGAATCGGCAGGGATGCCGTTGTTGTATTTTCCGGTGAGCAAGCCGGCAGCCAGCGGGCTAAATGTTGTAGTTCCGTAGCTATAATCCTGGAAAAGACGAGCGTATTCTTTTTCGAAGCGATCACGCACAAGCAGGTTGTATTGGGGCTGTTCCACCACCGGTTTATGCAGGTGGTGCCTTTCGGCGATTTCAATGGCAGAGACGATCTCAGACGCCGACCACTCGGAGGTGCCCCAGTAGAGGGCTTTGCCCCACTCCACCAAATTGTGCATTGCCCAGACGGTTTCTTCAATAGGCGTGTTTGGGTCTGGACGATGACAGAAAACGAGGTCAACATGATCAAGATCAAAGCGCTTCAAGGAACCGTTCATGGCTTCGATCAGATATTTGCGATTCAGGGTGTTCTTTTCGTTAACTCCGTCATGTAATCCCCAGAAGAGTTTTGTCGAAACCAGGTAGCTTGAGCGCCTCCAACCCAATTTCTTAAGGGCGGCGCCCATTACTTCTTCAGATTTACCCCCGGCATATGCCTCAGCGTTATCAAAAAAGTTGACACCGGCATCATACGCAGCAGACATGGATTCAACGGCGGCGTCAATGCCCACCTGGGTGTGAAAAGTGACCCAGGAGCCGTAGGATAGCACGCTAACCTGCAAGCCGGTTTTTCCTAAACGACGATATTCCATAAGATACTCCTAAAAAGTTTACTAATTAGATGCCAGAAAAGAAAAATGGTTGCAGTTGTATTATTCCAGGTTTTTGAGGACTTTCTTAATACGGCTAAATTGAGAGGATTTCATCTCAGACATGCGGTTTTGAAGTATGGAGGTGAATTCTTCTTTGTTTGAATCGTTCACGCATATACTGATAAATTCTGCGTGTCTTGGAAGATCAGACAGGCGGCATGCACGGATGAACGCCATCAGATAGGGAGATAATTCTTTTAGAAACTCGGAGTTCGTAGCAGCCACTAACGAGAGAGACTTGATACCGTTATCCTGGGTGATCACCGAGCCTTGATCAATGGCTTTGTAGATCATCTCTCTTTTCGCGAAGAGTTCATCGGCTTTATGAGAAGCAATGGTTGAAAGTGAGATCATAGCTCCCCAGACCATGCGATTTTGCCTGCTGGATAAAAGTTTTAAAAAATCGTCAACATAAGGGGTGATTAAACCGGGATCAAGGTAGCCAACCTCATATAAAACCTTGATGCAGTCACTGCAAACGTTGGTGTTTTTATCCCGCAGGTGTTCGGCGATTTCCTTGATGCCTTCTGTGTCGTGCGTTTCTGCTAATTCTCGAGCCAGAAGCTGGTTGGGAACTTCATCACGGATTCCCTGGTAAAAGGCAATCTTCGCAAGAACAGACATCTATTCCCTCCTAGATTGAGTGGGTTACTCTTTTAATGCTTCCTCAACGGCTGCCTGTGCATGGAGCGGGGTGGTATCAAAGAGAGGCAGGCTGCAATCGGATTGTTTGACCAGCAAACCAATTTCAGTGCAACCTAGAATAATGCCTTCAGCCCCTTCTTTCTCCAGTTTGTTGATGATTTCAAGGTATGCCGAGCGAGAGGCAGGTAAAATTTTGCCGACGACAAGTTCATTATAGATCACATCATGAATGATGGTTTGATCGGCTTCCGAAGGGATGATCACTTTCAGACCATATTTTTCTGCCAGGCGCCCTCTGTAAAAATCGCCCTGCATGGTAAAGCGGGTGCCCAGCAGCCCAACAGTCTTCAACCCCATGGATTTGGCAACTTCTCCCGCGGCGTCAGCGATATGAAGCAGCGGAATGTGAATGGCTGCTTGTACCTCGTCAGCCATCATGTGCATGGTGTTGGTGCATATTAATAGAAAGTCAGCACCGGCGGCTTCGACCTGGCGGGCGACATTTACCATTATTTCGGTGGCTTCTTGCCAGCGGCCTTGTTTTTGCAGTACTTCCACTTCTGAGAAATCAACTGAAACCATCACACTCTTGGCTGAATGAACTCCGCCAAGTTTCTGTTGGACGCCTCGATTGACCAATTTATAATATTCTACGGAAGATTCCCAACTCATTCCGCCAATCATACCGATTGTTTTCATTTGTCCCTCCACGGATAAGATTATGCCAGTCCTTCGATTCCATCCACTACATCAAGAATCTGGTGCACTTCGGTAAACAAATGTTCGGGCGCACGTGAAGTTAGCGCTTCTATGTTTGAAAAACCCCATGAGACAGCCCCGAACGGGATCTGAACTTTTTTGGCGGCATCAATATCTCTGATTTCATCTCCGATTGCCAGCATTTCTGATTTATCCAACCCGCTGCGTTTGGCAATCTTTTTCAAGGCTGCGGGCTTTCCGAAAATAGACACCTTGTCTTCAAACATGTGAAACAAGTTATACAAATCATCGCCCAAAACACGCCGAACGGTTTCACAGGTATTGGTGGTTACCAATGCCAGCTTTATATTTCGCTCTTTCAATGTTTGAAGAAGTGTCTCTACGCCGTCAAAAAGATGAATAGATTCTCCCTGTGTGATCATGCGCGAACGGGTGAATTTGAGAATGGCGGGGAGTTTCCAAACCGGCACCCGGTGCATTTTCATTATTTTCTGCGGCGAGTAGGTCTTGATCTCTTCCAAGCGGGAATGATCCAGAGGAATAGCCTTGAATTTTTCTGCCAATTCATCGAGAATATTCAACACCCACGGAAATGAATTTGCCAAAGTGCCATCAAAATCAAAAATAATTAATTTGTATTTCACTCGTAATCCTGAAAATAAATATTAGTGAGTTCTATTTTACCTAATAATAGATATTTCACTAGATTGATTTGTATGAATAATCTGTATCAAATCTTCACATTAACTTCATAATAAATTCAAAACAGTCTTCTATCCTTTCGAATAAATACAAAGGACGGACGACATATGGAATCAAAGAAGCAAAATCGGAACTGGTTGATCGATTTTATCATTTTTGTTATTTTTCTAATCTTGTTTTTTCTTGAATTTACTGGTGTGGAACTCCATCAATGGTTGGGGGTGGCCATTTTTCTGTTGATTCTTGCCCATTTGGTCTTACATCAAAAATGGGTGGTGGCTGTCACCAATCGGTTTTTCAGCCAGATTCCAGCACGAACCCGTCTTTATGCTATTCTGGATGGGTTGTTGTTTGCGGGTTTCTTCATGATTGTCTTTACTGGTTTGATCATATCAACCTGGTTTAACTTGTATCTAACCAATTACCATTCATGGTTTCGCGTTCATGTGATTTCTTCTATTTTGACCCTGGTGGTTGCTGTGGTCAAAATCAGTGTTCACTGGCGGGTGATCGTTCAAGCAATCAGCAAGTTGCTTTCTACCACTAGACAAACTCGATCTCAACCGGTATCTATTGCGAATAAGAAATTGGTCAGTCGAAGACAGTTTCTGGTTACCATGGGTGTGGTCAGTATTGGGTCTCTGGCTGCAATCAGCCAGGTTTCATCAAAATTAAGATCGTATGATTTACCAGAGATTGAGACGACTACAACCCTGGAACCTGTTGTTGTTTCACAACCCACAGCGACCAACGCACAGGCAACCCCAACTGTCCCCGAAGCAACCGTGACAACTGTTCAACAACCTTCTCCAACCGCAACCAAGCAGCCAACTGTACAGGTTGCCCAAGTTTGCAATGTTTCCTGCCGAAAAGGGAGACAATGTGCCTATCCCGGGAGGTGTCGTGATTATCGGGATGCCAATGGAAACGGTTTGTGCGATCTTGGAGAATGCATGTAACATTTTTTGCAAAAAATCGAACATTTTCTATATGTTATCTGCAAACAAGCCGATTATCCTATCGTTTTTCTCTTCCTCAGGCAAAAAAAAACGAATCCCCGATTGATTATGGGGATTCGTTTTTTAAAAAATGTAAAATGGGTTTTGAGGGCATATAATCAAGAGAGAGTCTTCATTACTTTCAGATATTTACGGTTTTGAGCAGAGATTTGCCCATCCTTGAATTATCGAAATCGTTTTTAGGAGTATTTATGCGCGGACACATGTTGAAAAACCTGGCCAATTCGCCTGACGAAAAACCTCAGATTACGTGGGCTTTACTCAATCGGGTTTTTTATTATGCCAAACCCTATCTTTTCTCTTTGATTGGCATGTTACTGTTGATTCTGTTAAGTACTGGTTTGTCACTGGTGACACCGTTGGTCGTGCGGCAGTTAATTGATAAAACCATTCCCGCTAAAAACCTGACTTCTTTAATCTGGTTGTCGCTCTGTTTGTTTCTGATCCCGGCATTAAATGGCGTATTTACTGTCGTGCAGCGCAGGTTAAGTGCTGACGTGGGTGAAGGTGTAATCTATGACTTGCGGATGACTCTCTATTCAGGGCTTCAACGTATGTCGCTGCGCTTCTTTACCAATACCAAGGTTGGTGAATTGATGAGCCGGCTGAACAATGATGTGGTCGGTGCCCAAAACGCCATCAGCCGAATTTTTGTTGATCTCATTACCAATGTCATCCAGGTGGTGGCGGTACTGGTGGTGATGTTCACCCTGGATTGGCGTCTGACCTTGATCAGTATTGTGGTGGAGCCGTTTTTCATTCTGGCGGTGAAAAAGTTAAGCAACCGTATGCGCGACATCGTTCGGGCGCAAATGGAAGCCAATGCCCAGATGAACGCCATGATGCATGAAACGCTGAATATCGGCGGAGCACTGTTGGTGAAGTTGTTTGGAAGGAAAATGCTTGAAACCGAACGTTTTGGCGATCGCGCCAAGCAGGTGAAAAATCAGGGTGTCGAACGGGCATTTGTTGGTTCAATTTTTATGGCAATCATCGGTTTGGTCAGCGCAGTGGGCACTGCCCTGGTTTATGGTTTTGGCGGATATTTTGTGATCAAGGGTGCCTTCACCATCGGCCTGGTGGTGGCGTTTGGATCATATCTCGGCAGTCTATACGGCGCTTTATTCTCGCTGGCGAATGCACCGATGGATTTTGCCACTTCAATTGTCAGTTTTGAGCGGGTTTTTGAAGTAATTGACCTTCCGGTGGATATTGAAGAGAAAGAGAGCCCTCTTGACCTGAAAGACGTCAAGGGCAAGATTGTCTTTAACGATGTGACCTTCACCTATCAAGCCGGAGATGAGCCTTTTTTAAGCGACGTACATCGCTACGGCAGCATGGAGAACGTAACCACCGCCTTATCTGGAGGAAATACTCCTTCAAGTGGCAGCGGAGAAGAGGCACACCAAAGCCAGGCGCGCGGTAATGCTCTGGAGCATGTCAGCTTTACGGTGGAACCTGGCAGTCTGGTAGCGTTGGTGGGGCCAAGCGGCGCAGGCAAAACCACCCTGACTTACCTGATTCCACGTTTGTATGATCCTACTGAAGGGTCTATTCAACTGGATGGTATTGATTTGCGTGATCTGAAACTGGATGCACTGGCGAAGCGAATAGGCATGGTCACGCAGGAGACTTACTTGTTCCATGACACCATCCGCACCAATTTGCTGTATTCCAAACTGGATGCCAGCCAGGAAGAACTTGAAGCTGCCTGTAAAGCAGCAAATATTCATAATTTCATAATTGATTTACCGGAAGGATACGATACGGTGGTGGGCGAGCGCGGCTACCGCCTCAGCGGAGGAGAGAAGCAGCGCATTGCCCTTGCCAGGGTGATCTTGAAAGATCCGCGCATCCTAGTGTTGGATGAGGCTACCAGCAGTCTTGACAGCGAATCCGAGGCTTTAATCCAGGAAGCGTTGAAACGGGTGATGGCAGAACGAACCAGCATCGTGATCGCACACCGCCTGAGCACCATCCTGGCAGCCGACCTAATTTTGGTCATTGACCGGGGCCAGGTGGTCGAGAGGGGTACGCATTCTGAACTGCTTGCCCAAAAGGGTTTGTATGCCCATCTATACAAGACTCAATTTCACAAACCAGAGACAAACCGCCCCGCCGTGGAACTTTCCTAAACGGCAGACGGTACGATCCATTCGAAAAAACAAGGACGATTCATGTGAGTCGTCCTTGTTTTTTGAGTATAAATTGCGTATTTTTGTAAGAAAAGTACGACTTTACGGTCGAACAGTGATCTCCTTGGTCAGGCAGTCACCGGCGAAATCCTTGGCAGTGCACAAGGTAACACGCAGAAGGAACTTGCCGCCGTAAGGCCGGTAATCAAAGTGCCCGGGGTCAAAGGGTGTCATAAAGACGCGCTCGCCTTTGGTGAGATCGCCCTGTACGTTATCCAGATGGCAATCAGAATATTCTTCAAAACGATTACTTGAATAAGTGGCGGTTATTTTTTTGTTTAGATCCAGGATGTAAACTTTGATGGATTGCCAGACGGTATCATCGGTGTTTTCCACCTTGAAACTGAAGCTGTAATCATCGCCGCATTGCTTGATATGAGAATAGGTGATTGAAAAATTGGCATGAGTATCAGGCGTTGGGGACGGCAATGGTTCGATGATATCTAATTCGGCGGGATTGCCTTCAATGGAAGCACCCTGGCCGTAGATCCAGCAATGAGTGTCGGGGAGATTGGGGTTTTGCACAAAGTAATAAGTTTCATCATTCAAAAGCCTGCCGACAGCCTGCAGTCTGGTTCCGGCAGTGAAAGAAGCCACAGATTGATACACGGTGGCGGGTCCGAGGCGGCAGATGGTGTTCTGCGGCAGAGAAATGAAAACGGAAGAACCTGCCACAGCGGGGGCTTCAGTAAAAGCGGCAAATTCACCGGTGGAAGTGTCAGCGGTAGCCGTTGGCATCAGCGTGGCTGTTGGCAGCGCAGTGGCGGTTGGGGCGCTGGTGAGGGTAGCGGATGCCGCTTCAGCAGGTTCGGTGGCAACATCCTGTTGGGCGGCTGCCGGCGTATCGGTTTCCGCAGCGGGGGCTTGAGTGATCGCGGCAGGCTGGACTGCACAGGCAGCCAACATAGAAACAGCCAGTACTGTAATGAGAACAATCAACAGCTTTTGAATTTTCATGGGGTTTTCCTCCCGGGTGTTCTAAAATGAATAATCGATCAGATTGAAATTATCTTATCATGGAGTGCCCGGTTTTTACAGACACAAAACGCACGCGGATTGCTATCGCGTGCGTTTGTTGAAAATGAGAATTCTGTTTAAGGGGTGAACGAAATGGGGATGGATTTACAGGTTCCGCCTCCACCGTCCTGTGTGCAAAGTGTGACGGTTACGTTAATAGGATGGCCAGCAGGGTTATAGTCAAAATAACTGGCTCCGTCGACATTTAAGACGAAAGATTGTTCACCCGGGGTCAGATCTGCTTGTTCAAGAACAGTGGAACATCCTGAGTATTCCTTAAAAACATTACTGGATTGATTAATGGCAAAAGAAGTGATTGTATCTGTGCCAACGAGCGAGATGTATTGCCAGGTGAGTGACCCTGTGTTTTTGATAAATAACTTGAAGGCATAGAGTGCACCACAATTTTCAATGCCAGAATAAGATACTGTAAACGCGGGCGATGGGGTTGGTGTAGCGGTGGGGGTGGGTGTGGGGTGCATGGTGGATACTGCCAGTCCGGTGGTGTTGCCTGCCAGCGTGGCATATTTGCCGTAAAGCCAACAGGTCACACTGGGGTTGTTGGGTGATTTTACAAAGTAGGAGTCATTTTCAGGATTTCTGGCAAGCACTTCTACTTTTTGGCCAACTCGAACGGTGTCGAGAATCTTAAACGCGGAGTAGGGACCCCCAAAGCGACAGTAGGTATCACTAGAGACGGTCAGGAAAACGCCTTCTGGTGTAGAAGTGAGTGCAATTGTTGGTGGCATGGTAATGGTGGATGTCAAAGAGGGGGTCGTTGTAAATTCAGGTTGAGCTTGAGTCGTGTTGGTTTGGGTGGCAACCGCGGAATTTGCCCCCATTGTTTTCGCGACCATGGTTTGAGCGGCTTTTTCAATATCCACCCTGGCTGCCACGGTAGCGTCCAGGTCGGGGGTTCCTGCGGTTTGTGCAGTTGGCAGGTTGCATCCTGACAGGACGATTATCATCACCCCAATCAGTAAACGTAAGATGTTCTTTCTTTTTTTCATGCCACTCTCCTTGATTCTGCTCGTTATCAGATGACAGGATTTGTTTTATGGAGTAAATGAAATTGTTTTGCTCATGCAGCCGCCTGAATCGGTCTGACAAACCATGATTGTAGCGCTGAGGGAGTGACCTGTAGGATCAGTTGTGAAGGGGGCGTTAAATGAGGTGGCAATGCCATCTTCTGATGGACTGAGGTCCGATTGAGACACACCCGCGGAGCAGCCTGCGTAATCGGTGAAAGCTGAACTGAAGGTGCTGGTCGAAATGGATGTGGTCTTGTCTGTCACATCTACTTGAACAGCCTGCCAGGTGAATTTGCTTGGGTTTCTGACCTGGAAGCGCAAGTAGTAATTGGTGCCACAGCTGCTCATCCCTACATACTCAACAGAAAAGTCAGGAGCAGGGGTAGGGGTGGGGGTGTTGGTGGGCAGCGGAATGGAAGTGTAGATGGGAAGCGCTTCGGCATTGCCGCTGATGGTGGTAAACTCGCCATACAGCCAGCAGAATGAAAAAGATTGATTTGGGTTAACTACATAATATGAGTCATTGGTCGGGTTGCGGGCAATAACTTCCAAAACAGTGCCGGCTTCAGCATAAAAGACCGATTTAAACAAAGACGAAGTGCCAACACGACAGTAAGTATCTTTGTTTACTGTGACAGTCACTTTATCGGGAGTGGGAGAATAAACCGGGGTAGCCGTAACTGTGGGGGTGGGGGTTTCACTGGGGTGCAGGGCTTCAAAGGCACTGATGGTTTGTGCTGCCTGGGTTTGCAAAACAGCGGCGGTTTGCGCAACCGCGACGTTTACGGCTAAAGTGGCATCCATGTCGGGAGTGGGGGGCAGGGTGGGTTTCGCCTGGCAGGCTGTGATTGCCATCAACAGGCACACCACTACGGCTGTCATTATGGATAGTTTTGTTTTCATAGGGTCCTCCATATATTATTCATGATAGAGACTACAAGATAAAAAATCAATACGCAAATTAATACAGACTGTGTGTTTTGAGGTCCGAAAGGGAAATTTTCACCAGTTTTTCACTAGATGGACTGATCAGATAATCGCGACCATTGCGATGCAGAAGGGGAATGCGGCGTCTGATCGAAGCGTAGTATGCTCTTACTTCTTCTGAAAGGGCAACGTAACTGTTAAAATCATCCATCCAGTAGGAAAAAACCAAGTCAAAGGTTTGAACAAATTCGCGGCGATAGTCAAGGCTGACCTGGTCAAGGTGGCTCAATATCCAACATTCTGACTCAAATTCCCAGTCATGAGCCAGACCGATGAAGCGGTAGTCGCTGGTAATGTAAGGAAAAAAGGGAAACTGGCGGCAGCTCAGTGAGCGAAATTCACGTTCGCATTGGGCAGGTCCCCGGCAGCTCAGTAAGAGAAGATGTTCGGGGGTGTCCTCCAACAATTCAGACGGATCAACAGGTTCATCTGGGCATTCGTCGCCGCGCCAGAGATGCCAGAGCGATGTGCTGGTTTTCAGATATTGCCATTCAGGTTTATACGACACAGGGACGGCGTGGCAAATATCACAGCAAAAGGGTTTGCCAGATGGGTTGTGCGGTGCGCACAGTTTTCCACAATCCAGTGCGGTAGTGGATGCGTTGAAATGATCGTATATGGAACGGAAATCGAGTGGGGATGCGGTTTTAGCCATAAATTGATTGTAATCCACGCGGTAAAAATCGGGGTAAAGACCTTGACAATATGTATACCGAACGGTATATTAACGGGCATGGATAACCGCTCAAACATCATTGAATGCGCACTTAATTTGTTTGCTATCAAAGGCTATGATGCAGTTGGCGTTCAAGAAATCTGTGAAGCTGCGCAAATCACCAAGCCGACCCTTTATTATTATTTTGGCAGTAAACACGGGTTGTTGGAGGCGGTGCTGTCTGAGCCTTTCGAACTCTTGAAAGAAAAGCTGGCAATATCAGCAGACTATCGCGGAGATCTGCCGTACACTCTTCAGCGCATCACAGAAACGTATTTTGATTTTGCCAATGATCATCCGGTTTTTTTCCGTTTTCAGTTGGGGTTATGGTTTGCCCCGCGTGACAGTGAAGCCTTTCAGACGGTTAATTCGTTAAACCGTTTTCAATTTGAAATGGTAGAAAATGTGTTTTTACAAGCTACCGTACAACATGGAAACATGCGCGGCAGGCACCAGGCTTATGGAATCACTTTTCTCGGCATGATCAACAATTATATCGGGCTTGGTTTAAACGAATTGACCCGGTTGGATGATGCTCTGGCAAGACAGGCGGTGCATCAGTTTCAACATGGAATATATTCATAACAATTACCAAAATCACACCTCAAGGAAACCACTATGTCACATTGGGTAGATCAAACTGTTTTTTATCATATATATCCTCTCGGGTTGTGCGGGTGCCCGCGGTCTAATCATTACAATGAACCCCCCGAACACCGAATAAATGATTTACATGCCTGGCTAGAGCATATTGCCGGGATGGGATTCAATGGGCTGTATATTGGTCCATTGTTTGAGTCTGGCACGCATGGTTACGACACCACCGATTATTACAAAGTGGATCGGCGGCTTGGCGACCAGGAAGATCTGCGCCGCTTTGTTTCAAGAGCGCATGAATTGGGAATCAAGGTGATCCTGGATGGTGTTTTTAACCACGTAGGGCGTGATTTTTGGGCATTTCAAGACTTGTTGAAGAACCGGGAGGGTTCCGCATATCGCGACTGGTTCATGAAAGTTGATTTCAACGCTGACAACCAGCATCACGACGGCTTTCGATATGATTGCTGGGAGGGGCATGAAACGCTGGTCAATCTCAACCTGAACAACGTTGATGTGCAGAATCACCTCTTCGGTGCGGTCCGTCAGTGGGTGGATCAATATGACATTGATGGCTTGCGCCTGGATGCCGCCAACGTGATGGACAAGGGCTTTCTTTCAAGACTGGCATCTTTTTCACATGACCTAAAGCCGCAGTTCTGGCTGATGGGTGAAGTGGTGGCTGGTAATTACAATGATTGGGCCAACCCCGCCCGGCTGGATTCAGTCACCAATTATGAGGCACATAAAGGGCTCTATTCCAGTTTCAATGACCATAATTTCTTTGAAATTGCCTGGACGTATGCCCGCCAGTTCGGGTCACGCGGTCTCTACAAGGGGCTGACGCTCTATTCCTTCGCAGACAACCATGATGTTAACCGGGTTGCCAGCATGGTGAAGGATCCGGCGCATCTCAGCTTGCTGTACGTGCTGCTTTTCAGCATGCCAGGTGCGCCATCTGTCTATTACGGCAGCGAGTTTGGAATTAAAGCCGTGAAAAACCCAGGAGATGCACCCTTGCGCCCGGCATTGGAGATTTCTCAGTGCCTGGCAAACAATCAGAACCCCGAACTGACCAACCTGATCAATAACCTCACACATCTCAGGAAAACACAGCCTGCACTGGTGTATGGTGCATACCATGAACTTCAAAAATCAAACGAATACTTTGCTTTTGCCAGGGTTAACTCTGAGGATCTGGCAATTACAACGATGAACATTGCCAGCCATCCGGTCAGTCTTTATCTAAACCTGCCTGATGGACATGTCAGACAACTGGTAGATGCCTTACACCCAGACGAGCAATTCTCTGTCAATGGTTCAACCCTTCAAGTGGATCTGATGCCCAACACAGCCAGATTGCTTGTTGTTAAGTAAAAAAAACCGGTCAGCCCATTTATGTACTGACCGGTTTTTTTTATGCGTTCGTGACAGCTTCTTGTGTTTCAGGTGCCGGGGCAAAACGCTTTTGCTTGCCCAAGACCATTTGCAGGGCGAAAAACGAGAGAGCTGAGACACCGCACAAGACGCCGCCGACGTACCAGAGCAGGTTCGGGTTCATGTTGTCCATGATCAAACCTGCCAGGCCGGGGGCGATCACACCCGGGATGGACCATGTCATGCCAAACACCCCCATATAGCGGCCGCGCATGTCTTCGGGGGCGAAGTTGGTCGCCAGTGTCTGACTAGTGGGTACCACCAGCATCTCACCCATGGTGATGACAACTATGGCTGCCACAAACAGCCAATAGGCTTTCACCAGACCAAACATACTGAAGCCAGCCATGTAGAAAAGGGTGCCGTAAGCCATCATATTAAAGGGTGGCTTCTTTTTGATATATCGCATGATGCTGAATTGAAAGAGGATCACCACAATGGCGCTTGCGGTGAGCAAAAAGCCGTATTTTGATGATTCCATTTGATGGTAATCGCGCATATACACCGAGAGCGAGTTATACATCTGCTGGTAGACCAAACCCATCAGCATGCAGGCAACCAGGAAAGCCATGTATGCCTTGTTGGTGACCACTTTTCCATAACCGGCGAAGGTTTTTAGGATGCTTTCCTGCGGCTCATCTGCCTTTGCCTCTGGCTTGGATTCAGCCACGAACAGGAAGAAGAGCAGGGCAACCACACAACTGATAACGGCATCAATGATAAAAAGTGCCAAAAAGGATTTACCAGCCACAAAACCACCGATAGTGGGGCCAATAATCCAGGCCATGTTGCCCACCACGCGCATCACTCCAAATCCTTCGTGGCGCTGCTTTTCAGGGAGCAGGTCAGCGATCATGGCGTTGTGCGCAGGGCCGGCAATATCTGACAGCAAACCAATCACCACTGCCAGGGGAATTAGTGCACTGTAATGATTGACAAACCCCAGGCTGAGAGTGCTGATGGCACTGAAAATGAGACCAAAAATGATCAGCTTGCGGCGGCCGAATTTGTCGGTCAAAGCGCCGCCAATCATCTGTCCGATTAAGCCGGTCAGCGAGAAAATGCCCAGCACAATGCCGGCTTCGGTCATGCCCACATTGAATTTTTGGGTGATATACAGAGAAAAGAACGGAAACAACATGGTTCCGCCCACGTGGTCAATGAATGAAACGCCCACCACGATCCAAAACTTTGGTGAGAATTCCTTGAATGTCCTTTTTAGCTTATTAAATGACTTGCTGATGATGTTAGATGAGTAATCTTGTTCCATGATGAGAAGCCTTGAGAGAATATGAAACCAATACCTGACCACCCTCTGGTGGCAGAGACGCAAAGGATTTCAATTGAAATCTGTCAGCGTAAACGATTTTAGAATAAGCGGGTATGATTCATAGGTGATAAATTACCCCTTTCAATATAAAGGGACGTACAAACAAACGACCTGATAGGTCAAATATATGCTGGCGGTTTGCGGCGGATGCAGTAGTATTCTACTACATTATTAGCTGGCTTCATAATAGTTTAATATTTTCTGGCATCGTAAGCCCAGTGAAGCAATGCCTGGCGTTGTTTCCTGCGGCAATTCAGATTGCCGTGGGGACAATTTTTAAGGATTTGAGCGATATGCCGTTTCATAGCCAGCCAGCGCTTGATTTGACGTTCATCATCTTCACAGCGCCTGCCCATGTAATATCGGCAGTACCATTGGAACCAGCCCCGCGGATCATCGGGGTGGATCCAACCCTTTTGGCGCCAGTAGCTCAACGGTTTTGAGGCGTTAATACCGAAGAAATTCTTGTCTGGGTCATGGCGGAGGGGGTCCAGTTGGGCAAGGTCAAACCAATCCGCTGGGAATTCATCGCGGCAATCGGTCATGTACTTGCCACCAAAAACCCCCAATTCGAGCATCTCTTTTGGGGTCAGTTCTGGTTTGAAATCAGGATGAAAGTTTTGGCCGACCGGTTCAGTCAACCAGTATTCATATCCCTGCTGCATGAGATCGTTGACGATCACCTTGCGGGGTTGCATGATTTCTCAGGGCGCAGCGGTGGGTTCAAGCGTGGCAGTGGCGCCGGGTGTTGGGGTGGAGGGAAGCACCAGCGGAGTAACTGCCTGCTCGGGGATGTTGGGCAAACCGTCAATCAGCAACTGCCAGGCGGTATCCACATCATAAACAGCCACCACGGGGTAAGCGGGCAGATTTTCCAATGCCATGTCAATGCGGCTGATTACCAACTTAAGCCCGTCCACCTGATCGGTGGGAAGAACATCCAAAAGTGAGAAGAGCAGGTTGCGGCTAGTTTCAAGATCAGTTTTGGCAAGGCCGAAGTTGCTTTCTGACAGGTAGAGGCGGCTGCGCGAAACGAGATCAACCGCGCGGGTGAGGGCGATCTGGTTGGAAATTTCAGCCAGCAGATCTGTTTTTTGAGTGCCAAGCTGGTCTTCCAACAAGGCTTGCATTTCTTCAAGCCGGGCAAGAGAGGTGTCGTGGGCTTGCAAACTCAGATCAACGGCGTCGGCGCGTTCTTCCAGGGTGGTGATGTTTGTTTTTAAGGAAGCAAGCTCTTCGTTCAGTCGAGTTACTTCGGCCGATTGCTGCGATGCCAGGTCGGTAATCTCGGCAGCATTGCTTTCAACCGGTTTGACATATTTTTCATATATATAAGGCAGACCCCATTTGATAGCGGCAAACACGGCGGCGCCAAGCAGTAAGAGGATCAAAAACCAGGCAATTACTTTGCCCCACATCCCCTTGCGTTTGGGTTTTTCTGATTGAGCAACAGATTCTTCCACTGGTTCGACAATTTTTTCGAGAAAGGGTTCGATTTCAGGTGCCGGTTCGATGGCTTTGTCTTCAGGAGGGGTTTCGTAGGATTTACGCAGTGTTTCAAGTTTTTTATCGCTCATCCCTTTTAGCTTGAGAAGATCTTCCAAAGCGGCAAACGGCCTGACTTTGAGAACGCGGTCAAGCAAGGTGGAAGTCATGCCTGTAAGTTTACGAAGATCTTCAGCTTCAGCGGTGTTTATAAATTCCAGAAAATCCATCATAGTGAAAACCTGTCCTTATCGCGCCAACTTATGTGCGACCATAAATATGTTTATATTTATTATACAAGTTTCGTGCCAGTTTTAAAAAAACGCCTCCGCTGTGATTGTGGAGGCGTCAGGTGAGAGCAAAAATACTATTCTTCGGTAATGGTGATACTTTGGATGACATCCCCCTGGAAATCAGGTGATTTTTCAGGGTCTCGACGGGTTAATCCATCAACTATATCCATACCGTCGGTTACCAGGCCGAAAATAGTGTAACCGCCATCAAGACTGGGAAGTGCCGAATAGGTGATGAAGAATTGGCTGCCGTTGGTGGGGGAACGTGGGGCGCTGTTAGCCATGGCAACCCAACCCGCTTTGTCAAACTTATACCCGCTGTCTTCATATTCAAACTGGTAGCCCGGGTTGCCGCGGCCGGTGCCGGTGGGATCACCGCCCTGGGCGACAAACCCCTCCAAAACGCGGTGGAAGGTGACGCCGTCAAAGTAGCCTTCACGAGCCAGAAACACAAAACTGTTGACAGTGATCGGTGCCTTATCGGCAAACAGCTCAATTTCAAAAGATCCGCCTTTTTCCATGGTTACGGTGGCTGTGTATTTCTTGCTGGTATCAATCAGCATGGGGGGAACGGATGAATATTGTTTGTCGCCAACCAAATGAGGAGTTACCACAATTTTGGGTGCATCAGGTTGCTCTGTTTTAAGAGCGGCGGCTTCTCTTGCGTTCTGTGTCATAAAGACGATCAAGATTACAGCAGCCACCACCAATAAAATCAACACAAGCGGATAAATAATTTCTTTGGAATTTTGTTTTTTCTTCTTAGTGTTCGCCATATTTCCTCTTTCAGGATAAGAATTAGACAAGTGATCGAATTATAGAACGAGGTGGAAAATCAGTAAATAGATTGAACCCGGGATTGAAAACCCCTATACTGAATAGAAAGAACATTTTAATGGAGAGACCATGAGCGATCTGATTTCAGGTTTGATAGTGGTGGGTATCACTGGTCTAGTGGTGGGATTGATCTTCATTTTGGTTTACATCAACGGGAAAAAGCGCGATGAAGCCATGCAAATGCTTGCCAGCCGGAACGGCTGGATTTATGAAAAGATTAAGGAGCGATTGAAATCTGGCTATAAACTGCGGAAGCATGACTGGACGATTGAAGCTGTCAATGAAAGTTCGGGTAATTCTGAAAGCAGTTCAGGGTCATCCACGGTGTCGAGCATAACCCGCTGGTTTAGTGATGTTGCTAAATTGCGTGAGGGGATTGTGATGATTGGAAATCGGGTTCCGGATGTGTTCATGAACAGGCTGGGGACGGCTGTGCTTTTGTCGGCTTCAGGGATGTTAAACCCAAAAGAAGCCGAGATGATCAAAGACATTCATCCGCTTGAATTGGGCAGCCTTGAACTCATGAAACGCTTCATGATCTGGACCAATCAGGAAGAAGAAGCGAAACGCATGGTGAATACAGATGTGGAAAATTGTCTGCTCAACTTGCCAAAAACCCTGCAAGTGATGATTCGGTATTCGTTTGAGGGGATTGAAGTCAGAGTTCAGGGCAAACGCTTGTATCAGGAACAAGACTTGAATGCTCTGGTGAAACTGGGCACCGCATTAATCAACGCGACAGCCTGATTTTCATTGCGGCTTTTGGTTTTGCGGCAACGAACAGGGATCAAAACGGGCTGACGCCGTGATCAACGCGGCGATCTTATCCCATGGAACATTATCGTAATGGGGGGCGAGGTCTGCCCCCCATTTGGCAAGGTTTACTCCGTTTAACAGGTGGGAAGGATCATTGAGATAAGCGCCGTGCGGGAAGTCAATGCGGATGTGATCTTCTTTGAAAAGCAGCATGCAAATGCCGCCTTTTACTGAACCGCCGCGGCTGGCATCGTAATAAACGATGCCGTTACGATCAAGCCTTTCGACGGCATCAGGGCAAAGCTCGGCAACGATGTTGCGGATCTCAAGCACAATCTCAATATTCTCTTTGGTGAGATGGCGAAGGTGTTCTTCAAGCCTTGCCAGCGGAATCATGGTCAGCTCAATTTTAACAATGCTGGTAATCCGGCAGCCCAGGCGCGGATGTCTGCCCAATTGCGCTTTTCACCGGGCTTGGCGCCGACCAC
>CAYXWV010000013.1:0-67272 GCA_964468875.1 uncultured Anaerolinea sp. | reverse complement strand
CCATTGTGCCTATGTTCAGATGCGGTTTATTTCGTTCAAATTTCTGCTTGGCCATGATCCTCTCCTTAAATAACCTGTTATCAATTTGTACAACCGGCAAAAAGAGCCCTCAATGGGATTTGGACCCATGACCTCGCCCTTACCAAGGGCGCGCTCTACCAACTGAGCTATGAGGGCTTGCCGATGAAGGGGCTTTTCTGGTAGAGTCTTAGCCCCAGTCGAGTGGACGGTGAAGGATTCGAACCTCCGAAGGCGTGTCGCCAACTGATTTACAGTCAGTCCCCGTTGGCCACTTGGGTAACCGTCCATTTCAAACCGTTACCGGTTTGCAAGTGAGAACATCCCGTTTTCAAGATGATGCCCACTCGCCAACCTGTAACTGAGCCGATGATGAGGTTCGAACTCATGACCTCCCGCTTACAAGGCGGATGCTCTGCCAACTGAGCTACACCGGCAAAATCAATTTTTAAGATGCAAACAAAGCGTGCTAGATTATACCAAAGCACGTTTGCTTCGGCAAGGTTAATTTGAAAACTAAATATCCACCCGAGGGTGAACGGGGTTATTTATATCAAACCCTTGAGCTGCCGTCAATGATAAAGTGTTCTATTTTTTGAATTTCATTCCCCGTTATCATATTTGTCTAACAAGTCTCTCGAAATCGAACAGCTTGAAGTGGCTTTTTGAGCGCATTTATAACGGGCAGCACTTGACCCCTCCTGACCGATGCTTCAAACGAACGCCCTTGAAGCACCCGGCTAAACAAGAAGCCGACTGCCAGGGAGTCGCCCGCGCCGTTGGTATCCACCAGGGGCAAATCCATGGCCACGGGACTAAAGAATTGGATTCCAGACTGGCTTGCCAGGGCGCAGCCTTTCGCTCCCATCCCTGAAATGATGGTCAGCCGGGGATTAATTTGCAGATAAGCCCGGATAATCTCGGTTGGGTCTGAATAATTTGCGGCTGAGAAGAACAAATAATCGGCTGATTTAATAAAATCCATCCTGTAAGGGTCGTAAATGTCCACCACATCCTGAATGTCGCATGCAATGGAAAGTCCGGCCTGGCGTGCCAGCGGCAGAAGTTCGCGCGCCCAATTGGGAATGTTGAAGTGAGCCAGCTTTGCCCCTTGAAAGAGTTGCCTGGCTTGTTCAACAGGTGCGGATAAGGTCATGTGACTTTTTCCGTCATAGAAATTCTTGCGTTGGCCGTTGCGGTACATAAAATTGACACTGCGGCTGGTGCCTGCCGGGTCAACAAACACGCCCTGAATATCAATGCCTTCTTCTACAAACTGCCGCCTGATAAAATCGCCTGAATAGTCATCCCCCACGCAACCGATAAAGGCTGTTTTGGCGCCCAGCCTGGCGTATCCGCGGCTGACATACCCGCCCGCCTGGCCGATGACATCCAGGTTCTGGCTGAAATTGGCTTCATGTGAAAAATCAATTTCATCCACCGGCAGACAGATGTGGGTGTCAATACCCACGTTGCCAACCACCACCACATCAAACGGTGCGTCCACCTTCAGCCTCCGTTTTAAACCAACTTGCCTGAAAAAACAGTGACGGCTTTGCCGCCGATGTAGGCACGCTCTCCACTCAAACGAACGGATACCATCCCGCCCCTTGCCGACGCCTGGTAACCGGTCATCTGATTCTTGCCGAGCTTTTTCGCCCAATAGGGGCCCAGCAGGCAGTGCGCCGACCCGGTCACGGGGTCTTCATTCACACCGTGCCATGGAGAAAAATACCTCGAGACAAAATCAATCCCCGGTTGGTCAGAAAGCGCCGTCACCACCAATCCGCTGCCCCTGTGGTTTTTTAAGGCTTCAAAATTTGGATTTAATCCGCGGATCATTTGCTCGTCGGCATATTCAAACAGCCATCTGTCGCGTCCAAAACCAACAAAATCGGGCACGGCACCCACGGCTTTCAGCATCTCTTCAGAGACGGCTGCTTCAATCACCTCCGCGGATGGAAAATTCAGTTCGATGGAATGCTTATTTTTTTCAGCCATAAGCCAGCCTGAAAGTGTGTTAAACCGGATGTGCTCCTGCTCCTTTACCAGGCCTGACTCCCACAAGACATGTGCACTTGCCAGGGTGGCATGGCCGCACAGCTCCACTTCCATCACCGGCGTAAACCACTGCAGGTGAAACCCTCCCGGCTGCGGATGCACAAACGCAGTCTCCGAAAGGTTCATTTCACGCGCCACCGACTGCATCCAGCCCGCGTCATGCGGCTGATCCAGCAGCACCACGGCTGCCGGGTTGCCAGAAAAAGGTTTGTCGGTAAACGCATCCACCTGGTAGATTGGAATTTTCAACGCGCCCTCTGAACAAACTTAGTTACTAATCGCGCACTTCTCCGCCGTGAAAACTCAGGCGGTAGATGGTCTTCTTCTGATATGAAATGGCTTCTTCACCCTCAAAAGAGGTGTGACTGCCCCTCCATGAACAATGATACTCGAAATCGCCCTCCATATATGAAGAAGGTCCACGGTAAGGGGCTTCAGCGGGCACCTGCAGCAGCGACGCCTTGAGAAAATGGCTGAATCCTTCAGGAACCTTGTCGGTCAGCATCTTTCCATAATAATTCATCGCCCAAACCGCGGCGCCGTCCTTCCAGACCGCTTCCTCGCCGATGAAATGAAACCCGCCCAGCCAGGTGTCAATATACAGGTAGGGCTCTTGTTCAAATTGCATGTCGTGAGACCCCGGCCTGGATGATTGATCAGGAGTGTTTCCGGAAGCGTAAGTGTTTTTCTTGGCGATAATAAGGAACTTAATCAACTCTTTGGAAATCATATGAACCTCTTGAATGAGTTATATAAATAAAATATCGGATATTTGTTCTATTATAATCGTTTTATGCTACAATTGATGAATGGATTTATTCGAACATGCCATGAATGAACGCATGACCACCGAAGCCCCCTTGGCTGCCCGGCTGCGCCCGCGCACCCTCGATGAGTTTGTCGGACAGGAACACATCATCGGCGAAGGCAAGCTGCTGCGCCGCGCGATCACAGCCGATCGGCTTTTTTCTTCCATCATTTTTACAGGACCCCCAGGCACCGGCAAGACCACCCTGGCGCGTTTGATCGCCGCCCACACCCAGGCGCACTTTGAAAGTATTTCAGCAGTCTTGGCAGGCGTGGCTGAACTGCGCCGCGTAATTGGTGAAGCCACCGAACGGCGCAAACTCTATCACCGCCGCACCATCCTCTTCGTGGATGAGGTGCACCGCTGGAACAAAGCCCAGCAAGACGCCCTGCTGCCGCACGTGGAATCGGGCATGATCACCCTGATCAGCGCCACCACCGAGAACCCCTATTTCGATGTGATCCCCGCGCTCGTTTCGCGATCGCGGATTTTCCAACTGGAAGCTCTCACCCTTGAGCACATGCACACCATCTTCAACCGTGCCCTTTCTGACAAGGAACTGGGGTATGGAAACCGCAACATCATCGTGGAGGATGCCGCCCGCGAACACCTGACGGAATTGGCTGGCGGCGACGCGCGTAACCTGCTCAACGCCATCGAATTGGCTGTAGAAAGCACCCCCGCCGAGGAAGATGGCAGCGTTCATATCACCCTGGACGTTGCCCAGGAATCCATTCAGCGCAGGGCGCTGCTTTATGACCGCATGGGCGATGCCCACTACGACACAATTTCTGCGTTTATCAAATCTGTTCGCGGTTCTGACCCTGACGCTGCGCTTTACTGGCTGGCAAAGATGATCCTTGCTGGCGAGGATCCGCGTTTTATTCTGCGCCGCCTGATCGTGCTCTCCGGCGAGGATATCGGCCTGGCAGACCCACGCGGTTTGCAGGTGGCTTCAGCCGCCGCCTATGCCTATGAATACATCGGCATGCCTGAAGGCATCTACCCGATCGTGGAAGCGACCCTGTTCCTCGCCACGGCACCCAAGTCCAATTCGGCAGGCGCCTTCTTCAAAGCTCGCGAGAACATCGAAACACAGGGCACGGGGGCGGTTCCAACTCATTTAATGGACGCCAACCGCGACGCAAAGGGCTTCGGGCACGGCAAGGGATATGAATATCCGCATCTCTACCCGGGGCATTTCACCCCGCAGCAGTATCTTCCCACCGATCTGCTGGGCACACACTTCTACGAACCCTCAGACCAGGGTTATGAAGGTCAAATGGCAGAATGGCTGCAAAAATGGCGCGCTGCCCAGGAGCAGGCATTTAAAGAAAAGAAATAAGCATAAAGGGAGGGGAAATGGCACACATATTTCTGGTCAGGCACGGTCAAACTGATTTTGTCGGAAAAAAGCTTTGTGGAACCTCGTCTGGAATTCCGTTGAACAATGAGGGCAGGCGGCAAGTGGAGAAAACCGCCAGTTACCTGCAAGCTTTTTCAACCAAGGGTTTGTATTCAAGCCCAATCCAAAGAGCCCAAGAAACAGCCCAAATAATCAGCAAGCAGATTAATCTGCCGGTTGTTACGGCGGAGTATTTGTCCGAAATCAACTTTGGCGATTTACAGGGCACTGAAGCCAAAAAACTGGATGAACTGCCGCTCTGGAATCATTTTCTCTATCACCCTTCGGATGTTCAATTCCCCAATGGCGACTGCGTCGTCGAAGTACAAAAACGTGTGGGTGAAGGATTGGATGCCCTGGCAAGCCAATTCGATCAAGAAGATCAGCTTGTTTGTGTGGCACACGGCGAAGTGCTCTTGCTCGCGGTGGCTTATGCAATCCACCTGCCGATGGACGAAATCCATCATCTTTCCATTGACCCTGCCAGCGTCACAGAATTGGAATGGACTCTCGATAATAAAAAGTTGAAACTGCTAAACTATCATCCGGAATGATTCATCAAAAAATCGAGGGCTTTTTTCACCGCCATAGCCCGATGGCTGATCTGATTCTTTTCAGCCATGTCGAGGTAAGCCATCGTCTTGCCCAATTGTGGAATCCAGAACAGGCGGTCATAACCAAACCCATGGTCGCCGCTTTCTGCTGGCCTGATTTCGCCCATCACTTCACCGTCAAAAATCCGGCTGTCTTTGCCCGGCACGGCAACCGCCACCGCGCAATAAAACCGCGCGGTCCACGGCGTCGGGAATTGTCTTAACTCAGCAATCAATTTTGCCCTGCGATCGGCATCCGTGGCGCCCTCAACCGCCACGTAACGGCCAGAATGCAGTCCGGGGCGCCCATCCAGGGCATCCACCTCAAGACCGGTGTCATCGCTGAGGGTGATCAACCCGGAGAGGCGGCAAAGGGTCTCCGCTTTCAGAAGAGCGTTTTCGGCATAGGTTGCGCCGGTTTCTTCGACATCGATGGTAATGCCCAAATCGTTTGGGAAACAAAGCTCCACCGGAAACCCCGCGCACAACGCAGCGATTTCTTTTTTCTTTCCGTTATTGGTCGTGGAGATTAAAACCTTCATGGAACACCTTAATTATTATGATTTTAATGATAAAAAATTGACTTCAAGTTTTCGGTATGCTATAATTTTATTCGTTGAAATTATATCCTAGTAAACGATTGATACCTTGACTGTTCAACGATATCCCTTAAGAATTAACGTTGGTTTCTTTCACAACTTACCGGTTGGAAGTTATCGCGACTTCCATTTTGAGTTCCCGGAAGTACACCTTCCTCCTGATCTTGATCTGAAAGCTTTTTCCGGCCTGGTTCACATCTCAAGGACACCCCAGGGCTTACTCTTTGAGGGAGAGTTTGAAGCAATCTCCCCCTCAGAATGTGTTCGCTGTTTGGAACCGTTTGACCTCCAACTCAAGATTGAGTTTGACGAAGTATATGCGTATAAATCAAGCTCATTCACTGATTCTGGACTATATGTACCTGAAGACGGAAACATAGACCTGAGCACGGTCATTCGGGAATACATGATGATTGAAAATCCCATTAAACCAATCTGCAAACCAGATTGCCAGGGGTTGTGTGTTGTATGCGGTGAAAATCTGAACTTTTCCACTTGCGAACATCAAGCCAGAATCAAGCTTGATGAATGATCTCAAGGGAAAGGTTATTAACCGCCAAACGATTTTTCTGCAATTGAATAAGCAACAAACAAGGAGATGTTTTGGCTAACCCTGGAAGGCGGGCGCGAAGCACTGAAATCCTGAATATGCTGCTTGAGAAGGCAGATATTCAAGGCTACCTGACCACCGAAGACCTGATGGAGTTCTATCCAGACGTCAGCAAGGATGCCGAGCGCATCGAATCGGTGATGGTGGCACTGCGCCGCCACGGGGTTGAGATTCTCGACGGCGATCTTGATATAGATATGGCCGAGGTGGATGAATCCCTGCCCGCCTCAGACATGGATACCTTCTCGAACCTCGAAAACATCTCATCTGATGACACCATTGGGCTGTATCTCAAGGAGATGTCGCGGGTTCCGCTCTTATCGGTGAACGAAGAACTTGACATTGCCAGGCGCATCGAAGACGGCCGCGCCAGCAAGAAAGAGCTTGACCGCTCCAACGGCGGCTGCCCCGCTGACCGCAAGATTACCCTGCTGAACAACATTGAAGAAGGCGTGCTTGCCCGCGAACATTTGATTAAAGCCAACACCCGCCTGGTAGTCAGCGTTGCCAAACGCTATGTCGGCCGCGGCGTTCCCTTCCTCGATTTGATCCAGGAAGGCAACCTGGGCTTGATGAAGGCGGTTGAGAAATTTGACTATCACCGCGGCTTCCGCTTTTCCACATATGCCACCTGGTGGATCAGGCAGACCATCACCCGTTCCATTGCCGACCAGGGCAGAACCATCCGCGTGCCTGTTCACATGGTGGACCGCATCCGCCAGCTTTACAAGCTGACGCATGAAATGGAACAAACCCTCGGCAGGGTGCCGACCAACAACGAACTGGCTGACAAGCTTGACCTGCCCCTCGACAAGATCGAGTGGATGCTGCAGGTGTCGTGGCTGCCGCTTTCACTCGAAAGCCCAATTAATGATGATGAAGAAGATTCAGAACTGGGGCAATTTGTCGAAGATCAGTTGACGCCCACACCCATGGAAAGCACTTACTCGAAGCTGCTGCGCGAAAAAATCGAAGAGGTGCTAGACACCCTTCCACCGCGCGAAGCACGCATTTTACGTTTACGCTTCGGCCTTGAAAACGGTCACAACTACACCCTCGAAGAAGTGGGGGAGAAATTCGGCTTGACCCGCGAACGCATAAGGCAGATTGAAAGCAAGGCGCTTCGCCGCCTGCGCCATCCGCGCCGCGCGAGACAATTAAGAGAGTACCTGTAAAAATCGCCCGGCTTGACCGGGCGATTTTTTTACTTTTTCAACTGGGGGTTTTCAGATTCCCGTTCCCATTGAGCGACTGCCTGCCTGATTAAAGATTTCACTTCAGGGTACGGTATGGCGTCTATCCCGTCGAACTTTTCCAGCCCAATCCACACATCCACGCCGTGGCTGCTGTTTTCAATCAACTTGATACCCTTTTCACGCAATGGATTGCCCTCAAGCATTTTGTCTATAATGTCGCTGATCTGGCCTGCAATGGTTTTGGGTGCCACTTCTATGGCTTGCTCAACTTGCACATTTTCTTCTACTTCTTTTATAGCTTCTTTAAGAGACCAACCAAGTAAAGGTTGAGGGGTTGACGCTTGTTGTTCTTTTCTGGCAGGCAGATCGGGCATTCCGGGCACGTACCTGACCGCTGGTACCGGTTCAATGGTTTTGCCTGCCCAGTTGTTCCAACCTTCCACATATTTATCCACCCTGGCTTTTTGTTCCGCAGACAGGGTCTCATAATCACGATAAAAACCGCCGTCCAGTTCTGTGATGATCTTCTTCCCGTCAGGGCTGTACCACAAGCGCGCCGCCTCGGCGAACCCGTCCTTTGCCAGGTCGGGCGGGGTTTCAGTGATCACCCTGGACCCTTTGTTTTCGCGGGATGGAAACAAGCTGGCCACCAGCAAGCCGATCAACAAGCCGATGATTGCCGCCAATATTAATAACAGAGGAGTGATCTGCATACGCACCTCAAAAAGTCACCAAGAACCGCCCTGACCAATATACGCCTTAATAATACCTGATTCCATGAATAATTTTTCTCAATATTTTTGTTAAGGAACGCGCACCTGGCAATGGGGGCAAAAATGGGTGCCCCGCTGCCCAACCGTGATGCGCTGAATGGCTGTTCCGCAGCGCTGACAGGGCTTGCCGTCACGCTGATAAACTTGAAAATGGTTCTGAAAATCTCCGCCGCGATAAACCCAGTCAATACTGGCACCGTTGCGCTTAATCCCCTCTTGCAGCACCTGTCGGATGGCGGTCAGTAAATCTCCGGCCTGCGCTCGAGTGAGCACGTCTGCCCGGCTCAACGGATGGATGCTTGCAGTGAAAAGCGCTTCATCGGTATAGATATTACCCAGCCCGGCAATGAAAGATTGATCCAGCAGCAGAGGCTTGATCTGGCGTTTCTTGACTTGTAACATCTCGTAAAAAACATCGGCTGTCAGAGAATCTTCAAGCGGCTCAAGCCCCAAAGCGCCTGTGACCGTCATGGGGTCATCCAACAGCCAGACTCGCCCAAACTTGCGCGTATCGTTGAACACCAACCGGCTGTCATCGCTGAAATGAACCACCACGCGGTCATGTTTGGAATTTCGGTCCGTCTTGCCCGCTTCGAGAAACAAATCGCCGCTCATGCGCAGATGAACCAGCAGATAGCTGCCAGACAAGGTCATGCAGATAAATTTTCCCCGCCGGTTGATCTCACGAATCTGACGCCCCTTGATCTCTCGCAGAAACTCATCCACCCCCGGAACCGCCACGCTCTTTGCCCAATTGACCTCGGCGCGAGAAATGATCTTTCCAACAACTCCTGCCATAGGTTCGGCAGGAGTTCGTAGTAAGCGGATAATGGTTTCAACTTCAGGGAGTTCTGGCATGAGATGAACGTATATTACTCGTTAAACAACTCACCCACACTGCGGCCTTCATTGGCGCGCATGATTACTTCACCCAGCAGGGGGGCAACTGACAGCGTGGTTAATCGGCCTTTGAAGAGAGCCAGTTTTGCCGGCGGCACGGGGATGGTGTCGGTGGTGATGAATTCGGTCACCGGCAGACTGGTGATGCGGTTGACACAATCCGCCGAAAACACGGGATGAACAAAGACCACGTAAATATTCCTGGCGCCGTTGTCTCTGGCAAGATTAACCGCCTGGGCAATCGACCCGCCTGTATCCACTTCGTCATCCACAATGATCACGTCCCGGTCTTTGACGTCGCCGATGATGGTCAGCGCCTGGGCTTTTGAATCGTTGGCAACACGCCGCTTTTCAATAAACGCCAGCGGAATATCGAGCGAAACCGCAAAATTGCGGGCTTTTTTGGCAAACCCAAGGTCTGCAGTTAACACCACAGGTTTGGTCATGTGCTCACGTTTGGCTTTGAGATAATCCACCAATATGTAAAATGCAGTCAGCACGTCTCCGGGGATGGAGAAGAAGCCTTGAATCTGACCGGCGTGCAGGTCAAGGAACATGTAACGATCTGCGCCTGCCACTTCAATCATGTCTGCTACCAGCCGGGCTGTAATGGGAATGCGGGGCTGATCTTTCTTATCTGACCGGGCATAGCACAGATAGGGCACCACCGCGGTAACACGCGCCGCGGAATCCAGTCGAAGAGTCTGTAACAAAATCAACAACTCCATCAGGTTGCGATGAACCGGCACTGAAGTGGTCTGAATCACATAGCAATCCTGCCCGCGAACGCTGGAATGCAGCTGCACAAACAAATTATCGTTTGGAAACTGAATGATATCCCTCTCGCATAACGGCAGATCCATGTGAGTTGCGATGCGTGTCGCCAGCTCCGGACAGGATGTGCCGGCGTACAATTTGATATCACCATACTTCATACGATCGTACCGGGTTGAATGCGTGATTGGCATGGAACTTCTCCTGATAAATATTAGTAATTACCCTCTCCATTCTGAATGGAGAATACTCATAATTAACATGTTATTAAACTGTCCATTTTTGTATACCGCGTTTCGTAAAACACCTTCTTCCACGAAACCAACCGCATTATACGCCGAAATGGCTCGTTTATTCCCTTCAAAAACGTAAAGATAGATCCGATTTAGATTCAAATCTTCAAAACCGTGTTTGACGATCAACCGGGCGGCTTCTTTACCTACCCCTCTATTCCAGAACTCTTTTTCACCGATGAAAATTCCGAACTCAGCCTGGGCATTCACCGGCTCAATCTTGTTTAAACCAGTGTTCCCCACATACACCCACTGATCATTTTGCAGCACTTCAATAGCCAGTACCTGATCTTCCAAGGGCGATTTGGCAAGCTGCGCTTCAAACCACTTTTCTTCCATTGCCAGAGAAAGCGGAGAATTCATATATAGGAATTGAATAACTTCAGGGTCATTCAACCATTGTGCGCATTTTTTTGCGTCTTCCTTTTCAAGCGCTCTTAGTCTTACGTTGTTTCCAACCAGCATATTTGCTCCTGTTCCTTTTCTATGAATCCTTGTGTTTTGTTTTGTCCCAATCTGACCGCAATATGCTCATGACGATAAAATTATGGTAACTTCCGTTTTTATAGAGGACATCCCGCAGCAGTCCTTCATGCTGAAAACCGGCTGCCTGGTAAACCGCGATGGCTTTCTCGTGTTCCTCAAAAACATGAAGATAAATTCGGTGAAGGTTCAAGTCCTCGAATCCGTGTTTGAGGGTCAATAATGTCGCTTCACGACTGTAGCCCTTGTTCCAGTAATCCTTATTCCCGATAAAAATGCCAAATTCGGCATTCTTTGAAAGCATATCAATATTGTTTAAACTGCAAATTCCGATATGAAGCCAATTATTATCAACTCTGGCATCAATCGATAAAGCTTCACCTGAATTTGACTCTTGTAATTGATCAAACCACTTTTCTTCTGCCGCATTCGATAAGGGTGAATGCATATTTAGATATTTAGTTACCTGCCTGTCGTTCAACCATTTTGCAAAATTAGGCAGGTCCTCTTTTTCAACCGCCCTTAAGCGGATTTTGTCTCCAAAGATCATCACGACTCCATTCTACGGGTTTAACCGGGTGGGACCGCGGAAAAGATACACTGATTCACGGATATTGGCTATATTGAGCATTACCATCATCAACCGCGACAACCCCAGCCCGAAACCGCCGTGCGATGGGCAGCCGTAGCGGAAGAAATCCAGGTAATACTGAATTGGTTCGAGGTGCAGCCCTTTTTCAAGTGCCTGTTTTTGCAGCACCTCCACGCGGTGCTCACGCTGTGCTCCTGTGGTAATTTCCAGACCGCAGGCAATCAGGTCATAACTGCGCGTCAGGGTTGGGTCTTCAGGCTTTCGCATGTGATAGAAAGGTCGGACGCTTGCCGGCCAATCGGTAAGATAAACAAAATCGTGGTTGAATTTTTCCTTGACGTAAGTCGCCAATTCGCGTTCACCTGCCGGGTCAATATCACCCTTCTTCTCAGGCGGCAGGGTGTATCCACGGGACTTCAAGATCTCAACCGCCTCACTCATCGCAATACGCGGGAAGGGAAGCGATGGAACTTCCAGTTCAACGCCGAACACCTCACGAATGGCTTCACCGTGGGTTTCTTTCACGCGCGTGTATACATGATGCAACCAGGTCTCTTCTGAAACCATGATCTCCTCATGATCCTCAATCCACGACATTTCCATATCCACACCGGTAAATTCGGTCATGTGCCTGGAGGTAAACGAAGGATCAGCCCTGAAAACCGGACCAAACTCGAAGATGCGCTCAAAACCTGCCGCCATTGCCATCTGTTTATAAAACTGCGGCGACTGCGTCAGATAGGCTTTTCGTTCAAAATAATCCAGCGAGAAAAGGTCAGCACCGCTTTCACTGGGCGAACTGGTCAGCTTGGGCGAATGAATCTCGATGAAAGCGTTTGTCCTCCAGTATTCGCGCATGGCCATCTCAACCGTGGATTCAACTTCAAAGAACAGGCGGTTGACAGGCCGGCGCAGGTCCATGTAGCGCCAATCAAGACGGTAATCAAGAGAAGGGAGGGTTTCAGCGAAAGGTTCAAACGGCAGGGGGCTGTCTGCGGCATTGTCTACGATCAGAGACTCAAGCTGAATTTCAATTCCGTTTAGCTTAACCACGGGGTTTTCAATCACCTTGCCGGTAACGATGATGGTGCTCTCTTCACCCAGCTTGGCGATTACATCTGCCAGTGCTTCATTGTTGGCTTTCCAATGGGCAATTTGCGCCAACCCGCTGTTGTCGCGCAAGATCAGAAACTGCATACTTTTTTGATCCCGCAAGGTTTGCAGCCAGCCTTTCAAGGTGACCGTTTGGCTGATTTTCCCGGGTAAATCCTTTACCATTGTGCGTTCCATCCCTCCTCACTTTCTGACAGACCGGGTTAACAGTTCCACTGCGCTGCCTGGTGAACGTTTCCGTGTAAAAACTTCTTCCATCACCTTTTCCACCTGATCTGACAGGTGTTCGTTCTTCCAGATCTCCACTAGGGTATGTCTCAGCAGATGTTGAAATTCGTCTTGCAATCGCTCACGTTCTCGTTGTGAGCGCAAGCCTGATTTTTTAAGAAATTCCCGGTGGCTAATAATGGCATTGATCACTTCTGGCACACCGGCTTCTTCAATGGCAATGGTCTTAATCACAGGCGGCACCCACCCCTCATCCTTTCGAGCGACTTCCACCGCGTTTTCAGTAAACCCGCCGTGACCCGCCTTGGCGCTTGAAATGCGCGAGTAACCCAATTCAAGGTTGGCACGTAGAGCCCGCTCAGTGTTTTCGATCCCAGGCCTATCAGCCTTGTTGATCACGAGGATATCGGCAATCTCGAGGATGCCGGCTTTGATCGCCTGAATGTCGTCACCCATTCCGGGGGATTCAACCACAAGGGTGGTGTGAGCCAGACGGGCAATATCCACTTCAGATTGACCCGCGCCAACCGTTTCAATGAGAATAAAATCGAAACCGGCCGCATCCAGCACCTGTACAACCCCCGCGGTGGCTCTTGAGAGGCCGCCCAACTCGCCGCGAGACGCCATTGAGCGGATAAAAACACCCGGGTCGCCTGCCAGGTCGCGCATGCGCACCCGATCGCCTAAAATTGCCCCTCCGGTAAACGGACTGGAAGGATCAATGGCAACTACAGCCACCTTGCCAAGCTGCTGGCGGCGAATTAACTGGGCAATACGGTTCACCAGGGAGGATTTTCCTGTTCCGGGGGCGCCGGTGATGCCAATTAAGTGTGCCCTGCCGGAGTGGATAAACGTCTCATCCAGCGCACATCTTCCTGCGCTGGTTTCATTTTCCACCTCTGTGATCAATCGCGATAATGCCAGTCGATTACCATTTGAGAGGGAATCAACAATATTCATCTTATCCAAAGTTTTCTTTTTAAACTGCGGCAGCCGTCCTGGCCGCAAAGTTTTTTACATCTTCAATCACAACCATCGTGCTTGTTCCGGGCCCGTACACTGCATTCACCCCGGCAGCCTTGAGCACAGGCACGTCTTCTTCAGGGATAATTCCTCCCACAAAGAAACCAACATCTGTCATCCCTGCTTTTTTAACCGTTTCAATAATCTTGGGAACCAACACCAGATGAGCGCCTGAAAGAATGGACATTCCGATCACGTCCACATCTTCCTGCAAAGCCGCCTCAGCGATCATTTCAGGCGTTTGCCGCAAGCCCGTATAGATCACTTCCATTCCCGCGTCGCGCAGGGCGCGCGCAATCACCTTCGCTCCCCTATCATGACCGTCCAATCCAGGTTTTGCGATCAAGACACGAATTTTCCGCTCTGCCATAGGTTTCTCCTCATATTAGAGTTGATCTCCTTAATTATACAGCGAGCTAAATAAATCCTTCTTTTTCTATGACCATTATTCATGGAAGGAAGAGTAAATACACTATCTCAGGTATGTTTTGTATCCATTTTTCCACTGAAGTGTTTCAACATAACGACAATTTCTTATTGAAAAAAATCGGGTTATGACTAATATAGTAATATAGATTCTTTTGTTTCATAAAATGATCATTGTGCACTTAAGGAGTTCTTATGTCTAATCAATATTCGCAATATCCCCAGCAGCCTTACAATCCTTATCCGCAGCAAACTGATTGCGGCATCGCCATCGTGAGCATGATTTTTGGCATTGCCGCCTACCTGGTTTTGCCCGGTGTTGGCGCCTTGGTGGCTATCATCTGCGGACACATCGCCAAATCGCAAATTCGAGCCAGCCAGGATCAACTCAAAGGCGATGGTATGGCAACTGCCGGTTTGATTCTGGGCTACATCCAGCTTGGACTCGGTGTGTTGGCACTGATTGGCGTAATCGTCATTGCACTAGTTTCATCTTCAAGCATGTCATATTAATCTTATAACAGGAGAATAGAAATGTCAGATCAATATCAACAACCCGCTACTTATACTCAAACCGCCCAACCCAAAGACAGCACCCTAGCCCTCGTCAGCATGATCTGCGGAATTGCCGCTTATGTTGTCATACCCGTCCTCGGCGCAATCGCCGCCATCATTCTTGGACACATCGCCAAGAACGAGATCAAGAACAGCAACGGCATGATCAAGGGCAATGGCATGGCAACCGCAGGTCTGGTGCTGGGTTACATCCAAATTGCATTTGTCGTGCTCTCAATTTGTGCGTTATTCGTGGTTCTTCCATCTCTGGGTCAATCCATTGCAGATATTTTCTCAAATATCAACTCTGGTTTGTATTAATTCAGGATTCATTCATAACATTACTGGCCTGGGGTTTTGCTACCTTTTGATAAATGTTGCGTATATCTTCTTGAAAGCAAATTATTAGGAGAAAAAATGACAACACCTGAAAACTCAACTCAAGTAAACCTGCCCCCCATGCCGGTTCAACGATCGACCAGTTCTTTGGCAATCGTCAGTCTGGTCAGCGGTCTGGTAGGTTGGACATTCATTCCCATTATTGGTGCCATCGTGGCAATCATCACCGGCCATCTGGCGAAAAAAGAGATGCGTGACAGTGCCGGCACTCTAAACGGTAACGGAATGGCACTGGCAGGCTTGATTCTTGGATACGTTCAGATTGGTCTGGTAGTGCTGGGCATCGTCGCGTTCATTCTGTTCTTCGCGGCATTGACGCCCTTCATGAACATGAACTTTGACGGCTTCTCCATGTTGGTTCCTGCAATGTTCTAAACGTAAATAAAAAATAAGAGGCTGCCGTCGTATATGCGACAGCACGATTAAGACACAGCGGTAAGGGCAATTTATGAATTGTCCTTACCGCTTTTTGTCTAACCTTGTCGTGAAAGGTCAAGTTTAAGCGGACAATTATGGTACACTTACCAAAATTTAAACCTTTTACGAACTAAGGAAAATCCTTTTATGCCATCTATTTATCCATTTACAGCGATTGTCGGCCAGGAGCGTATGCGCCGGGCTTTAGTGTTAAACGCGGTCGATCCCCGAATCGGCGGGGTACTCATCCGCGGCGAACGCGGCACTGCCAAATCCACTGCCGCGCGTGCATTGGCTGCCTTGCTCCCCAATGTAAAAACCGTTGAAAACTGCCGCTTCGGATGCGACCCCGACAAACCCGCTACCTGGTGCACAGAATGCCGCGACCGGGCTGCCTCCGGAGAGCAATTAAAATCCGTTTCGCGCCATACCCCCTTCATTAACCTGCCCGTGTCTGCCACTGAAGACCGCGTGGTCGGCACTCTCGATATTGAAAAAGCCATCCAAAAAGGTGTACGAGCATTTGAACCCGGTGTGTTGGCTGCCGCCAACCGCGGACTGCTTTACATAGACGAAGTAAACTTGCTTGACGATCATGTGGTGGATGTACTGTTGGATGCCGCCGCGATGGGCATTAATAATGTCGAACGCGAGGGCATTTCTTTCACTCACCCCGCCCGTTTCATTCTGGTCGGCACCATGAACCCCGAAGAAGGCGATCTTCGTCCCCAACTGCTTGACCGTTTTGCTCTATCCGTTGAAATCAGGGGCATTCGCGACGCCCGCGAGCGCGTCAGCATCATGGAACGCAACCTTTCCTTTGAGGACGACGCTGTCCTCTTCCGCGACGAGTGGCAGGATAAAGAAAATGAGCTTTCTGCCCAAATCGAAAAGGGCCGCCAGTTGGTTGACCAGGTCACCCACACCAAACAGAATTTGCTCTCCATCGCCGCGCTGACCTCTTCGCTTAACGTGGACGGCCACCGCTCTGACCTGGTGATTTTAAAAACTGCACGCGCCCAGGCAGCCTTTGACGGCCGCACATCCATCACAGATCGCGATATCGCCCTGGCTGCCGAACTTGCCCTGCCCCACCGTCTCAAGAGCGGTCCCTTCCAGCGCGAAGAAATGGGCATGGAAGAACTTCAGGAGCGTATCGAACAGCTTTCAGGCGGCACCCCATCGGGTACCACTCAGGAATCCACCTCCGCTCTGGGTGATGAAGAATCCTCATCCCCAAAAAAAGCGTAACGCCGGAACAATCCGGCGAACAAACCCCTCAACAAGGGGAACCGCAATCGTCCCCGCAAAATGTGTTTGACAAGAACGACGCCTTCTGGTGGTCAGGTGGTAAAACCATGCCCAACGGCGAGGAGTTTAACCCCCGCAAACTGGATACCCCGCTCGACAAAATGATGCGCTCGTATGCCGGACGCCGCTCGGTCACCCGCACCGAACGCAAACGCGGACGATATATTCAATCGCAGCCCGCCAACGGCAAAACGAACGATCTGGCTTTTGATGCCACCCTGCGCGCTGCGGCACCCTTCCAGTTGAACCGGCGTGAAATTCGAGAGCGCAACAAGGTCGCTTTCGCCATACGGCCCAACGACTACATGAAAAAAATCAGGGTGCGCAAAGCCGCCAACCTGATCCTCTTCATGGTGGACGCTTCGTGGTCAATGGCGGTCGCTGAACGCATGGCTGCCACAAAGGGCGCCATCCTTTCGCTTTTGACAGATGCCTACCAGCGCCGCGATCGGGTTGGACTGGTCGTGTTTCAAAAGAACAAAGCCACCCTGGTTCTGCCCCCCACAAACTCGGTCCTACTGGCGCAGGAAGCCCTCGCTGATGTGCCGGTGGGCGGCAAAACGCCGTTAAGTGCCGGTTTGTTGATGTCTTACGAAGTGATCAGAAAAGAAAAACTGCTTCATCCCGAAATCATGCCGTTGTTGATCATCCTAACCGATGGGGCGGGCAATGTCTCCGTTGGCCGCAAGAATGCTCAGGAAGAAGCCTATGAGTTTGCTGAAATGATCGCCAAAGAGAAGATTCACAGCGTGGTCATCAACATGGAACACGCCGCCTTTGACCAGGGGCTGGCACAGTCTCTCGCCGATCACTTGAAATCACCATGTTACACGATCACCGACATGAAAGCCGAGAACTTGTTTGTGACCGTGCAAAACGAAATTCGCCAGGTGAATGCCAATCCACCTATAGATTTCAAGTAATAAGTCACCTCTCTTGGAATTTTTCTGAAAGAATCATAAAGGTGGGTTAGAATAAGGTCATGGTTCGCGACCCGATCAAACGCACTAAACTGCGCTCTATCCTGGTTTACATAATTCTTGCGACACTACCATGCTACCTACTCGGCATGATCGTATTGTGGATTGGCAACACTGCCAAAGACAGGCCGACTCCCACACCAACTCTCGCAGTGACTGCTACCTCAGACATTTGGGGAGGCCAGCCCACCAACACCCTGCCGCCCATCCCAACCTACCCGATCATCCCCACCGAAACCCCCACCATCACCGTTACCTTTACCCCAACGGCGACTTATTTTATTCCCTCCAACACACCTACATTATCGCCAACACCTTCTCTGACGGCGACCATCACCGACACTCCCGAACCATCCCCCACAGAAACCGAAACTCAACAAGTGACAGAAATCACCCCAGCACCATAGAGATACCATGACTGATATTAAACCCTTTCTGTTTACATTGCTCAACCAACCAGGTCTTTCTGGTTATGAAGGATCCGTAAGCGCCATCATCGCTGAAAAATGGCAACCATTGGTGGATGACCTTTCGGTTAGTCCGTTGGGTAGTCTGCACGGTATTCGCAAGGCAGCCACTACCGAAAAGCGTCCCACTCTAATGATTGCCGCCCACATGGATGCCATCGGCTTAATGGTCAAACAGCTTGACCACGGGTTGCTGAGAATTACCCAAATCGGCGGCATTGACCCCCGCATTCTACCTGGACAGCAGGTCACAGTCCACGGAGTCAGAGACATCCCCGGCGTGGTGCAATTGATCCCCGATCGCTTGCTGAACGGAAGCGACCCACACAAGGCACCCAAATATGAACGCTTGTTTATAGACACAGGACTGAACGAAAAAGAGTTATCCAAACTGGTTAAACCCGGTATGCTGGTTTCTTTTTCTCAACTCCCGGTTGAATTAAGTGGAGAAGCCCTTGCCGGCCGCAGCCTTGATAACCGGGCTTCTGTTGCCGCGCTTACCATGTGCCTCGAAGAAATTCAAAATTATCAACTAGGTTGGAATGTAGTGGCAGCCGCCACCACCCAGGAAGAAATTGGCGCCCCAGGCGCAGCCACTTCCGCATTTGATTTGAAACCAGATCTTGCCCTGGTGGTGGATGTTACCTTTGCGAAAGGTCCCGGCACTGATGACTATCGTTCCTTCCCGCTTGGCGGAGGACCTTCCATCGGCACCGGTCCAAACAATCACCCTGTTCTGACTGCTGAATTTGCCCGATTAGCTGATGAACTTGACATGCCGTATTCTTATGAAGCCATGCCCGAAAGTTCAGGCACCGACGGCATGAGGATCCAGATCTCCGGCAGCGGTATTCCCCTGGTGGTGCTGGGCATTGCCATCCGCAATATGCACACCACGGTGGAGATGGTGGACCTGAAAGATATTCGTCGTGTGGCACGTTTGATGGCACGCTTCATCACCAGTCTAAACGAAAAATCCATGCTGTCGCTATTCGCGGAGTATAAATAATGAGTCCACAGAAGAACACCTTCCGCGTTGGAAAGACACAACTTGCCCTGCTGGAAGAATTGACCAACGCCAACGGGGTTTCGGGCGATGAATCTCAAATCCGCGAGATCATCCGCAAACACATCGCGCCTTTCGCAGACGAAATAAAAGTGGATGCCATGGGCAACCTGCTGGTCATCAAACATGCCAAGACCAGTAACCCGCTCAGGCTGATGCTTGACGCCCACATGGATGAAGTGGGTTTCATGATCGTTAATGAAAGCTCTGACGGCGTATATGAATTTGAGCCGGTCGGCCATTGCGACGAACGCCAGTTTATCTCAAAAACAGTGTTGGTCGGCAGTGAAAAAGTGCCCGGCGTGATCGGCTGCAAACCTATTCATCTGGCTAACAAAGATGAAGCCCACACACCCTTCTCCCTGACCAGTTTGCGCATTGATCTCGGTCCGGCAGGAAAAGGTAAAGCCAAACGGGGTGATTTTGCCGCCTATACCACCCGCTTTAAAAAATCTGGAGATGCAATTTTCGCCAAAGCCCTCGATAACCGTTTGGGCTGCGCCACCCTGATTGAACTATTGAAAAACACGCCAGAACACTTGGAATTGCTGGCGGCGTTTACCGTTCAAGAAGAGATCGGGCTGCGCGGCGCGCGTGTGGCCGCTTATGATTTCAACCCCGATCTCGCCATTGCTGTGGATTCCACCCCGGCGGTTGATTTTGTCCGCCCCGATGGTAGCGAAAACACCCAATACAACTGCAAGCTCGGCGCCGGCCCAGCCATTTACCTGGCAGACGCTGGAACGCTCTCAGACCCCCGCCTGATCCGCTTTTTGTCTTCTGTGGCGGAAGCAAGTCACATCCCCTATCAATATCGTCAACCGGGCGGCGGCGGCACGGATGCAGGTGCCCTGCATCTGACCCGCGGTGGAATTCCTTCCGTTTCGATCTCCGTGCCCGGTCGTTATGCCCACACGGCAGTGATGCTGTCTTTGGTCAGCGACTGGCAGAACACCCTTCAACTGCTTACGTCAGCCCTGCAAAAAATCACGCCGCAACTGCTGGCTGAAGAACGACCCTGACTCATAATCAAGTAAAAATCTGGAGCATAAGATGAAAGAACTCCTTAAAAAACTAACTGAAACAGCAGCCCCGTCCGGTCATGAATCCCCCATCCGCGATGTGATCCGCGCCGAGATCAAAGACTTGCCAGCCGTCGTTAATGTGGATAAACTCGGCAACCTGGTGGTGACCATGGGAAAAAGGACCGCAAAAGGTCAAAAAGTAATGATCGCCGCCCATATAGATGAAATTGGTATGATTGTCAGCCACATCGAAAAAAACGGACTGGTCAGGTTTTCTAACCTCGGCACTATCTTTTCGCAGTACCTGCCAGGCAGCAGAGTGAAATTCCTCAACGGGGTGCGCGGATCCATTCATATCGATAAACCGGATGACGTTGGCACTTTGTTTTCGAATCAAACGGGAATGCCCATCGAGAAACATTTTATTGACGTGGGCGCCAACAGTGAGAAAGACTGCCCGCTGAAAGTGGGAGATGTCGGCGTGTTTGATCGTGAATTTGTTGACATGGGCAAACGGGTGACTGCGAAATCACTTGACAACCGTTCTTCCGTGGCTGTCATGATTGAAGCCATGAAAAAGATCGGCAGCGCCCCGCATGAACTCGTATTCGTATTCAGCACCCAGGAAGAAGTGGGAGTGCGCGGCGCAACCACCTCTGCGTATGAGATCAACCCCGACCTGGCAATTGCACTGGATGTGACTCCCTCCCGCGACATTATCGGGGTCAGCATGCAGACCGACCTGGGGAAAGGTCCCGCCATTAAAGTGCGAGACGTGGGAATGATCGCGGATCCGCGCGTGGTGAAATGGATGGAAAAAACCGCGAAAAAAATCGGTATTCCTTATCAGTTGGAAGTATTGGATGTAGGCACAACAGACGCCCGTGCCATGCAGATTACCAGGGCAGGCATGCCCACCGGAGCAATCTCCATCCCCTGCCGCTATGTACACTCCCCCTCCGAGATGGTGGATGTCGATGACCTTCAGGCTGAAGTGAACTTGCTGGTGGAATTACTCTCTAAACCGATCCAAATGCATGATTAGCCAAAATCTCATTTTGGGGTTGAGGGTATAATTTATCAGGGTAAGTTTTTCACTAGGAAGAGGATTTGTTCTTATGCCCAGTAGAAATTTTCTTTCCGTTTTTCAAGACGCAGAAGTCCGGGGTAGAATTTTTTTGGTTCTGGCTGTCCTCGGCATTCTAATTGTCGCCATCTTGTTAAGCGGCCCAAAACCGGTTGAATATACGGCTGATGGCGCAGAAGTGGTTGCTTCTGGAGAAACCGTGATCACCCAAGCTGCTGCCAAAGTTGAAGAATATGATACAACAGTCACGACCGGTGTTTTAGTCGGCGCAGTTGCCATAATTGTTATCATCGAAGCGGGGACATTAATTGAACTAAAACGCAATTCTGATTAAACTAATTAAGCAGCACATCCAGGTATTGGTCAGCCACTCGTTGAATATCAAATGATTCTACAGCATGTTTTCTGGCATCAATCCGATAGGATTCCAGATCATTCAATACTTGCTGCGCTGCATCTGCCAGGCTGTGGACATCAGGTTTTTCCAACTTCCAGGGGTCGCCGCCAAAATTGGCAACAACCCCTGAGTTATTTGTAATCAATTCAGGCAACGAACCGGTATTGTAACCAATCACCGGTAAACCACAAGCCATGGCTTCAATAATCGTGTTTGGGCAGGCAGCGTTGATATCTGAAGAAAAGAGCAGATGCGCCGAACGGTCAATCACAGGCACAGCTTCGCGTTTAATGATCCCTTTCCAAAGAATAGTAACGCCGCTGTTTTCATAAATCTTTTTTAGGGATTCCGGTACGGCGCCCACCACCATCAACTCGGTTTTTTTGGGCAGGCGTTGATTCAAAAGCTGCATCATTTGCATTGCGGAATGAAAACCCAGGTCATAACCGTTGCCAAAATGGCCTTCCACCATCAATATTCGCAACCGGTCGGCTGGGGGGGTGCCTTTGCCAACCGGGCTGAATTCATCCAGGCTTACACCGTTATAGATCACCCTTGACGGGCAGCCGGCATCTCCTCGCACGCGTTTCCACCAGGCTTGCGAAAAATCACTCTGATACACAATTTGGTCAGCCATCTCACGGATGGTAGCCAGAATCCAGTTGTTCACTTCCGCACGCAAAAAGTGTTTAATCCCTGTAAAAGTCTTTCGATGCACCCAGTTCATGCCGTTCAACCGCTGTACGATGCGCACACCGTTTTGTTTTGCCTGCCGTAAAATATTGATTTGTTTCGTGCCTCCAATCACCAGAATGGCGTTATTGGCAGGGTCAAGCGGGTCATGGTTGACAACACAACCTCGCTCAATCAGTACAGAAGACAGCCTGCCCTGAAAAGAGCCCGGCCCTCCCATACCAAATTTTTGCGGAAGGATACAGATTGTTTTTTTCATAAGTAGGTTTGATTATTCCGAAAAACCCAGAATCCCCTTGACGATACGCTCAGCGGCATGACCATCGCCAAAAGGATTTTCTGCGTGCGCCATGGTTTCATACATAGCGCGGTCGTCCAACAGGCGCAGCGATTCTGTCACAATTCTGTTCACATCAGTGCCAACCAGTTTTAGAACTCCCGCAGCAATCCCCTCAGGCCGTTCAGTTTTGTCCCGCAGCACCAGGGCGGGTTTTCCCAGGCCGGTGGCTTCTTCCTGAATACCGCCCGAATCGGTTAAGACAATGCTGGCGGCTTTCATCAAATGAACCAGCGAGATGTACTCCACCGGAGGCAGCAGCACCACCCCGGGAATATCCTTGAGCATGCGGGTGACCGGTTCATGAATATTCGGGTTCAGATGAACCGGATATACCAATCGGATCGTATCGCCGTAGTGTTCGGCAATGGTTTTGATCGCCCGGCAGATATGTTCGAGTGGTTCACCAATATTCTCACGCCGGTGGGCGGTCACCAACACAAGACGCCGTTTGCCTGTTGAAATCCCCCAGGTTTCCAGATAATCAGAGACTTCTTTCGGCGGTGGCATTTTAGAAATCTGCTGAAGGGCGTCAATGGCAGGATTGCCGGTCACCAGAATACGCCGTTCATCCACCCCTTCACGCAGCAGGTTATCGCGGCTCAAGTTGGTCGGAGCGAAATGCAGATCGGCAGTCACACCGGCAATCCGCCGGTTGATTTCTTCAGGAAATGGTTGATGTTTGTCACCCGTACGTAGCCCAGCTTCGACATGCCCAACTTTTATGCCGCGATAGAATGCCGCCAGACTGGCTGCCATTACTGTCGTTGTGTCGCCCTGAACCAGCACCCAGTCGGGGTGCTCAGCTGCCAGCACCGGATCAAGATTCTGAAGAATCTGAGCGGTTAACTCAGACAGGCTTTGATTGGGGCGCATTAAATTTAGGTCGATATCAGGCTTGATCGCGAACACTTCAAGCACCTGATCCAGCATTTCGCGGTGTTGGGCGGTAACGCAAACACGGCTCTCAAGTGTTGGACAAGCGGCTAAAGCCTGTACCACCGGAGCCATTTTCACAGCTTCGGGTCTTGTGCCAAAAATCGAGAGGACGCGCAAAGGCTGCATCAGTTATTGATTCTTTCCATCACCCAAACGGAGCAAAGTGAACCCCGCGGATTGCCATTCCTGTCCGTCTAACACGTTTACGCAGTCAATGATTAACTTGCAAGAGGTCAGCCGTTCAAAATCAGCCGGTTTAAGTTGTTTGAACGCGGCATGGGCAACCAGTAAAATGACTGCCTCAGTATCCGGTTCGAGAATTTTTCCTATCTCGCCGCTGACCAAAGCATCTTCCAGAACAAAATCGGGTTTATAGGGCTCGCAGGCTTTTACCACGGCGCCTTCTGCTTTCAGCAAGTCAGCCACATGCACCGCCGGGCTTTCTCGCAGATCATCCACATCGGGCTTAAATGCCAAACCGAGGACGGCAATGTGTTTCCCCTTTAATTCTCCAAGTGACTTCTTGATCTTATTGATCACGAACATCGGCTGCCCGTCGTTGACTTCCCTGGCGGTCTTGATCAGGGGGGTCAGATCGGGGGCGGCTTCAACGAAGAACCACGGATCAACGCTGATACAATGTCCACCGACACCGGGTCCCGGGTTGAGAATCTTCACCCGCGGATGTTTGTTGGCAATTTGAATCGCCTCCCAGATATCCACATTAAAGCGCTCTGCCAGACGGGAAAATTCGTTCGCTATCGCAATATTGATATCGCGAGAGGTGTTCTCCATCAACTTGACCATTTCAGCGGTGGTCGAATCGGTTAAATGAATCTGCCCTTTGACAAAGACCTGGTATAGATCTTTGCCGGCTTCGGCTGAAGCCTGGTCAACACCGCCTATCACGCGGTCATTGCCGATTAATTCCTGCATGATCTTGCCTGGCAACACCCGCTCAGGCGAATAAGCCAGCAGAAAATCCCTGCCGGCTTTCAAGCCGGATCGTTCCAATATCGGCAGCACCCGTTCTTTGGTGGTCAGCGGTGGTGAAGTAGATTCCAACACCACAAGATTGCCATTGCGAAGCACCGGCACGATTGATTCAGCGGCTGAATCGACAAAACGCATATCTGCCAGTTTGCCATTGTAAAAGGGGGTTGGAACCGCAATAATAAAAACATCCGCTTCAACCGGAGACAGTGAAACCTTTAAGTTGCCGTTGGCAATCGCATTTTCAACTACTTCATTCAACCCGGGCTCAAAGATTGGCACCCTTCCAGATTGAAGGCTGGTGATTACGTTCTGATTCGTATCAACGCCGGTCACTTTTATGCCGTGGATGGCAAAAGTGCTGGCGGTTGGCAGTCCGATATATCCAAGACCAATAACGCAAATGGAGTTAATTCGCACGGAGTTCCCTCAAACGTAGATTCTTTGAAGTGATTATGCCACAGGATTTGCCCATTGGGGAGGTTCGTATACGAACCTCCCCAACAATTATGCAACTTGCAACGAGATTGACGCCGTGATACACTTTTTACATGCAGCATGTGATCCTGATCGTCTCACCAGACCCCGGTTTCATCCATCAGATTCGTTCCCATTTAGAAGAGGGGGGGCGTTTTCAAGTAACAGGCGCGTCCAACGCACAGGAAGCGTTGTCTCTTGCTAATAGCGATTTTTTTGAGGTTGCCGTTCTCGACGGATCAATAGATGATATCCCACTCGTGGCATTTTCTCACGACCTTTCCGCGCTGCAAAACGATATCAAAATTCTCGTTTACCCCCCAGATAACAATCCGCAGTCTCCATTTTTAGATGGAATGATCGCGCACGGCTTCCTCAACAAACCATTCTCAGGTGGCGAGATTGGAAAAGCGATATCCAATTTATTTTCGTCTTCCCAAAACGGCGTTGATCCGCGGGTCAAACAAATTGATGACTTGATGAAACAATGGCTGCAAAATCCTGAGACTGGCAAGAAAAAAGCCGAACAGATTCAACGCATGACCTCTTCCGAAGAGGTAATGATTATCATTCAAAAACAAACAACAGCCAGTTCAGGTCTGATTTTAGAAGAACTCGAGTCAAAAATCTTTGATTTCCTGAATCGGTATTGGAAAGAATATGAGAACAGCGAGCTTGCCCGTTTTCTCAGGATCAATCAGGAAGAAACTGAAAAATTTATATATGCCACCAAATTAATCAGTAATGTGATATTGGTCTTAATTTATCCACAAAACACCGCGTTAAAGCAAATTCGACGAGAGCTTTTCCAGGTAAAAGAAGATTTTCAGAAGAATTATCCGACTCTTGCCGAACTTCGCCAGGAAATTGCCAACCAGGCGCTGGCAGAGATCAAACAGCGCAATAAACAACTTGAAACCATGCAGCCCGCGGATGGCATGATCTCTCAGAGCGAACTCGACGCCCTGGCTGCGCTGGACAATCCTCCCAAAACGACTCCCTCTTCTCCCGGTTTAACAGAAGATGAGCTAGCCAACCTGACGAAAATGCTCGAAGAAATGCCTGCCCCTGATCCTCAGCCGCAGACAGAACACCAGGAACCCGCTGCAACCCAGACCGTTGAAAGCGATATGCCAGGCTGGTTGAAAGAACTTGACGCTCAACTGATTACCAAGCTTGACGATGATAAAACTGATTTTCAAGAGACCGTTCGCCTGAACAAACCGCTTTTCCCTGAAGACGAAGAGCCAGTCAACCCGGTCAGCGAAACAAACGATAACCCAGACTGGTTAAAAGAACTTGACGCTCAACTTGTCACCAAACTGGATGTCGAGAAAACCGATTTTCAAGAGACAGTCCGCGTGAATATGCCAGATATCCCTGAAGCGGTTGAGCCGGTCAACTCGGTTATCGAAAAAACCGAGACGCCAGACTGGTTAAAAGAACTTGATGCTCAATTGGTTACCAAGCTGGATGATGAAAAAACTGATTTTCAAGAAACCGTCCGCATGAATGTGCCTGACACCCCTGAAGAGCATGAACCAATCAACCAAATTCAGGAAGAACAGCCAGTTGCGGCAGAAGAACCAGTTCTGCCTTCAATCGAACCGCTAGAAACACTGCCTGTTGAACCAGTTCTCGAAACAACCATGGCATCTAATCTACATGAAAAGGTTGATCAAGCTGAACCGGTCGCAACGGAAAACGCAACCGAAAGTTTGCCCGAAATCGATCTCAAAATGCCCTGGGAAACTGAAGAAAACACTCCCGAACCCGCAGATGCGACCTCATCACAGGCAACTGTTGAAACTCAAGAAATATCCCACGCTGCGACAGAAACCCAACCAATTGAAGGTGAACTTCCCGCTGCAGACAACACCCCAGCCAATGAACCTTCACCTGCCGCAACCTCCTTCGGAGCCGTACTTGCAGACGCCGTCGCAACACAGGCTGAATCGCAAGAATCGCAGACACCCACACTCGATAATTTTCGATTTTCTTATACCTGTGTGCTGATCCCCGCCGGAAAAGACCAGTTTTTGACCCGCGATCTTTCAGAAAAACTAAGTGCTGCCATATCTCAATTCCATCAGACACAAGGTTGGAAGCTTTCAAGCATCACCATCCGTCCACAGTATCTTTTATGGACGCTCATTGTACCCATTAACATATGCCCGAAAACCATTATCCAGGATGTACAAGACCAAACCACTTCCGAGTTAAAAAACACTTTCCCAGAATTATCCCAAAAATTGGAGTCCTCTGATTTTTGGGCAACAGATTACCTGGCAGTCAGTGGATCAGAACCCCCTCCGGTGAACCTGATCTATAATTTTGTTGCCGAAACCTGGAAGAAAAAAGAAACAAACAGCCACTGAACCAGAACCAACGTTCAAAGGAAGATCAATGCCCCCTGTGCTTTATCTAATTGACGGACACGCCCTGGCATACAGGGCTTATTTTGCCCTCACAGCCGGTGCCGGAAGTGAACGTCTGCAAACCAGCAGCGGAGAACCCACTGCTGGCATTCTTGGCTTTGCCAATGTGCTCTTGCGCCTGCTCGAACAAGAAAAACCCGAATACCTGGCAGTTGCCTTTGATACCGGTAAGACTTTTCGCAATGAACTTTTTCCTGAATATAAAGCCACACGCGCAAAGATGCCTGACGACCTTCGCCCGCAGATTGACCGCATTAAACAACTGGTGGATGCCTTTAATCTGCCCCGACTCGAAAAAGAAGGGGTTGAAGCTGACGATATCCTCGGCACAATTGCCCTTCAAGCTGTCAAGGAAGGCTTCGGTGTCAAGATCATCACCGGTGACCGCGACCTGCTACAGTTGGTCAATGATCGCATCGTCGTCAGTCTGTCTGGTCAGAAGATATCTGAAGCCAAAGACTACAAAGCTGAAGATGTTAAAACTTATCTTGGTGTTCGACCTGATCAGGTGGTAGATTATAAAGCTCTAGTGGGTGATAAATCTGACAATATCCCTGGCGTACCCGGTGTGGGTGAAAAAACCGCCACCAGCCTGTTGGAACAATTTGACACCCTGGATGAAATTTACGCCCATTTGGCAGACATCCCAGGCCGCGCAGGAACCAAACTCGCTGAAGGCAAAGAATCCGCCTATCTCAGCCGGCAGCTGGCACAGATCAAAACTGACGTCGGCATTGCTTTAAAACTTGAAGAAGCTAAAACCGATCAACTCAATATCGCCGCAGTGGAAGCCTTCTTCAGGGAATTGGAGTTCCGAAACCTGATCACCCGTCTGCGCACCACTACTTCTCCGTTGGTGAAAAATGCTTCTCGTGGACAAATGAGTTTGTTTACCAGCGAAGTGGAACAGATCGGGCTGCCCTCCCAATATCAGCTTGAAACCATCATTGTCGACACCCCTCAAAAGCTTAATGACCTGGCTAACCTGCTCAATTCTGCCAATCTGATTGCCTTCGACACTGAAACAACCTCCACTGACCCCCTGAGAGCTGATTTGGTCGGTATTTCTGTGGCAGTCAAGGAGGGCACCGGTTATTACATCCCGGTCGGCCATTCTGAGCTAACCGCCCAGCTTCCCCTGTCTGACGTCCTTCAGGCGCTGGCGCCGTCCTTCACTAACCCCAAGATTGAAAAAGCCGGTCACAATATCAAATATGACGCCCTGATTCTTGGCTGCGTCGGTCTATCGGTATCTCCCCTGTCTTTTGACACCATGCTGGCTGAATGGTTGATTGACCCGGCTTCACATAACCTGGGACTTAAAGATATGGCTGGTCATTACTTAAATGCCAGCATGACCCATATTGAAGAATTAATCGGCAAGGGCAAGAACCAGATCACCATGGACAAGGTGCCTGTGGCTTCAGCAGCTCCGTATGCTGCGGCTGATGCCGAGGTCACCCTCAAGCTGGTGCCCCTGCTCGCTAAAAAAATGGAAGATCGAAAGTGTACGAACATCTTTAAAGATATAGAGATGCCGCTTGTGCCGGTATTGATGCAGATGGAACGCGAAGGCATTATGCTCGATCAGCCTTTTTTCAAGAAATTCAGCAACGAAATGGATGTACGACTGCGTGATATTGAAGATACTGTTTACAAGGCAGTCGGTTATCCCTTTAACTTAAACTCTACCCAACAGCTTTCAAAAGTATTATTTGAAACCCTGCGTCTTGAACCCCCTGACCGTAACAAAAAAACAGCCAGCGGGCATTACTCCACTTCAGCGGCAGTGCTCGATGAACTGAGCGGCAAGCATCCTGTGGTTGACCTACTGCTCGAATATCGTGAGCTGGCTAAATTAAAATCCACCTACCTCGATGCCCTGCCCTTGCAGATCAACCCGCGCACCGGCCGCGTTCACACCAACTTTAACCAGACCGGTTCAGTCACCGGCCGGCTAGCCTCCTCTGACCCTAACCTTCAGAACATTCCCACTCGCACCGAAACAGGTCGTCAGGTGCGCCTGGGGTTCGTTGCTTCACCCGACCATGTGCTGCTCTCAGTCGATTATTCTCAGATCGAACTGCGCATCGTCGCTCATATGTCTGGCGACCAGGCCATGCTGAATGCCTTCCGCGCCGGACAGGACATCCACGCCGCGACAGCTGCCGCCATCCTCGATATCCCGGTGGACCAGGTGACTAAGGATCAGCGCCGCCACGCCAAAGCCATCAATTTCGGCTTGATCTATGGCATGAGCGCCTTTGGGTTAAGCCGCGCCACCGATCTAACCCTCGGTGAAGCCGAAAGTTTTGTGCGGAATTATTTTCAGGAATTCCCCGGTGTTAAAGCCTATCTCGATAACATTCGTACCCTGGCTGCCCGCCAGGGGTACGTAGAAACCATGCTTGGGCGTAGACGCTACTTCCCAAACCTGGCAAACCCGGTCAATGTCGCCATGCGCAACCGTGAAGAACGTGAAGCCATCAATGCTCCCATCCAGGGAACCGCTGCCGATATCATGAAACTGGCTATGATCCAGCTTCAACCAGCCCTGGATGCCAGCCGCCTTCATGCTAGAATTTTGCTTCAAGTTCACGATGAACTTGTGCTTGAAGTACCCGAAAAGGAATTGACCGAAACCGCCGGGTTGGTTCAAAAAGTGATGTCTTCAGCCTTTGATCTTTCCATCCCTCTGCTCACCGAAGCCCGCAGTGGATACAATTGGGGCACCCTGCAAGTGATTAAGAATTAATACCAAAAAATCGAGCAGCCATGAGCGAAGAAACCGCAAAATTCCAAGAGTTGATGAACCAGGGCCACTCCGCTGCCTGGGATCAGGAGTGGGCAAAAGCGCTGGATTCCTACCGTCTCGCCCTTCAGGAAACCCCCGATCATCCCATGGCACTGGCAAGCGCTGGGTTGGCTTGTTTTCAATTAAAACGCTACGATGATGCCCTGCGTTTCTACCAACGCTGCACAGTGATCACTCCTGACGACCCGATGCCGTTTGACAAAATGGGGCATCTCTTTGAACGAAAAGGCATGCGACCTGAAGCAGTAAAAGCATTTATGCTAAGCGGCGAAAAATACCTCAAAGCTCGCGACGTGGAACATGCCGTTGGCGCCTTTCGCCAGGCAATTCAAATTGATCCCAACAACCAGACTGTTCGCATGCGACTGGCAATGATTTTCGATAAGATGGGTCTCAAACAGGAATCCATCACTGAATACCTTGTCCTGGCTGCGATCATGCAAGCTGGGGGTGATATTCCTAAAGCTGCGCAGGTTGTCCAATATACGCTTCAGTTGGATCCGGAGAACCAATATGCCTTGCAGTCCAAACAGATCCTCATAAACGGACAACAACTTCCGCTTCCCCAACCGGTCGAAGAAGCCAGCGGACCAGCAAAAATGGCAAAAGTACAACAAATGCAAGCAACTGCACCAGTGCAATCTATCCCAAATTATGACCCTCTGACAGAAGCAAAGCTTGCAGCCTTGAAAGACATTGCCGGGATGCTATTTGAACAAGGAGAGGACTCTCCACCTGAAAGACAACCCATCAGACATTCTCTACATTTACTCCGCGGAACTGGAGAATTATCTCCAGGGCAGGCAGAACGTGCCAGGGTGCAAGCCCATTTAAGCCGTACGATTGACCTTCAGACAGCCGGAAACGAATCAGATGCTGCCATTGAGCTGCAACGGGCTATTGACCTCGGGTTGAAGCTGTCTGCTGCCGAATATCTAAGTGGATTGCTAAAACGTGACAGTGCCCCTGAAAAGGCAGTCAAACATCTCCAAAAATCAATCCGCAACCCTGAATATGATCTGGCCTCTTATCTTTTATTGGGTGAAATCCACGAAAAAGCCGGCAATTTGAAAGAAGCCGGGTTGAATTACTTGCAGGCATTAAAACTTGCTGATATTCAGACCGTTCCTCTTGATACAGAGTCTGAACTTGAACAACTCTATGAGCCGATTTTTGAATCACAATCACGTACCACTGATGAAAAAAAAATCGGTGAATTGTGCCGTGCCATTGATTCGCAACTGATGCGGCCTGATTGGCGCGAATATCTTCGCGAAGCCCGTCGACATCTTCCAGCCCAACAAGAAGGCACCCCCCCCATACCTTTGGCTGAAATGCTGATCGAAACTACCAATAGCCAGGTAATTGAAGCGCTCACCTTTGTCAAACAACTTGCCGCTGAAGGAAAACTGCGCACAGCCACAGAAGAAGCTTTTCATGCACTAACCTTTGCACCCGATTATCTGCCTTTGCATATTCAAATCGGCGAGCTGCTGGTTCAACAAGGGCACATTCATGAAGCCGTTGAAAAATTTAACGTGGTTTCAGCACTTTACAACGTCCGTGGAGAGACCGCTCAAGCCATCCGTTTGCTCTCTCGCGTGGTCAAGCTCGCCCCTATGGATATTGCAGTACGTGAAAAACTGATTGAAATGTTGATTACAGCCGATCGAAAAGACGATGCCGTCCAACAATATATGGATATGGCAAATGTATACTACCTGCTGGCTGAATTGGATCAATCCAAACATCGCTACCAACAAGCCCTCGAATTATCTCAAAAAACATCCAGAGCACGATTCTGGGCAGTCCAAATCTTGAACAAAATGGCAGATATCGAACTGCAAAGCCTGGATTTGAAACAAGCTATCCGCATCATGGAACAACTGCGCAGCATAGATCCATTGGAACCTTCTGCCCGTTCCACATTGATAGATCTCTATCTGCGTATGGGTATGGCTTCAGGGGCTATCAATGAACTGGATGCCTACCTTAAAACGCTTGAATCCGCGGGTCACGCTCAAAAATCAGAGCAATTCCTGGATTCCCTGTTGAATGAACGCCCCGATAATGTAGACATTCAAAAACGTCTGATCCGCATCCATCAAGCCCATCAAAAAGAATCCCAGGCTATTGAAAAATTGGATGCCCTGGCTGAAAAATGCCTTCGCCAGGAAAACCGGGAAGGGGCACTGGCAACCCTGCAAAATCTGATCGCGCTAGACCCGCCCAACTGCAACGATTACCGCAGGTTGTATGATGAATTGAAAAACCAGAGAAAATAACCAAACGCGCACAGTTTTAGTAGCTGTTACCACCAAATTCGAAACCACGACTTGCCGGTTGTTTTTTCACCAAGTACTTCAGCTTCGGCTGAAATATTGACAACGCTGCGCACTTCAAGGGCATCCACAGTAAACGAAATCTGGCTGATCCCGAACTCATTGGTCGTTGAAAGACGATAAAAACTCTTATTCCCATCAGGTAGAATAACAGTCACCCCTACAGCTGCATCCTGAATCGGCCGAAAATACTGATCCTGTACAATCACAAAAACAGTCTGCTGTTCACCTGCGCCAATTAAGGAATGTCGGGCAAATACCTTAATAGATGCCTCGACTTTCTTTTGATCGCTGCTTGCCGGAACACTTGGTTTCAACAGCTCCGCGTCAGCCACTTCCTTGTCAAAATAGACCCTCCCTAGATCAGAGAGTGTCACTTTTTCACCAGCAGGTTTTTCAGGCCACCATTCCATACGCACGTTTTCAAAATATTGCACATAGCGACCGTCGGCAACTTCAACTTCTGAAATCGGCTGACCAAACCAGGTTTTTCCGTTGTAGGCATCATAAAACTGCAAAAAGGCATAACAAACTGAAAAACCCGAGTCAAACCTGCGGCAAGTGGGCCCCTCATTGGGGATGTCCGCCACGAGGGTGCCTTCCTGATGTAGGAAAGTCCCTAATGGAGCAAGCCGGGCTTCTAATCCATCAGGGGTTTCGACCATTTCAAATCGGGCACGTTGAAAATATTGAACCTTCTGACCAGTATCCGGGTCAACAAATTCATCCGTTAGCGGGAAGCCAAAGAAGAGCAGCGGATCATTGACACTGTTATAAATACGTAAAAAATCGCCATAAATCCAGTGCCCCGTCTCGGTGATATACACCGCGTCGGAAGACTGTGCCATTGCGGTTTGAACAATTCCCCCGGCTAGCAAGGCGACGATGAGCAGCAATGAAATCCAATGATTTATCTTCATCAACTCTTTATTATACAAAAATCGATGGCTACAAGCAATGCTATGGAATATTAAGAAATCCCCGCAGCTAATTCGATAAAGACCGTTTAGACTCCACTTGTAGTGAAAGTGCAAAGAAAGCGGCAATTGCCAGCACGCCGATCGCTCCCCCGCCATACCAGATTGCCCGAGGACTGATCGCGTCATTCAGAAATCCCCCCAACATGGGTGCGAAAATTGAAGCAATGCTTGAAGTTAACCCATACACGCTCATATATCTTCCACGCATGTCAGCTGGCGCCGCGTTGGCGGTATAAGTTGTTGCTGTCGGCGACAATATCAATTCGCCAACCGACATGATCACCATACATATCCAGAAACCCCAAAATCCACTGAAGAAAGCAACCATCAAGGTGGAAACGGCGAAAAAAGCCGTCCCAACCGTTAGAACCTTCATTACCGGGTGTTTTCTGGTAATCAGCGTGGTTAGATATTGAAGGGTCACCACCATGATCGCATTCGTGGTGGGGATGAAACCATATTGGCTTTCAGGAACGTTAAAATTAGTGTTCGAATAAACCGGCAGCAGCGTCCAGACAAACGATGCCAGCATGGTAGTTAATGTAAACGCACCGACAAACCCCATAAATTCCTTGTGCCGAAAAATGTGCGCATATCCTGCGAAAACAGACTTGCCCTTCAGCGTGTCAGATACGCCCTCAGGCAGGGTTTCATTGGCTTTCAGTGCTATGAGCAGCCCATAAATGCTTAACCCCGCCGCCGCAAGGTAAAAAGCCAGCGTGTAAGAACTGGAAGCAACGAAACCACCAATGGCCGGACCAATCGCCACACCGGTATTATTGCTCATGCGCAAAAGGGAATAGGCATCTGAACGTTTTTCGGCAGGGATCAAATCTGCCATCATGGCATCAGCCCCCACCCGGTAAAGCGGAGTCAGGGCACCCATCACACATTGAGCAATGGCAAACTCTGCATAAGTCGTCGCCATGCTGAGAAAGAAATACATCACACCGTTGCCCACCAGGCTGATCACCATGATCCACTTTCGCCCCAACCGGTCAATGATCGGACCAGCCACGAACGAAAAGATTACACCCATCAAGGCGTTTAAGCTAATCAAGGAGGCAGTTTGCGCTAAGGGCAGATTGAGCTTTTTTGAGACATAGATCATTAAAAACGGCCAGATCATAGATTGACCGATGGTGCTGATCAACATCCCCACAAAGAGGATCCAAAACTGACCCGGAAATTCTTTTCGTGCCTGATTGAGACGGTTAATCATTTACTTTGTTCATCACCTTTAGAAATTGAAACGTAATTCTAACATCCATTCAAAAACCTATCATGGAATAACAAAATCTCTTTACCCACTAATAAACATGAAATTCTCAAGATTTTAATAATTGTTTTCTTTGTGTGCTTTGCGGGCTTCGCGAGAGTATGCTCTTCTTACCCCCCCCACGGCGACTTTGCTAGAAACCAAAAAACAAATTGACAAAGTGGATGACAAAAGTGTAAAGTGTAACTATATTCGCGGAGGAGGAATCATGTTAAAAGACTTTAAAAGTTTCATAATGCGCGGTAACGTCATAGATCTTGCCATCGCCGTGATCATCGGAGGCGCTTTTGGCAAGATCATAACATCTCTGGTGAATGATGTGATCATGCCGCCCATTGGGCTGTTGCTAGGAAAAGTGGATTTCTCAAACCTTTTCATTAATCTCGGCGAAATAAAGTATGCCACCCTGGCTGAAGCTCAGGAGGCAGGTGCCCCCACCCTTAATTACGGCTTGTTCATCAATAATGTGGTTGATTTTCTAATCGTTGCATTGGTGATCTTTTTGATGGTTCGGGCTGTTACCCGCCTGACCAAAAAAGAGGAAAAACCAGCCGAAGTCACCACCCGCGAATGCCCTTACTGCATGACTACCATCTCAAACAAAGCCACACGCTGCCCTAATTGTACGTCAGAGGTAAAGTCACTCTAGTGATTTGTTATTCTACCCGCGGCTCTTGCGCGCGCGTTCCGGACGTGGAAGCCCGCCCCGGTATGATGGCGCCATGATCTCATAGATCAGGCACACCCGGCTATCGAGCATGCGGCTGACAATGCGCGCGTCCAGATCATTTAAGCCGCCCGACATAGTGATGACTGTTGGTAACTTGGCATTGTAACGTTCGTTGAAGATCTGATAGAGTTTCTCTTTTGCCCAGGGGGTGGCGCTTTGCGTTCCCAGATCGTCCAAAATCAATATGGATGCACTTTTAACGCGGTTGAACATTTCATCATAAGAAGTATTGCTCGACGGGCTGAAGGTGGCACGCAGATGATCCAAAAGGTCGGGTACCACCACGAAAATTGGTTCATCGCCCATCCCTTTGCGATAATTGCCGATGGCTGCTGCCAGGTGAGTCTTGCCGCAACCGTAGGTGCCGGTTAACACCAGCCAGCCGCGCGGTGTCTCTGCATATTCCTGGGCGGCACGGAAAACATTTTCGAGATTGTTTTGTGCTTCAAGGGGCAGCCGCTCCGGTTCGCGAAGGCTGAAATTGCCAAAAGATCGGTCTGCCAATAATTGCAATTGAAACACCAACGGATCACGGCTTTCTTTGATTGGGGCACGGTAGTCTGGTGCGGTGATACGCACCCGGGTGGCAAGATCAGGGTCTTGCAAACGTGACCTGATGCGATCATCAAGGTCTTCAAACGAAAGATTGGTGGTCACTACCAGCGGTAGTTTGCGTGAATAGCGGTAATCGATGATCTGGAACAGCTTTTCTGCCGCCCATTTTGTGGCATTTTGTGCCCCAAGGTCGTCGAGTACCAGCAACCCAACATTACGAATCTCTTCAAAACGCTCTTCAAAACTGGTATCTGTCGAATCGTAAGAATAACGCAACCAGTCAAGCAGATCAGGTACGGTTAAAAACAGGGTCTTCATACCGTATTCGACACAGGTGTTGGCAACCGCGGCAGCCAGGTGGGTCTTTCCACAGCCGTATGTACCCATCATCACCAGCCATCCGCGCGGAGATGCGGCATATTGCTGCGCCTGGCTTAAGCCATATTGCAGCGACTGGATTTGTTCATCGCCCAAACCAAGCCTCCCCTGCACTGAAAATGAACTGAAGGTCATTTGTTTGAAGGCGTCAAGGTTGCTGGCTCTCAACAGCCTTTCCTGCGCGCTGCGATTCTGCTCGTTTTGTTTGCAAATGCACAGGGTCAGTTTGCCGAAATCAGGGTCACCCACTGGCACGTCCTTACGCACGAACCCGATCCCACCGCAAATCGGACATACTTCAGTTTCGCCAGCTGTCTGTTTAATGGAGGATGTAGTCGCCATATTCGCCTTCACTGTCGAGTTTGCGATTCTTTTCAGTGGATCGTTGATCTCTTTCATCTCGGCCTTTCTCTTTCCAGGAGCGCAAAATGGCACTTACATAATGCCAATTGCGAACATTCTTGTTAACTGCGATTTTAAAGGCATCTACGATCCATTCCTCAGGATATTCTGATTCGGCATCCCACAATTCATCTGCGAGAAACGGGGTGAGTGGACCGATGTTTTGTTCATAAATCAAAAAGATGTTGGGGCGGTTGATACTGACATTGGATTGCGTAAACCTGCGCCCATCCGCCTGCCAGGCCTCCTTTGACAGACTTTCGAGGGTTGCCCGTCCACGCGGCGAATTGAGAAAAAACAACGTCTCTTCACCGTTTTGAGCCGAGATTAAGACTCCGCGGTGAACCGTTGCCTCAATGGCTTTGTCCAGCTTTTCAATCTGCTCCTGCCCGGTCCTGCCAAACAGGCGAATAAAATCCTTGTTCTCCACAAAATCAGCCCGTGTCAGATAGCGCAAATCACCTTCTTGAAGATCAAGGCAGTGAAACACCCAGAGGGTCACCCGCAATTCGTCTAGGTCGCTGATCTCGGTGAGTAGTTCTGAAAAAAAACCTACCGGAATTGGCACAGCTTTACTTGTCGCTGAATTAAATCCGCTGAATGGAGCCATTCAATCCCCTAAATCTTTATTTTTTATTGAATTCACCGGTGAAGGTGGCGGCATTTTCAAATTTTGCCAGGTTATTCAAAAAGACCATTTCAATGCCGGGATGGGTTGGACCATTTCTATGTTTGGCAACGATCACCTCGGCTATATTAGCTCTCGGACTATCCTTTTCGAGCATATCAGGCCGGTGAATGAACATAACAATATCAGCATCCTGTTCAAGACTGCCCGACTCTCGCAGATCTGAAAGCACCGGTTTCTTACCTTCACGCTGCTCGACGGCACGTGAGAGCTGTGCCCCCGCCAGAACTGGCACATTTAACTCGCGCGCCAACACCTTGAGACTGCGTGAAATATGCGAAACCTCTTGTACGCGGTTTTCGTTGCGTGAATCGCTGCCCATCAATTGAAGGTAGTCAATGATGATCAAGTCAAGACTGTGCTCCATATGCAACCTGCGGCATTTTGTGCGCAGCTGCAGCGGGGTGATGGCTGGGGTGTCATCCAGCCAAATATGGGTATCACCCAGCACCTCAATGGCATGTGTGAACACCGGCCATTCTTCATCGTTTAATTTACCGGTTCGCAACCGCTGGGTATCAATTTTAGTTTCCTGGGCAATCAAGCGCTGCACCAACTGCTCATTGGCCATTTCCAGCGAGAAGAATGCCACATGCTTTTTATGTTTTTGGGCAGCATTCTTGGCGATTGAAAGCATAAATCCAGTTTTACCAGAGCCAGGGCGGCCGGCGATGATTAACAAGTCAGATTTTTGCAGACCCCCTAGGAGTTTATCCAGGTCGGTCAAACCGGTAGGAACGCCAAAAATTTCTTCGTCACGCTGCGAAAGTTCATCAACTCTGTCATAAAAATTGCTTAATACCCTGTCAATCGGTTCAAGGTCGTGGCGCACCCGTCTTTCGCTCAAACCGAAAACGGACATCTCTGCTTTGTCGATAATGGTATCAACGTCTTTTTCCTGGTCGTAAGCCAGTTTAGCCATCTCGTTGGCAGCTACCAACATGCGCCGCCTGATGGCGTTCTGTTCTACGATGCGGGAATATGCCTGGGCATTCAACGAGGTGGGGGTCTGGTTGACCAGTGAAATCAGGTAAGCCTGCCCGCCAATGTCGGTTAACTGGTTGTGATCTTGTAAATCTTCACTGACGGTTAAGATATCAATCGGGGAACGTTTTTCGTTCAGCCGTACGAAAGACGACCACACCCACTGGTTACGGATGATGTAAAAATCATCATCGTGCAGGATTTCAGCCACGTCATAATAAGATTCCGGGTTGATTAATATAGAGCCCAACACGGCTTCTTCAGCTTCGCGGCTGTTTGGCTGTGATTGGATCTCAGTAATGGTGTTCTCGTCTGGGGATGAAAAATTGCTCATGAAATACCCGGCTTCTCCAATACTGCAAATGGGTTTGATTATTCTTCAGGTGGAGTGTCTTGATCTGCCTGATTTTTTTTAGCGGTGTCATCGTCCAGATTGACGTTCTTTAAGAAACTTTCAAAAACCGAGAGCCGTTCCTGAGATTCGCTTTCATTGATCTCAGCGGAAGCTTTGGCTTCCGTTTCTTCGGCTTCTTGAAGAATATCCTCATCGGGTATAATACCAGCCTGTTCAAATATCTCGCGGGCAACCAGAATGGGCACGTGAGCCCTTACTGCCAGGGCAATTGAATCAGAAGGCCGCGCGTCAACATTGACCAGGGTGCCGCCCGAGTCTATCACCAGATTGCCGAAAAAAACATCTCCCCGTAAGGCGCTCACTTCCACCCTGACCAACCGTGCATGAGTTTTCTCAAGGGTTTGGATCAGCAAATCATGGGTCTGCGGGCGGGCGATTTCAATCTCTTGCAGGGCAATGGTGATGGCTTCAGCTTCATAGGGTCCAATCCATATTGGCAGGTAGCGTTCAATGCCCTGCTCGCGCAGTAACACAATTCGCTGCTGATTTGTCAGGCTCACTCTGACGCTATCGATCATTACCTCAACCATCTCAGACATGTTTCCTCCAGACACCAATAAAACTGGCTCACGATTATTCTAACACGTGGGCAAACCGGACGCAACTTTGAACAAAATAACCAGTATCACAAAGATAGACACCGGTCAATTTCTTAAGACTTAACAGTTTTATTACTTGTCTTTCTTAAGATTGCGGTATAATGGGACTACGGCGTTGGTTTTACTTAACCTAGTCTGCATTATAGACTTACCAGGGGGGTATGATTGCTGCCACAGAAAAACGATAGAAAATATCTCATGTCGATTTCATGAGGTTTTCGATTGCAATGAAAGGCTTTGTCATCGAGAATTACATGTCTGTTTATTGTTTGCACGGTAAAAAAAAGAAAACGGGACGGAACAAAACTTTTGATCAAACCAAGAATCTTACTCATTGAAGGTAAACGAACTGACCACCCCTCATTTGCCGCCGGGTTGACCAAAAAAGGCTACCTGGTGGAAAGTGTTCCCAGTGGTGCTGCCGCACTTGCCCACCTTGAGGCAAGCAACCCTGATTTGGTGGTGATTGATGCATCATCCATGCGCACCAATGGCAAAAGAATATGCCAATCACTCCACCAACAAAAAACTGAGTTGCCCATCGTTTTGGTATTGGATAAAGATGGAGACCGAAACGAAAGCTACGATGCTAATTCCATTCTCTTCTTACCATTTACCATGCAGAAATTGGCCAACCGGGTCAAACATTTGCTGCCCATTCAAAACAATGGCGGTTTACAGGTCGGTCATCTCACCCTTGATGTGGAACAGCATCGCGCTATTCTAAAAGAAAAACAAATCCAGCTTACTCCGCGGCTGGTTGTACTGCTAAAAATATTAATGGAACGTGCCGGTGAAGTGATCAACCGCGAAGACATGTTCCGTAAAGCCTGGGAAACCGACTATACCGGTGATACCCGTTCGCTGGATGTGCATATGAGTTGGCTGAGACAGGCTCTCGAAGAAAATCCGCGTCATCCAGAATATATTAAAACCATTCGAGGCGTTGGTTACCGGCTTGACATTGACTCATCAGGAACACAACCGCAGAACCGCAGAAGAACTCAATAAAAAAAAGCCATTCCCTCTTTTGTGATCTCTCCCATTTGATAACTTACGAACACTCCCGAAACCTTGAAGACATCGGGAGTGTTTGTTAATAATGGTATTCAGAACCTGTTTTTCTTAAGAAACAGTCTATTATTTTTACTATTTCAACAATTCGATTTTCGTTGACCCAACCCCCGAATAGAGATCGCCGTTGGAAGTATCCATGGTGATTGAGGCGCTTCCCTTAAGTTCAATCCGCTTGGCAATCAACTGCATATCATTGGTGTCGGTGAAAGTTCCTCCGTCAAACGTCGCCAATGCATTGGGAGCATAGACCGTGCCGGTGAGGTTATGGGGCGTCTTATTACCGTTTAGCACCTGAAAAGTTCCTGTGTTGGTTGGATCCATGAAGACCAACACGCCCTTGATCGCAGGCCCCACCCCGCAGGAATTGTCGCTGCAGTTGGGTGCGGAGATGGTTGCCCCATAGGCGCCGTTAGAAAGCATAAAGTTGCCCTGCTTTATGTATACTGTGATGTTTTGGGCGTTATAAGTGCCCTGGTCAACAGTGAAGTTGCCATCAGATAAATAGACAGAACTATTATTCATGGTTACAGTGCCGATGCCGCCTGTCACAGTGAACGATCCGCTACCCTGAAAGTAAAAGATGGTATTATTGGCAGTCACATTTTTCTGCGAGAAACTGACATTGCCGCCCGGTTTGATGCAATACACTCCGGGGTTCAAGGTGGCGTTTGAAGTTGGGGCTACACTAATGCTGGTATAAATCCCCGGGTTGTAGGTCACCACGCTAGAACTGGGGGTTCCAAAATCAGTCAGCCCGGTACAAGATTGAACCGTCATGATATCGGTAACCACGGGGATATCCAGAACCGGGGCGGGCACAGGCCACAATTCCTGCGGAATGGCAGTGTTGGGCACAGGTCCTGATTTCACCTGGTAATCATAGGCTGGAATAGTCAGAGTGGGGTTGATCAGTGCAAAAGATTTCTGCCAGGTTGCCAGCATCAACCCATTTGAACCGCTTTGACCCGCCACACCCAGATATTGAATCTGATCTCCTACATATGTGGTGGTCACGTTGGTGCCTGTGGTTCCCGCATAGCGAATGGGCTGTCCGTCTGAAATCACTCCAGAGGGAGAAGATGCCACGCTGATGCACGACTTGGAATATGCCCCACCACCTTTGATCTTAATGATCGCCGTGCCGCTTAACCAGATGCCGCCATTGGCATCACAGGTCGGCCCCGTGGACCAGATGGCGCTGCCCCCTGCGAACACCCCTGCCGCAATGGTTACCCGCGAGGTGGATTCAACCGTGGTGGTGAGTTGGTTGCGAGAAATCATGTCTGCAAAAGTGGTATCGGTATTCGAGGTAATCCTGACTTTGATATCCAGAGTCTTGTTATCAGCGCTGCAGAAAGCTTCAACCCGGTTGGGACTGACGGCGTCGTTAGCCAACGTGATCCCTTCATGAGTGGAAGCAAAACTGATTGCCTGGTTGAGACCGGCAGTTCTGGCCACCGCGCAGGTGGTCGATTTGGCAGCCTCGCTGGCTGCCGCGAGGGCTATGGAATCTGCCATGGTCTGATCTTTACGCCTTTCGGCGTAGATCATGCTGCCATCCACAGCCAGGGCCGTCACCGCCAAAATGGCAACCAGGGCCAGCGCCAGGATTACGATAATTTGTCCGTCTTCATTTTGGTTCATTACTCACTCACTTCTAATACCTTCTAATGTCTTTTACGAATTATCACTTTTCATTTTACAACTTTACAATTGGATTACTTCCGATATTACAGAACTGTAAAGGAGACAAAAAAAAACGGACAATTGCAATGATTGCCCGTTTCGAACAAGACTCTTGACAGCTAAACACTTACTTTAGCAATTCAACAGCACCCGCGCCGCTGGTTTGATACAAATTGCCTGTGCTGGTGTTCATAGTGATCCCCGCGCTGCCTTTTAATTCGATGCGCTTGGCGATGAACTGTACATTGGTTGAATATGTGTTCGTTGCCCCATCCAGGGTCGCCAGTGCGTTGGGGGCGTAAACCGTTCCAAACAATCTGTGAGGGCTGCCATTGCCATTCAAAACATTGAACGTGCCTGTGTTGGCTGGGTCCATTTGTACCAGCACCCCCTTAATCGCTGGACCCACCCCGCAGGATGTATCGCTGCAGGTGGGAGCAGACATTGTTGCTCCATAGGCGCCATTGCGCAGATAAAAACTGCCTTGTTTGATGTAGATGGTAATATTGTTCGCGTTATAGGTGCCGTTGCTGACGTCAAAGTTGCCGTTGGTCAGATAAATGGAGCTGTTGTCCATCGTCACAGTGTGAACACCGCTGCCAACATTAAACGAACCTGCACCCATAAAGTAAAAAATGGTATTGTTGGCAGTTACATCAAGCTGTTGGAAGTTTACCGATCCACCTGCTTTGATGCAGTAGACACCGGGGTTCAGTAAGAGGTTGGTATATCCCTGGTCCATTTTGGTATAAATGCCGGGGTTCAGCACACGGGTCGTGGCTGAATAACTCAGATCAGGGACGCCAAAATCGGTCAATCCGCTGCAGGTCTGCGCGGCCATAGCCGGGATGGGGGTCAGAGTAGGCACCGTCGAGGAATAGACCGGCCACTGCGAAGCCGTCCAAACCGGGTTGGCATATAAACCTGATTGAATCATTCCATCTGACAACTGATAATCCTGCCGAGGAGTCGCTGACAGGTTGGGAAGGGTGGTCTGGCTTGAAAGCAAAAAAGCACTGGTATTGTTAGAAAATACAATACCGTTTGTACCAGTGGTCCAGGGAGTGCCGATATAGGCAGTTTGCCCGCCAATGGTCATGGTCCTCACACCGTTGCCGGTTTTACCAGAATAGACGATCGGTCCTCCGTCGGTAAAAATACCGCCGGGAGCTGCATATTCAACAATGCAGGAGCCGGAATACACCCCGCCGCCGGTGATGAAAATTTTGGAAGTACCCGAAAGCCAGATTCCGCCGTTGGCATCGCAAGTGGTTCCGGTTGCCCATAAACCATTGCCGCTGGCATATACGGCATTGCCAAAAGTCACCCGGGCAGTAGTCTCGACAGTGGTGGTCAATTGGTCGCGAGCAACCATTTGGGCAAAAGTGGTATCCGCCACTGACGTGACCACGATCTTAATATCCAGCTTGGTGTTATCGGCGCTGCAAACGGCTTCCACCCGGTTGGGGCTGGTGGAGTCGTTGGCAAGGATCAGCCCTTCTTGCGCTGCGGCATAAGCAACAGCCTTGTTGATGGCTGCCACTCGGGCTGTTGCACAGGTTGAATAGGTTTGGGCTTCTTTGGCTGATGCCAGGGCGGCTGAATCCGAAATCGCCTGATCTTCGCGCCGTTCGGCGTAGATCATGCTGCCATCCACAGCCAGGGCGGTTACCGCGAAAATTGCCACCAACGCTACCGCTAAAATAACCAGTATCTGACCGTTTTCCTGTTTTTTCATCTTTAATATCCTTGCCGCCTGACAGAAATGTCAGGGCGACCTAAGCACAATCCCTTTAGATTCAGCCGTGATATTGCGCGTGCTGCCAATGGCGGCACCCAGGAAGGGCATGCTGACCGGCACATTGGTGGTGATGGAAACCTTCACGGTCTGCCCCGGAAGGGTTCCACTGCCCGGGCAGGTAACATCGTTATAAGTGATCGATATTTGATCGAGGGTCAGGGTTTTCACCTTATTCTTCAAGTTGTCATATACACGGTACTTTATCTGTGCGCACTGTTTTGGGTCAATTGAACTAAATAAAACACCTTCTTCAGCTGCATCTTGCAGAGCCATCTTGGTCATGATCGTGCGGCTGATATCCACCATCCCCGCCAGCAAAATCAGGATAACGATCAAACTGACAGCCAACTCGACCATGCCCTGCCCCTGTTCAGACCGGCTGAATTGTTGTTTATCATTTCGCATGCTCTTGACCGACCTCTTTTGCATCACTGCACCTTCCCTAAATAAGTTCGATAGGTGGTGTTGGTGATCGGAAAGTTCTTGAGCCCCGGAATCGGCACAATCAATGTAAAGGTCTTTGTAACGGTGATGATCACCCGGTTTCCGGTAGCCAGGGTAGGAGTAGTGGCTGAACAAACTTGGGTAATGGGCGCCGCCACACCGGAATCGTTAGGACCATAATCATAGGCAATGGTGATGTCACTGGCAGTCAACCCAATGCCGGGAGATTTGCTGATCGCCCGATTCTTGATGCCGTTGCAGTCCTGGTAATAATGCATGTCTGTATCCGCACAGACGGCTGAGTTCGGGCAGCCAGAACTGGCAGCATAACGGGCTGCCTCACGGCTGGCGTTTGCCACCGACACATTGGTAAAAAACATTAGTGCGATTTCAAAGACGCCCAACAGCAGGATCAAAAAAATTGGCAGCACCAAAGCCAACTCAAGCGTTGCCTGGCCGTTGGTGTGCTTCTTTTCTGTCTCCGCATTCCAAAATCTCATATACCCTGCCATCTCAGACATCAAAACCGCTGAATGAAAAATCCATTCGCTTCAATAAAAATTATACGACTTTTGATATTCACCAAATCGTCATTGCAGATTTGTTAACCCGGCGGAATGACAATTTGATTTTCGATATTATCGGATTAATGCGGTTGATATTTAGAATATTCTGAAAATCACACCCGCCAGAATCGCAACCAGTGAGGCACTTAACGTGCAAAAAGTGTTGACCCAATCGTTATTCATCCAGGCTTTCCCCCTGATCAAGGTCGTCGCTGTACCGCATCCGTGCAGCGGAGTTTTTTCCGTTTCTTTGCCGCAGGCGGAGCAAAAATAAATTCCCTGCAGGGTGGCGCCCAATAGCGAATCCACCAGGCTGCCGAAAATGCCCGTCAAAAGCAATAGGGGCACCAACACGACTGACCCGCTTAACGGATTGAGCCCCCAGCCCAAAACGGCGATCAGCGCCGCCCCCGCCGTCGCAGAGAGCGTGCCCACCAGACTGATTGCACCTGAAGTACCTGCCTCCGCCGCCTCGCCGCTGTTAATCATCACCGGCTTGCCGCGGTTGAAAATGCCCAACTCGGTCGCCCACGTGTCGGCAGTCGCTGCCGCCAGCGCGGCGCAGAACCCGACCCAGCCGACGGCTTGATCCGGAAAAACAAAATGAACAATTACAAACAGGCTTGCCACCCCGCCGTTCGCCAACACCTGGGCATGATCGCGGGTGCCGCCCTTGGCGTACATGGCTTCAGCCTGCGTTTTCCGTTTTTTAAACAGCAGAGACAACCCGCTTGATGAAACGAAAAAAGCGATTAACACCACCGCCCACGGCAATCCGCCCAGCCCAAAGATTACCCATCCCATAAAGAAAGCAGCCAACGCGCCGCTCCAGGTTAACAACCTGAATCGATAAGCCAGTGCCGAAACAATCAGGGCGAACACTGCCCCAAGAATGATTTGCAGCGGTTGTGAAATAGTGAAAGACATACCTTAAGAGGCGCTCATTAACAACGCGGATGCCATGATCAACAAAACAGGCGTGACCAGGCTGCTGACCCACACCAGGCGCGACACCGCCCGGCTTTCGGGATTGCGGTATAACATGATGCCCGCGATGGTGCCTAAAATAAATAAAATCACGCCCAACACCGGCAGCAGCAGCATGCGCATGGAAGAAACCGGCGCCAGCGGGTTGCCCGTCGGGTCATAGCCGATCGAAACCGTCGGCCTGGCTGAAATAGAAAGCCCCACGATCACCACAAATGAAAGGGTCAGTCCAAACGCGCCGGGGATGAGGCTGCGTCCGTATTTATCCTGGGCAATCTGTCGTAAAAATGCCGCAGGAACGGCTGAATAAGGCTCCATGGGGGTCAAGGTACCCATTTCAAGCGCCCGTTGAAAACGCTGCACAAATTCATCCATCAGTTCAGGAGAAACCGCAAAGACCTTGTTGATGGTTGAAACAATAACCAGGTTTTCCATTCCAGAGGCAATGAACTCCACTTCGCCCAGGTCGGGGTGATCCACCAAACCCAGCAGCGACCCCGGAAAAGCAAAAGGTGGCCGCTTCAACGGCACTTCAAGGTCGGTGGCAGGCCTGACCCAGATCACCTCTGAAAGCGGAACGTCCTCCGCGCGCAACCCCCAGCGGATGCGCAGCCCGTCCCGTTTTAGTGAATAATACCCCTTCAACAAGGCATATCCGCGGTAACCCGCCAGCGGAAGCAGAATAAACAAACCAACGGCTCCCAGCAGGTAAAGAACCAGCATGGAGCCGTTAGTTTGCTGAAAAGCCTTCCACCCCAGAAAAGCGCAGCCGCTTAAGATGGCAAGAATCGCCACGGCATGCGCCACGATACCAAAGGTTTTGCGGGGCAGAAAGATAAAGGATTCAGCCATTTTGTCTCGGTAATGGTTTACACCAGGTTTTGCTGCAAGGCGCGGCTGACCACATCCACCTGCGCTTCCGTCATCACACCTGAGAAGGGCAGTGCCAGTCCACGGCGGCCCAGGTCTTCCGTGACAGGATAGGTACCTTCCTGGTAACCGAACTGTTTGACCATGTAAGGCTGCAAATGAATCGGTAAAAAGTAGGGGCGCACCGGAATCCCAGCTTTATCCAGTTTAGCCGCCAGTTGATCGCGGTCAACGCCCGCTTTCACCTTGATTACATACACAAACCATGAAACCCGCGTGGTATCCGCGGCAATGCCAGGGGCTTCCACGCCGGGGATCTCCGCCAGGCGTTCGGCGTACCAATCCGCCACCTGTTGGCGTTTGTCAATGAGCTCTTCGATGCGTGCCATTTGTGTGGCACCCAAAGCGGCGCTCATCTCATCAATGCGGTAGTTGTAACCCAGTTCGGTGTGCTGCAACCAGTTGTCACCGGGGGCTCGCCCCTGGTTGCGCAGCGCGCGCATCAAACCGGCTGCCTGATCATCATTGGTGACGATCATGCCGCCTTCGCCGGTGGTAATCTGCTTGTTGGGGTAAAACGCGAAAACACTGGTGTCACCGAAAAGGCCGGCTTTCTTGCCCTTGTATTCAGCGCCCAGCGCCTCGCAGGAATCTTCAATTAATTTCAGGTCATACTTCTCGGCAAGCGCAACGATGCGGTCATAATCAGCGGGCTGGCCAAACACATCCACCGCCAAAATGGCTTTCACGCCATTGTGATTCTCGGCGCCCTTTTTCGGCAGCCACTTCCTGGCAGCCTCGCCGCCAGCGTGCAGGTCGGCTAGCGCCTGCTCAAGCTGGTTGACATCGAGATTGCCCGTGAGGGGATCCACATCCACAAATACCGGGATGGCTTTTTCAAACAAAATCACATTTGTGGAGGATACAAACGAGAAAGGCGTGGTGATCACCAAATCATTCGGCTCGATGCCTGCCGCACGGATGCACAAATGCAGCCCGGCGGTTCCGGAGTTGACCGAAATGGCATGTTTCACACCAATAAAATCGGCGATGGCTTTCTCAAATTCAAGAGTTCTCGGTCCCATGCTCAAGTAAGATGTGCTCACCACGCTCATCACCGCTTCGCGTTCCGCGTCGGTCAGATCAGGGTGAGACATGGGCACAGTAAATTTGTTTTTTTCAGCCATAAGCGTTATTGATTCCTCGATTCTGATTTACTGCAGGTCTGCCAGCGTTTTTTGGATCTCTGCCAGGGCGTTCTCAAAAGGAACAATCCAGGCGTCTCCACCGCTACGTTTTTTTAGTTCCAAGCCGCCGTTTTTTAATGCCCTTTCGCTTACTGTCACGCGCAGGGGCAGGCCGATCAGGTCGGCGTCATTAAATTTTACTCCCGCTGAATCTGATCTGTCATCCACTAAAGGTTCCAACCCGGCTTGCGTGAGGGCTTTTTCAAGTTCATCCACCTTGGGTTTCACATCCATTTGTTTGCCGGGCAGCACCACCAGGTGCACCTGGTAGGGGGCGATGGCTCTGGGCCAGATCAAACCCTTGTCATCGTGATGTTCCTCAGCCACGCAGGCAAGCAGACGCCCCACGCCGATACCGTAAGACCCCATGATGATGGGATGATTTTCGCCTTTTTCATCGGTGAAGGTGCAGTTAAGGGCATCAGTATAACGGGTGCCGAGTTTAAAGATATTACCCACTTCTACCCCACGCGAGAGACGGTAGGGTTTTCCGCATTTTTCGCAGGCGTCGCCTTCAGCGGCGGCGGTGATGTCTGCCACCTCGACTGCTTCAAAATCTCTTCCGTAATTAACGTTCAACAGGTGGTAGCCCTTTTCATTGGCACCCGCCACCAAATTTGGAGACTGCGGGATCAATTCATCCACGATCACGCGCACATTCTTTAACCCAACGGGTGAAGCATAGCCCGGCACAGCACCGGTTCTGGCGATCTCTTCATCCGTTGCGGGGCGCAAATCGCGGGCTTTGACCAGGTTTGAGATCTTGGTCTCGTTCACTTCCATGTCACCGCGGACTACCGTAAAGATGAACTCATTCTTCACTGCGCCGGTTTCATCCTGAATTTCAGCCATGAAAAAGACCGCCTTGGCAGTCTTGGATGCCGGAAGCTTCAATAATGCAGCCAGGTCCGCGATGGAAGAACAATCAGGGGTGGCCACTTTTTCAACCGGCAGCATGGCTTCAGCAGCTGGTTTCGGTTTTTGGGCTTTTGCCACCTGCCGGTTGGCGGAGTATCCACAGGCATCACAGAACAACAGGCTGTCTTCGCCAATGGGGGTCAGGTACATATATTCATGAGCCAACTTGCCGCCCATCATACCCGTATCCGCCATCACCGCCACCACGGGCAGTCCGCAGCGATGGTAGATGCGGAAATAAGCCTCGTAATGCGCCTGGTATTGCTGATCGAGCCCTTCCCAGTCGCTGTCCAGGCTGTAGGAATCGAGCATGGTGAACTCGCGCACCCTGATCAACCCCGCACGCGGACGGGGATCGTCGCGCCATTTGGTCTGCAGGTGATAGACCAAGGCCGGCATCTGTTTGTAAGACTGGATCAAACCTCTCGCGAGGTCAGTCACCACTTCTTCATGGGTCATTGCCAGAATCATGTCGTGATCTGACTTGTCTTTCAAGCGCCCCATTTCGCTGCCGATCTGATACCAGCGGCCAGATTCCTTCCAGATATCGGCTGGCTGTACCACTGGCATGCAAATCTCCTGCCCACCAATGGCATTGATCTCTTCACGCATGATATTCATGATGCGCGTCAGGCTTCGCTGCGCCAGCGGCAGATAAGAGAAGATGCCCGCCCCCAACTGGCGGATGAAACCCGCCCTGATCAGAAGCTGATGGCTGGCAACCTCACTCTCGGCGGGTGCCTCGCGCAAAGTCTGCGAAAATAGCTTTGAAAGACGCATAAATACCTCAAAAACCTAGATTAACAACAGCCATCCGGCTGCAATTCGGTAAAGAATGGGGGTCAGCACGTGCCCGCTCTTGCGCATCATGAAACCCAACAACAAGGCCTGCACCAGGGCAATCAACATGACTGGCCATAATTCTGCCAGTGGCATGAAGGTGACACGACCCGGAAGCTGCCAGAGCAGATAAAGCACCACTGTTGCCAGCCAACCCCACTTGCTGCCCAAAAAACTGTCCAGCCGTAGTTGAATGTAACCTCTGAAAATGGTCTCTTCGGCGACTGCCAGCAGCGTCCAGACCAGCAATAATGATGCTTTCTCGCTGCTGACACCTCCCAGCAGCGCGGAGAATTTCCCGCGCAGGAATAGGGTCACCAGCATCACCAGCACACCAGCAATTGCCCCGATTTTCAGGTTGGTTTTTCCCCAGCCGATGCTCTTCAGCGGCTGACCGCGCAAAATCAACGCCAGCAGAAACGGAATCAGGCAAACTACAGCCAGCACCATGCGCTGCGCCAGTTCGCCGCCAGTGAAATATTGACTTAGATTCTTGAGAAAATCAAGAAAAGTGGCTGAAAAAAATTGAAACGCCGCCAGGTAAGCCAGAGCGTAAAGCGAGAGCGCGTAGATAGCCTCTCGCCGTGGATAACGAAACTCGATACGCCGAACCCTCTTGAATGCAGGAGCCGTTCCGGCGATCATGACGACTGCCAGCACCCCCAGCCATTCACTTAAAAAGCCGATCCAATATTTAATCTCCACGAATACCTGCCCTTTTATGCGACCTTGCGGCTCTTAACCGGTCTGGTTGGATTCAATGAGTCTGATTCAACTTGCCCGGTTTCATCTTCTGGTTGTTCTGCGTTATTTTTCGGCGATTGGGTTGGTTCAAGCTGCAATTCCACCTTTTCTTCCATGCGTACCTGACCGCGTAAAAACGCGCCTTCTTCGGTTGAAAAAGCAGTAGTTACCACGTCTCCCCACACCCGGCCTGTGGAACGGATTTCGAGTTTTTCAGCAGTGATGTTGCCTTTGACCGCCCCGGCTACGATCACGTTGTTGGCTTTCAGGTTCTTGCAGGTCAAGCGCCCGGTCTCGCCGATCACCACCAACCCGCGGATGGCGATTTCACCTTCAAAGGTGCCTTCAATACGGATGCCGCCTTTGCCGCCCAGGTTGCCCGTCCAGTTAATGCCGGGGCCCAGCACGGAGGTCACTCGCTCGACTGGCGTGGTGACGGGTTGTGTGGTGGTTGTGGGGTTTTTCTTAAACATGAATCTTCTCCAAAATCATCTGAAAGATGATTTTACCATTGAGATGAGGGCTTTAGCGCGGGCAGTTTTTTAAGGTTAAGCCTGTCCGGCAGGCCAGATCGTTCCAGCACGCACAATGCCATTATCGGGCACATCCATCTTAACCGTGGCACCGTTGCCAACCCGCGTACCCGACCCAATCGTTACCCCCAGGTTAATGGTCACGCCCATGCCAATCAGTGAACGCTCCTTGATGGTCACCGCCCCGGCTAAAATAGCACCTGGAGAAATGTTCACAAAATCGCCCAGCAGGCAATCATGCGACAAGATGGCACCTGTGTTGACGATGCAACCAAATCCGATTTTAGTTTCGCTGCCAATATAAGCATTATAAAAGATTTGGCCGCCCTCGCCGGTTTCGGCGTTGTGCTCCAAATATGCCCGCGGATGAATCACCGTCGGGCAGCGAAAACCCGCTAGCTTCAATTTATCATAGACCTTCAACCGGGGGGCAATGCTGCCAATGCCGCCCACTGCGTTGATCGCCAGCCCGACGCCCTTCTGGCGCAATTCAGCCAGCATCGAACCGTCGCCCAACACGGGCACATCCAATACCAGACTGCCAGCCGCAATGCCGTCATCGAGGATGCCTGCGATCTTATACTTACCCTCGGCACGGATCAGGTCAATCAGCGACTTGGCGTGTCCGCCCCCGCCGTAAATGATCACCACGCCGGGATCCACTTCCACGGTTGACACGCTCAGTTTCTCGCGGATCATCTTCTCGGTGATCAACTGTCCGGAGGTAAAACCGCCCAGGTCAACCCCATGCTCCTTTGCCAGTGCCAGCGCCGGCTGGGTGATGCGCACATCAGTCGGAACTGCATTTGGTTCCGCTTCTCTTTTTTCTTCAGTGGGCAAGGGCTGATCTGCCCGTTCCGCCAGGTAGCAGAAACGTTCACCGGTCTTGAGCAGGTCTCCTTCCACCGCCCGAATGCCCAGCACGTAACCATCCGACTCGGCAAGCAGTTCAAAGGTGGATTTGGTGGTCTCGAACACAGCCAGAAGATCGCCCTTCTTTACCTGCTGACCAACCTTTACCGCCAGTTCTGCCAGCAGAGATTCATTTTCATTCGGGTTGACCAGGGGCACCAAAACTGAGATTAATTCTGCCATATCAGTCATTCATCTTTCTCAAGGCATCCGCGATGTCTTCAAGCTGCGGAAGCATGTGCTGTTCCAACGACACGGCGGCCGGTACAGGTGTTTCTTTGGCTGCCACCCTTCTTAACAATTTTAATTTTAGCCCCAATTCTTCAGCCAGTCGGCTGCCAACTTCCGCTCCCCAGCCCAGGGTGCGGGTGCCTTCCTCAATGAGTAGCACCTTGCCCGTCCGTGCAGCAGATTCCATCAACGGCTGCACGCCAAAAGGTGCCAGCCGGGTGGGGATGATCAACTCCGTGAACAGCTCTTCTTCAAAAGCAAGTTTCAACTGCGCCTGGCGTGCCAGTTCTGCCATGTACCCGTAAGCAGCCACGCTGATGGATGCCGGAGGCGCTCCCTTGATGGTCAGCCGGTAGATCGGATATTGCCTGTTTGCATCCGTCGGGTCATAATCCACGCGGAAGTCAAAATCTGCCAGATCAGACTCATTCAACTGGGGCAACAGGTATTGCAGCTTGTTTTCAATAAACAGAGTCGGAGAGTTGCCCAATACGATGATGTTCTTCAAAAGCTCACCGGCAGAGACACCCTGCCCCTCTAACGATAGATTCGTTGGCGCGACGACTGTCAGCCCTGCGATCCCCAGGTAGAGTTTTTCGAGGGATTGCGAATGGGTAGGCCCGTATCCGCGGCGCCCGCCCATGGGGGCGCGCACCACCAGCGGCAGCTCCACGCTGTCATTGTACATCCAGCGGAATTTGGCAATGTGGTTGATTAACTGGTCTGCCAGCAAGGTGACAAAATCGCCAAACATGATCTCCAGAACCGGCCGCAAACCACGCAGCGCCATGCCTGCCGCCACTCCAGCCAGCCCGGCTTCAGAGATCGGCGTGGGAATCACCCGTTCCGGATAAGCCGTGGAACAACCCCGCGTCACTTTGAACGCCCCGCCGTATGGATCGAGGATGTCTTCGCCCAATAAATAAACTGTTGGATCAGTTTTCAAGGCTTCCAGCAGCCCCTGGTTGAGAGAATCGAGCACGGTGGCTTTCATGCTGCCTCCCAATCGGCAGGTGCATCAGCCAGCGCCTGCTCGAATGAAGTTTTCACTTCAAGTTCAACCTCGCCGCGGATGGCTGCCAAATTCTCGTTCGCCAGCCGCTTCTCCATAATCGTGATCGGATCGCGCTGCTGAATTAATTCGGTGACCACCTCTTCTGGCCGGGTGTCATCCCCTTTGGAATGAGGTCCAAACCGTTCGGTGTTCAAAATTAAAGCTCTCGGCGAGGGGTCTTCATGCACCTCGCGCATTAATTGAAAGGCTGTGCCGGCAATTTCCATTACGTCACTTGAATCCATTTCTACCGCCGGGACGCCAAAAGCATGAAAGCGCTGGCGCATATCGCCAGCCAGGGTGTAGCGCGTGGGCGTAGTTTGGGCAATGTGGTTGTTTTCCACCACAATTAATAATGGAGCCGACCACAGGCTGGCCATGTTGAAAGCCTCGTAGATCACACCCTGCCCAAAGGTGCCGTCGCCGATAAAAACGGTCACCGCGGCGCCGCTGCGTTTTTGCCTTTCAGCCAGCGCCATGCCGGTGGCAATGGGTACGATGCCTCCCTGGATGCCGTTGGAATAGAGATTCTTCCAGTGAATGTGCTGCGACCCCCCCCTTCCGCCGCACACGCCGGTCTGTCTTCCCATCAATTCGGCAAACAATGCCCGCATGTCACCGCCGTAAGCCAGAAAATGCCCATGGCAGCGGTGGTTGGTCAGGATGATGTCGTCAGGCAGCATCTGGCGAATCACGCCCACCGCGTTGGCTTCCTGCCCCAGCGAGGTGTGCGTGGTTCCAGAGAAAACACCGCGCTTAAACTCTTCCAGCACAGTCTCTTCAAAGCGCCGGATGCGCAGCATTGCTCGATAATAGTCGGCTTCAAGAGTCATGGATGTTCCAATTCTTCTGGCGCCACAAAGAATCGCCAGGGTTTGCTCTTCCAGGGTTCGGGTGTGGCTCCCAATCCAACGCGCGGAGTGGTCTTCACCAGTTCATCAGGCACGGGGCTATCTTCTTCAATCCGCAACCGTCCACGGCAATCAAACAGTGGAAGTCCGCTTTGTTCGCCGGTGATTGCCAGTGCCTGGCAGAGCTTGGCAGGTCCGTCGCACCATTCGCTTTCGGGTCTGCCGTTTCTTCTAGCCTTGATCTCAGCCAGCCCTTCGTCAGGCAAAATGGCTCTGATCAGCACCGCTGCCGGAAAACCGCTTTCACCCGTGACCGCGTTGACCAGCCAGTGCATGCCGTAGGTGAAATAAACATACGAGAGGCCGCCTTTTTCATAAAGCATGGCGTTGCGTTTGGTCTTGCCAACGCGGGCATGGCAGGCCAGGTCTTCTTCACCCCGGTAGGCTTCGGTTTCAATTATTCTGCCGCCCACCCGCACGCCATCAAGGCTGCGCACCAGGCGCATTCCCAGCAGACGCCTTGCCACCAATGTGACTTCATCGCGGTAAAAGCTTTCAGGCAGGCAGGTCATAAGGTTATTATACTCAAAAGACCTGACGGCTCTGGATCAGTTGAAATTTCAATTGTTGGGAAATTGCTCAGGAATTGATACGGATATCCTGGTTAAAGGTCAGGCGCAAACCCTCTTCGAGAGACACCTTGGGCTCGTAGCCGAGCTTTTCGCGCGCCAGGCTGATATCCGCACATAAACGGCTCAAGCCGCCTTCGTTCCGCGGATTGTACATGATCTCAGGCTGACCTCCGGTGACTTCGGAAGCCATTTTTGCCAGATCACGTACGCTGACCTCGCTGCCGCTGCCGACATTGATCGTCAATTGGCTGATGTCAGGCGCCGTCGAAGCAGCTGTCATGGCTGAAACCACATCATCCAGGTAAACATAGTCTCGGGTTTGATTGCCGTCGCCGTGAATGACGATGGTGCCGTTTTCCCAAGCTTGCCGCAGAAAACTCGGGATGACCGGAGTATGCACGGGCGGATGGTGCTGCCCGGGGCCGTATGCGTTAAACACCCGCAGGCTGACAGTTTCAATGCCCCACAAGGAACCGATGGATTTTACATAAAACTCCGCGGCGAGTTTGGAAACAGCGTAAGGCGAGCGCGGATTTGCAATGGCGCTTTCGTTGACCGGCTGCACAGGCTGGTTGCCGTAAACCGTACCCGAAGAGATAAACACCACGCGCCTTACCCCCACGTCACGCATGGCTTCCATCAGGGTCACGGTGCCCCCGACATTCACCTGGTTATATTCTCTAGGATACAGGATGGATTCAGGCACGATCACCCGCGCCGCCAGGTGATACACACAGTCCACTTGTTGGAGCAGCGTCCACAGCTTGGGGCGATCATTGACGTCGCCGCGGTGAAATTGCACCGCGTTGGTCAGCATATTGGCATCACCCGTGGAAAGATCATCAATCCCAACCACGCTGTGCCCTTCGGCTGCCAATTTATTCGCCAGTGCGGACCCCAGAAAACCCGCTGCGCCTGTAATTAAAAATCTCAAATTGTTTTCTCTCTCATATTTAGTGAAAAACATTATAGCATAGACGCCTGGGCAAGCTTCTTTGTCATATAGAAATCTACCTCATTTTTAACGTTTTGTTTATTGATAATTCTCTCCATAAAATTAAAATAAGATTAATACACTTGTTAGTGGAGAGAAAAATGGAGCGTGTCTCATTTATCGAATATAAAGGCAAATGCATCCTGCTTGAAGACTTTTCCAGGATGAGCCCCGGCAAGGAATTCAGCCGAACCATTGCAAAAGCTCAATCAATTATTGCGAGTGAACCACTACACTCTGTTTTATCTTTGTTTGATGGCTCTCATAGTTCACTTAACGACGAGATGATAGAGCAGGTCAAACAATTCACCAAAGCCAACGCTCCCTATATTAAGGCTGTGGCTACTGTTGGTCTGGATGGTTTGCTGCAATTTGCGCTCTTTGCCGCGGAAAAATATACCGGGCGTGAATTCCCCACCTTCAGGACCCGTGAAGAAGCTCTCGAGTTTCTCGTCAGCGTTGATTAATCCCTGTAGTTTTTTTCAACACCAATTCCTGTTTTTCTTTTTCGCTCAAGAACGCGGTCTGAAATCCATTCTTTTGAGCCTGCGTAATTTGCGTATCTGAAAGGCCAGCCGCAGGCGCAGCCACTTCATATTCGTAATGCAGATCAATGGCGCTTATGCCGGGATCATCCGTATTTATACTGGCAGGAATGTCGTTCTCAAGAAACACCCTCAACGGATGACTGACATAATCGCTCACCGTGGAGGTCTGCACGTTGCTGGTCAGGTTGCACTCCACCCCGATTTGATGCTCCGCAAGATAGTCCATCAGGGCGGGGTCTTCAGTGGCACGGACGGCATGCCCGATTCGTTCTGCTTTTAGGTCGCGAAGCGCCTGCCAGATGGATTCGGGACCGCATATCTCCCCGGCATGAATGGTGATGTGCCAGCCTAGATCCCGCGCCAGGCTGAAATGGTTGACAAACAACGACCCCGCGAAGTTGCCTTCATCCCCGGCGAGGTCAAGGGCAGTGATCTCATCACGCCGGGTTTGCAGGGCTGCCAGTTCCTGGTAAGCCACCGCGGGTCCGTAATGGCGTGACAAGATGCCGATCTGATGAACCAGAATACCGAAATCCCGCTTCCCGGCGCGGATGCCGTCGCAAACAGAGTCAACCACCCCGGCCGGGTCAAGCCCATGGGCTTCAGCCATAAACCAGGGGCTGTACCGCAGTTCAATGTAATCCAGCCCTTCTCTTGCGGCGTCTTCCACGTTTTCATAAGCCACGCGCCGGCAGGCATCATAATCCACCAGCACGCCGGTCATCCATCTGAACTTTTCGATGAACTTCATCACCCCCGGCTGCGGCTCCGAAACCTGCACGAAAGGACGCAGACCTTCAAGTGTTTTGGCGGGCAGGGGCAGGTTGTGTTTGAGCCCCAAATCGAGGATGGTCTCCAGCCGCAGGCTGCCATCCAGGTGATGATGCAGATCAACTAACGGGATTTTTGGGTCAATCATCTTATTAACTCTTTATTGGGGCTCGGAAAGATTGGTCAATTGAATGCCGTTCTCTTCACAAAAACTGGCAATCTCATCCACCATCGCCTGTGAAGGATAGGTGAAATAAACCGTTCCGTCCGGAACCTGGCCGGCCAGGCTCATCCCGCTCCAAAACACTTCGCTTCCTTCCGGCAGCATTCCCAGCGCCTCTTTGATTTGCCCTAAACCTGGAACGGTGATCTTCACGAAACCATTGTCGTTTACCGAACTATCAGGCGTCATTAATTCTTCAAAGGTCTTTTCACGGTTGGTGCCGGTCACCAGGGTGAAATTCCAGGTTCCATCCACCTCCCATGACACCAGTTCATAGCCTTTCATTGATTTGGGCAGAGGATTAGAGAACTGAGATAAATCCACTTCGGGCAGAGGTGCCGGCGGCGTGACAGATGCCGCTACGGTTGCCTGACCTGTACTTGTGACAACCACGCTGTCCGTTTCTAATGCAGAAGGCGGCAGCGGGGTGCCGACATCAGTAATGGGTGACCAATTGGTGATGGTGGCAGGCCGTTCACAGGCTGCCAACAATACAATGCAGACAAGAATGAGAAGACTATTTTTCATGGTTTTATTCTAAACCAACCAGGGTGTTACATCGAAAAATCAGCAGGGCGAGTTGCTTTCTGGTTTGACCACATCAAACGAAAATACCTCGATGTCTTTGCGAAGTTTCCATCCCGTGACTTCATAAAAATAGCGGGCTGCATCATTGGTGGCAAAGATCATCAGATGGCATTTCTGGATGTTTTGCTCTTTCAAGGCATCCAGCGCCTTTTGCACCAATTTTTGCCCCAGCCCCATCCGCCTGATCCCAGGATCAACAGCAAGATGGTATAAATAGCCGCGTCTGCCATCTGACCCGCATAAAACGGTGCCGACCAGGGTGCCGTCCTGTTTTGCAGCAAAACACAACCCCGGGTTTTTCTCAAGAAACCGATTGATGGCACAGCTTGAATCGGCGTCGCTCAAACCCACCCCGGGGCAGCGTTTCCAAAGCGCCACGGCATCTTCATAATCATCCATTGTCATTTCAAGGATTTCGATGCTCATATATCCTCATATTGGGACTGATCAACAATTTAAGATGGAAATCTTCCATAATGGACACGGCTTTCTTCATACTGGGTACGCGGCTCTTTTTCTTCCGCAGGGTGGCCAACATAAATCAGGTTGAAGGGCGTTACACCTTCAGGTAGGTTTAGAATGGCAGCCACCTGCTTTTCAAACACAAACACCGGATGCACCCCCACCCAAACCGCTCCCAAGCCAAGGGCAGCGGCAGCCATCAAGATATTTTCGGTTGCCGCGCTGCAGCCCTGCTCCCAAAAAGGATCATTGCCGCCAGTCACCACGCGCTTGCTGCCCAACACGCAAATCGCCGCGGGAGCGTCCATTTTGGCAAACATCAGGGCTTTACGAAATTTGTCTAATGTTTCTTCTTCGGTCACCACCACAAACTCCCACGGCTGGTCATTGTTGGCGGATGGCGCTGCCATGGCTGCTTTTAACAAGGTGGTCAGCTCTTCACACGAAACAGGTTCCTCGGTGAATTTGCGGATGCTGCGCCGTTTGTACAATAAATTAACAAAGTCTGTCATCAAGCCCTCAGGATTTCTTGAACGCGCCCCAATGAACCCGCTTTTCATCATACTGGGTGCGCGGTTCAGGTTCCTCGGAGGGATGGCCGACAAAGATCAGATTAAGCGGTGTCACATCCGCAGGCAGGTTAAGAACGCGGCTGACGATGCGTTTGTTCTCAGTGATCGGATGAATGCCAATCCAGACCGTTCCAAGCCCCATGGCAGTAGCAGCCAATAAAATATTCTCAGTCGCCGCGCTGCAATCCTGCACCCAAAACTTTATCCCCGCTGTTTTGAGCTGCATGCGCTGGCTGCCCAACACGCAGATGGCTGCTGGAGCGTTCATTTTGGCATACCTGAGATTCTTGCGGAATTCATCCATAATCTCTCTGCTGTCAATCACCACAAACTCCCAGGGTTGGGCGTTCATGGCTGATGGACCAGCCATCCCAACCTTGAGCAGGGTGACCAGATCTTCGTGTGAAACAGGCTCATCGGTGAATTTTCGAACACTTCGGCGTTTGTAGATTACCTCAATTAGATCAGACATTTTTCCTTCCTGTTCATTCGCAGTTTTCAGCAAGCCAACTCATATTTTTTCGTTTTCATGAAGTAATACTTACTTTCAACAGTTATCAGAAATATGATGAATGTTATATAATACTTCTTGAAGTATATTCTAATTTCAGGACTTTTTAGTTGCAGATAATCACGATAGAATTTACAAGGAGGGGGTATGCAAACTGACAACAATTCGAGTTCCATAACAATTCTGGTGGTGGATGACGATCCCATCGTACAGAAAATCGTGGGGATGGCAATCAGCCGCGCCGGTTACGGATCATTCGTAGCCTGCAATGGGGTGATGGCATTGGAATGCATCACCAAACACAAACCTGATTTGATTATCTCGGATATCATGATGCCCGAAATGGATGGGTACACGCTCTTGTATTATCTCAAGAGCAGCCCGGAAACAGCGGATATTCCTGTGATCTTCCTGACCGCCCGCGATTCAGTCAAAGATGTCGTTGACGGCATTGACATGGGCGCTTGCGATTATATTTGCAAGCCGTTCAACCCTGACGAACTCCTGTCTTGCATCCGGAAGAAAATTTCAACAAGCGTAAATTAACTTACTACCAGACTTCGTTTAATAAACCGAACCTGCTTTTGTGACAGGTTCGGTTTAGTTTATTTTTGTTTCTGCCAGACCTTGTAGTCTTCCTCTTTCTCAGGGTCGAGGTAATGTGGATCAATCTCCGGTTTGGTCGCCAGCCTTCGCGATTTCCACATTTTCAATGCCAGTCGCTCAGCGTCGCAACTAACGCCCTGCGCTTTGAAATACTCGCACACCCGCAACACATCGCGCTGGAAGATGCGCCAGGCATTGTGGTTCTCTTCCGGGTGGATGGCTTGCGGAAAATCAATCAGTGTGATGCCGCCCTCCCAATAAAGGATGTTATACGCCGACAGGTCCGCGTGGATGCGCTGGTGCGCCAGCATCAGCTCAATATTATGCATTACCCGTTGAAACAGCGGACGGGCTTCCGTGGGGGTCAGGTTGATCATGTTGAGGGCTGGTGCCCCGCCGCTTTCATCGCCCACGTAGCCCATCATGATGGCATTGTTACTGCTGGCATACGGCTTGGGGATATCCACCCCCGCCTCGGAGAGGATCTGCATGGTGAGATACTCATGCCCCACCCACGAGGTGTGCAGCAGCTCCAGCCCGTAGGCTGAGCGTTTCTGCATGGCGTGATAAGAGCGGTCATCCAGCACCACCTTGCCCTGCACGTCCAGATTCTCGCGCCCTTCGCGGTAAAGATGGTCCTTCTTCAAGTTCCTGAAACGCCGCGGACGGTAAACCTTGGCAGCCAGCAGGGGTTGGTCGGCACCCTCTGGCGCCCGGCAGAGATATACAGAGGCTTCCTTGCCGCCCCTCACCAGCATGAGAATGTCGTCAAACCATTTTTCTTCATAGAACTGGCTCACCGAGTCCAGCAGCCACTTTTTCTCATAAAGGGAGGCATGGTAGGAGAAGGGGTATTCCGCCTCTGAGAAGGGGTTGACCTTGCGCACAATCTGCTGACTGCCTTTTTGCTTGACCAGCGTCTTGCCCTTGCGCTGTTGCTGGTTGGATTTGCTTGCCTGCCTTAACAACTGAAGATCTGAAAGATCATCCAGGTCATGGTCATTGATGTTAATCATTTTGTTCATTTTCTCTCTTTTGTTACTTGAATCCGATTAAATAAAAAACACAGGTGTCGGGCACCTGTGTTGAGATGGGTAAAGAAGGACTCTTAACCTGTCTTACAAGGCGCGCAACAATACAAACCGCACTGAGGTTGAAATGACTCGTTCCATAATTGCTGCGCCTCCTTTCAGGTGAATAAGATGTCTAGAGTGTATCAAAGGCAGGAATTGATGTCAAGTACAACAAAGGAAGGAATCCAAGCCTTGTTCAAACGTGTTAAAATACAACCATCAACTTTTCTCGAGGTGTATATGTCCAAACCCATCCTGGTCTCTGCCGCCTGGCCCTATGCCAATGCCGAAATTCACGTTGGCAATCTGACAGGCTCTTACCTGCCCGCTGATATTTTTGCCCGCTACCAGCGCATGCGCGGAAACCAGGTGCTCATGGTCTCCGGGTCGGATTCGCACGGCACGCCCATCACCGTCCGCGCGGACGCCGAAAAAACCACCCCGCTGGAAGTCTATCAACGCTTTCACAACGGCTTCATTGATCTTTTTCAACAGCTTGGCTTGAACTATGACCTCTTTACCAGCACCCACACCAAGAATCATGAAAAAGTCTCGCAAGCCGTCTTTCTGGCATTGAAAAAGAACAATCTTCTTTACACAGAGAGCCAGATGCAGTGGTTCGCCCCCAGCCAGAACCGCTTTTTGCCCGACCGCTACGTGGAAGGCACCTGCTACATCTGCGGATATGACAACGCCCGCAGCGATCAGTGCGACAAATGCGGCAACCTGCTCGAAGCCGAAAAACTGATCAACCCGCGCTCCAAGGTGGACGGCTCCACCCCCGAACTGCGCGCCACTGAACACTTCTACATTGATCTCGCCCGCCTGCAAGACCTGGTGGTCGAATTTCTCAAGATTCGCGACTCCTACTGGCGCCCCAACGTGATGCGCCAGTCTCTGGGCCAAATTTTGGCTGACAGCCTGCACGGACGCGCCATCACCCGCGACCTCGATTGGGGCATTCCGCTGCCCAAAGAAGGGCTGCCCGAAGGCAAGGAATGGGAAAGCAAACGCCTTTACGTCTGGTTTGAAGCCGTGATCGGCTATCTCTCCGCCTCCATCGAATGGAGCCAACTCGGCGGCGATCCGCAAGCCTGGCGCAACTGGTGGCAGAACCCCGATTCCAAAACCTACTACTTCATCGGCAAGGATAACATCCCCTTCCACGCCGTCATTTGGCCCGCCGAACTGATCGGCGCCGGCAAGGAATTTGACAAGGTCATGGGCAATCCCAACCCCGCCCCCCTGGTGCTGCCTTACGACGTGCCTGCCAACGAGTTCATGAACCTCGAAGGGCAGAAGATCTCCGGCAGCCGCAACTGGGCGGTCTGGGCGCGCGACTTTCTCACCCGCTACGACCCGGACGCGCTGCGCTATTATCTCACGGTCAATATGCCCGAAACCAAAGATACCGACTGGGATTGGGACGAGTTCTATCACCGCAACAACGACGAACTGGTCGCCACCTGGGGCAACCTCGCCAACCGTGTGCTTTCCTTCACCTTCAAGTATTGGGAGGGCAAGGTACCTGACCCCGGCGAGTTGACCGTTTTGGATAAAGAACTACTGGCATCCATTGAAGACGGGTTCAAGACCGTCGCCGAAGAGATGGAAAAGGTGCATCTGCGCGCCGCCCTCGCGGAAGCCATGCGCCTCGCCTCCGAGGTGAACAAGTATCTCGATCAGACTGCCCCCTGGCAGCAGGTCAAGATTGATAAAGAAACGGCCGGGCGGGCGATCTTCACCGCTCTCAAAGCCATTGATTCACTCAAGATACTATTTGCCCCCTTCCTACCCTTCACCAGCGACAGGCTGCACGGCTTCATGGGATGGGACGGCTCGCTCTTCGGCACCCAAAAGACCGAAACCCTCTCGGATGAACTGGGTGAACACACCGTGCTGCGCTACGATCCCAGCGGCGCCGTGGGCAAATGGGAGCCCAGCCAGCTTCAGCCCGGTCAAACCCTGCGCCAGCCCTCCGCTTTGTTCAAAAAGCTGGATATCTCCATCGTCGAAGAAGAACGCAGCCGATTGGGCAGCAAGTAAACCCTCGCAAAGGTTTCATTCCTCGGATGGCTTTCATAAACATGGCTTCGGTCATGGATGAAAGGCTATTTCTGCACGTTCTTCTTCTGTTTCTTTTAAGATGATTCGTACCTTCGTTATTGCGAATTGAGAACGAATCAAATTCGAATCCGTTTTGTGATCATTTTGCATGAACATCATGCCTATTCGTTCAGTCGTTTTCACAATCGAATATTATATGAAAAACAGTGCATTTTTTAAGATTGTAAAGTTCCATGTTTCTCTTAGATGGCTAGGTACCATTGCCATAATTTAGCACTTTTGTTCTATTAAGTCAAGGGGAAAATCACGCAATTGGCGAGAACATAGAACGATTAACTCATAATGATTACATCTATCAATCGAGTTAAAAAACCGAACAAGGCACGGCAAGCCGCGTCCCTACATCATTTGTTATATTTTTCCATATGAGATGAAATAATCATCTGAGATTTCCCAGTTTTGGGGATTTGCCTGGATGTAAGCCGCAATAGTATCGTATTCTTCATCCGAACAAATAATATGCTCGTAATAATTCCGCAACCAAACCCTTCTTCCTGGAGAATTTTGAAGTGTATTAATTCTTGTTGTGACGGAAGCTTTGTACCCGCGAATAATTGACCCCAATATTTTTGATGGAGATCGAAGGTTATTCCCTTCCAGAGTCTGCGGTAAGGGCGTATAGCTATACGCCCTTACCGGTGGTGTTTCAGCATCAACGATATCAATAATCCCATGTACATGATTAGGCATGATAATGAATGCCTGACAATCAACTTCAACCCCTGGACGTAATTGAGGTGTTTTCATCCATTCTTCGCGTGCAATTAAACCCTTTTGATTTAAATACATCTCGCCATCTTCAATTTTTCCAAAAATTGGGAACCTTTGATACGTCACCAATGTAATAAAATAACTACCCTATTCTGAATAATCATATCCGGAAAGTCGAATCGATCTTCGATTTGGCAACTTTCTTGTTTGATTGTTCACATTACATTCCCCTTTAATGCTTGCTGATTAAAACGAGTCGGATATTAGAATATTCAATCTCTTCAATCAAGAGACAACCTTTTTACTCCTTCATTCCCCACTTTGCGCAGCGGATCCAGTTGGGCAACGCCTTGAGCATGGGCAGCATCACATTGTTGGCGCGGTCAGCAAACTCATCGCTCTCGTAGATCTCTCCGCCTAGCGGGTCAACCACATCGCTCACCGCCCGCAGGATCAGGCAGGGCACGTCGTTGCGTTTGCACACCCAGGCAATCGCGCCTGATTCCCAGTCCGCGGCGGAGGCAACGTAATCATCAATCAGTTTATGGACCAGGTCAGGGTCAATATCCTGATCCGCCGAGACCAGCAGCCCCCTGCGTACCTGCTGCGGAAACGGCTCCGAGAGAAAACTCATATCCAGTTGTGTCGCATAAAACGCAACCGCCTCGGTGGGGTCGCCCATACGCTCGTAAATGTCATAGACCAGGGTTTTATCCACCAGCAAAGTTTCACCTACCCTGCTTTTACCAGCCAAACCGCCGCAGGTACCCAGGTTGATGATTAATTTCGGCTGCCAGCGATCAATCACATATTGGGTGCTGGCTGCTGCTGAAATTTTGCCCCAGCCGCCTCTGAACAATACTGTATTTTGACCACCCTGCTGCACTTTAAAAAATGCCCCAAATGGAGATTCTTGAAACTGCGGGTTCAAAAAATGCTGCTTGACACTCACCCATTCTGCGTTTGCTGATATTAAAACGACCACCTGAACTTCATTTTCGACCATTTTTTACTTCCCTCCCGTGTATAAAATGACGTTTCAACGTTCAACAGGTCATTACTGAATAAGGTGATGCCGATGTTCAGAATCTTTCCGGCCTGGTTTCTTTTCTTGAAAAGCCGCTTCATGCAGAATATCGGCGATTGCATAAGCCGCCCTGGGCTGGCCAAGTTTGGATGCGTTTTCCGCTCTCTTTTTAAGTAATTTTCCATCATCCCGCATCAGGTGGCTCAGACATTCCAGAATGGCAATCGGTGACTCGGTAATATCCCCGGCTCCGTAAGCTTGCACATACTCGGCGTTGCCGGTTTCCTGTCCGGGAATGATCTCAATCAACATCATGGGCAGGCTGCTTGCCAATGATTCGGTCACAATTAGACCGCCCGCCTTGCATAACATCAGGTCGGAGGCTTTCATCAACGTGGGGATCCTGTCGGAATATTCATAAACATGTGCCGGAATATGCCACTCAAAACGGCTGAGTTCACGATAGAGGTGTTCATCTTTGCCGCACACCACCGCCACCTGAAGCGGACCGCCAAAATGGTTGATCACGTTTAGCGAATCCACCAGGCGTTCCACCCGCTTGCTGCCCACCGCCAGAATGGTCGGCAGGTCGGGCTCCCACCCCAATTCTTCCCGAATTGCATTTTTATCGCGGGTTTCCTTGATGATGGCAGGTGAAACGGGAATGCCAGTAATGGTGATCTTTTCCAGCGGCATGCCGTAGCTGAGTGCCAATTCAGCCACCAGGTCATTCGGCACGAAACAACCCGTGCCCTTCTTGTGAAACCACATGCGGTGCACTGTTGAAAGATCAGTCACAACCGTGAAGTTGGGTACGCGGTATTTTCGGTTGGTGAATAATGCCGTGATGGAGGGTGGGTACCAGGGGTAGGTTGACAAGACCACATCTGGCTTGTGACGATTGAACAACTCGCGCATGGTATCAATCATCAACACCCCGATGGATCGCTCAAGGAACGCGGTTGGGATGGGATTGTCACTGGCTTCATATCCGAGAGCGTAGAGTTCCGGCGCATTACGCACATACTTGTCGTAATCAGACTGGGTGTCTTTCAAAAAAGGCGGTGTGGTGGGTTCATCAAGCGGGTTTACCACCACCACTTCCAGTTTCTCATCATATTTATCCAGGATGGCATCCCGCACGGCATTCGCGGCACTGCGATGCCCAAAACCGGCATCAGCAGTCATGATCAAAACACGTTTTTTCTCTGTCACAAGAACCCCTTACAATTCACTTCCGGGCCAGTCATCTGGTGGAAGATCGTCACTTAAGAATCGAAAGATCAATTCCAATGCTGCCTGAGCGGATTTTTCTTTATTGTAAATGCGATCGCCCTTCCAGTTGCAACGCCATGCCCATTCGCCCTCTGCCGCGCTAAACCCGATCCACACCGTGCCCACGGGTTTCTCGGGCATGCCGCCCCCGGGCCCGGCGATGCCGCTGATGGAAACCCCAATCACTGACTCAAGGGGGAACCCGCCGCATAACGCCTTGCGAACCCCGCGCGCCATTTCAATCACACATTCGCGGCTCACCGCGCCATACTGCTGCAAGGTCTCATGCCTGACACCTAACATGTTTTCTTTTACTTCATAGGCATAAGCGGTCACGCTGCCCAAATAGTAATCTGACGAACCGGGGATGTTGGTAACCCGGTGCCCTACCAATCCGCCTGTGCAGGATTCAGCCAGGGTCAATTTCATGCCGCGGCTTCGCAGCAGCGGCCCAATTTTTTCTTCCAAATTATATGCGTCCAATGTTTCTCCGTTTCTCTTGCTCGTAATTATAACGCCTTGAAAATCACCAGCAGGTGTTGATTTATTCGATAACTTCCATTCACACATCTAACCCGCCAGGACCACAAGACGAAATACTTCTTCCTTTTTTTGAATAAGCTCTTCTTTGCACACTTTGCGTTCTCCACTAGTGAGAAAAAACAAACCACGAAAAAGTTCAAAATACACTAAAAAGTTCTTCTTTGGGTGCTTTGTAAGAGATTACTTTTCCTCCACAATCTCAGAA
>CAYXWV010000012.1:0-68316 GCA_964468875.1 uncultured Anaerolinea sp. | reverse complement strand
TGGGATACAGATTATCTACTAAAGGTTTTTTCTCAATAAGATGCGATTGCCCTGCATATTTAGTAAGTTTATCCCGTTGGTTTCTTGTTATAATCGTCGCCATGAAATATCACGTCTGGACTGAAGGTTGTCAAATGAACGTGGCGGATTCCGAAAGGGTATCTTCCGCGTTGGAACATCTTGGTTACGAATACACGCCAATCATCGAAAAAGCCGACGTTATTGTGCTGAACACCTGCGTGGTCAGGCAGTCAGCCGAAGAGAAAGCTTACGGGCGGTTGACCACGCTCTGGCCGACCAAACGCGCCCATCCTGAAAAGGTGATTAACCTGATGGGCTGCCTGGTAGGCATTAAAGACAACCCCAAACTGCGTAAGCGCTTTCCATATGTAGACGTTTTTTCTGCGCCATCTGATCCCAATCCTTTGATTGAATATCTCATCGAACACCACGGGCATGTCACCGAACTAGCTGAGATCACCCGCCGTTATGCCCTGATGGACGGCGACCTGGTACTTCCACAATCTTCGGTTGGCCAGCAAGTAATCGGTTGGATACCCGTAGTATACGGTTGTTCACACGCTTGTGCCTACTGCATCATCCCCTACCGTCGAGGTGTTGAAAACAGCCGCCCACCCGAAGAAATCCTCCAGGAAGCCCGCTGTTTGGCAGCACAGGGTGTCAAGGAAGTGACCCTGTTAGGTCAAATTGTGGATCGCTACGGTCTGGACAAGCCAGGTTACCCTTCCCTGGCGCAGGTGATTGACCAGATTAGCGAAATTGACGGCATTGAACGCATCCGCTTTTTGACCTCGCATCCCAATTGGATGAATGATGAATTACTGGATTGTGTTGCCAATAATCCCAAGGTAATGCCCCACATCGAAATCCCCAACCAGGCCGGAGATGACACCGTGTTGGAAAATATGAGGCGCGGCTATACCGCCGATCAATACCGCCGCCTGGTTGAAAAGATTCGCACCCGCATTCCGGGGGTCTCCATCGCCTCAGATATCATCGTCGGCTTCCCCGGCGAAACCCATGAACAATTCCAAAACACATACAATCTGCTAGCAGAATTAAAACTTGACAGTGTTCACCTGGCTCGCTACTCGCCGCGCATTGGCACTCTCTCTGAACGCACCATGATTGACGATGTTTCTGAAGAAGAAAAGTGGGATCGGTTCAGAGCCATTGAAAAATTACAGGAAAAAGTATTACGCGAGATTCACGCCACCTACCTCGATCAGACCGCACCCATCCTCTTTGAAGAAAAGATCAAACACCGCTGGAAAGGTCGCACCCCGACCAATAAACTGGTCTTTGTCGAGAGCGACGAGAACCTGATCGGCCAAATCAGTCAGGTGCACATCCATTGGACGGGACCCTGGTCCATGCTGGGAACCCTGGTCTAACCCCATGAAGCGGTTCTTTTTGTTCGCGTTCTCCTTCATTCTAATCGCAATATTGGTGGCTGCGTATTTTCTCTTTCTGTCGCCTTCACGGCGCAGCCGGGGCACAACCTACGTGATCCCCTGGATTCGCAATTCGGCTGCCCACCCAGATTGGGCGGTGAAGGCGCTTTCGCAATGCAGTAGCGCACCTTTTCTCATGCCCACAGATGGGCTGGTTGGTTACCTTTGGGATGACTCCTTCAAGATCGGTCACCGCCATCAGGGTATTGATATTTTTGCCGGGACGGATGCCGGCGTCACCCCTGTTTACGCTGCCTATGACGGCTACCTGACCCGTCAATCCGACTGGAAATCCACCATTATCATCCGTATCCCCTCCGACCCGCTTGAACCCGGCCGTCAGATCTGGATCTACTACACCCACCTGGCAGACGCTAATGGTAACTCTTTGATCAATGTGGACTTCCCACCCGGCAGCAGTGAAGTACCTGTCAAAGCCGGAATGCCTTTGGGTTTTCAAGGAAACTATTCTGGTACCCCCGGTAGCCCGGTGGGAGTTCACTTGCATTTTTCCATCGTCAAAGACGACGGCAACGGCAGATATCTCAACGAGCTCGAAATCAATAATACACTCGATCCATCCCCCTATTTCGGATTAACGCTGAACAAGAATGACCAGCCGTTTTTCCCGATCAAGTGTGGCAGTTCTTCTGCACAGCAATAATCAACTTATCAGTCAGTTATTTTGTCTCAGATTCCTTTCGCCTCAACCCTTCTTTTTTCTTTTCTTGATTGTTAAGAGTGCTGTTTTTCGCTTATGCTATACTGAATGATATGTGATCTAATGAAAAATCTCAGGGCGGTAGTGTTTCATCACGCCAACTTTCTGCATCCAATTCAATGGAAAATAATACGACCTGAAACCATCATCCAGATCTTCAAAACCTAAATAATAGCAAGCTCATTCAAGTTGGATTGAAGCGATATCAGAGGAAATAACCATGGATCAGGATTTTACACACTCCTCGCTTGAAATTTTATACTCAATCAGCCGTGAACTGGCAACCACCCTCGAACTACGTAAGGTGCTGGCAAATGTGCTCACGCTTTCAACTGAGAACATGAATGCCGAACGCGCCAGCCTGGTGGTGCTCGATAAACTCGGCCAACCCATGGATGCCGCCATTATTTATCATGGCGCGTTAATTCCGCATACTGTCGACCAAATGCGGGATGTGGTCACTTCAGGCCTGGCTGGATGGGTGTTGAAACACCGCCAGCCCGCCTTAATCAACAATACCCAACAGGATGAACGCTGGCTGGTTCGCCCCAATCAAGAGATCGTAGACCCTGCCCGATCCGCCTTGTGCGTTCCACTAATGGCGCAAGACGTTCTGGTGGGTGTACTAACCATCGTTCACCGATCAGTTGATTTTTTCACCCCCGAACAATTCGCTTTACAGCAATCCATCGCGGATATGGCAGGCATCACCATCCGCAACGCCCAGCTTTATCAGGAAGTTCACACCGCGCAACAGCGTTATCATGATTTGTTCGAGAACAACATTGACCCCATTTTCATTACCTCAATGAATGGCAAAATCCTGGAGGTCAACCAAAAAGGAGTTAACGTCACCAGAATCCCTGAAAAAGAGATGATCGCCCAATCCATCATTGACATGCAGGAGATCCCTGACCAAGCCGACGGCAAACTCTTTGAACGAATCGAGAAAAACCTCCCGCAGACCTACGAAGCCTCATTAAATTGCAGTGGTTCGAGCAAAATTCCGGTTGAGGTGCATGTTTCCACTATCAATTTACAAGGCACACCCTGCTTGCAATGGATTTTCCGCGATATCAGCGAGCGAAAACATCTTGATATGCTGCGCGAAGATTTATCAGCCATGGTTTACCACGACCTTCGTTCTCCCCTGTCAAACATTATCTCAAGCCTTGATCTGATGCGCGGCTCCCTGGCTGCTTATAAGGACCCCTCGTTGCAGCAACTTTACGACATCTGCAACCGTTCCACCGAACGCGTGCAACGTCTGATTAGTTCATTGTTGGATATCAACCGCCTAGAAGCCGGACAACCCATCATCAACAAACAATCTACTGAAGTTGAAAAGACAATTGACGATGCCATCGAAATTATCAAACCACTGGCTGACAGTAAAGAAGTTGCCATCGAAAAAATGGTCTTTAGTAAACTGCCATCCATTCAAGTGGATGCTGATATGATCCGCCGCGTGATGACCAACCTGCTCGAAAACGCGGTCAAGTTTTCACCCCAGGGTGAAAAAGCCACCATCGGCGCCAAAGCCAACAATCGCCAGATTGTCTTATGGGTGGAAGATCACGGGCCGGGTATACCAGAAGACTCGCTGGACAAGATTTTCAACAAATTCGTGCGGGTTCAACGTGAAGGAGTCGCCAAGGGAATGGGGTTAGGATTGGCATTTTGCCGTATCGCAGTCGAATCTCACGGTGGTAAAATTTGGGTTGAAAATATCAGCGGTGGAGGATCGCGCTTTATCGTGACCCTTCCAGCCGCATAAATGATGATCTGACTATCAAGGAGTCTGAATGCAGGAAATTGCCCCTCACGTTTTTGTCGAAAAATCCTATCCGGGTGTCACCCTCGGTGCCATCAACTGGCCTCACGGCCTTATTCTGATTGATGCACCACTTCGTCCCGATGACATCCGCCTGTGGCGTTCGACTCTGGCCAGTTTAAATGGGGGCATTGACCGACTCTTAATCAACCTGGATGAACACTACGACCGCACCATCGGTTCACGCCAGGTGGAATGCATGGTCGCCGGCCACGAGAAACTGAGCCTGCTTTTCAGAGATCGGCCGGTGACATTCAAATCACAGACCGTCGAAACTGGCTCCGAATGGGAACTGCAAAACGGCCTGGGCAGCATCCGTTGGGCACCCCCTGATATTTCTTTCAGTCATCAATTGCAAATCACCTGGGATGAACATCCCGTCGTGTTGGAATCCCGCCCGGGACCCTCTGCCTGCAGTATCTGGGTGGAATTACCCGTGCAAAAGATCGCCTTTATCGGCGACACCATCGTTCCCACTGCGCCGCCATTCTTAGCCAGTGCAGACATTCCTGCATGGAAGGATGCCCTCGCCCTATTGCTCAGCCCAAAATATAAAGATTACATTCTGGTCTCAAGCCGCGGTGGCGTTGTAGATCACAACGCAGTCAAAGAACAGGTCAAAAACCTGGAAAAAATCGAACATCAACTTGGAAAACTGGTGGATAAGAAGAACTCTCTGGGCGAGATCGAAAAAGCTGCCCACGCATTGCTCAAATCCTTCGATTATGACCAGGAAAAGAATGATCATTATCTGTTGCGCTTGACTTTCGGTATGCAGCAGTACCTTAAACATCATCCAGAAATTGAAAAAGTCTGAGCCATCAAATCTCCTCACTGAAGACAAATTTCGACAGCAGGTGAAGACAATTCTTGATCGCCTGATGGTGGTTTATGGCATTCCTACCTGGCGAGACCCGCTTCCTCCAATGGACGAATTGGTTTCAACCATCCTTTCGCAAAACACCAATGACCGCAACCGCGATGTAGCCTTTTTTGCACTTAAAGGTAAATTTCCTTCATGGGAAGAGGTCAGACTAGCCCCGGTTGAAGAGATCATTGATGCTATCCGTCCCGCCGGGTTGGCACCCCAAAAGGGTCCGCGCATCAAAGAAGTTTTGAATCAAATCCATGCTGAACGCAGCAATCTCGATCTTTCTTTTTTGGCTGATCTACCGCTCGAAGACGCGCGTCAGTGGCTCTTGAAATTTAAAGGAGTTGGACGCAAAACCGCCGCCATCGTGCTGCAATTTTCATTGAACCGCCCTGCCTTCCCTGTGGATACACATATTTACCGCGTGACTGGCAGACTCGGGCTGCGCCCAGAAAAGATCAACCTCGAAGCCGCCCATGATTTGATGGAAAGCCTCATCGAACCGGCAGACTATTATGCCGCCCATCTCAATCTGATCCGGCTCGGCAGAGAAACCTGTCATGCCGCGAAGCCAAATTGTCAGGTCTGCCCTCTTAACGATTTGTGCCCATCCTCGAAATAGAAACCCTGCCCGGTTGAAAATCTTGGGTATAATCAACCCTCATGACAGAAATTTGGCTGGTCAGGCACGGACAAACCGATTGGAATGTTGCCCGCCGTTATCAGGGGCAATCGGATATTCCATTAAACGCAGTGGGGATCGAACAAGCCAGGCAGCTTGCAAAAAAACTGATCAACGAGAAATTTGACGCGATCTATTGCAGCGACCTGATTCGCGCACAAAAAACAGCCCAAATCGTTGCTGAAGTGTTGCATATGCCGATTCAAAACGATCAGCGGCTGCGAGAAATCTGCAAGGGGATCTGGGAAGGGTTAAGCTTCGATGAAATACAAATTCAATTTGCCGAAGACTTTCTGCAAGGCAATCTCGACCCCGTATATTCACGGACACCCGGCGGGGAATCCGTGGCGGAGGTAGCCCAACGGGCTGCTGAAGCTGTCAGCGAATATGCCGCACGATATCCTGCAGGTCGTTTACTGATCATTTCTCATGGATTAGCCATTTCAACACTTAATTGTCAAGCCAATAACATCCCTTTAAACAGGGTTTATGACCACATTCCCGAGAACGCCACTCCAATTATTATCAACTGGAAATAATGGATTAAAAGTAATGAAACGACTCACCTCTATTTATGTGGTGATTCTGTGCTTAACAATCCCTTTTAGAACAATTTTTCTAAACCTATTGACATAATAGAATTATTGTTCTATAATGTGACCAATCAATCGGAAGCAACTATTCAGGAGGTAAAGTTATGAACGTCACCAATACTCGTTCCTTTTTCCGCAATCCCCTTCAGGCGCTATCGAGATCTCACATCCGCTCCAACTCAGTCTATGGTTTCATCATCGTGATGGCTTTGATTTCATTTGAGGCAGTTAATTTCGGCACCACAAATTATGCATTGAAAGACCTGCTAGGCGACCTGCGCATCGCCGGTTTCTCATGGGCAACCTTGTTAGCCCTGGCATTTTGCGGTCTTGATTTTGCCGGCATTGCCCGTCTGATCACTCAAAATGGCCGGGAAGAAAACACAAAATCATCTTGGTATCTCTTTGGTGCATGGTTGATCGCAGCCACCTTCAACGCTGCCCTTACCTGGTGGGGTGTTTCCATTGCCATAGCATCGCATTCCACCATCAGTGCTTCATTAGTCAACACCCAGACATTGACCAAAGTCGTTCCAATTTGTGTGGCAGTCATGGTGTGGATCGTGCGCATTTTGATCATCGGGTCGCTTTCAAGTGCTCTAGAAAAAATAAACGGCAACAGCCGTCGGCAGCCAACCCCCAATAAAACCGCAGCCTCAAACTCCAATCATTTCAACAATCAAGCCGAACGCCCCGCTGCAACCCTGCGCCGTATCGTTCCTTCGAACCGGCCGTCCAACTCAGTGGCTGCCAGTGCACGGCCAGAACCCACCTATCACAAATTCAGTGAACCCGTTTCTTCAGATCACCAATCGAGAAATTTCTAAATTTCTTTTACCCATAATAAAAACAGCCCTGATTGGGCTGTTTTTATTATTTATTCTTTATCTTTCATCACATAACCTACACCTCGAACGGTATAGATTAAACGGCTTTCACCTTTTATTTCCAGCTTCTTTCGCAGATATCTAATATAAACATCCAGCACATTGCTCTCTCCGCCAAAGTCATATCCCCAAACTTTATCAAAAATAACCTCGCGTGTCAGGATTTGTTTTGGATGACGAATAAACATTTCAAGTAGATCATATTCCTTTGCGGTCAGGTGAATCGTACGGTTATTTCTTGCAGCCTGTCGGGTAGATGTATCTAAAACAAGGTCATTAAAGGTCAGCGTAGGAGATTGATCCATGTGAGAACGTCTGAACAAAGCGCGAATGCGCGCAAGCAGTTCCTTCACATCATAAGGTTTCACCATGTAATCATCAGCACCGGCATCGAGTCCAAGAACGCGGTCTTCCGTGTTTTCTTTTCCGGTTAACATCATGATCGGTAACGAACTTTGCATACGGATTCTTCGGCAGACCTCCAGCCCATCCAAACCGGGAAGAATCCAGTCTAAAACGACCAGGTCAGGTTGTAAGATTTTATATCTTTCTAACCCACTTAATCCATCTTCTTCAATTTCAACCTGATAACCCTCGTTAAGTAATGAGTGCCGCAATATGTCTGAAAATTGAGCATCATCTTCAATTAATAGAATTTTTACCATCTGCCTCCCTCCAATTCCTCCTCTTACAACAATTAAGAACCATTAATAATAAATCTATTATTGCACATTTTTTACAAATCGGGGTTGGTAAATCAATTCGATCATCACATAATCTCAAGAGAAATAAAACTGCTTCAAAAAGGTTATAATTCGGTTATGGACATTGCCTCACTTCAACCATCAATTTGGGTGAACACCGATCAATTATTACAGTCAGCCTTTGACGAACTGGAACACGAACCCCGAATCTCCGTAGATACTGAATCAAACAGTCTGTTTGCCTACCAGGAAAAAATTTGCCTGATTCAGATTTCGTCTCCGAATATTGATTATATTTTTGACCCCTTTGTTTTAAAAAACCTCTCTCTCTTGGGAAACCTTTTTCAAAACCCATCACAAGAAAAAATCTTTCATGCTTCTGAATACGACATTATCTGTCTTAAAAGAGATTATGACTTTAAGTTCGCCAATATCTTTGATACCATGATTGCGGCGCGCATTCTTGGGTACAACCAGATTGGTCTCGGATCGTTGTTATCTCAACATTATGACATAACCCTTGATAAAAAATATCAACGCGCCAACTGGGGGCAGCGTCCGCTGCCGACAGAAATGCTTGACTATGCCCGGCTGGACACTCATTACCTGTTTCAATTAAGAGATACTCTTGAATTTGAACTGATCTCTCATGAGTTGATTGATCTGGCTCAGGAAGATTTCGCCAATGCCTGCCAGGTGAAAGCCCATCATTCGTCCAACAATCATAGCGAATGTTGGAAGGTTGCCGGTTCAAATCATATTGATGCACGGCAGGCAGCGGTCTTGCAGGAATTATGCAAATACCGTGATGACCAAGCCCGCAAAGCGGATCTACCACATTTTAAGGTTCTCTCCAATGAAGTCCTGCTTGAATTAAGTAGACTTAAACCCGCCTCATTTGAGGACCTCAAAACCATCCCTCATTGCACTACACGGATAATTAACCGACATGGCAGCGGATTGTTGCAAGCCATTGCCAGAGGCGATAATTCTCAACCTGTCATTCGTCAGAAAAATGTAAAACCTGATGAATCCTACCTGGCACGAATCGACTGCCTTAAAGAGTGGAGGAAGAAAAAGGCAAAAGAGTTGAAGGTTGAATCAGACATCGTCCTTCCACGTGAAATGGTAGAAAAGATAGCCTCCACCAATCCCTCTGATATTGATCAACTGGCAACAATCATGATCGAATCACCAGTTCGATATCGCAAATTCGGAAAAATGATCCTGGAAGCAATAGAAAAGGAGGCAAACTCATGAAAATCACATTTAATGGTGCTGCCAAAACAGTCACCGGATCAAAACACCTGATTGATATAAATGGCAAGAAAATCTTGCTGGATTGCGGCTTGTTTCAAGGCAAACGCAGTGAAACCTATGAAAAAAATCAAAATTTTGAATTTGACCCTGCCGATATTGATGCAGTCATCTTGTCTCATGCTCACATTGATCACAGTGGCAATCTGCCCAACCTGGTGAAAAACGGATTTCATGGCCCAATTTTCGTCACTCCTCCGACCGGAACCCTTGGCAACATCATGCTGCAAGACGCCGGTCACATTCAGGAACAAGACATACTCTTTGTAAACAAAAAGCGATCAGCCCGCGGCGAACCGCCTCTGGAACCACTCTATACGGTGAAAGATGCCATTGAAGCAATTGATCTCTTCTATCCAATAAAATACGAAGAGGCATTTTCACCGGTACCAGGATTGACTGTAAAATTCTACGATGCCGGTCATATACTCGGTTCGGCCGCCATCCGTCTCGACGCAGTGGAAAATGGTGTGAAAAAGAGTCTGTGGTTTTCAGGGGATATCGGTCGCAAAGGTCTTCCACTTCTGCCCGACCCTGTCTTCCCTTCTGATGTAGATTACCTGATAATGGAATGCACCTATGGGGATGAAAACCATGACAGCGTAGATTCTGCCTATCTAAATTTTAAGGAAATCATTCAAAAAACAGTAAGGCGCGGTGGCAAGGTCATCATCCCTGCCTTTGCGGTTGGGCGAACGCAGGAAATTGTTTACTTTCTCAATCAGATGATTGCTGAAAATGCGCTTGAACCCATCCCGGTGTATGTAGATAGCCCCTTGGCTGTTTCAGCATCCAAGATTTTCAAACAATATCCTGAATATTTTGATGAAGAAACCTTTGACTTCATTCGCAAAGAGAAACATCCCGCCCTTGAATTTAAGGGGCTTCATTTCGTCAGTTCTGTGGACGAATCAAAAGCAATTAATGACAAACGGGGACCCATGGTAATCATCTCCGCGTCAGGCATGGCAGAAGCCGGTCGTATATTGCACCACCTCAAAAACAACATTGAAGACAAAAAGAACACCGTCCTGATCGTCGGCTGGCAAGCTCCCCACACCTTAGGACGACGCCTGGTAGACAAAGATCGCAAGGTTCGCATTTTCGGCGATGAATATGATTTGCTGTGCGATGTAGAGACAATCAATGGATTATCCGCCCACGCCGGTCAGGATTGTCTTTTACAATATGCCGCATCTGTCAAAAATCAGGTAAAGAAGATATTCCTGGTTCATGGTGAAGAGGAAGCCGCTGAAGCTTTGATGATCAAACTGAAAGAAAACAATTTCGGTCAGGTGGAATATCCTGATTATGGGCAAGAGGTGGAAATTTAAGCCGTTTCGGGTATAATCCTTCCCACACGGAGAGGTGCCAGAGTGGTTGAATGGGGCGGTCTCGAAAACCGTTGTGGCTCTCGTGGTCACCGTGGGTTCGAATCCCACCCTCTCCGCCTAGAACGCTTCGAGGGGGCTTTGCACCCCTCAACCGCCTGTAACGCTTCGAGGGGGCTTTGCACCCCTCAACCGCCTGAAATTCACAACTTGATCAATATCCTAATCAAGGGGGCTGCGCCCTCTTCAATTTTTTCTCTTTACAAGCCCAACCCCTGTAAGGGCGTGTGGCAATACACCCGCAAAACAATAAAACATGCCTGAGGGACGCGGCGAGCCGTGTCCCTGCAACAGATTAACTTACATCCAGTGAATAGAAATGCTGCAGACCAACCTGTCTTCGGTTGTTTTTTTATTCGCCCGGACACAAAATCTTCTTATATATTATTAATTTGACTATTTTTATCATATTTATTATAATTAATTTATGAAATTATTCTTCTAATTAAGAAAAGAGGAAAAATGAAAGTCTTTAACAAGGTGGTGGTTGTAACTGGCGGCGGAAACGGTATAGGTCGGGAATTGGTGCTCGAACTGCTGCGTCAAAACGCCCGCGTGGCAGCTGTGGATATAAACGCCATCGCTCTCGATGAGACTGCCAAGCTGGCTGGCAGCATGACTGACCGGCTTTCAACTCATCAAGTCAATATCACTGATCTGAAAGCTGTTGAGATTCTGGCAAATGAGGTTGTCGCCAAACACGACCATGTGGATGGGTTGATTAACAACGCGGGCATCATTCAACCTTTCGTCAGAGTGATTGACCTTAACTGGCAGCAAATTGAGAAAGTTATGGACATAAATTTCTACGGTGTACTTTACATGACCAAAACTTTACTGCCTTATTTGGTAAAACGTCCTGAAGCGCACCTTGTAAATATTGCAAGCATGGGCGGTTTCTTGCCCGTGCCAGGGCAGACTGTCTATGGTGCTTCAAAGGCTGCCGTTAAACTGTTTTCCGAGGGTCTGCATTCCGAATTCCTCGAAACCAACCTTCATGTCACCACGGTATTTCCGGGTGCCATCGGAACCAACATATCAGTGAACTCCGGCGCAATGACCCCAGAGCAATCAGCGAGCATTGACCGCAGCAAAATGAAAACCACCACTCCGCAGAATGCCGCCCGAACCATTATTGACGGCATGGAAAAGAACAAGTTCCGAGTATTGGTTGGAAGCGACGCCAAAATGATGGACTTTCTCTACCGGTTGATGCCTGAAAAGGCTGCAAATTTGATCTTTGCTCAAATGAAAACTCTCCTTAAATAGGAATAATTCATGAATTACGCTACTCAAGGAGAAGACTAATTAATTGAGGTGCTAACTAACCCTTGATCTCTGTGGAACCCATCAGGTAACAGTCTACATCTCTGGCAGCCTCTCGCCCTTCATGAATTGCCCAGACCACCAGGCTCTGACCTCGATGCATATCCCCTGCCGTAAACACCCCCCTGACACTAGTGGCATAACTACCCTCCGCAGTCTGAACATTGCTGTGTCCGTCTCGTGATACCCCTAATTGGCTCAAAAGCTGATCCTCAGGTCCCAGAAACCCCATGGCAATCAACACCAACTGGGCAGGCCAGATCCGTTCACTGCCAGGCACCTCATGTGGCGCAAAACGCCCATTGGAGTCTTTAACCCATTCCACCTGAACAGTGTGGGCTTCCTTGACCTGGCCTTCTTCATCTCCAACAAAACGCTTGGTCAGAATATTAAAACGGCGAGGATCTGTTCCGTAAAAGCTTTGCGCTTCTTCCTGTCCATAATCAACTTTTAATACTTTGGGCCATTCTGGCCACGGATTATCCCCCAAACGCTCATGCGCAGGCTCAGGTAGAATCTCGAATTGTGTCACACTCTTGCAGCCGTGCCGCAGGGATGTGCCCACGCAGTCTGTGCCTGTGTCGCCGCCGCCAATTACCAACACATCCTTGTTACGGGCTGAAATAGTGATGAGATCAGCCTGCCGAGTAACCCCACCTAACAAGTTGCGCGTATTGGCTCTCAAATAATCCATGGCAAAGTGGATTCCTTTCAGATCTCTGCCTTCAACCTGCAGGTCGCGTGGCTTGGTTGAACCGCCGCATAAGACCACTGCATCATAATCTTTCAGTAACCGGTCAGCAGAGAAATCTTTTCCGACTTCCGTTTTTGTCATAAACAAAATCCCCTCTTCAGCTAACAAATCCACCCTGCGCTGCACCACCTGTTTATCCAGTTTCATGTTGGGAATGCCGTACATCAACAGCCCGCCAACTCGATCTGCCCGCTCAAAAACTGTGATGGTATGCCCCGCCCGGTTGAGCAGGTCGGCACAAGCCAGACCGGCCGGACCTGACCCTACTACGGCAACCTTCTTGCCAGTGCGTATCTGTGGTGCCTGCGGATAGATCCAGCCTTCTTCGAAACCGCGCTCAATAATGGCGCCTTCGATATTTTTTATAGTCACTGGAGAATTGTTTAACCCCAATGTGCAGGAACCCTCACAGGGAGCCGGGCAAACCCTCCCGGTAAATTCGGGAAAGTTATTGGTCTTGACCAAACGATCCAGAGCCTGTTTCCATAATCCTCGATAAACCAGGTCGTTCCATTCGGGGATGAGATTATGGATGGGGCATCCAGCCGCCATGTCGTTTAGTAATTTTCCAGTGTGACAAAAGGGAATCCCGCAATCCATACACCGGGCAGCCTGTCGCTGCAATTTTTCTTCTGATAATGGTTGATGAAACTCCATCCAATGCAGAATTCGTTCCTGTGCAGAAAGATCTATTGGGGTTTCGCGATTGTATTCCATGAATCCGGTTGGTTTGCCCATCTTTCCTCTCAGTTCCCGCTGACCCGTGACAATTCGCGGCTGTTTAATTCAAAGGCTGCCTGAACAGCTTCTTCACCACTCAACCCTTCGGCTTTCACCTTCTCAAAGGCATTGAGCATGCGTTGATAATCAACTGGCAGTACTTTAACAAATTTAGACAATACTTCAACCCAGTTTTTCAGCACTCGATCTGCCAGGGTGCTTCCGGTGAGTTCTTGATGTTTTACGATCATCTTTCTGATTTCTTCCATCTCGAAAGGCTCACTTAGCTCTTCAAGAGTAACCATTTCAGGATTGCAGCGGGTTTTAAAGTTGCCATCCCAATCAATCACATAGGCAATGCCACCAGACATGCCCGCGGCAAAATTACGTCCGGTTTTACCTAACACGATCACGCGACCGCCGGTCATATATTCACAGCCGTGGTCGCCAATTCCTTCCACCACCGCGTGAGCGCCGCTATTGCGCACACAAAACCGTTCGCCAGCCAGCCCGCTGATAAACACCTCGCCGGAGGTGGCGCCGTAGAACGCTACGTTGCCAATAATAATGTTCTCTTCGGAGATAAATGGAGACTCCTTGGGTGGATAAACCACAATTTGCCCGCCTGATAATCCCTTGCCAATATAATCATTAGCGTCTCCTTCCAATTCCATGGTAATGCCGCGTGGAATGAACGCCCCAAAACTTAACCCGGCTGACCCTCTGAAATGCATGCGGATGGTGCCATCTGGCAGACCTTCCAGACCATATTTGCGGGTTACGGCGCTGCCCACCTGTGAGCCAGTTACCCGGTGCACATTGCGAATGGGAAAATCTAATTCAACGCGTTCGCCCTTTTCAAGGGCAGGTTTGCATAACTCAAGCAGAATCTTTTGATCAAGACTCTTTTGCAGATCGTGCTGCTGCGGAATTGAATACCGCAATCCAACAGATTCGTCAGTCACAGGTTGATAAAGCAACGCCGATAAATCCAATCCGCTTGCTTTCCAATGGTCAATCGCTGCACGGGTTTCCAGTTTGTCCGTGCGCCCAATCATCTCATCAATCGTTCTGAACCCCAGTTGAGCCATCAACTCGCGCATTTCCTGTGCGACAAACCTCATAAAATTGACCACATAAGCCGGGTCGCCCTTGAAGTTCTTACGCAGCTCAGGGTTTTGAGTGGCAATACCGGTTGGGCAGGTGTCTTGATGGCAAACCCGCATCATCACGCAGCCAAGTGTCACCAGCGGTGCAGTGGCAAAACCAAATTCTTCAGCGCCTAATAAAGCCGCTACCACCACATCCCGCCCGGTCTTCAACTGTCCATCGGTCTCCACGGTAATGCGGCTGCGCAGGTTGTTGAGCACCAGGGTTTGATGCACTTCAGCCAAACCAAGTTCCCAGGGCAACCCGGCATGCTTGATGCTCGTCAGCGGTGAGGCGCCTGTTCCGCCATCGTGCCCGCTGACCAGCACAACATCTGCGCGGGCTTTCGTCACCCCGGCGGCAATTGTGCCCACCCCCACCTCTGAAACCAGTTTCACGTTGATGCGGGCGTCAGGATTTACATTTTTAAGATCGTTGATTAACTGAGCCAGATCTTCAATAGAGTAAATATCGTGATGCGGAGGAGGAGAAATCAACCCCACACCTGGTGTGGAATGACGAGTCCTGGCAATTTCAGGATAAACCTTTCTGCCAGGCAACTGGCCACCCTCACCGGGTTTGGCACCCTGTGCCATTTTGATTTGAAGCTCCCGGGCGTTGACCAGATAATAGCTGGTCACCCCAAAACGCCCTGACGCCACCTGTTTAATGGCGCTGTTCCGTGAATCGCCGTTCCCGTCCATTTCATAACGCGAGGGGTCTTCTCCGCCCTCACCGGTGTTACTTCTTCCACCAATGCGGTTCATGGCAATTGCCAGCGCTTCGTGAGCTTCCTTGCTGATTGAACCATATGACATGGCTCCGGTTTTGAACCGTTTTACAATGGACTCCACCGATTCCACTTCCTCAATGGCAATCGGTTCAGATATAAATTTGAAATTAAGCAACCCCCGCAGGGTGGTCATGGCATGCATCTGATCATCAATCAACCCGGAATACTTCTTAAACAAAGCATAATCATTGTTGCGGCAAGCTTGTTGAAGGTAATAGATGGATTCCGGATTGAAAAGATGCCGTTCACCGTCATTCCGCCATTTGTATTTTCCGCCTGCCTCAAGGCCATCCCGATCCACCGCCCTTTTTGGAAACGCCGTCTTGTGCCTCATAACGGCTTCCTGTGCGATAGTCTCCAGACCCACTCCACCAATACGTGAGGGGGTTCCGGTGAAGTATCGATCCACAAAACTCTGGTTTAATCCAACAGCCTCATAAATTTGTGCGCCACAGTAACTTTGCACAGTGGAAATACCCATCTTGGAGATTACCTTGACGATACCCTTGATCACAGCCTTGCGGTATTTTTGCGCCGTCGTTCTATAATCTGCCCCTTTAATAATTCCCTGATCCACCATATCACGGATGGTATCAAATGCCAGATATGGATTCACTGCCACCGCCCCGTATCCCACCAGCATGGCAAAGTGATGAACTTCGCGGGGCTCCGCTGACTCCACCAACAAGCCAATGTGTGTGCGTGTTCCCTTGCGGATCAAATGATGGTGCAGCCCTGATACCGCCAACAGTACGGGAATGGGCGCGTGTTCGGCATCCACACCGCGGTCCGAGAGAATGATGATATTAGCTTCGTCGTTGTCAATAATCTCGTCCGCCCTGGCGAAGAGCTTTTCCATCGCCTTTTCAAGTCCAGCGCCGCCCTCCGCCGGGTTAAATAAGATTGGGATGGTCACCGTATGAAAATGAAGGCGGTTGAGCTGGCGCAGTTTTTCCAGTTTTTCATTGGTCAAGATCGGGTTCTTTAATTTAATCTGCCGGCAGTTTTCAGGGCGAGGTTCCAACAAGTTCTGCTCAGAGCCGATCATCACTTCAGTCGCCGTAACAATTTCTTCACGGTTGGCGTCAATTGGCGGATTGGTGACCTGGGCAAACAACTCCTTGAAGTAATCAAAGAGCAGAACCGGTTTATCAGATAAAACCGCCAGAGGGGTATCATTGCCCATTGACCCGATCGGTTCCACGCCATTTTTCGCCATCGGTTCAATAATTACACTGATATCTTCATTGGTATAACCAAAAGCGCGCTGCCTTGTTAGCAACTCATGGCTTCGCCCTGCCTGGCTGCGATTCTTCAACTCGTCCAGATACTTCGGGTCAGGTAAATCTTCAAGGTTGATCATGAACTCGTTCAGCCACTTGCGGTAAGGCCTGGCTGAGCAAATGGTATGCTTGATCTCTTCGTCGCTGACAATGCGGCCCTCTTCGGTGTCAACCCACAGCATTCTGCCCGGTTCAAGCCTCCCCTTTTTGATCACCATCTCAGGTGGAACATCCAACACCCCCACTTCGGAAGCCAAAATCACCCGGTCATCGCTGGTAACGTAATAACGCGAAGGCCGCAGCCCGTTGCGATCAAGGCAGGCTCCAATACCCACCCCATCCGTGAAAGTCATCGAAGCAGGTCCATCCCAGGGCTCCATCAATGTGCTGTGATATTCGTAGAAAGCCTTCTTTTCTTCACTCATGCTTTCATGTTTTGACCACGGTTCCGGGATCATCATCATCATGGCTTCAGGCAGTGAGCGTCCGGCCAGCACCAAAAGCTCCAACACGTTGTCAAAGATACCAGAATCAGAACCGTCAGAATTGATCACCGGTAAAATTTTTGGAAGATCGTTTCCAAAACTGTCAGAATGGAACTTGCTCTGTTCAGAATTCAACCAGTTTACATTGCCGCGTAATGTGTTAATTTCTCCATTATGCGCCAGCATACGGTATGGATGCGCCCGATCCCAGGATGGGAAGGTGTTGGTTGAAAAACGTGAATGCACCATCGCCAGCGCGGTATCCATATCCGGATCATTCAACTCAGGATAGTATTCTCCCACCTGTTTTGAAGTCAACATGCCCTTATAGATCACCGTCTTGTACGACATGCTGCAAACATAGAACTGTTCCGCACCGGGCTTTCCCGAATAACGAATGGCCTGCTCGGCTCTTTTGCGGATCACATAAAGCTTACGTTCAAAAGAAGTGCGGTCCTTGATCAGGCTGTTCCGCCCGATGTAAACCTGTCTAACCAGAGGCTGGGCTGCCTTTGCACTGGGGCCCAAGGTGCTATCATCGGTTTTGACTGTCCGCCACCCCAAAATAATCTGCCCTTCTTCATCGATGATTGATTCAACAATCTTTTCAAACTCAATTCGAAGATTGTCTTCCACCGGCAAGAAAATCATCCCTACCCCATAGTATCGAGGAGCTGGAAGATCAACGCCAATCTGACCGCAGACTTTCTGTAAAAAGGTGTGCGGCGTTTGGATGAGAATTCCTGCGCCGTCTCCAGTATCCGTTTCAGAGCCGGTCGCTCCGCGGTGTGCCAGATTATTAAGAATCGTTAAACCCTGGGCAATAATGTCGCGAGAACGAACGCCCTTAATATTGACCACAAACCCGGTTCCACAGGCATCATGTTCATAGTAAGGATCATAAAGCCCCTGTTTTTTGGCGGTGTGATGCTGAAAAGGATCGCTTTCTTCTGACATAAGAATCATTCCTTAAATGGGTAGGATTTCTACTGATAGATAAATAATCTGACAAAATCAAAATTTCCGAATCCACTTTTCTTGTTCTATTCGGAGATATTCAATTGGATTGAATAGAGATTTTTCGATCGTAGATAATGAACCGTTTATACCACTTCGAACCATCTGATTATTTGTTTTTTATGAATTTTTGATTATTCAACCTCCCGGTTTCATATATTTTTTAGATATCTCAATTCTTTTGTAATGTTGAGCCCTTAATCAATAAAGCCCTGACTGGAAAGATCGTCAGGGCTTTTGTAATGATTAATCGATTAATTACGCCGGGATGGCTTCAGTCGGTTTGGTCATTCCTTCAAGAATAGTCTCAAGCGACATGGTGTGCACACAGCGACCACGAGCGAGGAAAAATTCGCAATCGCATTGCCATTTGCCGTCTTCGTATTTTACATCGTGGGAGTTGTTGTCGCCCTTGACTGTCACAGTAAAAGAGCGAAATTCGAAACGATTGCGTTCTTGGGCGTAACGTTTTGCTTTTTCAATTTTGCCGATCATGCTGTAGTCCATGGGTTGTCGTTCTCCTTTTGTAAGGAAGATGGGTAAACAAAAGGCACGCAGACAGACCGCGTGCCTTAAAAACTGACCTCAGTTATCATTGCACCAAAAACTCGCATAGCGTATATTACTCCTATAACAATAATATAGTACTTCTTAAACCGTTTGTCAACAAAATCAACCTGACGATTACTATACGGTTAAGATCAAAGAAATCTCGCTGTTTTCATAAAAAATACTCATCACTCCATATTTATGAGAAGAATGTGCGATAATTGAACAAATACATCTGTTTGTAGAGTTCTTCTCTCAAAAGGAGCAACTTCAATTCATGTCTCTCGAACGCATTCTTATTGCTGACCCAGACTCAAGATCGATCCATCTGCTCAGACAGATACTGACACCACTTGGCTATGAAGTAATCAGTGCCAATAAAGTGGAAAGGGCTTTGCAGCTAATCATTGAAGAGCAACCCGCCCTGCTAATTACAGAGTCCACCTTGCAGCAAGAACTGGATGGCATCGATTTAATTCGCCGCCTGCGTGAATTTTCAGATACTCCAGCCATAATCATGTCGGAACGAAATGAAACGGTTGAAATCTTGCAAGGCTTTGAAGCTGGCGCTGATGATTTTATCTCCAAACCATACGAATCCCGAATCTTGGCAGCGCGTATCAAGGCTTTGTTGAAACGTGCCAAGAATAACATGGGCGCCCCCGAAGTAATCACCTGTCAAAACCTTACCATTGATCAGGTTTCCCGTCAGGTCACCCTCAACGATTTGCCCATCTATCTGACAGAAACCGAATACAAACTGCTGTTAGAAATGGCAAAACACAAAGATCAAGTCATGCTCCATGAACAGTTGCTTGTTGCTGTTTGGGGTCCGCAATATCGACACGAGATGGATTATTTACGATCGTATATTCACACACTTCGCCGCAAACTGGAAGAAAATACCAAACAACCTTCTCTGATCATCAGTTTGTCAGGCATCGGATACAAATTAGTTGCCACGCCTACCGGAACAACAGGAAACGAATGATGGAGAATGATAAGGTTTTCAACGTCTTTGAAATGGCGCAAAAGCAGTTTGATCACTGCGCAGACCTGCTCAATCTTGATCTGCCAGTGCGTGAATTCTTGCGTCTGCCCATGCGCGAATATCAATTCAGCCTGCCTGTCAAACTGGATAACGGCGACACGAAAATTCTGCGTGGTTATCATGTGTTATTTAATGACAGCCGCGGACCTTCCAAAGGCGGCATCCGCTTTCACCCCCTGCAAACCCTCGACACCGTCCGAGCCCTTGGCATGTGGATGACCTGGAAGTGCGCCATCGTTAACTTGCCATTGGGAGGCAGCAGCAGCGGTGTGGCTTGTGATCCTCACAGTTTGAGCCCATTCGAGATGGAACGTATCTGCCGCGGATTTGTGCGTCGCACCGCTTATCATTCAGGCCCCGACATGGATGTGCTCGGACCCGACATCATGACCGGTCCCCAACAGATGTTATGGATGTTGGACGAATACGAAACCATCGTCGGGCATAAAGCCCCCGGATACGTCACCGGCAAACCAATTCACCACGCAGGTTCACATGGTCGCAAGGAAGCCCCCGGTTACGGGGTGATGATCACCGTCCGTGAAGCACTCAAAGATCTTGGGCTTACCGTAGATAAAACCAAAGCCAGTTTTCAAGGTTTTGGGTTGGTCGGCAAAAACGCCGCCCATCTCTACAACCAGATGGGCGGCACCATCATTGCCGTCGCATGCTGGAATCAAACCGATAAAACGACCTATACCTTCCGCAAAAAAGACGGCATGGATTTTACCGAACTCTCCTCGATCGCTGATCGTTTTGGCGAAATCGACAAACAGAAAGCCATTGAATTGGGTTATGAATGCCTGTCTGGTGAAGCCTGGCTGGAACAAAACGTGGATATCCTGGTTCCTGCCGCACTTGAGAATCAGATCCGACCTGACAATATTGCCCGCATCAGCCCACAGGTAAAGATTATCGCCGAAGCCGCCAATGGGCCGACTAACCCCGATGTAGACCCGCTTCTGACCGAACGGGAAATATTAATCATCCCCGATATTCTGGCAAATTCAGGCGGGGTAATTTGTAGTTATTTTGAACAGGTTCAAAGCAACATGAATTATTTTTGGAGCAAAGACGAAGTGTTAAGCAAACTCGATTCATTGATGACTTCCGCTTATATGGATGTGATTAATTTTTCGCGTAAAAACAACCTCACCTCCCGTGAGTCTGTTTATATGCTGGCGATTGATCGGGTGGCAAGGTCGTGCCTTGACCGGGGTTTAATCTGATACTTCCCGAAAATTAATGATTAAGATAGCCGATCACTTTAACCTGTTAACCATGCGGCGCGGAGCCGCACTGGAAGAAGCTTCGCTTGGCGCTCGTGATGAATTGGGCGGCAAAGCCCAGGGCTTGCTTTCTGTCCATCAAACCCTCGTTGAACTGGATGCCTCAAGCTTTCCGGGGATTAAAATAGACATTCCTGAATTGACCGTGTTGGGAACCAGCATCTTTGAATCTTTTATTGAGCGCAACGGGTTAACGGATATCGCTCATTCAGGTCTGTCTGACGCTCGCATCGCCAATGCCTTTCAGCGGGCAGATCTGCCTTTTGAGGTTCTTGGGCAGCTGCGCGCGCTCACCGACTCATGGACAACCCCCCTTGCCATCCGCTCATCTGGACTGCTTGAAGACACCACCCACCGCCCTTTTGCGGGGGTCTATCTCACCAAGATGATCCCAAACAACCAGCCTGATCCAGATGTGCGTTTCACCAAATTCATCGAGGCGGTTAAGTTTGTATGGGCATCCACATTTTTCAAAACCGCCCGCGATTATTGCCAGGCAACCAGCCTGGATATTTGCGAAGAGAAAATGGCTGTCGTTGTGCAGGAAGTGATTGGCCGCCGGCATCAAAACCGATTCTATCCCGAGTTATCAGGTGTTGCCCGTTCTTACAACTACTACCCGTTAAAACCCGCTAAAACCAAAGACGGGGTAGTCAACCTCGCACTCGGCTTGGGCAAAACTATTGTGGATGGCGGTCGCTGCTGGTTTTATTCGCCCAGTTATCCTGAAATGCCGCCTCCTTTCAACTCTACCGAGGAATTACTCAAAGAAACCCAGACAGATTTTTGGATGATCAATATGGGTGAGCCACCGGAATTTAACCCGATCAAAGAGACTGAATTTATGCAGTTGGAGAACCTGACTGTGGCAGATCAAGACGGCACTCTGGCAAACCTCGCCTCTACTTATGATCCCCAGGCAGAAAGATTGATGATTGGCGTCGGCAGCAAGGGCATTCGTGCGCTCACTTTTTCACCCCTTCTGGTCTTGAAAGAAATCCCTTTCAATGCTCTGATTAAAAAAATGCTTGCGGCTTGCGAGACCAGCCTGGGTTGTCCGGTGGAGGTCGAATTTGCCATGACCTTTGACCCGCCCCGTTTTGGCTTCTTACAGGTTCGCCCGATGGTGATCCCGGAGGGAGATTTTCAGATCACCCCGGAAGAAATGGAAAGCCCCTCAACCCTGGCTGCCTCTGAAGCCGTTCTTGGAAACGGCACTCTTGACGAACTTACTGATATTGTTTTTGTCAAACCTGAAAAATTTAACCTGAAAAATACACGCCAGATCGCCGAGGAAATGGAGGAACTCAATCGCGGCTTGCTGGATGAAAAACGCCGTTATCTCTTGATTGTCTTTGGCCGCCTTGGCACAGAAGATCCCTGGCTTGGTATCCCGGTGAAATGGGGGCAGATTTGTGGTGCAAAAGTAATCATTGAAGCCACCCAGGATAACGTCAGGGTCGAACTCAGTCAGGGGTCACACTATTTTCACAATATCATCAACCTGGGTGTGATGCATTTCTCCATGCCCTTCTCAAGCCCATACCGAGTGGATTGGAACTGGCTTCAGAAGCAACAAGTTGCCAGAACCCTTGACTACACCTGCCACATAAGACTGCCTGTGCCATTGCGGATTAAGGTGGACGGCCGCCACAGTGTCGGAGTAATCCAACACTCCTGATTTCTTTATAATTTTTTCATATATTCCACACCTTTTTTCACACCTTCTTCATGGTCGGTGTGATATAAGTCATTATCTTTTATCAGGGAGAAAACCTATGTCACTTATTGAGGAAGTGATTGCTCAAGTTCAAGAAAAAGATGCGGGCCAACCCGAGTTTCAACAGGCTGTTCAGGAAGTGCTCCATTCCATTGAGCCGACAGTCAAAAAGAATCCGGATTTCGTCAAAGCCAAAATCTATGACCGCATCGTTGTGCCGGATCGTGCCATTTTATTCCGCGTTCCCTGGGTGGATGACAGCGGAGAAGTGCAGATCAACCGCGGATTCCGCATCCAGTTTAATAACGCCATCGGCCCCTATAAAGGCGGGCTGCGTTTTCATCCGTCTGTGAATTTGGGTATTATCAAATTCCTCGGTTTTGAGCAAATCTTTAAAAACTCTTTAACCACCCTGCCCATGGGCGGCGCCAAGGGCGGCTCTGATTTTGACCCGAAGGGCAAATCAGACAATGAAGTGATGCGGTTCTGCCAGGCATTCATGCGCGAACTTTACCGCCACATCGGCCCCAACACCGACGTCCCTGCAGGGGATATTGGTGTGGGTGGACGAGAGATCGGATATCTCTACGGTTACTACCTGAAAATTGTCAACGCCAACAACAGTGTACTCACCGGCAAAGGACTGGAATACGGCGGCAGCCTGATCCGGCCTGAAGCCACCGGTTACGGCGCGGTCTATTTCGCGGCAGAAATGCTCGCCACCCGTAAACAGCAGATCAGCGGCAAAATTGCCGCGGTCAGCGGTTCAGGCAACGTGGCGCAATATACGGTCGAAAAACTTCAGCAGTTGGGCGCCAAAACCATCACCCTTTCCGATTCCAACGGCACCATTGTGGATGAAGCCGGCATTAACGCCGAAAAACTGAAATTCGTATTTGAGTTGAAAAATCATCGCCGCGGACGCATGAGCGAATACGCGCAGAAATACAACGTGCCCTACTATGCCGACAAGAGTGTCTGGGAAGTGATCAAAGAAAACAACCTCAAAGTAGACCTTGCCTTCCCGTCTGCTCATGAAAACGAGATTCACAAAGCCGAAGCGGAAGCATTGGTTAATAACGGTTGTTTCTGTATCTCGGAAGGTGCCAACATGCCCAGCGATCTGAATGCCGTGCAAGTCTTTCTCGACCACCATGTGCTCTACGGGCCGGGCAAAGCCGCCAATGCGGGCGGTGTTGCCGTCTCAGGCTTGGAAATGTCACAGAATGCCATGCGCATGAGCTGGTCAAGCGAAGAAGTGGATCAGAAATTGCAGGTCATTATGAAGAACATCCATAAAGCTGCGCTTGAAGCCTCAGAAGAATACGGCTGCAAGGGCAATTACGTGGTCGGAGCCAATATCGCAGGTTTTATGAAAGTAGCTAAAGCCATGCAGGCTTACGGCATCGTCTAAATTGAAAGTACTTGTATCGGGAGAATACAGCAAAAAGACCGGAGTGATCCGGACTTTTTGTTTAAGAAAACAATGCTAATGATTAACTTTTTTTCTTGCGGCGACAAACGCCGCCACTGTGCGAGTAATATCCCCTTCAGTGGTCGCCCATGAACATACACTCACGCGGATAAGCGGCATATCATGCCATTTGCCTGCCCCGCACCAGCATTCGCCTGATTGCTGAAGATGGGTTAACGTGGCTGCGGTTTCTTCCGGTGTGCCGCAGGTTACCAGCACCTGGTTGAAAACAACGTCATTTAAGACGTTAAACCCTGCCGCCTTAATCGCGTCAGCAAATTGGACTGCCCTTGCGCATAACCCATCCACTAGTTCTTCGACCCCCTGCTTGCCTAACACTTTTAGGGTTGCCCAAAGTTCAACCGCTCTTCCCCGCCGCGACATATCGGGTGAATAGAGCATACCGTCGCGCTGATCGCTGTAAAGGATGTAAGACCCGCTGGCTTGCATGGCAGATACCAGCGCATTGCGGTCCTTGCAGATCACGATTCCACAGTCGTAGGGAGTGTTGAGTGTTTTGTGCCCATCCACTGACCAGGAATCCGCTTTTTCAATGCCTTTGGTCAGGTAACATTTCTTTTTAGAAACCGCCGCCCATAACCCGAATGCGCCGTCCACGTGGATCCAGGTACCGGTGCCCTTAGCCTGATCACAAATCTCGTCAATTGGGTCAAAAGATCCCGAATTGACATTGCCCGCCTGTAAGATCAACAACGTAGAATCATCCAGTTGCGGAATTTTATCTGCGATCATTCGCCCTTGTTCATCCACTGGCACAAGTTCCACCCGGTCCTTGCCCAGCCCCAACAGTGCCAGCGCCTTGAACACGGAACTGTGTGCCTCGGCTCCCACAACCACGCGAATCTCTGGGGCGCCGAACAGCCCTTTTGAGCTGACATCCCAACCTTTGCGTTTGAGCAATTCATTCCTGGCAGCCAAAAACCCGCAAGTGGTAGCAATGGAGGCCCCCCCCATCAACCCCATGGCGCTGCCCTCCGGCAAGCCCAACAAGTCATTCAACCATTTCTCGCAAACGCTTTCCAATTTGGATATTATCGGAGAAGTTACGTAAAGCGGTGCCAGTTGGTCCCACACATCTGCCAGCCATTTAACCGCCATCACAGGTGGAAAAGCCCCTCCGACCACCAACCCAAAATAACGCCCTCCAGTGGTGGCAACTGTCGCCGGAGAACCAAACTCGTGCAGCATCTTCAACATGGATTCCGCGTCAGCCGGCTCTGTTGAAAGAGGTTCATCAAACCGGGATAACCCTTCGAGAGCATACTGATCCGGGTAAACCTTGCGTTCAAACACCTTGTCAAGATAATCAAACGCGTATTCCTTCGCCTGGTTAAAGAGCTCTTTTTCCTGAGCCATTTTAAACATTTTCTTCTGCAATTGGTTGCTTTTTTTCATGATTGTTTATCCATTCTTGATGATCGTGATGATTGCAAATATTTAGAAAAAAGACTGTTGACTTCACTAACCGCATATCCCAGCGGAATGGAGCCGGTCTGTTTGTAAGTCTTTTTATAGTGATGAATGGATTGGTTGTTTTCCAGATTCAGAAGCATTATCTGCCCCACCTCGCCCCCCACCCAGGGGATGAAATAACGATTTACCGCGCAATCCATGGCTTCTTGTGAAAAACCTTGCGCAGAAATGGCAATCACCGCCAGGTTTGGGACCTTCATCCGCCAGCCGTGCGGAACCTTGTATTCGAGGTTAACGAATTCGCTGAAGCCATTTTGTGTTTCAAGCAGCAGGTCAAGCCTGCCATAAAGATCATTATCCCAGTCAACAAAGAGAAAATGGTTCTTGAATTTGATTGGTCCGACAGTGATGATTAATTCGGACCGCGCATACAACAACCCGCGGCAGCCAGTCAGCGAAGGATTCTCGTTTACCGAATACCCCAACCCCTCAAGTTCATCAATCATAAATTTCAGGAAATCGTCACTCATGCTTCCCATCCTGTGATGAAGCATTCCTTAGATACCGTTGTTTATTCACATGAAAAAGAATAAAGACACTTAATGCAATAACAGTCCCTGCCAGATCAACCCCCAGATCAAAGAAAGCCGCGCCAAAATCGGAGGTTCCAGTGCTGATCATTTGGATGGCTTCCTGCCCCAACGCTGCTAGCAGAACCCCTGCCAAGGCAATCCAAATTCTTTGCCCAAAAGATTTTTGACCGAACACAACCAACAACAAACCGCATAACACGCCAAATAAAGCGGCGTGCGTCAAAATATGCGAAAGCTGAAAATCAAATACCCGGTTGAAAACAACCGCGTATCCGCTCCAGAACCGGGCCACCGTGGCAAACGGAAAAAGAATACCCAACAACAGAATCAGGATCAAAACCAGCAGGGTTCGTTTCTTCATCTCACCAATCAGACTCCCTCGCTTATCTTATCATCAAATCTCCCCTGAAATATTCTCAGAGGGAATGATTGGTCATTATTTTGCTTTGGCTTTCGATTTCTCGAGATTCTCCTTTAACCGAAAGCGCACAATCTCCCTGACCAAATCAAATGGAATTTCTTCGTTTAGTGGGAACTGGATCGCTCCTTTCGAAGTTTTGTACCTTGATAACTCGTGTTGATATCGTTCAATCCCTGACGGCGCCGGGTAAAACCCTATGTGATTCTTAAACACCGCGAAATGGACCAGGTTGCCATTTTGCACGAAAGTGGGCATCTGATAACTGATTTTTTCTTCAGCGTCGGGAGCTTCTTCTTTGATTACCTTGCGCAATTTTGAGAGCTTCTGCCCCACTTCTTCTGGAAAACTTGCAATGTAGTCATCAATCACATTGTTTTTATTATCCATGCTTAACTCCAGGTTTATTTCGGACTGTTTTAGTCTGTATTATGACATAAAAAATCAGAGTTTTATTAGAATTATCAACATTTATGATCACGAAACAAGTTTCAATGGTATTATCACTCGCATTTGTTCTCTCGGGGGCAATCGCTGGCATTTTCAGAAAAAGTCAGCCTTTACTGTAATATACTTTGCTTTTCACAACAGGAAATCTCATGCAAACAAAAAAGAAAGAAACCCTGTCCATCCTATTGGCTTTTCTAGGATATGCCATTTTCGGTTTTAGCTTCATTTTCTCCAAGGAAGCCTTGCAGATTACCACCCCGTTTGTGCTTCTGGCTATCCGCTTTTTGGTGGCATTTGTCATTTTGAATCTGGTCGCTGTATTCGGAAGGATTAAACTGAACCTCAAGGGGAAGAATATCAAGCTGCTGTTGCTCCTTGGCATTCTTCAACCAGTGGTGTACTTCATTTGTGAAAATTACGGGGTAAAACTGTTGGCTACTTCCTTTGTCGGGATCATTGTGGCATTGGTTCCGGTGATCAGTTTGTTCTTCGGTGTGATTATCCTGGGTGAAAAAGCCCGCCTGTTTCAAATCCTTTGCGCGGTTGTCTCAGTCGCCGGAGTTTTCCTCACCACCCTTGGTCAGAATTCAGGGGGTTTTAGTTGGCTTGGATTTATCCTCATCCTGTTGGCAGTTGCTGCAACATCCATGTTTAATGTTCTGAGCCGTAGAACCTCAGCTGAGTTCAGTCCATTCGAACGCACCTACGTGATGTTTGCGCTTGGTTGCGTCATTTTTACTGGAATTGCTCTTGTCCAAAGCTGGGGGAATTTCTCCGAAATGGTAATGGTTCCTCTGAAAAGCGGTTCCTTCTGGATTTCCATCCTCTACCTGTCCGCGGCATCATCGGTGGGAGCTTTCCTCATGGTGAATTATGCCGTTACCTATCTGGATGTCGCCAGAGCATCAATCTTTGCCAACATCACCACCATTATTTCCATCCTGGCTGGGGTATTAATTCTGAAAGAAAGTTTCAACCTCTATCAGATTATTGGATCAATCATCATCATCGCCTGTGTTTACGGGGTTAACCGTCTACCCAAAACTGTTTCATCCACAACCACTACCGCGGCTCACTAACTGACCATTATTCTGACAAGTCTTAAGCTGATATTTCAAAACCTTGACAAGGTTTAGAACCCTGTCAAGGTTGATTGATCAGTAAGAAATCTTGTCAGGGTTGGTAAATAGGGCTAATTCTTTAAACTATGAATCGGCGCGGGGATTTTACCGCCAAAGCCGACAAACTGGCTTGATTTGCCGACACAGCGGATGGGAGCAATAACACTTTCGCCAAACAAGCCGCCAAACGAAACAAACTCGCCGGCTTCCTTGCCCGGCACGGGGATCAATCTGACCGCAGTGGTTTTGCCGTTGATCATGCCAATCGCCATTTCATCTGCGATGATGGCTGAGATGGTAGCCGCATCCACAGACCCGGGGATGGCAATCATATCCAGACCGACCGAGCAAACACTGGTCATGGCTTCCAGTTTTTCGATCACCAGGCTGCCCTCACGCACCGCATCCGCCAGAAACCGGTCTTCACAAACCGGGATAAACGCGCCGCTTAAGCCTCCCACCGTTTGGCTGGCAAAGGTGCCGCCTTTTTTCACCGCATCATTGAGCATGGCGACAATCGCGGTTGTACCCGGTGCGCCGATGGCTTCCACACCAAGAATTTTCATGATCTCGCCCACACTGTCACCTACATTCGGGGTTGGCGCAAGCGAAAGGTCAACAATCCCAAAAGGAATCTTCAATTCAGCCGCTACACGCCTTCCAATCAACTCGCCGCAGCGTGTCACCCTGAAAGCGGTCTGCTTAATCTCTTCAGCCAGGTCGTGCAGCCCCAGATTCTCGCGTCCATCTCGAGCGATACGCCGTTCAAGTGCCCTGGCAATCACACCCGGTCCGCTGACCCCCACATTAATCACCACCTCGTGCTGATCAAGACCGTGGATGGCGCCCGCCATAAATGGATTGTCGCCGGGTTGGTTGGTGAAAACCACGAATTTGGCTGCCCCAAAACCGCCTGAGTCTGCGCTGCGTTCTGCAACATCCTTGATCACCTTGCCGAGCATCACCACGGCATCCATGTTGATGCCGCTGCGGGTTGAACCCACGTTCACCGATGAACACACCTTGCTGGTCGAGGTTAACGCCTCTGGGATGGATTTAATCAACTCAAGGTCGCCTGAAGTAATCCCGTTGGCAACATCCGCGGAATAACCGCCCAAAATATCCACCCCCACCAAATCAGCGGCCTGGTTGAGGGCTTTGGCAATCTCAACAAACCCTTTGGCGTCAAAACCCGCGCCAACATGCGCTATGGGGGTCACCGAAATACGCTTATTGACCACAGGTACCGCGTACTCGCTGCTAACCTGTTCACAGGTCTCCACCAGCTTGCCGGCATGGCGGGTGATTTTTTCCACGATCGCCTTGCAAGTCTGGTTGACGTCCGCGCGGTGACAATCCAGCAGGCTGATGCCCATGGTTACCGCACGCACATCCAGATTTTCCTTTTGGATCATATCAACAGTATTAAGAATCTCATCTGACCGCATGGCTTACTTCTCCCGTTTCTGCCACATTGGCAGGCTGATTTCACTGACCGCTTTGAAAATATCATGGTGTTGAAGTACCACCTTTATTTTGTGTTCTCTTCCAAATTGAGCAAGGTCTTTTCTCAGTTGATCCACCGATGAACAGGCATTCAGATCAACCTGCAGCATCATAATGAACTCGCCCTCCGACAAGGTCGTAGAAAGATCAATGATATTGATATGGTGCCTCACACAAAAGGCAGCCACCATGGCGACAAAACCGATCTGATCGGTGCCGCTGGCTGTCAGCACATAGCTATTGTCGGGGTCTGTTGCGGCAGGAAGGGGTTGCTCCACTGGGTTCACTAGAATATTTAACGCGGTGGGGCTGTTCTGATCCACTTCAGCCAGTTTCTGCCGGATGGAATCCAGCGAGACATCGCCAGGGAATGATGCGCGCACGATCATGGTGTAATAGCCGCACATTACGCTCTGACGTGAATCGGCAATGTTGCCGCGCAGTTCCGCCAAAGCGCTTGAGATCTCAAACACAATCCCGATGCGGTCGCGCGAGGTAATCGAAATGATGTATTCAATCGAAGAGTTGTTCATAATTTTACCTAATGTTGATAGATTGTCTGAACAAGAAATAATGCTCCATTATACTCAATTCAAAGCGAGCAAACCGATTGGATTCTTGTGAAATCAAAAAAGATTGCCGTCGTTTTTGATAGCAATCTTTGTCACTGTGATTTCGTTGGTCTTGAGATTACTAGTTCTTTGGATGTAATTTACGAAAATCCGCGATGTAGTCCATCACATCCAGGGTGGGTTCCCACCCCAATTCGTCTCTTGCTTTACTTGTATCGTTACCAGATTCTTCCCTGCCCGGATATCCTTCCACCAGTTCCACCGGTCCGCCAAAAGCATCGGCGATCTCCAAAATGGAATGGCTCTTTGTCATGCCCAACATGTAGCCGTCACCCCAACCCTTTTCGCCTGCCAGGGCAATGCCATTTGCCAGATCTTTGACATAAGTAAACGCCCTGCGCTGGGTTCCCGGTTTCACCACCGGCAGCGATTTGTCTTGCAGGTAGAGGTGTTCATACTTGGCAATCAGCGTGGCATACTTACCGTCCCCTTTTTCACGAGGCCCAAAACCGTTATAAAAATAGCAGATGGCGTAGGGCAAATCGTACCACTTGCCGTAATCCATAATCAGATCCACGTTGGTGGCTTTGCTGAAGGAATAGGGGTTCTGATGCCGCCCATTGCCTTCAATGGCAAAGCGTGTACTAGATGCGGCATAAACCAGTTTGGCGACCTTGCGTTTGCGGCAAAACTCTACCACCCCGAAGGTGCCGGCAATGTTCATGTCATAAACCATCTGCACATCTTCAAACGAGGGAGTGATGCGGGCATATTCTCCCAGATGATAGATGATATCCGGCGTTTCAGGCACCAGCGAATCAATATCTTTGGTGTGTCCGCGGCGGTATTCCGCGCCAGGGATGTGATTGGCTTCTCTGCCGTTAAAATAATTATCCAGCGAAATCACGCGGTTTTCAGGGTTGGCAGCCAGCAATTCAACCAGGTGCGACCCCACGTGCCCAGCCCCTCCGGTGACCAAAACAGTTTGTTTGTTCATGCAGATGCCTTTTCTAGAAATAATTATTAACCAATGCTATTGTAATTCCAAATTCCCTGACACCCCGCCGTGAGTTTTGGCTGCTTCCCGGCCGAGTTCAGCACCAGCCAGCAGCGCCGCTTTCACATCCCGATCTGTCGCATAACTCAACGTAAACGCCGTCTGAAACGCATCGTCGCAGCCGGTGCGTTTCATAAACCCCGCCGCTCCAGGTATCATCTACGCCAAACCGTTCGCCATACTCATCATGAAAAATAAGGGGCGTGGCTGTATTACCATCAATTTGATGCACGTGAGAGACATCCACGCTATTTCGGACCAATAGATCAAGAACCCGATCGCCGGGCTCATCCCTACCAAGCAGTCCAACAAACGCGGTTTCAACACCGAGGTGCCGTAGGCGAACAGCCTGGTATATTGAATTCCCGCCAGCAAAATGTTCATTCTGTTGTGGAAAATAATCCAGGCAGGTAACGGGAAAACAGGCTGCTTTCATGTGATCTCCCTTGATGAATAACAGCTCAATGGTCTGATTTCACTGCTACAAGCAACAGAGAGTGATCATTGGCTTCGAGCCCTTGAATTGGCCAACCGCTAAAGGTATTCGCTTTTTCAAACCCGCAATCCAATGCCAATTGTCTGATTTGCGCTTCTGAATAAGCCTGATGATTGTCTGCCATTTGCACTACCTCAGCGCTGCCAGCATCAATTACATACATCCGGCGCGTGGAAGATTGCAATTCTTCATTCCAATAACCCTCCTCGAGAAACAGGTAGGGGGTGTTTGAGAACAATCCGCTTTGAGCCGTATGCCAGCCGGGCTGCGCCTGACCAATGGATTTTACTACGTTAACCGAATCCAATTCGATTAACAAGCGCCCTCCAGGGTTCAATGCATTTAAAGCCTTCTCTATAATCAACCTGGCATCCGCTTTCTGAAACGTATTGAACTCTCCATAAACAAGTATCACCAGATCAAAGCCGCTGCCAAAATCACAGCTGCGCAAGTCGTGCAGCAGATATTCGCAGCCAGTTTTTTCTTCCAGCGCCTTTTGCCGGGCATACTCAATGGAAGCCGGGCTGAAATCAATTCCCTTACAGCTGTGTCCTAGACCTGCCAGCCGGGAGGTGTAAAAACCCGGTCCGCAGCCGAGATCAACCATGCGAGATGGTCTTTTCTTTAACAATTCATCATGAATCCAGGCCACATGACGATCAATAATCTCAAACCGCCGGCTGGCGGCATCGTGATTTTGCGAGAGATGTTCAAGAAGCATCCGCTGGCTGAACTCGGGGTCGTTCCATGGGATCTTCTCGCCCTCAGTCCACGGCACTGATTCGATTTTGCGATTGACGATATCTGATAATTTCATCTTCATCTCCACTTTGAGGTTGAAAAGCAATTTGCGGACCACGTGATTACTGTAATGCATTGCGGGTCAACACGGCTTCTTCTGGCAGGTAATACTCTCCGTCGGGCGGGGTGATGATCTTCCAAAGAATGGAGCCGTCATCCTGGTAGGTGATTTCGGCCTGCCCGGCTGTCTTTGAAAAGGAGCTCTGGAAGTCAACCGAAACCGTCCTGCCCTCCAGTTGACCGTTGATGCTGGCTTCCATCGAATCAATCTTGTTGCCGTTTTGCGCTACAATCAGATGCTGCCCATAAACAGCTTTCCAGTTTTGATAAAGATCAAGAACAAAACCTGTCGAGTTATCCACCCAATGCCCGTCAAGCGTAAATTCAGGGTGATACTCTGCAATTTCTATCTGAATGAGATAATCCTGTGGATCGCCCAACTCCACACACTCGGTGGCCGGCTGGTCACTGGAACAGTCAACGATTTCCGACAATTTGTTACCCACCGAAAAAATCATAATCGTCCAATCTCGAGTCATGGCAGTGGATGAAGCGTTTGGACCGTCTGCCTGATAGTTAATCTGTTCGGTCCACCCCAAACCAAGCGATTCTATTAAGACTTGAATGATCTCTGAAACATTTTGATACTTATCAGCATTAATATTGGAAGTCATCCGGCAGGCTTCTCCGGTTTCACCACTGACAATGTCCGTGAAGGGTGCGTTGTTTTCAAGCGTGAATTCTGTTCCGAACACTTCGGCTGCCTGCTGCTTCATCATCGGGCAAATATCCACGGATGACTGTGAATAACGCTCTTTATTGGCGAATTCCATGACTGCGGCAGTAGGTGTGGCTTCTTCCGTTGCATCAACAACAGAATCCACCGACGGCTGAAAGCCGGATTCAATGATCGCCTTTGAAGAACAACCACTGACAAATAAACAAAGGACTATGGCTAATATCCTGACTGAAATCTTTCTCTGTGCAAGCATCCTTGATACCCTTTCCTTTCTATATTGAGTGGCTGATTTTCTAAAAATATGTTTATTTACCCCAGACAGTAATGATTGCAATGTCCTTGTAAGGTTATTTTTATGGTAATTTAACTTCGGATAATTATAATGAATATATCGATTCATTTTATTGTGTAAAGGAGAGTCATTATGTTATTCGCCCCGAAAGAAAAAGGTCAAGGTTTAATCGAATATGCATTGATTTTGGTCCTCATTGCAGTGGTCGTCATTGTTGTCTTGCGCTTGCTCGGCCCTCAGATCGGTGGAGTCTTCAGCAAGATCAACACTTCGTTGTCTGGTGTCTAATTCCAAACTGTGCAAAAAAAACCACCTCTCACGAGGTGGTTTTTTTATTCCACTAAGAAATCCCTCATCAATTCGATTGTCGTTTCCATCTTTGGTAGACCCCGATGAGAAGAATCCATCACCTTTTCCAATAGGCAGCCGGGAATTAAACTGGCAATTTCAAGAAAATGCTCTTCTGGGATCATATCCCGTTCAGCATACAGGATCATCACTTTTGAGCGGATATTTTTTAAATCTTCATTTGTAATGCCTGAATCTGTCAGCATCAGCTTGAATTGCATAATCAAACGCTTCAGAGGAATACCAAGCTTCTGCCAGAATTCCCACTTACGAATGGACTTTTGTACATATTCCAGAGCTTCGGGTGTCGTTGCGCTGGCAACCGTGTTGGGCGCTAACGCCGCAACCCTCGTGAAAATCTCCGGGGCTTTGATTGCCAGCCACAAAGCTAGAATGCCACCGTCACTGTATCCGATGACTTTGGCTTTCTTGATGCCCTTCACCGCGCAAAAACGCAGTATGTCATCACTTTGCTGTTTATAACTAAGCGCAGCATCCTTTGATCTGCTCTGGCCGTGTCCACGGCTGTCAATGGCGAAGCTGTGAAAATCGCCAAAATAATCTGTCTGGTAAGCCCGGAAATACTTCTTGCTGCCGCCATTGCCGTGCAACATAATTAAAAATTCACCCGTCCCGTATTCACAATAAGCCAGGCGAATGTCTTGAATTTGCAAATATTTTGTTTGTAAGCGCATGAAACATGTCCTTCAATGAAATAATCAATGAAGAATTATCTCATTGCGGAACGACCTTGTCAAAACGACTGTCCATGCAGACGCTCAAATCGGTGGTGATGAATTTTCCATCCTTGAAAAGGGTGAAAATAGTCGCAGGCGTTGGCGCGGTTTGGGCGGCTTCAAGCGAATCCAGTTTGATCACTTTATACTTCAAGCCTCGCTTTTCAGCGGTCTCTTTGAGAGATTCGTGCACATGAAACTCGCAGAAAGGGCAGCGGTTTGAATAATACACCACCAGTCCGTTCTTCTCGGGGCATTCGCCGCTGCGTACAGAATCGCCAAATTTTGGTGTCTGACCCTGATGGGTCAAATCTAGCCATAAGAGGCTGAAACCAGCGGGTGTCTTATCACATTCAACGAAACCCTGCTTGAGCAGCCAGGCGGTATCGCTCATGAAATGATATTTTTTGGTTCCTACTGGCGTTACCAGCCCATCTTTTCCCTGGCGACTGGCATCTTCAATGACGTCTGCTAATAACTGCCTTCCGTGTCCTTTCCCTTTGTAGCTTCCCGACACCCAGAAACAACCCAGTGTCAGGGTGTTAGGCGCCACAATGGGCATCCAGGCTTTTTCGCTCGGACCATATTCGATAAAAACCTTCGCGCGGTCTTCGATCCGTCGAAAGACGTATCCGTCTTCAAACCGGTGGCTCAGCCAGGATTTTTTCATCTCATATCCGGCAGCGCATTTCTTATCAGAAATGGCACAGCAGATATGTTCCCCTTTGATATTCTCTTTGGTTAGATTAAGATATGTCACTTTTTCCTCTACTCTGTATATTTTGCTGCGTGGATCAATCGCTTGATATCGCGCAGACCAATTTTTCCGTTGAAATACTTACCATCCACGTTGATCCGTTCCAAATCGGCTCCCAACTTTTGAGCGTCTGCCGTGACAATCTCTCGCGGACGGGTATAACCCGCTTCAGCCAACATTCTGGCAAAATTGAGACTCACCCATTGTATACGCGTCAGATCACAGAGACTGACCAACTGGTTTACCAGATCAGTCTCCACCCCTGTTTTATCAGCCAGATTCTCGACGCAGCCGGCTGCTTCCAGTTCCTTTAAAAAATCCTCCGAGGTTCCAATGCCTAGATTGATCAACCTACCAATTTCGTCTCTCGGGAGCCAATTCACCTCGGCAAGCTTAAAGGGTTTTGGTCGATAACTTTCCACTTCACGGCGCAGCAAAGCCATCTTTTCCATGGAGATATCATTCAGATTGCAATACATTCCCATTTTGCTCTGATTTTTCAACAACTTATGCAGATCAGCCAGCGTATTGATTCCTGTCAGGGCAATACCGTCAAACAATTGATTAATTCCCTCGGTCAAGCTAGCCCGGCTGGGTACAAGATCAGAAGAAAGGATTCGTTCTTTAACTTCATCCAATCGAATGGTCTCAGGTTTACTAAAATTACTCATGGGCATTTCTCCTTTCCTCAATTCCCTCTACCCTGATCAGAAGGGATTCTTTGCTGTTCGTATTAGTGAAGCTGCTTTTCCGGATGATCAGGCAGAGCGGCAGCGACGGCTGTAATTCGCGGTTTGGGATCCAGGAAGACAGTGAAAATCGCGCAGCGTTAACTTCCTCTCCCTGATTGATGCCAACTTCAACCGCCCTTCCACCATGGATTGTTTGTTCCACCAACATACTGTTATTGTTTTCCACTTCAGACATCATATATCCGATAAAACAATACCCTTCAGCTTGTTCAGGGTATATGCCTGACCAGATTTCGAATTGATGAATATTTTCTCTCCCTGGCATCATTTTAGAGAGGTCAGTGCGCAACGCGGCTCTAATCTCATCCCGATTAATCAACCCCGCCTCAACACGGCTCATCAGTCCTTTTAATCGAATCGGCTCCAGTTCAGTAAGAACAATACCCATCAGATTAAGTTGTGAGCTGAAGTAAAGGTCTTCGGCAGTCTTTGCCTGGAAAGTTTTCCACCAGACAACCCCTCCAGCTGCTCGGCACTGCCCAGGCGTTTGATCAAACATCCTGCGAAAAAGACGGGTAAAACTTTCCTGACTGCCGATACAGTAATCCTGGGCGATGTCGATGATACGCCTGTTGCTTGAAACAAGATCGCCCGCCGCCCGGGTTAAACGCCTGCGCATCAGGTAATCATAAGGGGTATGCCGCACGACCTGGTTAAAGCTTCGAATGAAATGAAATACCGAATAACCCGCTGCATCAGCCATGTCACTAACCGTGATCGGCTCATGCAGATGGTCTTCAATATAACCAACGGATTGGAGAATACACTCAACCAAATTCATCATACGGTTTACTTCTTCATGATCGGTACGTACACATCCAAAACCGATTCATCCAGCTGATCCACACCCTTGAAACGTTCGTCATAGAGCTGCACCCCAAAATTCCCGCCGCTTTCATAGCCAGAACCCGGCATCCAGTCCATGATCATTTTTTCCCAATCGCCGCTGATCTGGCTGCCGCTCAGGGTAAACACCGCGTATTGCGTGGCAGGCAGATGTTTGACCAGCAGTTCTGCCGGCAATTCAGAGATTTGTTTCAAATTAAAATCCACTCCAACAAATACTTCGAACAACCCTTTTTCGTTTGTTTCTGGCCCATAAAGATGAACTTCATACCACTGGCTGCCGTTTACCAAGTGTTTCACCTCAGTGTGCTTTTCGAGGAAAGCAGAAAGACGCTTCCATAAAAGACCGATCTGATTGTCTTCATCCCAGCCGGCATGGGTATTGAAGGGATCACCAAAAAAAGACATCCCTGCCATAACAATCTCTTTCGGTTCAATGATTTTTGGTATCATCATATTGCCTCACTTGAAAATAGCTCTCCCCAACCCCGTCATCACATAAATGGACAGGGTTGGGGCGATAATTATTTATTATTTCTCACGCAAAACCATTTCAATTACACATTATTATCACTGCAAACAGCAATAATTAACATCCAAAATCAGTGGCGTGAGCAGCAAAGTATTCTCCAGCTTCCTCCATCCACATCGGCCAATCCTTGCACCATCCAGCAACACTGACGTCTCTGATACGGTCAGAACTCGGCATGTAGGGCTTGAGATCAAGAACCGGGGTGCCGTCCAGCGCGTCAATCCAGGGCAGGGTCACCACCCCGGTTTTCTGGTCAACAGAAATGATGGGCATGATCGTTATGGCAATCGGGTTGGGGCGATACTCGCTACGGCAGGCAAACACCCCAGCCCGCGTACCGCGTGCATAGGGCAGTTCCGTAGACAAGATGGCGCGATCCTGCGCATTATCATGGTGATGCGCCCACCAGATCACCATCACATGGCTGAATTGATCCAGCAGTTGAAGTGCTTCAACGTATTCCTGATCAACATGCACCTCATACTTGCCAAACTGGTCAGAAGCCTCGACATGCCCGATGGGGTTGATGGTAATTGCTTTCTTTGTTTCCATTAGATAAATCCTCCAGAATTGAATGGATCGGTATTGATACCGTCCAATAGAGGATACCCAAACCCTTTCGCTCGCGCCTGACAACTATTGCCGGATTATTCCTTTAGTTTACGATGGTTCGAATTAATCTTTTGATCAAAATTGCTATACTCCCCCAGATACTTGACCAGAAAGATTCTTTGATGACCGATCGGTAAATCATCCAATCTTCCATAAACCGAATAGCCGTGCCTCTCATAAAAAGGTTGCGCCTGAAAACTCATCGTATCAAGATGGATGGCTATACAGTCCTTCATATGAGCTTGTTCTTCTGCAGCTTCCAACAAACGGCTGCCATAGCCCAGCTCGCGATAATCTTCATGAATCCACAAAATGGAAATATGCAGCCATCCCCAATAGAATTCGCCCAGCAGCCCTCCCACGATGGAACCATCTGGTTTACGCAGGAAAAGAGTATACGGTTCAAACCCGTCATCGCGAATGAAGTAGTTGTTAAAATCACGAAGCCCATGCTGAATCAATTCGATGTCCGCAGGGGCAGCTTCTTTTTCGTTAGAAATGAATAACTCACCATTGGTGGGAATCATACTCAATTCTTCCCCCAATAAAGGGTCTTGGACCAACAACCTGTCTGATAAAAAAGCTCAGGAATCACCTTGCTTTCTGGTTCTTCCTGACCAGCCAACAATACCTGGAAAATCAGGCCTTTTTTACTGGCATTTTTGCTTTTTGCTGTTCTTTTTTCTTCTGTTCTTGTTCTTTCTTTTGCTTTTCGGCTTTGTTTTTGTCCTTCTTGCCGCCTTTGTCTCCCATATTCATTCCTCCATCAAAGTATGATCAAAGCGGAAGGCGTCTTTCAGTTGCCTTGATAGTATCATTATAGCTATTTATCCAAATCGCACGTTGCCCTTGGTGTTACTCAATCCAAACTTTCAAGGTAGATTTTTAACCACAGTACGCTTTAAAAAGAAGTCGAGAGAATCAGTTGAAAAATGGATATCGCCCTCATCAACCAATAGTTCACAATTCTCAAGTATGTCGGCGGTCATTTTGGCGCATTCAAAAGGCACACTTTTATCCAACCGGGCATGGCGCATGAAGACTTTCTGCCTGATCTGATTCAACCTGAACCCCCAATCCATGCAGCGCAGTCGAAAATCAAGCGCAAGTCCAAACCCGTCATTGGCTATTGAATCCCTGATGTCATTGCGGAGCAAATCTCCCTCAGATAGATTAGAGAAAAAGAGGTCATTTGCGAGATTCTGCATTTCTTCAATAGACACATTCTTTTTTACCGGAAAAGGCCATTTAGCTAACACCTCGTCCTCATACATGGCTGGGATCCCACTAAAAATGTACACGTATCTTGCTTGGTCCACTAAATGATGGGCAACCGAATACGCATAAGGCGCCCCTGAAGACATGCCCAGCACATCAAATCTCTCAAGATCGAGGGTGCCCACCAGCCTGCCCACCACTTTGCCCCATTCGCCTATGTTTTTCATCTCAAAAGGAGCAGACTCTCCATATCCCGGTCGGGCGATGCAGATCACCCTTGCGCCGTTTCGCACCAACAGGTCAAACAAATCGCCATCCTTGATGCTGGCAATCAAGCCGTGCTGTACCAGAATCGGAAAACCAAAAGGATCGCCATATTCTTCATAGGCGACCTTTCTGCCAACATTGTTCAGATCAATGTAGGGCATAGCCCCCTCCTCTAGAATTGCTTCATCAATTCCACCAGCTCGAAATCAGTTCGTTGGGGGTTATCGTAGGGAGGATGATGCTCAAACAGTTGCTCCCCCTTGCTGATCAACCCGAAATCAAGGTTTTTATAAGTCCAATACGTCCAGCCGACTTCGTTTTCCTTAAATAGTTCGAGAATATCTTTTATCCAGTTCATCTGGCTTAGCCTGTCAGGTCCCGCCATATAAACCCCAAACTCGTTGCAAGCCACATTTGCTTGATATCTTTCCCTGAATTCAAACACGTGCCTCATGGTTTCATACATTCGTTGTTTATTCCAGGTGCCGCTTTCAATGGTCAGATTACTTTTTTCTTCAACTACTGGATACGTTCCCGGATAAGCATAATCCTGTCTAAAGGCAGGTCCGGGCACCCAGGGCGCTTTTTGGTGGGTAAAAATGAGCGGCAGGTAACAATGAAAGCTGTAGATGACGTTGTCGTCATCCAGCGGTGTGAGGTGTTCAAATTCGCCCGAGCTGTTCCACTTGTTGGAGCCGATCAAAAGGGTGGCTTTGGGGGCAAAACGACGAATTTCTGCAGCGATTTCTGCCTTGACTTCGTTCCAGGTTTGCGCGTCTGGCGCCACCGGTTCGTTTAACGGTTCGAGTAGGATGCCCTCCACGGCTCCCAAGCGTTCGGCAAGGATTGCCCATATTTTCAAACAATCCTTACGTTGGGTTGGATTGCTAAAAAAGGATTGTTCCCCTTTTAAGGCGGCTTCGAAATTATGACCAGGGCAGCGGTGCAGGTCCACAATGACCCTCAACCCTAATTTCGAGAGCCCGTCCACCGCTTTTTGATACCGCGAAAGAACTTCTTCACGAGGATTAATATCTGGTGTAAACGCGTTGTTCCAATCCAACGGCAGGCGAACGTGATCAAACCCCCAGGCTTTCACCTGTTTAAAATCCTGCTCGCCGAGGAAACTGTCAATGTGCCCGATCATGCCGGGGAAGGTTTTTGGATCTTTCTCCTCAATGTTATCAATCTGACTGAACCATCCGCCAAAATTTACACCTCTCATCGTTTGCTCCTTGTTTTAGTCTATTGTACTTAAGAACTCGTCACTGATGTAGCCAATGGCAACTGCCAGTAATAGATACAGGTTCCCGATTCCATGTTTTCATCGCTGAACTGATATTTCATGTTGACAAAAAGGTTAACACTTGACTGATCAAATTAACCTCATCCAGTTCTTTCCTCTTCACCTGGATTGAATTTATCACCTGTCTTTGTATAATTAAACCATGACAAAAACAATTGCCAAAATTGCTTTATTGATTATAGGGGTTATTGTAATCTGGGCAGCGATCACTTCGGTGAACAAATCAATCTCCAATGCCTTGAACCCGTTAAAACAAGCCAACTCCTCTTTGAGCACCCAGGTCGCTGACTTCCTGCACCCCACCCCCACCATCCTGCCTGACCCGGTCACCATCATCCACGAGGTGCGCTCTCTCGCCCGGCTCGAGACCATCCAATATACCGTCGAAAAAGTAATCACTGCCGAAGTGGGTGGCGGAACCTTCGCCTGGTTGAACCAGGACAAGCTCTTGTTGGTCGCCCACGGCACCGTGCTCGCCGGCGTGGATTTGCAGAAACTGGAGCCCGAGGATTTACAGGTGGTGAACGGCGTGCTGAAAGTGCAACTGCCAGAACCCGAGGTGTTTATCGCCAGCCTTGATAATGAAAAGACCTACGTGTTTGATCGAGAGACCAGCATCCTGCGCCAATCAGACCCCAACCTTGAGACCCTGGCGCGCAAGACCGCCGAACAGGAAATCAAAAATGCCGCCATTGAAGACGGCATCCTTGAAATTGCCCGTCAAAATGCCGAAAATTACCTGACCCGCTTCTTCATGGCACTTGGTTTCGCGGACGTGATCTATATCGATTCAACCCCTTAATTGCCAGCCCTCTTCCAATCGCTGCGGGTAAGCTCCCAGATCACCTGCCGGTCGAACTCAGGCAGGTAATCAATTGAGCGCTGATATTCCCCCTTCAATGTGAAGCCTAGTTTCTCGAGCACCCGGTTGGAAGCCGGGTTCTCGGGATGTGTTTCACCAAACAGACGCTCCTTCTTCAAATCTTCAAAGACGAAATTCATGATTGCCCGGGTGATCTCGCTGGCATATCCCATTCCCTGGAATTCGGGCAGCACAAACCAGGCAAACTCAATGCCCTTTTCTTCCGGGTTGGTGTCTTCGGTGATCCCCGCAATGCCGATGGCTTGCCGATCCTCTTTGCGGACGATCACGCCGTAATAATAGTTATTTATCCCCCATTCCCGCTGCCATTCCTGCAAAGCCTCAATGGCAGTTTCTTGTGACCATACCTCCCCCAGATAGTTCATCATCTCAGGCTGGCAGAAAAGACTAAGGAACAAACCTTCGTCGGCTGATTCCACTCTGCGTAATAACAATCGTTCCGTTTCAAATAGTATGTCCACTTTTTGCTTCATTGATTTTTCTTAGCTTAGAAAATCGAGCATTACCCGAATTGCCTCAGGCTGCTTGTAAATATTCATGTGGGAACAATTGTCAATTTTTACCACTTCTGCCCCAGGCACCAGTCCGGCAATGTGAAGAATGTGATCTTCCTTGATCATTTCTTTTTCCGCATAGAGAAAACACATTTTGGTTTTGATGCTTTTGAGATCGTTGTCGCTGATGCCGATGTCATTCATCATTAACTCAAAACGCATCAGGTTCTTTTTCATGCCCAACACCCGCATGACCTTCATCATATTGCGGAACATACGCAGTGATTCCTCTGTGGTGCCGCTGACCAGGGTGTTGGGTGAAATGGCAATCACTCTATTAAAGATTTCAGGCGCGTTCTTCGCCAGGAACAACCCGATGTTGCCGCCGTCGCTGTAACCGATCACCGCTGCGTCCTTTATGGCTTTTTCATTACAGAATCGAATGACATCCTCGCTGATCTGTTCAATGGAGAGCCGGGTATCCTGTGATTTGCTCTGCCCATGTCCACGGCTGTCGAGGGCATAGGTGTGAAACTGCCTGAAATGTTCCAGCTGATAAGCTGAAAAGATGGATTTGCTTTCGGAGTTGCCGTGCAGCAAGAGCAGCGGCTTCCCGCTGCCTGCCTGGGTGTAGGCAATTTGAATGTCTTGAAGAGATAAATATTCCGTTTTCAGTTTTTGCATAATTCACTCCTCACTAAATAGCAGGATAAGAAAGGAATAACACCATTGACAATCAATTTCAATAAGTCTTTCCTCTTACAAAACAATCACATGTTTCATTGGTTTGATTATCCGCTCACATAATCAAACAACCGGCAGCATGATCAGAGCCAGCAGCCACGTGACCACAAAACTCGCCAGATCAAGCCACCTGTTCAATTTTATCTTTTGTTGGGGCAGTTCCTGAAACAGATAGACCAACCGTGTCGAACCATAAACCATGAAAAACAGAACGCTCACACCAACATACTCTGCCAGCAGCCCGCTCCCGCCGTGAACGGGCGACTCCTGAACCAGGAACTCCCAGGCTGCGGTGTAAGTCAAACCCAAATAAGCCACTAATAGCATGTCACCAGTCAGGTCGCGCGCCACATCCATCCAGTCTGGTTGGGTAATTGGTTCAGGGTTGAGCCAGCGCTCAAGCCATTGGTTAAAGCCGGATGTGCCTGAACCTGCATGGAACCCTGGCAGAGGGGATTGTGAAATTGCCAGAACGAGAAAAAAAGCCTCCTTGAAGATCACACCAAAAACCAGCCCCACCTGGAGGATTCCCACCCAATTACCTAAAGCGGGTTTCACCAGGTCAAACGCCATGATGGCAACCAGGGCTGAAAAACCAAGATGCAGCACAGGTACGATCACAAACAAAAAAATCGACAAATTCCCCCAGAAACCGGGCTTAGCGGGGATGCCACCGGAAAATTGATTGGAATAATGACTTAACGGGCGTTTCAGCAGCATGCCGATGAATTCCGCCCCCTGCACACCGATAAGGAGAATAAACATCCACCAATCTACGTTTTGCCGTGTTTGCCAGTCTGAAAGCCTCGCCAGCACTATCGGCTGAACCAGCCAAAAGTACAAAGCCGCCAGCAGGTTAACCAGGATGAAGCGGTATTTGAGTACGAGGGTTTTGAGATCCATTAGGAAATTATACAAGTGATCGAGAAATCCTCACTTTAGTACGATTCGAACGGGTTATCTGTCGTCAAACTACTAATCTTTTGGTGATATTGATCACTGCCTGAACCCTCAATTCCGGGTGATATAATACAGAAAAGTCCCCGGTAACGTTACCGGAGCTCACCCGGAGGAACTCATGAACGATCAAATCAAAAAACGAATGGTTAACGCCGAATTTAATCTGTTGGATAAAAATCGCCAACCCCTCCGTAATCAACCCGTGACTGTGACACAGACCAACCATCAATTCCTTTTTGGCACCGCCAATTTTGACCTTGTGCCCCTGGCAAACAACGAACACACCGGCAGCCAGCTCGAACTCTCAAAAACCATCGCCGACAAAACCCTGGCGCTCTGCAACGCCATCACCCTGCCGTTTTACTGGGGGATGTTTGAGCCTGTTCAAGGGCAGACCAACACCGCCCGCATTCGCAAAACCGCCCAATGGTGCAAAGAACGCGGCATCAAACTCAAGGGGCATCCCCTCTGCTGGCACACCATGTGCGCGGATTGGTTGTTGCCCATGAGCAATGAAGACATTCTCAAAACCCAAATGGCGCGCATCCACCGCGATGTAGCTGAATTCCGCGGTTTGATTGATATGTGGGATGTAATCAACGAAGCCGTGATCATGCCCATTTTCGACAAATACGACAACGGCATCACCCGCATCTGCAAAGAACTGGGCCGCATCAACCTGATCAGAAAAGTCTTTGAAGCTGCCCGCTCTGAAAACCCCACCGCCACCCTGCTGATCAACGATTTTGAAACCTCGCCCGCTTATGACATCCTCATCGAGGGCTGCCTGGAAGCCGGCATCAAATTCGACGTCATCGGCATCCAGTCTCACATGCACCAGGGCTGGTGGGGTCTCGAAAAAACCCACGAAATCCTCGAACGTTTCGGGCGCTTCAACATTCCGATGCACTTCACCGAAACCACACTCATCTCAGGCGAACTGATGCCTCCCGAGATTGTGGACCTGAACGATTATCAGGTGACCGATTGGCCCACCCTCCCCGACCTCGAAGAACGCCAAATGCGCGAAGTAGTGCAGCATTACGAAACCCTCTTCGCTAATCCGTTGGTGCAATCCATCACCTGGTGGGATATCTATGACGGCTGCTGGTTGAACGCCCCCTCCGGCTTACTGCGCAAAGACGGTTCAAGCAAACCCGCCTATGACGAACTGCTTAAACGTGTCAAAGGCGAATGGTGGCTGCCTGCCACCCAATTCTCCACGGACGATCAGGGCAAGCTTCGTTTCAGCGGCTTCCCCGGCACCTATGAGGTAACCCTCAACAGCCAGAAAACCGTCGTCACACTGTCAGTCGGTCAAGAGAAAGCCGATCTTCAACTGTAACCGTGGTCCAATATCTTTGAAGATGAAATCCCAAAGTCCATGCCATTGGGTGCTGGATGAGAATTTATAACTGAAAAATATTACACCCCTAGATTTGAGAAAGATCAAGGGGTGTAATTCAGTTGATAAGAACTAAATAAATACTAATTGGAATGAATTGCTTTTTCAAAAGTCTCGATTACCCAATCGTTAATACTGATATTTTCGGAAGTTGCTTGCAACGCAATTTCGCGATGAAGTTCAGGCGGAATACGCACATTGAATTTTCCTGAATAAGGTCGTTCAGGCGAAATTCCGTCTTCTTTACACATATCCAAATAGAGATCAATCGCTTCTCGAAATGAGCTTTCAATTTCTTCGGGTGTTCTGCCTTGAAAGGCTAGAATCGCCCGCAGCCCCATGACTTCGCCAGTGAAAATCTTTCCTTCTGGATCATACTCAATATTATTACCGATATATTCTTTATATTTCAACATTTTCTACTCCACTTTATCAACACCAGCATTCAACAGAAAACGTCTTATTCTTTTCAAATCAGATTTATAGATAGTGTGTTCTGGATGTGGTCGATGAAACACTGCATATTCACCATTTAACTTGATTCCATGTGCTGAACCACCTTGCTGACGAATTGTTGCTCCAAGAGATAAGAGCATATTTATGAAATCTTCCCACTCTATATCATTTCTATCGGGTTTATCAAAAATCTTCTCGAGTATTTTTTTGTTTTTATTATTCATGAATTATAGTACCATTTTTTAGTACCAAATACAATTACTATTTTTATTATCCCCTAAACACATTGCTATTATGCCAATCCAGAAAGTCAACCAAAGGTAAAAACTGAGGGTTAGCAGGTAATCGTATTGAGGAACCATGATACTTGTAATATTCGCGTCCGTTATCAAATTCTTCTTTAATACGACGACTTACTTCCAACTCATATTTAGGTGAAATCGTAATATATCCTGTGTCAAACAGTGCATGAAGATCTCGTCGTAATAGTATTCCGTTATTAATAATGGTGGGACCATTCTCAGTAAATGGCCTAATATGAGCCGCTTCAAGCGCGGGCAATGTTTTTTCACTCGTAACAGCACACCTTCTGTCATAAGCATCTGTTACTAAAACTCGAAATGAACCCTGCCCCAGGCGGGGATAAGTGATGACTGGTTTTCCATATCTTGCTGTTTCCTCTTTGATAATATTTGGAAAACTTAAACTTGCTTGAAGTTGCCGCCAAATGGATAATCCGGGTTCTTGAAGAAGATCATACGATTTCCCTTGAACTATTGAATTGCTCCAGTCAGATGGAATTGCAATCCACTTATCTCTTGGCAAGAAAAAGGGTTGCTCAAGTAATCTGCATCCAATTGTGTAATCTTCACCTATGACTGGGTTGATTTTTCGGTATTTTGCTACTCGACTGCGCATCTGAGTAAGATTTAATGCACCATTACCTTGACCAAATGCCTCCCATGCCAAAGAAACAGGAAGAAGTGTTGAATGGGCAAAAAAACCACCTCCCACGATAAAATTCAGGGGATGATGCAACTTAAAAAGAAACAAATCACCAGGTTCTAATACTCTGAATACTTTATTACCCGAAGGTTGCCAAAAATTTACTTCAGTAAGTTGTTCAATCTTACGAAGAACATCAAACCAATCTTGATCAGTAATTCCCACATATGCTTTCATTTTGCGATGCTCTTATCCCCAATTATATATATTAAAAATTATACAGGAAAAGAATTATCATCGAATACCAAAAAATAAAATGTTTTCTGCAACTTTATCACAGATAATCACTCAAACTTTGCATAAATTAAGTTGCTTGCTCGCTAATCAACAGCATCTCTAACAAACTCACCGATCCGCTCAATCGCTTGCATTGATTCCTTCAATTCAGGTGCACAGACATGCCAGTCATGCCACATTTCAGGCCAAATCTCCAGGGTTACATTCGCTTGATATTGCAGACTGCGCTCCTTGAATCTTTTGGCATCATCCAACAAAATTTCATCCTCCCCTGCCTGAATCAGCATCGGGGGAAGCCCCGCGAGATCCGCAATCAAAGGGGAAAGAATTGGATCTTTCAGCGGATGACTGCCAACATACATCGCTGTAACTGCTTTTAAGAATTTAGGAGAAAGCAAGGCGTCCTTCTTGGCATTCTGCTTTACACTCTCTCCGCTGTAAGTAGGATCGGTAACCGGAGAAATACCCACTGCTGCAGCCGGCAGCGGCAGCTTGTTCTCTCGAAAATAGAGCAGCGCGGATATAACCAGATAACCACCCATCGAATCGCCGATTAAGACTATCTTTTTCGAATCGTAACCTTGTGTGAGCAGCCAGCGATAGGCTGCCACACAGTCTTCCAACCCGGCTGGGAAGGGATGCTCCGGTGCCAGGCGGTAGTCAACCATTAACGTTTTCAATTTGCTCGCTGCCGAAATATGACCGATGATCTTGCGCGATGAATTGTAAAGGCCTAACACCCCGCCCCCGCCGTGGAAGTACAACAGCACTGCATCGCTAGGCGCGTCAGAAGGGATGATCCATTCACACGGAATAGTATCGGCGACTTCATCAGACCACTCCATACCCTGGGGTTCAATTTTTAACATGGCGCCATCTCCGGCGGCCATCCGCAATTTTGGTACTGAACCAAGCAGGGCGGTTCCCCCAATACGTGTTACCCATTGCATTCCGCGGATCAGTCTCTTTTTAATTGTCATATTTACCATCCCTTTATCTTGATTAAGAATTCTATTTCCATCATTCCCATTCCTCGACCCACAGAATTAATTCGTGATTTTTCAGAGTTGCGTTCTTCGAATTCAGAAGTCCGTGAATTGGAATACAAGAAGAATATCCAATCAGGCTCCGTCACAATAACCAGCGAAGAGTTAGGGACATAAAACTCTGTTCGTCACCACAACCGGTTTAAAATAGTATCACCGCTTGTAAAATCCAGCCCGTCCAGCTTGGAGTCGATGCCCACCAGGCGTAAATCAAGACCGCGAAGCACATCCTCCGTCACTTCTGCCAGTAACTGTTCCACAATCCCCCCTGCCTTGATTACTTTGTAAGGCCGGGCATAATAGTCGCTGATTGTGTTCTCCACCCGCGAAAAGCGCCCGCAGTTGTTTTGCAGCCTCACCACCTCCAGATACAGCTCTGCCAGCGCGGATTCCACCTCAACGGGGGTCGTTGCCGTCAAGACCGTCAATGCCAGGCGGCTCGCTTCGGGTAGTTCCAGGCCGGCAAACGCGTGGCTGAACCACTTGGAATAAGGCGCGTACTGCCCTCGAATCATGAAACAAATCTTCATCAGGGTTTTGACAATGCGGGTCGCGATCAACTTGGCTCCGATCAGGTCGTCCATCTCTGTCATGCGACCGACAAAAGCCTCTTCATTGTCGATCCAATTCCAGTATGCTGCCAGCTTCACCAGCTGCACCTCGCGCGGATAATATCGAAGCTGCTCACGCAGCGGGTTCAGTTTCGCCAACCCGTCATGAAAAACCCTCCCGGCGGTCAGTTCAAGCAAACGCTGTTCAGGCACACTCAACCAGTCAAGCGATTTCAAGCACATGAGGTCTTTGTGGAAGATTTCATTCAGGTAAACATCCAGGTCGTAAATCTCGATCAGGTGATTGACCGGTCCCCCCGCCCAGGGCTGCATGCGCTGGGTACCGTCCGCGCCCTTTTCTGAAAAATGGGTTGAAAAGCCCATGAACTCGCCCGGCAGATTCTCACGAAGAAAACGATCAATATCGGCGATTCGTTGAGCATCCCCGCCCTGCACGAATATCTGCATGCGCGGACCCCAGTTGTGGTCCATGCTGGTGGGGTTGTCAAACCCCAGCACGTCTGAACCGTAACCGATCAGGCTCGCTGAATAGATCAGGTTCGGGCCGTACCGCTTCAGCAACGGCGCCGCGATGTCGAGACAATATCTTTCACTGAGAATCAATCCCGGAATAAACCTTTTCTCCTCTATCAATACCACTATCTCAAATCCCACTTTCCTGATTAATCATCACCATTCACGAATCACTGGTCTCTGTCCTCAGTTATCTGCCCCCCATCCCTGATTCCTGATTACAAATCACGATTCACGATTCACTGCTCTCTACAACTCAATCCGCTGCCCTTTTTGCTCCAGTGACGCGCGGGCGGCAATGGCAATGTTGAGCGACTGGCTGGCGGTGTCTATGCTGATCAGTTCAGGGTCAGCCTTGCCCAACAGACAGTCCACAAAATAGCGGCATTCAGCGGCATAGGGATCGTAATCCTGCGGACGCAGGGTCTGCCCCTCTCCCTCCCGTGGATAGAAAGTGAGCTCGCTGACCGGTTTGCTGCCAGCCCAACGCCAGTTGAGCTCAAGCGCGCCCTCGACACCCACGATGCGCAGCGCCGTGGTGAACGGATAGCTCGCCGGCATGATACCGCAGCCTTCGACCAACGCTCCGGCATCCGCGTATTCGAGGCTGATGGTCACCTGGTTCCATCCCCCGCCGGGGTGGTCCAGTCCACGACTGGTGACAGCTTTGGGTTTACCCAGCACCCAGAATACATAATCGATGTCATGAAGCATCAAATTCAGAATGAAATTTTCATCCCACACACCCCAAACAGGCGCCGTTCGGCGATAAGCCTGCAAAATCTTTATCTTTCCTAACTTACCCGAAGCAATGAAATCATGCACATACTTATAATCGCTCTGAAAACGGCTGAACAAGCCCACCAGCAATTTCTTGCCGTGGTCGCGGGCGGTCTTTTCCATCTGGTAGGCTTCAGAAAGGCTGAACGCTACCGGTGTTTCACAAAAGACATCCTTGCCGTTTTGAAGCGCGGCAGTGACATATTGAGGATGCAGGTCGGTCGGGAAGCATACGTCAATGGCGTCCACGCTGTTGTTCTTGATTAGCACATCCGGGTTGGTATAAGCCATCGTGCCCAGTGAGAGGGCGGCTTCCTGGGTTTTCTGTTCATTGCGGCCCACGATCCCCGCCAGTTCCACGTCCGCAAAAGACGCGTAATGCTGCGCGTGGGTCAACCCAAACCCTGTGCCTAAAACGCCGATCCGAATCTTGTCAGCACACATATTGCCCTCCTGTTTTATCTCTTTTTATTTTTGACCAGCCATGCGCGGATGTCTCTGCCGTGTTCTTCACAATGTTTGTAAGTATTGGCAGCCACCGCCATCCACAACGGTTCGCCTCTAAGAAGTCTATATCGCTGCGTAGTGAACATATCTTCTTCCACTGCCTGTTTCACAAAAGCCAGCGTTTGAGCGTGGGTTTCCCGCCAGGTGAATAACAATTCCTCCCAGTCACGAGGTCGGTTTTGTTGAAAGATCTGGTCATTTAATTCATTCAAGGCGGCTTCGGGCATGTCATACGGCTGGTACGCTTGTGGGGCAACCCCGGCAAGCGTCTCGATCATCCAGGTCAGCATGCGATCTTCATGCACCAACAGGTGCCCAACAATATCCTTGATTGACCAATCGCCCATCACACCGGGTTGGCTGCAGGTTTCTTCATTCAGCCCGTTAAGCAGCTTGAGAAATTCTTGATGCCCCATTTCGATCTTGTTAGCCAATTCTTCCCGGTTCACGACACCACCTCTTCTACTCTTGAAGAAAGGCGCGGTTTGTCAATGAAAAACAATAATCCCAGCCCAGCCAATGAGACGGCAATCCCGACGATCAGCATTAAAGTCACCCCGCCTTGAGAGTCCAGCATCAAACCGCCTGCATAATTGCTAAACAATCCGCTAATTCCCATGGTCATGCCCATCCAGGCCTGCCCCTTGTTTTTATTCACGTCATGGATCACCTGATTAACATAATACACCGAAGCCGGGGTGATCATGGCATAGGCAAAGACCTGCAGGGTTTGGGCAGCGTAAATCCAGCCCATGCTCGGAGCCAGCAGGGTTGCGATTGCCTTGATAACAAAGAAGACTCCGGCAATCTTCATGATCAGGCCGGCACTGCGCATTTTCTTGAGGATTAACGGAAATAACGCCATGGCTGGCAGCTCCAAAAAACCGGCGATAGCGATGGCTATCCCCATATCCGCACTGCTGCCGCCCACCCGGTTGACGATTTGGATGGTATAAGAATTGATCAGCGTATGAGAAAAAAAGATCAGCGATACGCTGCCTACTACAGCCATAAAACGTTTGTTGTCCAGGATGAAATCAATCATTCCAGCTGCCGCGGGCTGCTCTGACGGCTCTGATGCCTCAAGCGGTTGTTTTTGAGGCCGCGGAAAGGTCAGCACCAACCCTATACCGATCAACCCAACAACAATATTTACCAGCATGATAATCCAGCCGCCCAGATCATCCACTAAAAACCCCAGCAGAATGGACAGCAGAGCAAATGCAAAAGAACCAATGCCGCGCGCCAGGCTGAAGTTGACCGGCACGCCGCTGTTGATGTGCGCCATCGAGAGGGAGGTTACCAGAGCGATCTGCGTGGAGAAAAACACCACTAATAAAACAAAAAAAACAGCCACTGGCAACACCACAGCCGGAACAATCCACAACAAAATTGAGAAGAAAATTACCGCTGCCAGCATTGCCACTAAAATACTACGCAGTGAAAATCGTTTGGTTTTATCTGCAAAACCTGCCACAAAGGGCTGAAAAACCAGCGCCGCTGCGCTGGAGAAGGTCATAGTTAAGCCAACTTGAGTGTTAGAAAACCCGCGCGAGAGCAAAAACACCGTGGCAAATGAGAAGATCGAGCAGTAAAACATAATATAGGCTGCCTGGATCAAGGCGTAATGTACGGTTAGTTTTTTTCCCAACAACTTCGCGTCTTCCATCAAACCTCAATCTCCAAAAAATATGTTCCACCTATATTCTACTTTAGCAAAAGCCCGGATGTACATCAGGTCGCGGATTTTTAAACCACTCCAGGCAGTTTTGCCAGAAAATGGGTTTCTTTGAGTCCATGTGCCCGCAGTCTGGAATCAGGTCAACGCGCACCCTGTTGCCCGCCAAAGGGAAATCCCGTTTAAGCGCAGCGTGAAAACGCAGCGCTCCATCCGTCGGAACATGTGTATCTTCCGCCGCGCACTCAAAGGTGATCTCCGGACCGTGTGCGTAGGCGCTCAAGTGCGTCAGCGGATTGAACCGGTCGTAGAAGAACCGCGCGTAGGTATCTTCCGCGCCCTGTTCAAGCAGTTGCTCAGGGTTAAAGAGATCGCGCATCCCCGGCCGCGTCCAATCGGGGGTGGCAACCATTGCCGCAACGCGGGTGATTCGATGATCAAACCCTGCCGCCGCCACGGAGATATCGCCGCCCATCGAGATACCCCCCATGTACACTTCCGGCAGCACATCCAGCTTTCGGATCGCCCAGTCAATCACGCGGGTGGTATCCAGCACAGTTTGCCCAAGAATGGGCCACATCTGCCGTCTGAATTGGTCGAAAACCCTGGCGCCGATCTGCTGTGAGGTTTCATTACCTCGTTCACCATGCTGCCAGGTGTCAAAGCTCAACGCCACAAATCCTGCATTTGCCAGGTCTTCTAAATAAGCGATGTTTGATTCCTTGGTTCCGCTTAACCCGCTAAGCCAGATCACCAGGAGGCGCCTGTCAACAGCACCTTGTGGTTCAATATAGATCACCGGAATTTGATCTATCACACACTTGTTCAATATCTCTTTGATCCTCGTTTTCCTGTTAGAAATGCAATTTACTTCAAACCACAGAGCATCGCCTCATGATGGAAAACAATGCTAACGAGTTGAAAGAAACGCTTCAATATCCCTGATGAACTTCTGGGTTCCCTGGTCGATCTTGTTGGTCAACCCCTCCAAATCATCAAAATTCGGGCCAGTAACCAGCACATGCTCCAGCACGGAATCCACGCCGGGTCCCTGCGGAATGATGCGGTAGGTGTTCCACCCGGAATCCGTGAACAACTTCCAATATTCCGCCAGTACCTGACGGTTCATGCCTGAGAGCCAGACTTCAAAACGAAAATCGTCGAAATTGAACACAATGGCAATTTTCAATTTTCGGGCTTTCAAGGCTTCAGGAAACATCGGAAAGTAGGTCATATCCAGGAAACCGTGATACAGGCTGGTCGGAATGCCATAATCCGGATACTTTTTGTTGAATGTATTTCGCAGCTCTAGCATATAATCCATCAACCCGCGGTAGGCTTGTTGGATCAAGCCTTTTTCAAGCTGCGTTCGCAGCTCATTGATGGAACTTTGTAGAGAACTCATGTTTACCCCTTTCGAAATACTCTGATTATTGCATCGGCTGATTAGGAATGGTCGGCGGAGTCATCGGAAAAGAAGAGGGAGGGATCATGGCGCTCTTTCGCCACCCAAAAATGGCTGCCACAATCAACCCCCAGCAACCGGCAGTTAACACGGATGAAGCAATGTTCCAAATCGTCACGGTTGTACTGATTCTCATTCCACTGAACCCCTGGCGTTGAAGTGTTATCGGCATACTGACACTGACGATCGTTCCAACCAGGTTGATGATCAAAATACCCGCGACGCCGATCACCGTAAACAATGACACCCTGGGGTTCTTGCGCCAGGATACTATCGCAACAATGATCGCTGCGATCCATACCAGATACAAGGGTAGATGCGGAAGTATGTTCGCCGCAATTGCTGGAAACAATATATTTATCATGATTACTCCTTTTCAACAAACCACGAAACAACAATATTATGTCACAAAAGCAGTCAGAGCATTAAGCTTTTATTATGCTTACTGAACATCCTTTACTTAAAAGCCCATTGCCAGAATAAATACATCAGGGTATACTGGCGGCATGGAAATTTACGTGCTCAAAATGGTGATCAATTGCCGAAAATTGGCTGGGGGGTTCTATTCGCGCGCCTATTGCTCGTTTGACGAGTAAGTTTCGGTTCTGAAACGTTTTTACACCGCGGCGCGACGCCGCGGTTTTTCTTTTAATTATTATGGTGACATCATGAAACTCATTACCAACAAAAAAGCTTTTTATGTACTCTGGTCCGGCCAATCTCTTTCACTGTTCGGTTCGAGCCTGACGCGTTTTGCCCTGATGATCTGGGCTTACCAAAATAACAGCGGCATCACCTCCATGGTGCTGTTGGGGTTCTTTTCAGCCATTGCCTTTATCGTTGCCAGCCCGTTCGCGGGTGTGGTCACCGACCGGGTGAATCGAAAATGGGTGATGCTTTTCGCCGATTTAGGATCCGGCCTGGCTACACTGGCACTGCTTCTGCTTTCATTGAACGGCGGTCTTCAATTCTGGCATCTTTACCTGGTGGAAGGTTTATCGGGGCTTTTCGAGGCATTTCAGGCGCCGGCATTCTATTCAAGTGTCAGCCAACTGGTGCCCAAAGAGGATTTCACCCGCGCCAATTCAATGATTGGCATGTCAAAATCGCTGGTTCAGGTGCTGGCGCCGGTGTTTTCCAGCCTGATCCTGTCCTTCGGCGATATTGAATTGGTCATGGGGATCGATCTTTTCACTCTCCTGTTAGGAATTGCCGCTGTTTTACTGGTTTCAATTCCCAAACCAGAGCAAACAGCTACGGGTTCCCAGGCGAAGGGCAGTTTCTGGCACGAATTCCGGTTTGGTTTCCGTTATATCCATTCGCAGCCCGGCTTACGCATGTCGCTGTTGATCTTTGTGGGCATCAACCTCTTTGCCGGGTTCACCTACATGTCTATCCTGTCGCCCATGATCCTCACCCGCACTGGCGGGGATAAGGTGGCGCTGGGCACCATCCAGACCGTGATGGGCGTTGGCGGCATACTGGGAGGTTTGCTTCTCACCCTCCTGCCGTCTCCAAAAAAGAAAGCTGCCATGTTCACCTGGGCGACCCTGATTTCATTTGGCACCTGTGATCTGCTCACTGCCGCCAGCCGCAACGTGCTGGCTTGGTGCATCTCAGGTTTCCTCTCAGAGTTCGGCATCCCCTTCATGGTCAACCCATACTTCGCAATCTGGCAGGAGCGTGTGCCGGCTGACGTGCAGGGGCGGGTCTTTTCAGTCCGCGATATGATTCAAAGCAGCCCTTCCCCGCTGGGTTTCATCCTGGGCGGGTTGATGGCGGACCACATCTTCGAGCCCCTCTTCAGCCAGCCAACCTTCCTCAGCCCTCTGGTGGGCAGCGGACCCGGTGCCGGCATGGCTGCCATGTTCCTCATCACCGGCATTTTCGGCGCGCTTACCGGCTTGAGTGGTGTGCTTTCTCCCGCCGTCCGAAAACTGGATGAGAAAGTTCAAATATCATAAGGGCAATTCGCCCTGGCACTGACTGCCAGGCAAAATCGAATTACTTCTTCCTCAATAATATATTCCCGGAGGTTTACACCTTCGGGAATATATGTTTTATACCAGATTCCTTATTCCTGATTACAAATTACTGATTACTGATTCCTGACCCCTGATTTTTACTCAACCACCTTCATAAAATCTTCAGGCATCATTTTCATCGGCAGTTCCAGCGGATAGCTGTTCATGGACGTGTTGAAATCCATATCCATCCATCTGCCGCCCACTGGCGTACCAAAACAGACTTCCAGTTTGCCCGCCTGCGGATCAAAAATCATCGAACGCAGCGTGCCGAAGAACTCCTGGTAGTAGTGGCATGCCAGCCCATTGGGGTATTCTTCCGACAAGAGCTGTTTAATTTTCTGATGATCAACCTTCTCATTATCGTTCACCATCGAATAAATCAAGTCATACCGCACCTGAGAATTCTTCCAGACCGGATCGCGATAGGGCATGCTTTCAGGCAGGTTGAAATGATTGGCTGAAGCCAAAAATTGTTCGCTGCTCTTGGCATCAATCCTTTTGACTGCCTTGTGAGAGCCAAACACCTCCACCAAAGCAGCCGCGCCGGTTTTATCCGCCACCAACAGGATGGGGTTGCCGCACGCCGGGATCTTCTGAATGAGTTCAAGTGCTTTATCCACGGTTTTGCATTGTTCAAGAACCGCGCGAATGACAAACCAAAACATAAATCCGTCGTCAATCGGCTTGCGCATGCCCCTCTCGGCGCCCACCGGCAGCCCGCCTGCTGTCTGTGAGACCACCAGCCCGTGCTCGTTCATCCCCTCGGTGAAACCGAAAAGCAACAACGAAGAACCCATGAAAGCATATTTATTCTCCGCCTGAATCGTGCAGAAGCGCATGTCTTCAGTTTCGATGCCAAACTCATAACTTCGTCCGACCAGAGTTCGCCCTTCTTCCGTGCGCGAGGGCAGTACCGCAAACTGGCTGCAGTGCCCCTTGGGCATGTAGCTGAAGGAGTAATAGATCATATCTTCCGGTCTGATTCCCAGTCCGTCAGCCATCCCCTTGATCTCCTCATTAATCCCCGGGTTGAACTCCTCCATCTGGGAGGAGATTCGTTTATATTGATCAGCGGTCAGCTTGCCTGCGCCTGTTTTCAAAAATTCCTTGAATCCGGGGATGTTCTTGATGAACCCCGCCTGGGTCTGCCCGATCTGATAGGGGCTGCCCTTAAGCACGACATGGTTGAAAACTACATTTCTTGTTTGAGTCATTGAAATTCTCCTTGTTGATTGATGAGGCAAGGATACTCTTCCGGTTCGGCGAATGCTTTGCCAGGATTGCGAACCACTTTGCAAATCTTGCGATTCTCAAAGCGGAACGATGGGAATACACACATCCAGCACGAATTTGCCCTCCGGATGGCGTTCAGGGGTGTCGAGGTAAACCTCAAACGGAGGAAGATCAACAGGCTGATAGCCGCTGTCCAGCAGCCAGTGGCGGTAAAGATACATATACACGCCCTGGATCTGCTCCCCTGCACAGGTCACCCTGGCCACCACGTATTTCGCCGCCTCCACTTTCATAAAACCAACGGGTGCCTGGGGCTCAACCGCTTGATCAACGGAGATACACGCATAATAGCGGCACTTTTCAGGTGCGGTGATCAACGGATCATCCAGAGTGATACCGAGCATCAACGAGTTGGGGGTGATCAGGTCACGGGCAGACGCCCAGCCGTAAAGCTGATTCCATGCCTTACAGATTAACTCCATGCGGTAGCCGTTGAGGGATGAAATGGTCAACAGGTTTAATTCAGGAAGAATGCGAATTTTCGGTTTTATTTCAGGCAAATACTCCACATCGGGTTTCAGCGGGTAAATCCCCGGTGCCATGGGTTTGATCACCGCCTGGCGGTATTCATTGGCGCTGATCCCAAAACGTTTCTTGAATGACCTGGCAAACGCTGCCGAAGAAGAAAATCCGCAGGTAATGGCGATTTGGGTGATCGAGTCTTCAGGCCGTTTCACCAGCAGGTTGGCAGCCCGTTCGAGTCTCACCCTGATGATAAACTGCTGGGGCGTCTCTCCCACTACTGCCGAAAAGATGCGCAAAAAATGATAAGGTGAAAAGCCGGCAACACCCGCGAGCTGTTCAAGGTCCAGCTCTTCGCCCATGTGCTCATGAATGTACATCAAGGCGGCATCCACCCTGCCCTTGTAAACGGTTCGCGAATCCGGCATATTGATCTCCCAAGTCCCAACCAAATCAGTCTTCGGCAATTATGCCACAATAAAAAAAGAGGCGTATTGCCTCTTTTTGCACTGTATCTGGTTTTGACAATTTTGACTACTTCAAAATCGGCTGACACTCTTCACACACATGGATGCTGCCGCCCAGGTAACTTTCCTTACGCAGGATTGTTCCGCATGCCGGGCAGGGCTTGCCATCCGTTTTTGCGCTGACAATTGTGTGATACCCGCCAGGGTTGGCAAACAGGTCAGTTTCCGTGTCCCGGCCGCCGAGCAGGGTCATCGCCGAAAGCACATCCTTGACCGCGTCAAACAACTCATCCAACTTCTCTGACGGCAAAGCTTTCATCTTGGTCCGTGGATGAATTTTGCAGCCCCAGCAGATATCTTGTAGCACGCCGTTCCCTAATCCGGGAACGCGCTGCTCGGTCGCCAAAAATTCCTTGACTGAAAGGTTAAGTACATTCTCGGTGATCAATCCTTGAAAATAATCTCTGGTAAACCGAATTCCCAATGGAGACGGGCAGCGAGTTGCAATCTCATAATCCGCACTGGCATTCATCCTGCCGGCAGGGAAACAATAGAAGCCTCCCCATAATTGGGCGCTGCTGCTCATGGAAGTGTTATCTTCAAAATCAAGCAGCAATTGATGTTTCGCTGGTCTTCCGTTGTTCGCTTCATGGTAATGAATAGGCGCACTGATCGCCAGGATCATATCGCCTGCCTGAATCTCAACAAAACCGCCCACGCTTTCAGCACAACGGATCATCTTGCCCGCCAGACGCTGGTTATACTCGTTCGGATCGCCGCTGTACCAGGCGAACTTTAATGGGTGAGCATTGGCAGTCGCCCGAATGATCTTTTTCCCGATCAAGGTTTGATTGATCTGGTAGGCAAGGGCGGCGGCTTCAGGCAGTTCGATCATAGGCAATTCCCCTTCAACAATACAAGGATGCATTATTATAGAACATTCATTCTTTGCGTTCAATGAATTTCACGTAAGAAACACCTTACAATTCTATTAATCCCTCACGCAGCGGTAACTATGGCGTGGATTCCCGCCTGCCTTGTTCGCCCGGTTAACCCAGCCGTTGTATGAAACAAAATATGCCGTCTCTTCATCATATTCTTCAAATGCCCAGTAGTAAATCGGGCTCAAATTCGGCGCCCAGAGAGGAGTTTCTTTGTTGGTTTGAGTCAGGCATTCCAGCCGGGCGTTGAGTTTTCCATCCCATGTGCAACCGGCATTTTCACCGCGCCAGGTCAGGGCCCGCGCATAATCATCGATGGTGGGCATCCGCCAGATATTTTGTGCTTCAGGTTCAAGGTGAAGGCCGTCTTCGCTAAGATAGAGACAAAGGTTATATTTCTCCATTTCACTCTGAGAAGCGTGATCACCGCGTTGAAGCTTGTGGTTAATCCCCACCGGGTCTTTTCCATACAGTGCCACCATATCCCATGAGGGGTAGCCGCCGTAATCCTGCATCCAGTTCCAACCCGGCCCCTCGGGTGCCCAGATCAATGAAACGCCGTTGCCCTCTATTTTGCTGATCCCCCGCCAGCCGTCATCCTTCCGGCTTAACACCATTGGGAGGTTTATCACGGACATGAGGATGAAGATCACCACTGGGACAGAAATTGCTGCGAAGCTCCAACCGTGCCTTACGATCCAACGTCGATCAGGTTGCCAGCCTTTCACCCGGCGTTTTCGCTGATTGCGAGCCTCGATCAAAAACAACACCCCAATCAAAACTAACGGCCCGCTGACCAGAAACCCCGCCACGTCTCGATCTATGGTCAGCCGCCCGTCAACCACATGAATATCCATAAAAAAAATTGTAAAAGCGGTCCCCAACACCACAATCAGCCAACCGCCAATCTTCGGCCAGCGGATTGCCAAAAGAGTCAACAAAAGAAATGCAGTTCCGGGAATCAGGTAAACCAAACGAATATAAAAAGGTCCCCACCAGCCTTCGTGGTACATTTCACCCACGCTCCAGTAACACCAGGCTGAGGTAATACAAATCAAAATAGATTTCGCAATCCAGCCGCAAGTTCGGTCATTGAATGTTTTCTTGATCATTTCAACCCCATTCTTCTTACAAAAACACTATCATTATTGCAATGTTTTTCACTTTATACAAGATTGTCAATTCGGATTGACAATAAAATTTGTGTTATGATTTAGAATATAAATTCTAATATTCGGAGAATCCAAATGCCGTTGACAGAAATCCATTGCGAAAGCGCCCTCAATAAATTAAAGCGCCAGGTTCCCTTTGGATGGGACTTGAATATCTACCGCGGATGCAGCCATGCCTGCCGTTACTGCTACGCCATTTACTCCCATGAATATCTCGGCTCTGACGCTTTTTCGCAGGACATTTTTATCAAAACGAACATCGTCGAGCAGTTGGAGAAGGAACTCAGTTCTCCCAATTGGAAACGGCAGGTGGTCAATATTGGGGGGGTCACCGATAGTTATCAAAAAACCGAAGAAACTTATCAACTCATGCCGCAGATCTTGAAACTACTGATCAAATACAAAACTCCAGCCATCATCTCCACCAAGTCCACCCTGGTGCTGCGCGATTTTGACCTGATCGACCAGCTTTCACGAATCACCTACATCAATGTCGCTGCCACCATCACCACCATGGATGAGGAAGTGCGCAAGAAAATTGAACCGGGGGGCGCGCCGTCTGCAGAGCGGTTCGCCATGCTGAAAGAATTCTCCAAGACCAACGCCTCGATTGGTTTGCACGTGATGCCCATCATCCCCTGGCTCACCGACAGCCGCGAAAACTTCGAAGCCCTTTGCCAAAACGCCAAAGACTGCCATGCCCATTATCTGCTGCCGGGTGTACTTTACCTGCGTGGAACCGCCCGCAAAGTCTTTTTCGATTTTATCCAGACCACCTACCCTGATCTCTATCCGCGCTTCCAGGCTATGTACAAAACCGGCGCCGCGGATAAAGAGTACAAAAACCAGTTATACATAATGGTCAATGAGCTGCGCGACCGATACGGCATTTCATCCAGCTACTCCAAGCCAATGAAAGAGAAAATGCACAAATCATAATGAATTGACATTGCCTCTGATTGTTTTATTCCTAATTTCGCTGGTTCTTTTTTGCATCACTAAACCAACTCCTAGAAATTAAAACTTTTTCGTATGCGCTATGACTGATAGCCCTGCTCAATATATCATTTCACCGATGATTGCTTCACTCGCTCTGCGTGTTCGCAATGACAGATATTATCGCCGGGGCGAAGCATCAAATCCTCCGAAGGAGGAATCTCCGCGTTATCAAACTATCTTTGCCGTTATAATTTTTTCGGCTTTTTGGGCTTCGGCAAAGGCAATTCACCCTCAGTAATGCGGATCAACTCGCACAACCAATCCTTGTTTTCCACCTGATCTTCAATCAAAAAGGAAGGTTTGGCTCCCTGGTACGGCGGTGCTTCTGTGACTTCCCCGATGAACGCTCGTCCGCCTGCGGTGGGCTTAATATACAAGCGGTCGTCGCAGATCAAGGCGACCACTTTTTCATTGCAATAAATGGCGTATTCGCCGAACATCTTGCGATAACGGATATCTCCGGCTTCTTCCATCTGTTCAGCGACAAACTTCACAAAAGATTCTGAAGAACCCATGTTATAAATCTCCTAATCCAAAAACGCACGGCAAGACATCGAGAATTCTACCTGCGAATATTGATAACCTTTCTCCTTGGGTTCGAACTGCTTATCAAATTCTTCGACTGCTTCCGCAGAGAATTCAAATACCTTGCTCTGATAAAGTTTCCATTGGTGTCCATCAAAACAACCTTTTCGTAATTCCAAGACCAGCATCCCGTATGGGTACCTGCCCATGACATCAGAAACCCCATAATCTTTGCCATTCTTGAACCCGTGAACGCAGTAATTATGCGGACTCCCATAGATCAAAATGGCTGGGATTCCCATCTCGAGCGCAAGCTTCTTGGTGTGATTGATCAACGCCCTTCCCACCCCCTTGCGTTGATAACCCGGCCTCACACACAGCGGACCAAAAGACAGAGTTTCCATCTTTTGTCCGTTTTCATCTTCCACATACGAGCGGGTATACATAATGCTGCCTACAATTTTTTCGCCTTCTACGGCGATAAAATCAAGTTCTTTCACGAAATCTTCATGATCTCGCAAAATGTGAGACAAATAATGTTCGTCGCATCCGGGCACATAAAGATTCCAAAATGCGTCGCGGGTCATCTCTTCGACCTCTCGATAATCAGATTGGGTTTCATTTCGAAGTACCAGGCTCATTTTCTCTCCCTTTTGCTATGTGTTGATTGTGATTATCAACCAAGAAAAGGGATTTGACAATCTGATTGAGCTTTCTTCAAAGAAATATTTCCCTTCTAATAATTCTGTTTCTGAAAATTTAGGGTGTTCGATTCACCAAATAATCCACGATGAGCAGCTTTTCTTCTTCAGTGATCTGTGCGCCGTACCCGATCATCCGGTCAAGAGTGGCTATCCACTCCTCTCTGGTCTTCACTCCCCGATACACTCTTTCAATGTCGTGGTGCCCCGCCAGCTTTTCTCGGATCAAGGCATCCATCTCAAGAATCGGCTCGACAGTTATTGTCACCTGTGTCTCCGGTGTCTGGGTCTCCGGTGTCTTGGTTGCCGCCTCACTGGCAGTTTGTTCCTTCACAACTTCTGTTGGCGTTGCCGAAGGTGGTCGCTTTGTGATTGAGGCTTCAGGTTGTGAAACGCAAGCCGTCAAAACAATCATCATTACTGTGAAAATCATCAGAAAGTGTTTGAGATGTGATTTCATATCATATCCTTTTTAGATAATTTTTATCATAATAATCCATCAGACAGATGTCAAGACTAAATCCAGGGTTTTGACAATTTTCTAATAACCCGGAAGTAAAATGGATTTTTCAACAGGAGAATACTCATGACCGAATTGCTATATTACACCGACAGTTATCTTCAGGAATTTAACGCCCGGGTCACATCCGTGGATGAAACCTCCCGCAGCGTCATTCTGGATCGCACAGCCTTCTACCCCGGCGGAGGCGGTCAGCCCTGCGACATGGGCACCCTCAGCCTGAATGGTGCCACCTGGCAGGTGGAAAAGACCCGCAAAGGCAACGAAGGAATCGAACACCTTCTCGCCCCCTCCGAGACCCTGCCAAAAGTCGGCGACACCCTGACTGGTAAAATTGACTGGACTCGCCGCTACCGATTGATGCGTACCCACACCGCCATGCACATCCTTTGCGGCGTAATTTTTCGTGATTTCGGCGCCCATGTGACTGGCGGCGACATGGACCTTGCGCAGGCCCGCATGGATTTCGAGTTTGAATCCATGACCCACGAACTGGTCGCCACCATCGAGGCAGCCGTTAATGCCGAAGTTCAAAAAGACATGCCCATTCGGGTATGCATCCTGCCCCGCGAAAAAGCCTTTCAAATCCCTGACCTGATCCGCACCAAGATCAACCTGCTGCCTCCCGGTATCCCCGAGGTGCGCACGGTGGAAATCGTCGGCCTCGATCTGCAAGCCGACGGCGGCACCCACGTCAACAGCACCAGCGAGGTGGGTCATATCCGCATCGCTGATTACAAGAGCAAGGGCAAAATCAATAAACGGTTGTACGTGGAATTGGATTAGTAACTGATTAAGTAAAACAATCCCCAAAATATATCCGGCATCTGCGCTTTATCCACAAACAAGATTTAGCGATGCTGGTTGCCCCTTTGAGATTCATCCAAACACCCGAAACCTCACAACTTTTCGATCTCTTATTAAAGAATTGAAAAGTTGTGATTTCTATTAATCAAAAAACAACTACTTCTATATAGTTTGCTAAATGAGGAATGATCTTTACTTAAAATCGGGAGCATTCCCTTGCCAAACCACAACTGAATCCCCTAACGAATCATTCAGCAAACAGATTATGCATCTCCAAACGTTCAACCATTTTCTGCAACACTGTGTCATCGGGTTTGCACTCAAACCGGCTGGCAGCATCCAGCACTTTCGGCAGAATGTTTATATCACCCGCTGAGTTCAAAAACAAGCCTTCATGTCCCAGCACCCAATGCACAGCCAGGTCAATATCCACCTGCGCCTCAAGCGGACGGTACCAGGTATTGCGCGTATGCTCGTGATCTCCCCAAGGCATATGCACCAGAGACTTAATAGTTTGTACAGCAACATTACGTTGCTTGCAAACATCGAGCAGCTTGAAGAAGTCTTTGCGGTACTGCTCATTGATCCACATCAAATAGCTGTAAGGCAGTAACACGGAATCAAAATCAAACCGTTCCAGTGCCCGAGTGTGCATCGCTGCGGCGGTTAATCCATGGCCAGTCACACCGATAAAACGCACCAACCCCTCTTCGCGCGCACGGATGGCCGCCTCCAGTGCACCACCCGCCCCCATCGCGGTCTGCCATTCAGTTGGTTCAACCAGATTGTGCAGCTGGATCATATCCACATGCGCCACATGCAGCCTTTCGAGCGACCTGCAAATGGAGTCATAGGCTTTAGCAGCCGTACGTTCCTCAGTTTTCGTCGCCAAAAAAGAGGGGTGTTCATGCCGTTTTATCCAGTCCCCCAGGTAAATCTCGGCATTACCGTAGCTGGCAGCTACATCAAAATGATTCACACCGTTTTCCAACGCCAGTTCAATGGTTCTATCAGCAACCGCTTGGGGTAAATCCCATAAAGCCGCCGCTCCAAACAAAATCCGCGAACTCATATGTTCGGTTCGTCCAAATGAATGTTTTGCGATCATCTATAACCTCCAAATGATTACTTATTCACTTTGATTATGCCATAATCCGTGCCGTAAAAGGCAAACCTATGTTAAGTCAAACCCCGCAGTTGAGACATTGACCGGGATTGCTTTATTATCTCAAATATTTGTCAAGAAACTCCAGCGCAAAGCGATTGATTTCAGTCAGGCATTCCCTCGCGTCCAGGTCAGCCTTCCCGCCATTCAGTACATTTGTTAAAAACGGGCTTGTCAACGCCAGATCAGTCAAGGTCAAATGCTTGGCCCCTGCAAGATAAACATTTTCCACTTCAGGATGAGTGTCTTCCAACAACCACACATTCTCAGTGTATTGAGGCCATTCTTTCAGATGACTCCACGAACTGTCAGAATAGATGTTCAATACGGGCAGTGGATATGAGTCTTTATTCCAGACAAATTTCCCATTTTCAACCCCCATAACATCACCCATGAAGGGTGCTTCAAGCGCCATCACGGCATCCACATCGGCACGCTGTCGACCGACGGCTAGTGCTGCCGATCCGCCCATCGAGTGCCCAATTACCCCTATCCGAGTCGGATCAATCTGGTGAAATATCGTTGGGCTGTTGTCTTGTTTTCCAAGATCAATGAGGGTGTTAATAACAAAATTAATATCCGCAGTACGGATCGCCATCCATTTTTGATAGAGTTCGGAACTGCGCTGGGGATCCTCTTTTGCATTTTCAGATGAAACCTCACGCATGAATTCGCTGTCAAGATAAACTGTATTCCCATTGACATCGGTTGAAAAGAAGCTCTGATATGGATGATCAAGAGAACACGTTACATATCCGTGACTGGCAAGTTCATTGAACAATGACTCATTACTCGTTCGAACGCCGAATGATCCGTGCGAGAAGACAACCAGTGGATTCAGTCCTTCAGAACCCAACGGTAACAGCATTGTACCGTGATGCTGCGGTAACCCGGTTCTTTAGAATAAGGCTCCATTCTCTCAGTATCGGTGAATGTTTCCACAAGGCTGGCTACTTTATACCCGCCTGTAGGAGAGATTGGTTTATACGTTGGAAAAACCAACGCCGGGAGCATAACAACCATTAACAATAAGCTGTTGCCGATTGCTCTCCAGATCATGCTGCCGGGACTTTTCGCTGGGTTGTATTTCAATCTTCCCATCAGTTGAAATGCAGCCAGACCCGTCCATACTAGAAGCAAGCTGCCAAAAGCCGCCCAACGCAGATCCCAGGTAATCACATTGGTCAATAAGCCAGTGACAAATCCAAAAAACAGACCAATTCGAATCAGGTTTCTGGCTTTTCTTTGCTCGGTTTTTTTTATGACTTCCAGAGCGACTAAAATCAGTTCAAACAACAAACAGATTATGAAAACCGCTGATTCCAAATGGAACTCCCACAACTTGAGAAATGAATTAGCTAAATTTGAAATTTAGGCGAGTAATCTACACCTTCCAGGCATGTGACCTCTCGCCAGAGCTGCTGCATCTGATACACAGATTGTCCCAAATCCGCAGCATTACTGCCGGGATGAGAGAGAATCTTCTCCATCCGTGCGCCATAATCCTCGGGTTTTCGACTAAACCCGGCAATCTCCCTCATTACCTGCTTGTCGCGGATGAAGTAACGCTCATTTTGGGTAAATAACACCTGGGTCAGGTACCCTGCCGACCGGGTCAGGCAGCCCGCCGTGTTATAAACATCTCCTTGTTCAGCAAACCCTCTTGCGTGCAGCAAGGCGAACTCCACCGCCCACAGCAAATCGGCGGTCACCGCCTGCTTTAAGCGCGGAGGATAGGGTTTCACCTCTTGTTTCAACCCCTCGATGACCTTGTGAGGATCGTATAGCGGAATGCAAACCTCGGTCTCAGCCAGGTAGATTACACTGTAAAATCCGTAAGCCGGTTGCTGATCATAATCATGTTCCAAAATGCCGATTTTGGCATTCTCAATTGTTCGTTTCACCTGGTCAATGTTGCGGTAGATGAAATCCACCTTACCGTGAGGGGTGTGCAACCACCCGCCGCCGTTCACCCACTGCCCCCAGCCGTAGAAATCCGTGACCTGCGCCTGCTCATCCAGGGTGAATTGAGCTGCAACTAGTTGGATAGATTCCACCGCAAACGGATGTCTTTCTTCATAGTAAATACCGATATCCAGATCGGACCCCTCATGCGCTATGCCACTGGCGTAAGAGCCGCCCAGCACAACTGCCTCAACTCCCTTAATGCGGCCAAGTTCGGTTACGACTTTTTCAAGCATCAACTTCTTTGATTCTGCTAGGTTTTCAATAATCATAGACACGTTCTTCTCTGGAAAACATAACGATTTCGTTTATTTTACTATTGCTCTTCCAATCCCAGTTTTCTCTATCCGACCATCGCCGCTCCCTTTATAATCAAGATACTTTTTTACCGGGGTCAAACGTAATGAAAACCTTTTCTGCCAAACCATACCTGATCGACATCTCCCTGAAACGCGAAGAAATTCACGCCTGGGAACAATATCCCTTCTCTCTGCCGGTGGTCAAATATCTCGACACCCTGCAATTTCATCCCGACGTGACCTTCTTGATCGGCGAGAACGGCACCGGCAAATCCACCCTGCTTGAAGCCATTGCCCAACTGCTCGGGTTCAACCCCGAGGGGGGCACACGCAACTCGCTTTTTTCCACCCGTGATACCCACTCTAATCTTTATGATTACCTGAAAGCCGGAAGAAGCTTTAAGGCGCCAAAAGACGGCTATTTCTTGCGCGCCGAATCCTTCTACAACCTGGCTTCCTACATGGATGATGTGGACTACCTCGGCGGCTACGGCGGCAAGTCGCTGCATGCCCAGTCTCACGGAGAGTCATTTTTGACCGTGCTGACTCAAAAAATGCGCGGTAATGGCCTCTACATCCTGGATGAACCCGAAGCGGCTCTATCCCCGTCACGGCAGTTATCAGCCCTGACCGCCATTCACAAACTGGTCAAAACGGATTCCCAATTCATCATTGCCACCCACTCCCCTATTTTAATGGCTTACCCCAATGCCAAAATATTGCTGCTGACCGAATCGGGCATCCGCCAGGTGGACTATGAAGAAACCGACCACTACCAGATCGCCCGAGACTTTCTCAATCACCGCGAACAGATGTTGAACGTTCTGCTGGAAGAAGAGTAAACAATGGGTTTCAAACGGGAAATTTCCATTAATGCTTCAACAACAAAATAATCCCCTTCCATGGAAACATTCCTTTTACAATAATTTCGTTTTTTTTAGTGGGTGATGCTTATTATCTGTTTGCTGCTGACGACGGTTGTGAATCAATTCGGGCGGAGGCAGCTTCTTCTGCTTCACGACGGGCAATCTCAGCCATCATTTGTGGGGTTAGTGTCTTGAGGGTTAACAGATGCCAGGTTACACCCATGGCAATGACCCCCAATAAACTTCTCACCCACCAGGTTTGCACAGCAAAAACAGCCGAAGAGCCAATGGTTAACCATAGGGTGCCGATGGATATCAGCTTGGTACGCAGATCTATTGCGCGATAAAGGCGATAATTCCGAATAAGCCGACCAATGACAGGATGATTCATAATCCAGTTGTATAGTCGATCAGAACTTTTGG
>CAYXWV010000011.1:64448-68532 GCA_964468875.1 uncultured Anaerolinea sp. | reverse complement strand
CGAACCTGCGACCTTCTCTGTGTAAGAGAGACGCTCTAACCAACTGAGCTACCAGCCCGGATTCATTTTAAAGCATTTTTTTGATACTGTAAATGCAAGATAATAAAATATAGATAAAGATTGTTTTATGGAGATTACTTTGCGCGTAACAATCACTCGTCAAGATTGTATAATTATCTGTATGCAAGATAAAAACGCAAGAATGGCAGCTTCATTGGATTGGTGAATGATGGACTTCCTGGATATTCGTACGATTCTCTTTAGCTTCACGATCGTTAATCTTATCTGTGCTTTTGTATTATTTTTTTTGTGGCGCCAAAATGCGGGGCGTTATCCTGGGCTTGGTTACTGGATGGCGGATTTTGTTCTAAATTTTATTGGGTTGTTGTTTCTTGCCCTGCGTGGAATTGTCCCTGACATTCTCTCAATGCTTGTCGGGAATTTATTTCTTGTCATCGGTATATGGGTATTATTAATTGGGGTGGAAAGATTTTACGGTCTCAAAAGAAGTCAGGTTCAAAATATTATCGCGGTTGGAGTTTTTATTGTCGTTCAATTCTATTTTATTTTTATTAAACCCGACCTGAATTCAAGGAATATCATATTCTCTGCTGTAATGGTGTTCTTCTGTGCCCAAATCTCATGGATGCTGTTTCGTATTGACAATCATCAGATAAAAAGAGTCACCAGAGGTTTGGCAGTTGTCAGCATTGTCTATCTTGGGCTGGGGGTTTTCCGAATCATTGCCCATATCTTTGTGCCGTCTGGAGAGACCATTTTTGAAAGCGGCTTGATAGAAAAAATTCTATATCTTTCTTTTCAGATGATCTATATCGTGCTGACCTTTTTCCTCTTCCTCATGGTCAACCGCAGGTTGTTCTTCGATCTGGATGCTGATATTCAAATGCGAACCCAGGCTGAATATGAATTGGCGGCAAGTCAGGAAAAATTCAGTAAAGCTTTTGACTCCAACCCTGATTCAGTGATCATTTCAAGAATGAGTGATGGAAAGGTCATTGACGCGAATGTTCATTTTCTAAAAGAATCCGGTTACTCAAAAGAAGAACTGCTGGAGAATACTACTTTATCCATCAATCTGTGGGTGGATCCAAATGAACGTACCAAAGTGGTTAAAAAGATGGAGAAAAATGGCAGAGTCAATGGGTATGAATTTGATGGGCGCTATAAGGATGGCAAAATCGTTCGATTATTATATTCGGGCGTTGTGATTCGATTAAACGATGAGAATTGCTTGATTTCATATTTGCAGGATATTACTGAGAAAAAGCGTCATGATCAAATCACGCAAATCAGGCTCAGCCTGTGGGAATTCGCGAGCGACCATTCACTGATCGAGTTAATGCAGAAAACCCTGGATGAGGTTGAGAATATTACCCACAGCAAAATTGGTTTTTTTCATATTATCGAAGAAGACAATCAAAACATCATCTTACATGCCTGGTCAACCCGCACAAAAGAAACCTATTGCAAAGCTGAGGGGGTTGGCATGCACTATCCCATTGATTCTGCTGGAGTCTGGTGTGACGCTGTAAGAAGAAAAAGGCCCATTATTCACAATGATTATGATGCTGTGCCAGAAAAGAAAGGTCTTCCTCTAGGCCATGCCAGACTAACCCGAGAACTTGTGGTTCCAATCATTCGCAGTGGAAGGGTGGAGGCTGTTCTGGGGATTGGGAATAAAGCTTCTGATTACACCGAAAAAGATGTTGAGATTGTTTATGAAATTGCCGACCTGGTTTGGGTGATCATTCAGGAAAGCATTCAAGAAGAAAAGGTTCTTGAATTGAACACCAAACTTGAAAAACTGGCGATGACCGATGAACTAACCGGGTTGATAAATCGACGAGCTTTTTATCTCAAGGGAACGGAAGAATTATCCAGGTCGAAAAGATATCATATTGATTTATCCATCATCATGCTGGACATTGATCGTTTCAAGAAAATCAACGACACATATGGACATGACGCTGGTGATCAGGCACTGAAATGTCTGGCGGAAGTATTAAGAAAAGAAACCAGGGAAGTTGATATAGTCGGACGGTTGGGTGGAGAAGAGTTTGCCATCATTTTACCGAATACTCCTATCAACAGTGCGTTGAGATTGGCAGAAAGGCTGCGTCAGGCAATACAGGAAGAGCAGTGCATTCTGGATGATCCTGCTTTTCGAATGACAGCCAGTTTGGGGGTGGCTTTCTATGAGCAATCCATTACAAAAATTGATGATTTCATTGAACGTGCTGACGTGGCTTTGTATGAAGCCAAACACGCTGGGCGAAATCAGGTAAAAAGCTATATAACCGGTTAAAATCAAATCAAGTTAATGAAATTCAAAAGTCGAAATGGATTCTGTAAATGAAATTTGCGCGATTCCAACAAAAAAATAACACCATCCACAATGGGTGGATCAATGAAGACCGAATTGGACTGATCGAAGGAAATTTATTTGGAGAATACCGGCGAGTGGAAGCCGGCACATCAGTTAGCAGTGTTCGATTACTTCCGCCTGTGGTTCCGTCAAAAATCATTTGCCTTGGGCGAAATTTCCCTGATCACGCGAGAGAACAAAACGCTGAAATTCCTCAAACACCGCTGCTCTTCATGAAGCCGCCTTCGTCTGTGATTGGCATTGGCGAGACGATTGTGCTGCCTGTTCAAAGCCAGCAAGTAGATCATGAAGCCGAACTGGTGGTTGTCATTGGCAAAAAAGCCAGGTGGGTTTCGGTGGAGAACGCGCATAAGTGTATTTTTGGGTACACAATCGGCAACGATGTCACCGCCAGGGATCTGCAATATAAAGACGGGCAGTGGACGCGTGCCAAAGGGTTTGATACCTTTTGCCCGATTGGTCCATGGATTGAGACTGACCTTGACCCTGCCGACACATTAATCACCTGCCGAGTAAACAATGAATTGAGACAGATGGCATCCACAAGAGAGATGGTGTTCACGGTGCCGCAAATTGTCGCTTTCGTTTCTACAATCATGACATTACAACCGGGCGATCTAATCTTTACCGGTACCCCGGCAGGAATTGGTCCGCTTCAACCGGGAGATGAAGTTGAAGTTGAAATTGAAGGTATCGGAAAATTATCCAATCCAGTAAATTCCGAGTAATCCATCTTAAACGATTCTTAGTCTCAAAATTGGATCTTCTTCATTTAGTAATTAATTTGATGAGGAAGAGCAATTGTTATTTTTCCAAACTACATGAAAAATTATTACAAAGTTTGAATAAAGTACATTGATTCAATCATTAGTAATGGCGTTGTAATAGATTGCCGTTAAATTGGCGTTAAGAAATGGGCATTTTTGCTTGCAGCATGCATTGACTTTCGTTAAGTGCTAGTTATAATGAAACTGTTCATTAAGTAATATTTAAGTAATAGTTCAACATTATCAAGGAAGCCATCATGAAAATAAAAACTCTTCTTCATTCCGGATTCTTCTCGAAAATCTCCTACATTTTTGGCATCGCCTTGATTCTTGCATCGGTGGCGATCAACATCATTCCTCCCAAAGAAGTCAGTGCCTGTTCCAGAGACTTTCGTTTCAGTTCAACAGGTGGACCGAGTTGCGTAATTGATCAGACAGTAAATATTGACTGGAAGGTTGAAAACGACTGGGATGTTAAAGCGACAATTTCGACTCTGAACGTATATTGGAACGGCGCTTTGCTTAGTTCATCAGAATATTCATTTTCAGGATTTGGAATCGGAACAGAAATCGATCCTTATAGCTATACTACAGGCAAATGGGGAGCAGTATATGGCTCCATGACTTTGCTAAACAAAAAATATCAGAATGGAACTGTTACCCTTGAAGTTGGCGTAACCTGGAAGGGTTACGATGTTTCTGGATTAAAGAGAGCGAATGTAACCGTTGGTGAGGTTTGCCCGGTTGATACAGCAACACCAACTGCTAGCAACACGCCTGAAACACCGACGCCTTCAAACACGCCTGAAACACCGACGCCTTCAAACACACCTGAAACACCGACGCCTTCAAACACACCTGAAACACCGACGCCTTCAAACACGCCTGAAACACCGACGCCTTCAAACAC
>CAYXWV010000011.1:0-64348 GCA_964468875.1 uncultured Anaerolinea sp. | reverse complement strand
CCTGAAACGCCGACGCCTTCAAACACGCCTGAAACACCGACACCGAGCAACACTCCGACCACACCTACTCCGAGTAACACTCCGACCACACCTACACCTACCAATACACCAACCACACCTACACCGACTGGAACATATTTCACGCCTACGCCAACAAATACGGCAACCAATACACCTACACCGACTGTAACCAACACGCCGACCATTACGAACACGCCTACGATTACGAATACGCCAACCATTACAAACACGCCGACGAATACATTTACACCTACTGCTACATTTACGCCTACCAACACTGCAACAAACGCGCCGACTCCCACCGTGGTTCCAACGTTGCCCATCCCGGTGACTGGCGGAAATCAAAACCTGTTGATTCCTGTAACAGGTGCCGACATAACCAACAACGGGTTCACCCGAACCTCAAAACTAATGATGAATTTTGGTTTCGGGTTTATCGGTCTGGGTTTGGTGCTGCAAGGGTTCAAGAAGAAGAAATAAGATTTTGAGAAAAGGATTCTCGGGTACGTTTCTGTGAAACGTGCCCGAGATTAATTTCTATCGAAAACATGATGCAAAAAATTGGCGAAAAACGGAATCTGCTCTATTTCGGGTTGGGAGTTCTGCTTATGGTGTTTGGATTGGGTGGTAATGTTTTAACAATGCTAGAAAAGCAATCTATTGAAACCGGTGCCTTTCGATTTGTACAAAAGATTCAAAGCGTTGAGCAGCTAACTGAAATTCCAGACAGCGTTGAACAGGAAACAGAACTTACAAGAAACTCATTTTTACGCAATTCGGTGGAACAGGTTTCTTATTTCATCCATCCTCAAATTAATCGCCTTCTTGAAGTGCCATTAATCCCAGACAAGATTGAAATTCCATCCATCGAACTGATCGCGCCGATTAAGATTGCCGATTTCAATTTCACTGATCTTGAGGGAGAAACCTTCGGGCAATGGATCGCCCCCTCAGAATTTGCCGCTGCCTGGCATCCTAATTCTGCCTTAATCGGTCAATTCGGAAACACCGTGATTAACGGTCACCACAATGAGTTTGGAAAAGTTTTTGGAAAACTGGTTAACCTTGAATCTGGCGATATGATTTATATTTATACAAAAGGGAAGAAGTACCCCTATATTGTTGCAAACAAAATGATCTTGTTGGAAAAAGGGCAACCTGTCGATGTAAGAACAGCAAATGCTGAGTGGCTGGGTGAAACGGATGATGAAAGATTGACTCTGGTAACCTGTTGGCCTCAAAAATCAAATACACATCGGCTTATTATTGTTGCAAGGCCCTATCAATAAAAAGTTATATGGCGAATTATTACATGGTATAATGCAAAATTATTCTAAACTGTATCTCTTAAGGAGAATATATGTCCGGGCATTCCAAATGGGCAACTATTAAAAGAAAGAAAGGCGCAGCTGACGCCAAAAGAGGTCAGTTGTTTACCAGACTGACTCGTGAAATCGTAATGTCTGCCAGAGAAGGTGGGGCTGACCCAGATAGCAACTTCAGGTTGCGGTTAGCCGTTGATAAAGCCAGGGCTCAAAGCATGCCCAAAGAAAACATTGATCGCGCGATCAAACGTGCCACTGGTGAAGGCAAAGAAGGCGAAGTCTACGAAGAAGTAATGTACGAAGGATATGCCCCGAATGGAATTGCAGTGATCATCGAATGCGTTACTGAAAACAGAAATAGAACCGTTGCAGAAGTTCGTCATTTGTTAACTCGTTCAGGCGGCAACATGGGAGAACTGGGTTCAGTGAGTTGGCAGTTTAAACGCGCAGCTACTTTCTCGTTTGATGCCTCCAAGTACGATTTCGAAAAAGTATTTGAACTGGCAGTTGAAGGTGGCGCAGATGACGTCACTGAAGACGATGGTGAAATTAATGTGGTCGCTCCGGTGGAATCATTCAAAACCCTGAGCGATCGTTTTAGAGCCGCAAATATGCTTCCGGATGAAGCCGGGTTGAGCATGCTCCCCAACACCGAAATGGAATTGGGTGTCGAAGACACGTTGCAGGTCGTTCGCACCATTGAAGGTCTTGAAGAGTTGGATGATGTTCAGAATGTGTATTCCAATCTCAAGATTTCTGAAGCGGCAATGGCGGCACTCGAGTCTGAGTAGCCTTCATGCTGGCTTTGGGTGTTGATCCGGGTACAGAGACGACTGGGTTTGCGTTTGTTGATGAAGATGAAAAAGGAAACCTGCATCCCATTCAATATGGTGTCATTAAAACCAGTCGTACATTAACCCCGGAACAACGACTTCAGATAATTTACAATGAAATGAAAGAACTGATCGCTCTCCACCGTCCTGTTACAGGTGCGGTGGAGAAGCTTTTTTTTCAGCGCAATGTCACCAATGCCATTGCCGTTGGACAAGCACGGGGAGTGATCTTGCTCGCCATGGTCAATGCCGGAATCGAAATAATGGAGTATTCTCCACAGGAAGTTAAGCAAGCTGTGACCGGTTACGGCGCAGCCGATAAAAAGCAGATTCAGATTATGGTGAAAACCATGTTGGATCTGGAAGAAATCCCAAAACCGGATGATGCGGCGGATGCCCTGGCGATTGCCATCTGTCATTTGCATGCGATTGGGTATCGCAACGCCATAAAGGGTTAATCTGGTCATGATAACCAGCACTTCAAACGCCAAAATAAAAGAAATCCGAAAACTGAAGGATAAAAAGTTTCGAACCGAAACCGGTTTATTCTTCCTGGAAGGTATCCGGATTGTAATCGAAGCGCTGGGTACGACCGATTCTGTTGCGGAGTTGATCGTCGCCCCTGACTTGTTGGATAATCCAAAAGCGATTGAAGAAGTAAGCAACGCCTCAAAAAAAGGCATTCCGATTCTTGAAGTTTCTAAAGAGGTGTTTGAATCCATTTCTGGCAAGGATGGACCTCAAGGGCTGGCGGCTGTGGCAAGGCAAAAATGGCTCGACGCAAACGATATCACAGTGTTAAGTCAGGGTGTTTGGATTGCGCTCTACCAGGTGGCTGACCCCGGCAACCTGGGAACCATACTACGAACACTGGACGGCATGAGCGGGAAAGGTGTTATTCTTCTGGATCACTGTACTGATCCGTTCGATCCATCTGCCATTCGAGCCAGCATGGGCACAATATTCAGCAAGAAGCTGGTTAAACTGACAGTTAATGAATTTGTTTCATGGATAAAGAAGAGCAGGGTTAAAACCATCGGTACTTCAGATACAGCCAAAATGGATTTTCGGGCTTGCGCCTATCAACCAAACATGGTTTTATTAATGGGTAGTGAAAGGGAAGGGCTTCCTCAAGAATTGACCGAAATTTGCGATTCAATGGTATCCATTCCAATGATGGGATCTGCAGACTCATTAAATCTGGCTGTGGCTTCATCAATTGTGCTCTATCAGATTGCTTCTCAGCTTGAACTTATTCACCGATAGGGGTTAACATGATCGCTTCAATTGAAGGAAATGTACTGCATATTGATGATGACAGCGTAGTCATTAATGTTTCAGGCATTGGGTTTAAGGTGTTTGTCCCCGCAAACGTGCTGCGCACTGCCGAAATGCACAAAATCCTCGCACTGCACACATATTTGGTCGTTAGAGAAGATGCCTTAACCCTTTTTGGCTTCGAATCCGTTGACGAACGTGAAATGTTCACAATGTTGCTGGCAACCAGCGGCGTGGGACCCAGAACGGCGCTGGCAATCCTTTCAACCTTGTCGCTGGATATCATCATCAACGCGGTGATTCAGGAAAAGGCTGACGTGTTCAGCCGGGTTTCAGGTGTCGGAAAGAAAACAGCCCAGAGCATCATTCTACAATTGCAGGGCAAGGTTCAAAAGGGGTCAGTTGCTGCAAATGTGATTATGAAAGATGTTGATGGAGATGTTATTTCTGCGTTAACCAGCCTCGGTTACAGCGTTGTTGAAGCTCAGTCCGCACTGCAAATGATTCCGAAAGACGCACCTGATGATCTTGAAACACGCATCCGTTTGGCGCTGCAATATTTTTCATAAACAAGCTAACCGGAATAATACGCGTTAAATGACGGAATGAAGTAAAATTAGTTTTCAAGAATTATTAACAATTGTTTGTTAATGGAGGATTAATGGCCGAAACTCTTCAACAATTCACCGATAGTTTATCCAACAAAATTGGTACATTTGAAAATCAGTACCAGATCAGAAATATTGGCACTGTTTTTGAAGCAGGTGATGGCATTGCCCAAGTTGAAGGGTTGACCGATGTTCGTTCTCAAGAATTGGTTCGTTTTGAAAATGGCACCATGGGAATTGCTTTTAACCTGGAGAAAGAACGAGTTGGTATCATTATTCTGGGCGATTATGCTTCCGTCTATGAGGGAATGAAAGTCGAGACCACCGGGCGTATTGCTTCCGTTCCTGTTGGTGAAAAACTGATCGGACGGGTGGTGAATGCCCTCGGCGAGCCTATCGATGGAAAAGGCGAAATCAAGACCTCCCGTTATCAGCCTCTTGAAAAAATCGCTCCTGGCGTGATTGATCGAAAAGATGTTGACAGCCCCGTACAAACTGGTATCAAATCCATTGACGCCATGATTCCCGTGGGTCGCGGTCAACGAGAGTTAATCATTGGTGACCGCCAAACAGGCAAGACTGCCATTGCAATTGATACGATCATTAATCAAAAGGGTAAGAACCTGATCTGTATTTATGTTGCAATCGGGCAAAAAAAAGCTGCCATCGCGCGAACTGTTGCCCTGCTGGAACGCCACGGCGCCATGGATCACACCATCGTGGTCTCAGCTTCAGCAGATGAATCTGCAGCCATGCTCTACATTGCGCCATACGCAGGCTGTGCCATTGGTGAAGATTTTATGCAGCGCGGATATGACGCGCTGGTGGTTTATGATGATCTGTCAAAACACGCGTGGGCTTATCGTGCGTTATCCTTACTGCTGAGACGTCCGCCCGGTCGTGAAGCCTACCCCGGCGATGTGTTCTATCTGCATTCCAGACTGCTTGAACGAGCCGCAGCCCTGGCGAATGAATTTGCCATTGTGGACGCATCTTTTGATCAGGAAATGGTTGATCCTGACACACTAAAACCCGAAGAAATTTTCAAGGGTCCAATGTCAATGTATGATGCAAAAGAGAAATTGAAAACTCTTACCGATCAAGACAAAAAGAAGATCGTAAAGGTGAAAGGCAGCGGAGGTTCCTTAACCGCACTGCCCATCATTGAGACACTGCTGGGTGATGTCTCGGCTTACATTCCGACCAACGTGATTTCGATCACCGATGGGCAGATATACCTGGAAGGGAACCTTTTTAACGCAGGCATTCGCCCGGCAGTTAACGTGGGCATTTCAGTTTCCCGCGTAGGTGGTTCTGCTCAAACGAAAGCCATGAAGCAGGTGGCCGGCCGTCTTCGCCTTGATATGGCCAGCTTCAGAGAATTGGCTTCATTCGCCCAATTCGGCTCCGATCTGGATAAAGCCACCTTAAGTCAATTGAATCGCGGCTTAAGATTGCAGGAAATTTTGAAACAGCCGCAATATCAGCCTGTCCCTCTCGAAGATCAAGTGATCGTTTTGTATGCTGGCACTAATGGTTACGCAGATTCAGTTGCCCTCGATCGAATCAAAGACTGGCAGGTTGAATTACAGCGTTTCTTTGATACTTCTTTCCCGGCTGTAAAAAAATCCATCGCACAAGAAAAACGCATCACCACCGAAACTGAAGAGACCTTGAAAAAGGCTATGGAAATGTTCACCGCTTCATGGAAGTAAGCCGAGGATAACCAAGATATGGCATCCATACGCGAAATGCGGTTAAGAATCAAAAGCGTCAAGTCTTTGGCGCAGGTTACCCGTGCGCTCGAAACTGTCAGCGCCAGCAAGGTGAGAAAAGCTGTTCAAGCCAACCAGGCATCAAAAGCCTATTCAGAAAAAGCCTGGAAGGTATTGCTTCACCTCGCTAGACAACCCGGACACAACAATCTGCATCCACTATTACGAGAGCGTCCGAGTGTGCGCAAAGTGATGGTGATTATGATCTCTGGTGATCGTGGGTTGGCAGGATCTTATAACGTCAACATTTTACGAAATACTTTAATGACCTTTGACGAGTTTTCTCAACCAGTCGATTACGTCTGCGTCGGAAAAAAGGGTCGTGACTTGTTACTTCGGCGGCAGGCAAGAGTGATTGCTGAATTCACAGACTTATCCAACCCGGCTACCTTTCTTGAAATCTCTCCTATTGGTCGACTTGTGGTTGATGATTTTTTGAATCAGGAATACGATCAGTTTTTCCTTTCGTATACTGAATTCGTCTCAATGTCGAAGCAAAACACGGTTATCAGAAAAATTCTACCCCTTGAAGTTGACTTCACTGGCAAGGGACCGAATGCCACGCATAGTATCGGTAATTCTGTATTCAGTTATGAACCTGACCAAAAAGAACTGCTGGATGAAATCATTCCACGGTTCACTGCCATGCAGATATATCAGGCGGTGTTATCTTCACAGGCATCTGAACACGCTGCAAGAATGATTGCGATGTCAAACGCCACTGAAAATGCCAATGAACTGAGCAGTGTACTGCAATTGGAATATAACAAAGCTCGTCAGCAGGGTATCACCAATGACATGTTGGATATCGTGGGCGGGGCATCCGCGCAAACTGGAAATTAATCTTTACACGTGAATTCATCTGGAGGCACTTATTATGAAAGAATCTACCGGGCGTATTTCTCAGATCCAAGGAAGTGTGGTTGATGTTGAATTTCCTGCTGGAGATACACCGTTCATCTATGAAGCCTTGAGATTGACCGGAGAGGATGACAATGAAATTATCCTTGAAGTGCAAAAATTATTAGACAACAGTGTAGCGCGATGTGTGTCAATGGATTCGACAGACGGCGTCAAGCGAGGCACTCCCGTTGAGCGTATGAAATCGCCCATTTCTGTGCCTGTTGGACCCGGAACCCTGGGACGCGTTTTAAATGTTCTCGGGCAACCGGTTGACAACAAAGGTCCCGTGGATTCAAGCATTGTTTACCCGATTCACCGTGAAGCGCCTTCATTTGACGAGCAATCCACCAAAGTGGAAGTTTTTGAGACCGGTTTGAAAGTGGTTGATCTGATTGCCCCATTCACCAAAGGCGGCAAGACGGGCATCTTCGGTGGTGCAGGGGTTGGAAAGACCGTGATTATCCAGGAATTGATCCATTCCATCGCAACGGTTCACAAAGGCAAATCTGTTTTTGCCGGTGTGGGTGAGCGAACAAGAGAAGGCACCCAGCTTTACCGCGAAATGATCGAGTCGGGTGTTATGAAAGACACGGTCATGGTGTTTGGTCAAATGAATGAGACATCCGGTGTGCGTTTGCGGGTTGCCCTGACAGCGCTTGCCATGTCTGAATACTTCCGAGACCAGGGCATGGACGTGCTGCTCTTCATTGATAATATCTTCCGCTTTACCATGTCTGGTTCAGAGGTATCCGCACTATTGGGGCGTATGCCCTCCGCGGTGGGTTATCAGCCCACCTTGGCATCTGAAATGGGTGAACTGCAGGAACGCATTACCTCAACCCGCACAGGTTCCATCACCTCCATGCAGGCGGTTTACGTGCCGGCAGATGATTATTCGGACCCGGCGCCTGTGGCTACCTTCACCCACCTTGACGCGACGATCGCCCTTGAACGTGCTATCGCTGAAAAAGGTATTTATCCTGCAGTCGATCCGCTGGTTTCCACATCCCGTATTCTTGATCCTCAGATTGTTGGTGAAGAGCATTACAATACCGCACGCGAAGTGCAGAAAATTTTACAGCGCTATAAAGATCTTCAGGATATCATCGCCATTCTGGGCATTGACGAACTGAGTGAAGATGATAAAGTCATCGTTTCCAGAGCCAGAAAAGTTGAACGCTTCTTCTCACAACCCATGTTCGTAGCTGAACAATTTACGAATATTCCAGGAACTTATGTGTCATTGAAAGACACGGTAAGAAGTTTCAGAGATATTTTGGATGGCAAGTGTGATGAACTTCCTGAAGCAGCTTTCAGCATGGTTGGTACTGTTGAAGATGCATTTGAAAAAGCAAAAACTTTAGCATAATGAGGTTTAAATGACCATCAGATGCGAAATTGTCTCACAAGACCGGATTGTTTATCAGGGTGACGTGGATATGGTAGATTTGCCAGGAGCTGCTGGTGAAATGGGAATCTTGCCGCATCATTCGCCGGTGTTGACAGTGCTCAATTATGGCATCATCACGGTAAAGCGAGGCGGCCGGGAAGAACATTTCACTGTCGCTGGCGGCGTAGCAGAAGTGCAGCCCGATCAGGTAACCGTGCTGGCTGACGCGGCTGAAAACGTGGAAGAAATTGACGTTGAGAGAGCCTCCCTTGCCAGACAAAGGGCTGAAGAACGCCTGAAAGAAGTTCAGCAGGTTGATAAAGACCGTTACATGGTGATGCTGTCTGCATTAAAACGTTCAAATTTACGGTTGCAAGCTGTCAATAAATATAGAGCCGATTTCAAGAATAAAGAATTACATTAAGGAAAAAACAAAGCATGCCAGGATTAACCAGGGATTTAGGCATTGACCTAGGTACCACAAATACGATATTCGCTGAGGGAAATCAGATTCTGTTACAAGAACCTACCATGGTTGCCATCGTAATAGATGAAGACAAAATGGTCGAATGGGGGCAAGCCGCCAAGAACATGGAAGGCCGTGTGCCAGACAGCATTGAAGTTGTCAGACCGTTAAGGCATGGCGTGATTGCTGAATATGAGATCACCGAGACACTTTTGGCATATCTGACCAAGAAAGTGGTCGGCCCCATGCGTATGTTCAGGCCCAGAATGATGATCACCATTCCATACGGCGTCACCAGCGTGGAAGGCCGCGCGGTGCACGAAGCAGGCATTGGCGCCGGAAGCCGCGAAGTATATCTTGTGCCTCAGCCTCTGGCTGCGGCGCTGGGCGTAGACCTGCCGATTGGAACCCCATCAGGAAACATGGTTATTTGCCTGGGGGGCGGGGTCAACCAGGTGGCAATTGTCAGCCTGAACGGCATTGTCTCAGGTGAAGCCGCCAGAACTGGCGGCATGGACCTTGACGAAGCCATCGTTAATTATGTTCGCAAACGCTTTGGAATTATTATCGGTCCGGCAACCGCTGAACATGCCAAAATCACTGTCGGTGCTGCCATCCCGCAAGATCAACAGCTTTCCATCGAGGTGCAGGGGCAGGATCAGGTCACCAGCCTGCCTCGTCCTGTTGTGCTGACCACGGATGATATCGTGGAAGCCGTGCAGGAACCCTTGACCGACCTGGTGAAAGTCATTCGGCGGGTGCTTGAAAAAACGCCCCCTGAACTGGTCTCTGACATTATAGACCGGGGCGGCGCTTTGTGCGGCGGCGGTTCTTTGCTGAGAGGAATTGATAAGTTCCTGACGCGTTCCATTGGCATCCCCGTGTACATGGTGGATAATCCGTTAACCTGCACGGTCGAAGGGGCGGTTAAAGCTTTCGAAATGAAAGACCTGCTTAAACGCAGTCTGGCAACCTCTTAAAAAAATCTCCGGAAGAAATCATACTTCCGGAGATTCGTTTAATCATGGTCTTTCATGCTTTAGTCTCTTCTTGAAGACCTTCCCATCAAAAGAAACGCATAATAAAGAACTGTGCTCACAGCCTGCGCGGCGCCGGCAACGTAAGTCCAAGCGGCGGCATCCAGCACCTTGCTTACACCTTCATTTTCTGCGGAATAAACGATTCCTGAACCAGCCAGCCAGGCTTTGGCGCGGTTGCTGGCATCAATCTCAACCGGCAGGGTGATTAAGGCAAAGACTGCGGTGGCTGTGAACAACGCCAGACCGATCCACGCGATGGTGGTGCCGGTTTGAGAGGACATGAACATGCCAATCATGAAGATAATCGGCCCCAGCCAGCTTCCAATTTGAACGGAAGGCACCATAAGTGATCTGATCTTCAGGGGACCGTATTTTTCAAGGTCTTGAATGGCGTGCCCGCTTTCATGAGCTGCCACCCCTGCCGCTGCCACGCTTGGGCTGCGGTAGACCCCTGAACTCAAACGCAGCACCTTTTTTGATGGATCGTAATGGTCGCTGAGTGTGCCGCTGGTTTCTTCAATGCCCACATTGCGCAGTCCATTGCTGTCAAGCATGCGCCGGGCAACTTCCGCACCGGTTAGGCCGGTGGTGGTACCCACTTTTGAATACTTGGAAAAGGCAGATTTTACTTTTGCCTGCGCCCATAACCCCAATAAAAGGGCTGGCAGGCTGAATAGCAGATAGAGTCCATATCCACCGAGATACATTTTTCACTCCTTATTGCTTCACTATTCTTTTCATTCTAGCATTTTGATATGGAGATTGTATTAATGAAATATCAACAAAGTATAAAAAAACGATTGTGATAAACTAAAATGGACAGAGGGAGTGTAGATTTGGAGAAACATAAAAACCATCTTCAGTTTGATAATAATAAGTATTTAAATAATTAATGTAATCTGATAAGTAATCTGAATTTTTGGCTCCCCAAAAACTCCCATCTTTGTCAATCAAAATCAACGTATTTGTTGGTTTTTCAATACTTATGGATGTCAGAATTCTTTCTTTGGCGACTTCCACTATCCAAGGATACATGAAAAGAAAACCTTCAAGTGGCTCTTTTTTTGAAAAAAAGTATATATAAGGATCACTTGGATAAAAAGCAATTTTTACATCTACCTTATCACATGTTAGTTCGGAAATTCTTACTGCTTTATCCATATAATGTCCAAAGTATGTGGAATATTGAATTTGATCAGGAGAATAAAAATAATCACGAATTGAAAAAAAAGTCATTGAAGAAAAATAGAAAACAATCATAATTAGACAAAGGTTAGAAATACCAAATTTAACAATAATACCAAAGGTGAGAGATAGTTTGGTTCTAAAAATATGTCTAAATAAAAGTGGAATTAAATGAATCGAACAATAGATTGATATCAATATCATTCCAATAGGATGAAAAAAAACCTCACTTCTAAAAAAAAGGGAAACGAAGAACAGTAATATCAGAATAGTGAATTTCCAATTCCTTTTGTTGCCAATCACTATTGAGAAAACGATTAATATTATTCGGTAATAGAATCCTCCAAAAAACCATTGAACAAGATATTCCGCGTCTCGAATATTTCTTGGTAATCCTCCAGGGTCTAACCAAAATAAACGACTAAAGGGATTGAAATTTTTCAGGAAGGTGAGAATAGTCGAGAGTATTTTTACAGATCCTGAGTTGTAGTTTAGGTAGTACCCATAGTTAAAAATTAAAGCACTATTTACAAAATTTGAAATAGCATTATACGAAAAGAGGTAAATAATAAAGGGAATTATAAACAAAAGGATTGTAATTATTAAATAAGCCATTTTCCGATTATTCTTTGTAAAATAGAGTAATCCTAATAAAGAAATTGATAAAGGTAATATAGATGTGGGATCGCTGAGGATTGAAATTACACTATAGAATGAATAAACTACAACATAAACAAAAGTAAATCTATCCCTTCGAGTGTGGTGATCTCCATTCACTAAATATATCGTCAAAACAAAAATTACAAAAACTGAAATACCAGAAAAAGAATAATACAAAACAAGGTTTCCCAAGAAAAATCTTGCGATAATACACCAAATTAAATAAGTAACACTGACCTGAACATACTTTTTAGTTAAAAAGAAGAGTAATAAAAAGGAAAGCAATTCAAATAGAAGCAGTGATAATCTTGCGACAAAAACGGATGGAGTGAAAAGTGAGAAAAAAGTTGAAACATAAAAATATGGAAAAGGAAAATGGTGGCTGAAAATGTCTTTATATAAGATTTTTCCCTCAGACAACAACCAACCGACAGAAAAGTTGTCACCCTCGTCAATTGTTTTTCCGGAAAAAATAAAGAATAAAGAGAATGCGACCCCAAAAATAAATAGTAGAAGAAACGGGAGCCAACTCTTTGTTTTAGTAATTATCTTGTGAAAAAAAATAATATTCATGATTGATTACCCTCTGGTAATAATCATATATCATAATCACATCTTTGATAATAAAAAAAGCCGCAGCGTTGAGCGGTTTTTGCATGGAATAAACCGAGAGAAGGTGTCCCCGGTGGGACTCGAACCCACACCAACGGCTTCGGAGGCCGTTACGCTATCCATTGCGCTACGGGGACGAACCGCTTTATTTTACCAGAGATTCGGCGGTTCGCCCGTTATATTTACTCGACTGCGCGTTCCACCAAGATGGTGAAGTTGGCGGCCAGTGCGGCGATGGCGCCAATGGCTGCCCATACAGGCAGCAGTACCACGCCGACAATGCCCACTGTCAGCGGAATCTCAATGTAGGTGTTGCCTTTATCATCTTTGATGATGATGCGGCGCACGTTGCCTTCGTGAATGATCTCTTTGATCTTCGAAAGCAGGCTGTCGCCGTCCACTTTGAATTCTTCGTATTTTCGTTGATCCGTATTCTCGGTTTCCATTTTTTCCTCGCGTTTATTGATTCATGATCATATACGCAGAAAAGGGAAACAGGTTTCAACTTACTTGCTGAAGGGTTCCCATTTCTTTGGAAGCTCGAATTTACCTTCGGCGTTTTGTTCAAATGGTCCCGTGAATGCCACGGCATCAAGAGATAGTTGTCCGTAGATGTGGGGGAACAGATCGTCGCCGCCGGTCAGGTTCTCATAGACGATTTTTGAGGTGACCTTATCGGCTTTAATCATCAGTAAAATCAATCCGCTTTGACCGGCATAATAGCGCTCACCAACGCATTCCAGTTGTTCTTTCTTGGAGCAGTGAATGAAACCATCCTGTTCATAGGCTTCCGGAAGAAAAAAACCTCTCTCTTGGGCTTGAGCCCATCTTGCCTGGCTGGTGATGTGGAAGATAAAAGCGGCGTTGCGGGAAAAATGTGGGATGACTTCGGGAATTACCATCGAAATTTCAACCAACCCGCCGAGTTTGCCGTCTTCAAACCACGGGCATTGATAGATCATTTTCCTCTTGCCTTCTTTTTCGATGGTATAAACGTTTACTTCCTGTTTGGCAATCATCCCGGAAATCTTATCCTGGTCTTTTTGATTGTGGCAGCCCATGATTGACTTGCCGATCAACTCTCGGCCGCCGTTCTTTGCGAAGGTATTGGAGCTTTTATCGTTCATCTCCAGCACAATGCCTTCCGTGTCGCAGATCGTTATGGAGCAGGGCGCTTCTTTCAAATAATCTGGTTTGTTCATGTCAGTTCTCCTTTGTTCAGGGTCTTTGTTTTAATAACTCTTCAATGGCAGGGATTAAATCCGCTTCAAACGTATGTGAGTAGATTTCTTTTCGGATTTCAGGGGAGGTTAAGTAGCCAAACAGGTATCGGGTGAGGTGTTTTCTGAAAAGCACGACACCAATGCGTTCTCCGTATTGTTTGATAATCGCGGATAGATGCAGCTTGATCACCCGCATCAATTCGTTGGTGGGCTGTTCTTCTCGTTGGGAGCCCTGAAATACCCACGGGTTGCCGATGGCAGCCCTGCCAATCATTACCGCGTCGCAGCCTGTTTCACGCATCATACGTTCGGCGTCTTCAAGGCTTTTAACATCGCCGTTGCCGATTACCGGTATCGTAAGCTGGCTTTTGACCTCGGCAATGGCTTGCCAGTTCGCCTGGCCTGAATACTCCTGCTTGCGCGTGCGCCCGTGTACGGTAATGGCTGACGCGCCGCTCTCCTGGATGATATGAGCCACTTCAAGATAATTGAGCGATTGGTCATCCCATCCCAGCCTGATCTTGGCAGTTACCGGCACAGGCAGGTTTTTAACCAGGTCCTCGACGATCTGTGCAATCTTGCGCGGATGTTTGAGCAAGCCGGCGCCCGCTCCGCGGTTTGAAACATTACGCGCCGAGCAGCCCATATTGATATCAATATAATCGGGGTTGTTTGCCATCAACTTCTTGGCGGCAAACAGCATCCGGTCGGGCTTATCATCAAAAATCTGGTAGGCAAAAGGTCGTTCCATCTCTGAAAAAGTGAGTTTGTTGCGCAAGTGGGGGTGGCCTTGTTTTACGTCTATCCCGTTGATAAATTCAGAAATGGAGAGGGCTGATCCAAACTCCCTTGCAATGCCTCGAAACGGCGCGTCGGTATAACCGTCCATCGGGGCTAAAATTATGCAGCCAAATATTGGAATTGAACCGATCACAAAAGCAGGTGAGGTATGATTAAGCATGGGAATCCGATGTCGAGGATGGCATGAGTTTGTTAAATAAAAATTGTATATTGCGCGTAGTCACAATAATCTCTTTGATCATGTTCCTGTCAGGCTGCATCCCATTCGTGGAGAGCACGTCAATTTCGATCATGGCTTCTCCAACTGTTAATTTGATCACAGATACCGCTGCGGCAACTGTTTCTCCAACGCCGTTCACACCGGAGACAACAAGTCAGCCTGAGTTGGGCAGTGAAAAAAAGCTGGAGCAGTATTCCTTTCAGGTTGTGCTTGATTATAACAAGCATACCCTTGATGTGGTCGAAACCATTAATTATATAAACGATACCGGCAGCCCGCTGACCGGAATCTGCCTGGTTGTCCCTCCAAATCATGAAAAGCGGGTCTTCAATTTGTCGGAACTTCAAGTTAATGGGCTGGATGAACCCATCCTCTATCGCCTGGAGGACGTCCAGCTAATCATTACACTCCCTTCAGTGCTTGCGCATGGCGATCAATTGACAATGGTTCTTAAATATCAACTTGATTTGAAGATCAACGGTGGCATCTTGGGCTATACGGTTGAGCAAATGAATCTTTCCGATTGGTATCCATTTGTACCTCCTTTTGATCAGGAGAATGGCTGGGTCATTCACAGCCCTGCTGAAGTGGGGGAGTATCTGGTTTACGATCTGGCTGATTTTTCCATGGATCTCACACTGGTAAACCCGCAGGGGTTGATCGTCGCAGGCAGCACGGAAGCCGTGCCGCTGGCTGTGAACCGCTACCAATTGGTTCAACCGGGTTCACGAAATCTTACCTTTTCAGTCAGCGATCAATACCAGGTGCTGCAGAAAGATTTTGGGGGTATCACCGTTCGGGCGTTTATTTTTAAGGATGATACGGATAGCGGGTGGGCAGCGGTTGAGAACACGGGCAATGCGCTGCTTTACTTTGGGGAGAAGTTCGGGCTGCATTATCCGCATGACACCATGACGATTGTTGAGAGCGCATTCCCGGATGGAATGGAGTATGACGGCTTGTATTACCTGAGTGGCTATTATTTTAAGCAGTATGACGGCAGTTTTCAGAACTACTTGTCGCTGCTTTCCGTGCATGAAACGGCTCACCAATGGTGGTTTGGGCTGATCGGGAGCGATCAGGCATTGGAACCCTGGCTCGATGAAGCCTTGGCGACATACAGTGAATACCTGTTTATCGAACGATATCACACTGAACTGACGGATTGGTGGTGGCAGTACCGCATCGCCGAATACCAGCCGGCGGGAAAAGTGAATTTGACCATTTACGACAAGTCTGATTTGCGAGCTTATATCAACGCGGTTTATCTTCAGGGGGCGTCGTTTCTGCACAAACTGCGGAATGCGCTGGGGGATGAGGCATTTTTTAACGGTCTCACTGATTACGTAACACATCATCAATCTTCTGTTGCGACCTGGGAAAGCTTTTTGCAAAAAATGGTCACAAATCCGAACGATATCACAAGCGCTATTCAACAAGAGTATTTCAAATAATCGAAATCAAGGATAAATCACCCTTGACAAAATAGAACAAAAGAACTATAAAGGCGCCAGAGTTCTCGATTAAATTGTGGAGGATGGGGATAAAAATCAAAACGAATCAAAACCAAAGAAAAAAGCCGATATTTTGAACTTGATTATTCGTTTTCTTCGTTCCCAACTCAAAAAGGATACGAATCACTCCGCTCTGACACCGCTTGACAAAGAACAAATGTTCTATATAATTAAGATATGGAACAAAACCTGACTTCTGAACTGGTGTTGCCGCTGCCCAATGAACTCTTTGTGGTGTTTGGCCCGCATGCCGGCGGCGCCCGCATGCTCGACCTGTCTGCCCGTCTTGCCTTGCGTGGTCCTCTTTACATCCTCGACTGCGGCAATCGCAGCAACATGTATTACGTGGCCAAGTCGCTGCGCGGTTTGACCGCGGACCCGGCTGGCATGCTCAAGAACATCCGCCTTTCACGCGCCTTTACCTGTTATCAGGTCCATTCCTTGCTTGAGAAGCTTGTACCCGAGGCGGGGGTTCCGGTGCTGATCCTTGATCTGTTGAGCACCTTCATGGATGAAAGCGTGCAGCTTGATGAGAGTCTGATGATCTTTGAGAAGACCCTGCGCTGCATCAAGAGCGCCAGCCGGGTGGCGCCCGTGGTGGCCAGTGCCAAACCTTTGCTTTCCATTTCAAGCCCTCGTCTGGTTTTGCTGGCGCAGTTGAAACGTCAGGCCACCCAGATTTGGGAGGAAACATCGCTGCTGCCGCCCGCTGAAAACGCGGTTCAGCCTTCTTTATTTACTGGTGCCGGTCTGGCAGAAACCGGGAGGAGTTAATGGGTAGAACAATTCAATCTGCGACGCAGACCTGGGTTGAAGAAGAGCAGGCGCTCAGCCGCTTCACGCGCGCCCTGCGCAAGAGCGACAAGGTGTTAATTGAAGAACTGATCGCCCTTTCGCATTCTCATGTGGCTGAAGCTTCTTATGCCAGCAATCTCTACCCGATGGATATTTACCTGGTTTCAATGCTGCTTGAGCTTTACAAGAAGGTCAAGGCGCTGGAGTTGAAACTGGAAGAGAACGGCGTGCTGCCCGTGCAGGATGGACCCGCCGTGCGCGGCATCACCTCGCTGCTTGAACTGGTTACTCAGGATGAACCCGCAGCGGAGGAGGAAGCCGCCGCGCCTGATCTGCCTTCAGACGAGAACGGCCCGGCCGTGTACGTGGATTTGCAGGAAGGTGCGTAAGTGTGCGCGATAATCCGCGGCTGGATGCTTGATCTCTACGAAGACGCCGAAGACGGCGTGCGTATGTGGTTCATAACCGAAGAGGGCGAACGACTCTGCCTGCGCCAGCCCATGCCGGTCACCTTTTATGCGGCGGGCGAACCTGAACAGCTTCGCGCCTTGTGGAAAATGCTGCGCCGTCAACAGGGAATCATTTCACTCAGCCGCGAAATGCGCCGCGATGTGTTCCTCGCGGAGCCCATCCCGGTGCTTCAGGCGGTCATTGACAACCCGGTGCGACAGACCCGCCTGTTTCGTGAGGTGCAGCGCCAGTTTCCGCATTTAACCTACTATGATTCTGACATTGCGGTGACTACCCGCCATTCGGCTCAATTCGGCACCTTTCCGATGGCGTTTTGCGATATCGAGACGGATGAGCGTTCCATCATTCAATCGCTGCGTGTGCTCAATACCCGCTGGGATCTGGCGCCTCTGCTGCCGGTTTTTCGCAAATTACAGATCGAGCCGGATTGCGATCCCACCCGCGGCACGCCCAAAACCGTGCGCGTGAAATATCAGCAGCGCCAGCGCTCGCTTTGCCTTGACCACCCGGCCGAACTGATCTCTCATTTAAATGAAATGCTTGATCAGATTGACCCCGATTTCATCCTTACCCAGTGGGGCGACAACTGGGTCATCCCGACCCTCTTGCGGCTGGCTGGTGAAGCCGGCATGGAGTTGCATCTAAACCGCGACCGTTCGCGCGATGTGCACTGGCAAAAAGAACTGACCTACTTCTCTTACGGGCAGATCATTTATCGTGCAGAGGAGGCGCACCTGTTTGGGCGCTGTCATATTGACCAGCGCAACGCCATGATGTGGAAGGATTACGGTCTGGATGGGGTGCTTGAATCGGCTCGTGTCACCGCCCAATCCATTGAACGTGCTGCGCGGGTCTCTCCGGGGTCGGGCATCTCCGCCATGCAGATGCTGACCGCGCTGGAACATCAGATTCTGGTGCCGTGGCACAAGCAGCAGGTGGAGGCTTTCAAAAACGGCGTGGACCTCATTCAGCGCGACCGCGGCGGGTTGATCTACCAGCCCATAGTAGGGGTGCATGCCAACGTGGGGCAGGTGGATTTTATCTCCATGTACCCGGCGGTCATCATCAAAGGCAACATCTCTCCAGAGGTGCCCCTGCCTGACGGCATCACCCCTGCAAGTGAGGAACTGGGGGTGGTGCCGCTAACCTTGAAACCCCTCTACGACAAGCGCGTGGCACTCAAGATGAATCAGGCAAACCTGGCAAAGGATGACCCGATTGTCAAGCGTGACAAGGCGCGTGCCTCGGCGTTGAAATGGCTGCTGGTGGTATGTTTTGGCTTCCTGGGCTACAAAAATGCCCGCTTTGGACGCATCGAGGCGCATGAGGCGGTTACCCGGGGCGGACGCGAGGTGCTTTTACGTGGCAAAGAAACCGCCGAATCACTGGGGTTTGAAGTGCTGCACCTGTTTGTGGACGCGCTCTGGCTCAAGAAAGAGGGCGCCACCACCAAACAGGATTTTCAGGAAGTGCTTGAGAAAATTCAGGATCGCACCGGGCTGGGCATCTCACTGGACGGGGTTTACCGTTGGGTGGCTTTTTTGCCTTCGAGGGCAGACAGCCGGGTGCCGGTCGCCAACCGCTATTTCGGCGTTTTTCAGGATGGATCGTTGAAAGTGCGCGGCATTGAGGTTCGCCGCCGCGACACGCCTCCCTGGGTGGGCGACACGCAGACCCGCATGTTGGATACGCTGGCTGAGGCTTATACCATGGGAATGCTCCCTGCCAGGGTGGCGGAAGCTTTCTCGATTTTCAAAAATGAGCTCAAAGCGGTGCGGGAGGGCAGGGTGCCGGTGGAGAAGTTGGTGGTCACCTCACGTATCACCCATGAGTTGGAAGGATACAAGTCTCCAACCCCGGCGGTGAGAGCGGCATTTCAACTGCTGCAGCAGACCGGCAGACGAATTCGCCCGGGGCAGAAGATGCGTTTCGTCTACACGCGCGGCGACCCGGATGTGCGCCCGTGGGAAGTGCCGGAGAGGATTGACCCCGCATTGTTGGATGTGGAAAAATATGTCGAGCTGCTTGCCCGCGCGGCATCCAGCATTTTATATCCATTTGGCATTGAAGTGGATGATTTGAAACAATGGGCTCACTCCGCTACAATTGAGTTACCACTGAAATTTGAAAGGCAGGTGCCCGATGTGCGGCCGGTTTTCAATCATGTACGACCCGGAAGAAATGAAAGATTTGCTGGGGCTGGCAGAAGTGCCGTCAGAACTGGCTCCTAATGAGAATATCTCTCCCGGCGAGGGGGTGCCGGTGGTGACCAACGGGCTCAAGCGCAGTGTTGATATATTCCGTTGGGGGTTGGTACCCGGTTGGGCGAAAGATATTTCGATTGGCAATAAACTGATCAATGCCCGGGCTGAAACTCTGATTGAGAAACCCTCCTTCCGTAACGCCTTTATTCGTCGGCGCTGCCTGATTCCTGCCAGCGGATTCTATGAATGGCGGCAGGAAGGGTCCCGCAAACAACCCTACCTCTTTCAACTGGCTGAAGAGAAAATGTTCACTTTTGCCGGGTTGTGGGAGTACTGGCAGGACAACCAGGGGAATGAATTGTATTCCTGCACCATCATTACCACAGAGCCGAATGAATTGCTGGCGGATTATCATAACCGCATGCCGGTGATTTTCGATTCATCCACCTGCTGGCAGTGGCTCGAAGACAAACCGGTTGCAGAGCTACAAACCATGTTAAGCCCCTATCCAGCCCGGCAAATGGCGGAACCAGTTGCCGTTGACCCCATGAAGTTACGGCGAATGGTTGTCTAAAAATCCATCCTGTCTGTATAATTATCCAATCATTGAGTGTGGAGAGTAATTATGTTGGATCAATTAAAGATCGCGGTGATTGGTTTTGGTGTCATGGGCAAGGCGATTGTGTCCAGTTTGATTGGCACCGGCAAGGTGAATGCAAAAAACCTGATTGTAGTTGAACCCACCCCTGACCGTCTTGACGAGTTAAAAAATTCCTTTGGGATAAACGGTCATGTGGATAGCAGCGATGTGGTTGGGCAGGCAGATATTGTGATCCTGGCAGTAAAGCCGCAAGGGTTGAACCTGGCAGCTAAAGCCATCAAAGGCAACATAAAAACGGATGCCCTGGTGATTTCCATTATGGCGGGCGTCTCGCTTGCTACTTTAAAAGAAAAACTAAATATTGAGCAAATTATCCGCGCCATGCCCAACACACCGGCGCAAATTGGCATGGGAATTACCGTGTGGGTTGCTACTGACCAGGTTAGTGAAGAGAAAAAGATATTGGCCTGCGAGATCATTCAATCTCTGGGCGAAGAAGTGTTCGTGGATGATGAGGGCTATCTTGATATGGCCACCGCTCTTTCTGGCACCGGTCCGGCTTATGTGTTTCTCTTTATGGAAGCCATGATTGAAGCCGGCGTCCATATGGGATTTCCGCGGCGGATCGCCGAAAAACTGGTCGTTGAGACCTTACGCGGAAGCACTGAATTTTACCGCCAGAACCATGAACATCCAGCCCGGCTTCGGAACGACGTGACCTCTCCTGGCGGTACCACAGCCGAAGCTTTATATTATCTCGAAAAAGCCGGTTTCCGCACAGCGATTTCACGCGCGATTTGGGCGGCATATGAAAGATCCATTGAACTTGGCAAAGGAAAAGCCAAAAAGGTGGTTGAGGATATTAACAAGTCGGAATAAAAAATGAAATGATTCGTGTAGGTAGATTCAATACTAATTCCATCAAACGAGGAGTATTATGGACCGTCAATCAATCATTGAATCACTGCAAAAAAATCCAGAAGTTGATGTGCTCATTATTGGCGCGGGAATCAACGGTGCGGGGGTTTATCGAGATCTGGCGCTCAACGGGGTAAACACCCTGATTGTGGATCGGAACGATTTCTGCTCCGGAACTTCCGCAACTTCTTCTCACATGGCTCATGGGGGCATACGCTATCTTGAAAATGGCGAGTTTCGCCTGGTGGAAGAAGCCGTTGCTGAACGAAATCGCATGATTGAAAATGCGCCTCACCTGGTTCAGCCTTTACCAACCGTGATCCCGATTTTTAAAGTGTTCTCTGGGCTTTTGAATGCACCGCTGAAGTTTCTGAACCTTTTAGATAGACCTTCAGAGCGCGGAGCGTTGGTGATCAAAATCGGGTTAATATTCTATGATTCATTTACGCGGAAGCAAAAGACGGTACCCCGACATAAGTTCTTTGGAAAACAGGAAGCATTGTCCAGGTATCCCTATTTAAACGAAAAGATCAAATACACCGCGTTGTATTTTGACGGTCAACTTCTTTCCCCGGAACGCATGACAGTTGAAGTCATTCTCGATGGTGAAGATGAAGGCGAACATGCCAAAGCATTGAACTATGCATCATATGAAGGCATGGATGGAAAGAGTGCATTAATTAAGGACCAGGAATCTGGATCAATGATTAAAGTCAATCCGAAAATCATTATCAATGCTGCCGGTCCCTGGATTGATCTGGTCAATGAGCGGGCAAAACTGGAAACGAAATACATCGGTGGAACCAAAGGATCACACCTTGTTATCAAAAATGATGAGTTACGCAAGGCGGTTGGCGAATCTGAATTCTTCTTTGAGAACAAAGACGGTCGAATTGTTCTTTGCCTGCCGTTCTTTGACAAGGTGATCATCGGAACTTCTGACTTGCCCATTGAACATCCTGACGATGCAAAATGCACCCCAGAAGAAGAAGAATATTTTATTGAGCTGGTGGACCGTGTGTTCCCGACCATCAAAATCACCAGAGACCAAATTGTTTTCCGATTCTCAGGCGTCAGACCGTTGGAATACATGAAAGCCAAGACAACCGGGCAGATTACCCGGGATCACAGTATTAAAGAAGATACTGTCAACGGCTTACCTGTTTACAGCCTGGTTGGTGGAAAATGGACCAGTTTTAGAGCTTTTTCTGAACAAATGGCAGATAGAGTCATGAGTGTCTTGTCAAAAGGCAGAAAAGCCAGCACCGCTGCACTTCCGCTTCGGGGAGGTAAAGACCTACCGCTGACCAAGAATGATAAAGCAGAGTACTGCCGAAAACTGGCGGCGAAATCTGTTTTGGCGGAAGAATACTGCAGTGAACTGCTTACTCGCTACGGCACTCGTGCCGCCATGATTGCTGAATTCATCCAGAATAATCATGGAAAACCCATGTCTTCTATCGCTCACTGGAATACATCAGAACTGGTATATCTCGTGAGAACCGAGAAACCGGTGCACCTGATTGATGTGTTTATCCGAAGGTCAACAATTGGCTGGTTGGGGAATGCGTCCGATGAAGTCGTGGAAGAGTTCGCCGATATCATGGCAAAAGAACTAAATTGGAATAGCGGCAAAAAGAAAGAAGAAATGGAAAGTGCAAAGCAATATCTGAAAGCTTAAGAGCAAAAAGGTAATAAGAACAGGGGCACTTCAAATCAAGTGCCCCTGTTGAATATCGGTCAGTCTGTTTCTTTCCAAACGGGGTCGCGGAAAATCCAAAGCACAAATGGGATGGACAGCAGCAAGGTCCAAATGCCAATGCCGAATGAAAAAGCCATATCATTGGGTGTGTAAATAATGCCCATGAAAAAGCTGCCGGTTTGGTTGAGGAGGGCGTGCAGAAACGCGGCGATCCAAACACCTTTCGCCTTGTACATTGCGAAAGCGAGAAAAACCGCCAAAATGATGCAGTAGAAAACAAACAGAATTGAACCCAGAACGGGATGACCCGGATAGTTATAGCCCATCCAAATCACAGGCCAATGCCAGGCACCCCAAATCACACCGACCAGGATGGCTGCCCACTTACGACCAATGCCAGATAAAGCAGGCTGCAAGAAACCTCGCCAGCCATACTCTTCACCCAGGGTAATGAGCAGCCCGAGGAAGGGTCCAAGAATGATGGTTTGAACGCTCACCAAAGCCATCAACACAGAAAATGGAACCCCCATCATAGCAGCCTGGTTGGCAAGGAGGCTGTTGTCAACGGGTTGGCCCAGTTTAAACACCCAATTCAGCAGAGTTTGCAGCCCAAGAAATGCAATCAGAGCAACGCCCAGAAGGATCCAGTATTTAGGTTTTCCACCACCAAGACCAGAACTGGAAAGGGATTCCTTTCCGCCGATCAGGCGCAGCACAATTGCCAGCACCACACCCAGAACACCAGGAACCAGCATGATTGAAGAAATTTGAGGGATATTGTACGGTTTGACCAGTGCCACGAAAAATGCAGCAATGTAAGCGACAGTGAATGCCAGGAAGTACCACACGAACCATCGCGAGGTGGAGCGGTTGGTTTTGAAGAATAACTTACTGTCTTTACAGAAAAATGATTGCAGCGTCATGGCTGAAAACGCCGGCAGCAGCATTTGAAGTTGAAGCCCGATTGAGACAGCGGGGCAGGTGAGTCCGCCGTTCAGGTAGAGCACCAGGTCAAGCGACCAGGTCAACAAGAAGGTTAAACCGACAAACAGCCCAACTTGTTTCCAATTGACTTTCTTTTTATTTTCAACATCATTTGAAACTGACAACGGAATTGTATTATTAGCGTTCATTCTTTTCCTTTACTAGATGATTGGTTCGATTGAATAATTGTATCATAGTATCATTGTATCACAAGGGTTGAGTTGATATTATTAATCTTATTTTTATATTGGATCATCACAATGACCGATATACTGGTTTTGTAATAGACTTAAGTACAGTCTTCATGATAGGATGTAATTATCTACTCTTTAAGGAATGAAATAAAATGGGAAAGCTTTTGGTGGATTACAAAGGATTAGACTCAAGTGAACAGAAATTATTGAAGACAGGATTAAATTATTTTAACAGTGGTGATTTTTCTAAAGCGAACGACATTTTTATTGAAATACACAATAGGGGTACATCTGTAAAAAACCTTCAATTACTAATTGGATTATGTTATACAAACATGAACCAAAACAGGTTGGCAAGATTATATTTGTATAATGAGCTTCTACTCGATCCGTCAAATACCGTTGCATTTAAAGAATTGGTTAAAGAGAATATTAAAATTAATGGAAAAACGATAAATGCAAATTTCCACCATAAAACTAAACCTGATAAAGTACCTTCAATTTCTCTCGTACTGATAGTAAAAAATGAAGAAGCCAACTTACAAAAGTGCCTTAATTCTTATAAAGACATTGTTCAAGAAATAATTGTTGTAGATACCGGATCTACCGATAAAACAGTTGAAATCGCGAAGTCTTTCGGAGCAAGGGTTGTGTATTTTGCATGGACAAATGATTTTTCTGAAGCGCGAAACGAGAGTCTAAAATATGCGACTTGTGATTGGATTTTAAGGACAGATGCGGATGAATATATAGAGGATGATGAAAAACCGAAGTTATTGCATGCTGTAACTTGCGGTTTAGCTGATATTTATGTGTGTCCGACTGTTAGTAGTGATGATGGTCATCATGTTGCTGATAATCAGAGATTAATCAAGAATCACCTCGGATTAAAATATGACTTTCCAATTCATGAAACACTAACGCCTAGTGCAAATAAACTAGGAATTACACAATGTATCACGAATATCCAATTCAAACATACTGGATACGATAATCTTGATAAAAATGAATGGGATTCGAAAGTAACACGAAATATTAAGATTTGTGATGATTATCTTGCTCTTCATCAAAATGATTATTATGTTAAATTGATTAAGGGTGTTTCCTTATTACATTTTAATAATATTAAAGGTGCAATTAGTGAGTTTGAGGAAACATTAAATACACTTCCAGATGATGCGTTAGGTATGCGATATCTTGGATTAGCCTATTATTATCTATTGAACTATTACAAAGAAAAGGACGATCTTTTAAAGCTTAAGAAAGTTTTGATAGATTCACAAATTGATTTTTATGGCATTTCTAGCATGATGCAATTTGTAGCCGAATTTTATTTATATGAGTTTGCTGATTTTCAGAAGGCAGAAAGACTTTTTAATTGGGTATCAAATCGAAATGATGAGAGCAAAATATTCTTCGACGTATTACCGCCTAATAATTATTCTAAGGAAAATAGTCTTTTTCACCTGATGGAAGTTTATGCTGTTCAAAAAGAATACTCTCAAGCAAAAAAAGCAAGATATAAATGGTTGCAAGAAAAAAAACTTGGAGTAAAAGAAAAGCAAACAAATACTAAAAATTCTGAGGATACAATCGGAGAAGAATTATTAAGAAGATCTGAATCAGGCGACTCATTAAGAGAGTTAGCAAAAAAATATAAAAATAAGAAGATGTGGCAATCTTCATATGAGACAATAATCAGTTCAGTAGCGGTCAGCAAAATCTGTCTTCAGGATTATTATGACCTTGCTGTTTGTCAAATAGAATTGGGGAAGACTAAATTCGCTCGGTTTTTAGTTAATGAAGCAAAAATGATAAATTCAGACTCTGCGGAAGCATATAATATTGAATCAATAATTGCAGTTGCAGAAAAGAATAATGATGAAGCGCTTGAAAAAATTATAAAAGCCTTCATCACAGAACCTCAAAATTCAATATATCAAAGTAATGTTGAAAATATCGCTAAATTAATGAATCTTACTCCTGTTGAAGCATTAAAAAAAATCGGAAAAGGATGGATAGAAAGAGGTCAACAAAAAGAAGGCCTTTTTGCTCTTGCCACCTATTTGAAATTTCAACCAGAAGATGAAGAAGTATTTAACCTCATTTATTCCAACATTAAAGATTGAGCTTATTAGAGATCTAATCAGCACATTCAATAATCTCAATTACAAAGAAAGTACAGAAAGAGGGATTTTTTATGTATATAAGTTTTTATGAAATTGTTCCAACTATTAAAAAGTTTATTCTTTCAGAAAGACCAAATTCAGTTTTAGTCATTGGTCAATCGACAAGTAAATTTGTAAAGTTTCTCCAAGACATTCTAAAAGAAAACAAAAAGACTATCTCTATTGATAAACTCCCGATGGATGGTCACGAAGATATCGATTACGAAGGTCAAAAAATATACTCGAAAAATGCCTTAATTGATGACGAAACATTACAGAACTATGACTGCATTCTAGTAACAGATGTTATTGAATATCTGGCTCAAGATGCAACCATTGAATTAATTGAGGTGCTTCTAAGACACGTGCTTAAATCACTTCTTATTATTACTCCATTGTTAACCATCAACCAAGCTGATTCAGAAAAGCACCTGACACGTGTATATCATCCGACTTTATTCAAAGATTTTGATTTCAATTTTTCTGTTGAAAAGACTATTTATGGCCAAATTCAATTCTATAGTTTTTTCCCTCAGTTAATTAGTCTTGAGAACAAGAAAAAATTTGTAAAACCATATTCAGAAAAGAAAGAGAAACTAAGAATTGGGTATATTTTGCCACACCACAAGCTTACTGGAGGACTTAAATGTCTCTTAGAACAGATGAGACAATTACACAAGAGAGGGCATGAAGTTTATGCAATTTATCAAGGTAAAAAAGGTGATAATGCAATACCTGGTTGGAGTGATATTAATTTAGATCATGATATTAATGGACAAATTATTGTTACTTCACTTGAGGATGTTTATCGATTAAACCAAAAGGTGGATGTCTTACTTTGCGGTTTTATTAGCCTCATCCCTAGTTATCTAAAATCGAAGATTCCTCTTGTTTATTGGGAGCAAGGATATGAATTATTATATGGTGATTATGGAGCGTTAATTTCTAGTAGTAATGAAATTCGAAAGAAATACAATGACCTATATCACACTAATGCCCATTATCTAGCTGTAGCTGATATTGTTTCTGATATTCTTCAAGCAAGATACAATATTGAATCAACAATCTTGTATAACGGAATTGATTTAAATTTTTACAAGCCGGAAATTGAAAAAAAGTTTACCAATACAATACTACTTGTTGGCAATCCCGAGTTGGGTTTTAAAAATTTTCCTTTTGCGTTTGATGTTCTCAATAAAGTGTGGGCTTTGGGCGGAAGATTTACGGTGAAGTGGGCAGGTCAAGTAAAACCTTCTATTTCTGGTTTGGGTTTTCCTGTTGAATTCTTTGAGATGGTTTCACAAGCGGAACTAGCAAAATTATACAGAACTTCGGATATTTTCATTTTCACATCTGTATATGAATCATTTCCTATGCCACCCATTGAAGCAATGGCATCTGGCACGCCAGTAATCTCAACAGATTGCGGAGGAATAAATACATATGGTAAAACAGGTGAAAACTGTCTCATAATTGATCAAGGGGATGTTAATACCTTTGCTGAATCAATTTTGTTTTTAATGCAGAATGAATCCGCAAGGAAGTTACTTTCAGAGAATGGTTTACAAACTGCAAAGAAGTTTAGTTTTGAACATATTGTTCAGAATATTGAAGACTTTTTTTATTCGATAAGTAAATAAGCGACGGGATGATAACATGATAAAAGATTTAGAAGTCGTAAAAAAAGCTATTGATGGTTCAGGCGAATTAATGGTTTCTTTGCAGTTCGAACCATACCAATCCCTGAGTCTTCGCCCAGATTATTTACTAGATTTAGTTTCAGAAAAAAAAATAATTCACTTAGGGTGTACAGATCATGTTGAGATTATTCAAATGAAAATGAATGCCGGTAATTATTTGCATAGCCTTCTCACATATGTATCATCAAAATGTATCGGAATAGATATTAATAAAGAAGCTCTGAAATATATAAAACATAAGGGAATTACAAATGTTTTTTATGGCGATATCACTTTACCAGGTATAAAAGAAATTGAAGAAGATCATTATGACTTTCTACTGTTAGGTGAAATTCTTGAACATGTTGAAAATCCAGTAGATTTCCTAAAAAAGATTGTTCAGAATTACGGTGATAGTTTTGATAAACTGGTTATTACAGTTCCAAACGCATTTGGCTTACCATTTCTTTTAAATGCATATAATAATGGCAAGGAGGAGGTGAATTCTGATCACAAGTATTGGTTCACTCCTTTTACTTTATTGAAGGTAGCTTTTCAAGCTGGATTAAAGATGATTGATTTGAAAATGTGTCTGTATGAGACTTCAAAAAGCATTATTACAGGACCAGAAGTCGAGAAAAATATTAAAAGCAAGCCTTTATTATTGGATACTATTGTAATTATTTGTGATCATTAATTTAGATTCGCAATATTTATTAGAACAAATCCTCTGAAGTTATCAACCAATAGCTCTAGAGGATTTTCTTTTTCTGGTAATAAAAGCTATTCAAGAGTAAATCGAACTAATTGATGAATAACACTAGTTTTATTAAGAAAGATTAATCAAAAAAACTGCTTAAGTTTTAGGAACAGGTGCCGTTAATGTAACTAGAAACAATAACTCTGAAAGTATGAAGCGAGGGCATATCGAAGAAGATTATTGGATGAGCAACAACAAAAAGAGTATCGGAACCCCGGAGCTGAACCCCGATACCGCAAGACCTCAGCTCACACAAAAAGGGGAAGGATCCCCAAATTTTTATTCAAACATGGAGGTTTGAAATGGCTGATAGTGATGTAACTAGAATTGCTGGTAACATTGGCGCTATGAACGCGCTGTATTCGTTGAATAACATCAACAAACAATTGTCTGTTCATACGACCCGTCTGGCTACTGGTAAACGCTTAAACAGCGCTGCTGACGATCCCGCGGGTTTGTCAATTTCCACGAAAATGTTATCCCGCAGCGAAGGTTTGAAAGTCGCTCTCGAGAATATTGGTGATGCCAAGAACCTGTTGGCAGTTGCCGAATCTGGCTTGGGCCGCTTGAACGACATCCTCATCCAGATGCGCAACAAGGCTGAAGCTGCGGCTTCTGATACCATGGGCTCAACCGAACGTGGCATCATCCGCGAGCAAATGCTCTCCTATGCCTCTCAGATTAATGATATTGTCAACCAAACCAAATGGAATGGCAATAAGTTGATCGACGGTACATATAACACTGGTAAACTTGTCTTCCAGACTGGTGCTGATGAAGGCGAGACCACTGAATTATCTGGATTGGTTAATCTTAGTGCTGGACAGTTGGGATTGGTCAATGTCGCAGCAACTTCCAGCGTTTCAGGAACATTCTCTGCTGCTGGTGACACTGCTTTAGCTTCATCCGCAATCACAAACGCTTCAGCGTCATCGACTACAGTTCTGGCTGGATTCAGTGAGCTTGAAACGGGAGATTACACAGTTTCTGTTGAAATGCACTCTTCTGTTAGTGCCACCGTTCAACTACGTGATTCTGCTGGTGAAGTTATTGAACTTGACTCAGACGGTGTTGCTGGTGGAGCGAAGGCTGGAACTCGTACGGTTACGATTGCAAATACTGGTTCTACCACAATCACTTTGGGAAATGGGTTGAGCATCGCCATCAACAGTGCTTCACTTGTTGGAGTTCACGCTGACCAATCAATCCAGTATACAAAAGAAGGATCAGCGAATCTTAACACTCTTGTAGACGCTGCCACTTTCTCTGCATACATGACCAAAGTTGGAACTGCAATTGACACGGTGAACGGTCAACTTTCCAAGATCGGCGCCATGACCGGGTCCTTCACCTTCAAGGAAGACCAGATCTCGGCTGCCCGCATCAACGTTCAGGCTTCTTACAACCGAATTATGAACGCTGATATGGCAGAAGAACAAGTGAACGCAAGCAAGCTGCAAATCCTGCAGCAGACATCCACCGCGATGTTGGCCCAGGCAAACGCCGCTCCTCAGTTCTTGCTCTCTCTGTTCCAATAATCTTTCAAGTAGGTCTAAAACTGGCCCGGTCATCCGGGCCAGTTTTGTTATTTAGTACCTATTTTGAAATTGGTGTCTATTTTTACTTAAGTTTTTTGAAAAGATGCCGTTAATGAGTATAAGGACGATAGAAAGATTTTTTTGTTTTACCATTGGTTAAGGTTTTTGCAGGAACGAAGAGGTGAAGTATGGCCGACACAAGTGCCACCACAACATTGAGTTCAACATATACCAATTTGATTAATTATCAAATCCAATTGGAAAGTCAACCTTTAACCAGGCTTGAGGATAAAAAGACTGAGTTGAATACAATGAAAGCAGTCTATGCAGACCTCAAGATCAAACTTGAATCACTAAAATCTTCATCAAAAGCTTTGTTGAGCTCGGACCCTTTTTATGCCTTAAAAGAAGGAAAAAGCATATCCATTACACCTGGAGATAGTGAAAAGACAGTTGCCAGTGCAAGCGTATCAAGTGCTGCGGTGGCTGGATCTTATACAATCAGCAACATAGTTCTGGCAAAAAACCATAAAGTAAGGTCAGATGTGCAGGAATATTCTGATCAAGCCCTATCCAAAACCGGAACCTTCATTATAGGAGGGGCATCTGAACGGGCATTCGTGAAAAATACATCTGGAGAAATCAATTTTGGTACTACTCCTAGTATAGAACTGGGTCAGAAAGAACTTGGAACCGGTACTTATTATGTTGAGACTCGCAAAAACACATCCGGAGAATGGCAGTTCAGGCTTGTAGACGGCGAAGGAAATGCTGTAAAAACCAAAACTGGTGAGAATACATACTCAGTAAATTGGCAAAACATCCCTACCGGCGGCGGTTCTTATGATACCGGAAGAGGATTAACCATTGAATTTGGAAGTAATCCAGACACCTACGTGGCAGCCACAAAATCCTCCGGGGCTGAAAGTGTGAGTTACACCGCAAAAGGTGCCGAAATCAATGTGACCAGCGATATGTCTTTGGTGGATATCGCAGACGCAATTAACAACGGTGTCTATGGCTCTGGGAATGAAGTGTCAGCCACTATTATTAACAAACAATTGATCATCAGTGCTAAAAACACGGGCAGCGCACACAGCATCATGGCAAGTGGAACTATTTTGGAAGATCTTGGAATTTTGTCAGGCTCAAGTTTCAAGAATGTGATGCAAACCGCTGGAGATGCCAGTTTCAAAGTGGAAGGAATGTCAGTCACCAGATCAAATAACACCGGCCTCTCAGATGTGATCGCTGGTGTAACCCTTAACCTGGCATCAGACGCAGAAGGTCAAACAGCAACCATTAATATTAAGGCTGATTCCACCGCCATGAAGTCTGCAGTCAATAGTTTTGTTACGAATTTCAACGCTCTTCAGAGCTATCTAACTGGAAAAATGGCAGTCACGAAGAACGCAGATGACACCTATACCCGCGGGCAGTTATCTGGAGATCAATCGCTGTCTTCATTACGCTATAACTTGATGAATTTATTCACAAAATATGATGCCACAGGCGGTATCTATAAATCCATGCGTGAGATTGGTATTACGGCTGTTGACAGCACTACCCTTGGTATTACAAATGATAGCGATCTGACCACAGCCCTGACAACCCGATATTCTGAGGTAACCGCGATATTTGACCGCGTAATGAAGAGTATGACAGATTCACTGTCCAAATTTTCAGGAAAAACTGCATATGTTGATCAGATGATCAGTGCGACAGAAGACCAAACTGAAAATGTTACTGATCAGATCGAAAAGTGGAACACAAGGCTCGATCAAAAAAGAGCTTACCTGACAAAGCAATATGTTGAAGTTCAATCGCAGATGACGCTTCTAAGCTATCAACAATCAACGAATTCATCGTGGATTTCATCGCTTAATATTTATTCTTAAGTGTGAAAACCAGAAGGAACTGGTTTATTGAAAAGTCAGATTCAAGATCTCAGGCATGATGCCGGAGGGAAAAATGACAATAAATAGAGTAAGTAAAGTAGGGCAAGTGGATTACGGCGCAGGAGTTGTACAGGTAGACGCGCCAAATCCAGTCGAAACATCATCGCCGATGGAAGCTGCCTCATCGCAAGATAGTGCTGCTACATCCAAATCTTCAGAGTCTCAAGCAGCTCCTGTGCTGAATGGAGATGTTCGTCTGAAGTTTGTCGTTGATTCGAAAACAAACGACGTTACCGTTTTGGTTCTTGACAAAGCCAGCCGCCAGATCATTCGCACGATTCCATCTGACGAGTTGAAGAACCTTTCCCGCGGTGACCTTGTTTCGATTTTTGCTTAATACACAAATTAACGAACAATTAACTATGATTCGCTAAAGATGTTGTCAAAAAAACCGATATTAAAAATATGATGACAACAGAATTGAATCAGGAGAATTAGCATGTATCAACAACCCTACAGAAGTCAAGAATATCGACAACAAGATGTTCTCGGAGCTAGTCCTCTTCGTTTAGTGGTAATGGCGTACGATTTGGCTATTCAATCTTGCGAACGCAAAGATTTTGAAAAAGCAACCAGATCCATTAGCGTATTACGAGATGCCTTAAACTTCGAATATCAAGATGTTGCATTGGGATTGTTCAGAGTATATCAATGGTGCCTGGATTGTATTCGACAAGGTGATTACAACAGCGCGAAGAACGCATTATCAGAATTGCGAAACGCATGGGTTCAAACAGAAAAGAAAGTTACACCGCTTACTGCTATGCCACTTCAGTCTTCACGTATCGCGATCGAAACACCGGCATAGAATAAATAACATATTCAAGTATATGGGTGTCCATTAGTGGGTGCCCAACTTGAAATTTAACTGGTTTCACGCTTTTTTTATTTATTGTTCACCCCCCCTTTACAGAATAGAATAGTCACTCATGTTACGATTACTCCAGAGAAAACCATAATTGGTTAAGGAGTAAATATGAGTTTTTGGAGTAATTTGAGAGTCAGTGCCAGTGCGCTTTCAGCGCAACGGTTAAGGCTGGATATTATTTCCAATAATATTGCCAATGCCCAGACTACAAAAACCGATGATGGTGGACCGTACAAGAGGCAGGAAGTAGTGTTTACAGCTGCAAACACGCAGGCAGGAATTCCTGATTTTATTGCCAATCGTTTGGGAAATTCCATTCCCCTTGGTGGAAGCGAACAGGGTGTTCAGGTTGCTAAAATTTTCACAGATGATTCTGAGGGCACAAAGGTTTACGATCCAAGTCATCCAGATGCTGATGACAGTGGGTATGTCACCTATCCAAACGTGGATATTGTCACAGAAATGACAAATATGCTTTCAGCCACCAGATCTTATGAGGCAAATTTAGCAGTTGTGGATGCCAGTAAAAATATGGCGCTTAAAGCACTCAACATTGGAAGATAGAGATAAGGATACGTTATGGATATTTCTTCGGTATCTTCAGTTTATTCAAACGGCATCAAAGGAGCTGCACAAAGCAGCAAAGCGAATACAATTGCTGATTCAGCCGGAAGTGTTGGAAAATCGTTCGGTGATGTCTTGAATTCGCTAAATGAATCTTCACAAACCGCAGACGCCATGCTTACAAAGCTGGCCAGCGGTGAAGATGTTGATATAGCTGATGTAATGATTGCTTCAACTGAAAACGATGTCAATTTCCGTGTAGCCATGGCAATTAGGGATAAGTTGGTTGATGCATATCGTGAAATCATGAGAATGAGCGTTTAGGATTAAGTACATCAAGGAAATAATCAATGTTAGCTCTTCAACAGCAGTTTCTCGCTTTTTGGAAAAAACAAAAGACAAGTCAGAAAATTACCATGATTACATTGGTCTTGGCTTGTCTGATTCTTATTCCTGTATTAATTACTTGGGCAACCAAAACAACGTATGCAGTTGCATTCAGCGGACTCAGTGAATCTGATGCGGCTGCCGTAGTGGAAGAACTTACCACACAAGGAATTGATTATCGTTTGGAGGGTTCTTCTACGATTTTGGTTCCATCAGATCGGGTATATGATGTGCGACTAAAAATGGCCAGCGCTGGTTTACCTTCTTCAGGATCAACAGTTGGTTATGAGATTTTCAGTCAGAGTTCGCTTGGCATGACCGAGTTTACACAGAAAGTAAATTATCAACGGGCAATTGAAGGAGAATTGGAAAGGACCATAGCCAGTTTAAATGCCATCGAAGCAGTCAGAGTTCATATTGTTATTCCTGAAGAAACCTTATTAACTTCAGAACAAAAAGCCCCATCTGCCTCGATTATGGTAAAGACAAAATCTGGAACTTCACTGGATATCGGTCAGGTCAAAGCGATCACTCATCTGGTAGCAAGTAGTATTGAAGGGTTGACAGCAGAAAACGTAGTTGTTGTCGATAGTGACGGAACAATGTTGGCGTCTGGAGCTTCAAGTGGAGCAGACGGTGCAGCAGCTGCTATTTCTGACGAAAGACGTGCTGCTGAGGTTGCGGCCGCAAGAGAAATCCAAAATAAAGCTCAACAAATGCTGGATTCTGTATTGGGTCCTGACAAAGCAATCGTTCAAGCAAATGTGACACTTGATTGGACACAAAGAGAAGTAACATCGAATACATTTGAGCCCACACCGGCGGCTATCCGATCATCTTCAGTTATTTCTGAGTCTTATGTGACAAATGGAACCACAACAGGCGGTGTTCCTGGGGCAGCCAGCAATTTACCTACCGCAGTTCCATCAACAACAGGTAGCACTACTGGCACCACCAGTTATATGAAAACAGATACCACTACCAACTATGAAATCACTACCACTCAATCTCATGAGATTATTCAACCTGGACAGATAAAGCAAATAACTGTTTCGGTTCTAGTTGATTCGGTCACTGATCCAACACAAATAAATGTGTTAAGAAATGCAGTAGCAGCAGCAGTGGGCATAGACCAGAACCGTGGTGATTCTTTATCCGTTGAATCGATTGTTTTTGATCGGACATATTACGCCGATCAAGCAGCAGAAATGGAAGCTGCTGTTAAAACCAGTTCGATCATCCAATACGCGAAAATCGGTGGAGCAGTACTCCTGTTTGTGATTTTGCTTTTATACGTGCAAAAGCTCTTAAAGAACCTAAAATTGGCATCTAGTGATGCTTGGGTTCCAGTGATGAAAAGCGTTTCTGATAATGCTCTTCAATCGCCGGCTGTTGCCCCGATGATTAATCCAACCATCCCTGCTCCAGTGCAGACCATTCCAACACCAGAACCAGTAGCGCCACCTGTTCAGGTAGAACTTCCAAAACGACAGTCGATATCTGCAGAAGATGAACAGATGCAGAAGGTATTAACTCGATTAAGTGAAGAATCACCTGCTACAGTTGCTGAAATCATTCAACTTTGGTTGTCTGAGGATGAAAAATAATTATGAGTAATTACACTACTGCAACCGGTCTTGATAAGGCATCAACGCTATTGTTAAGTCTTGGCGTCGACAACTCTTCCAAAGTCCTGCAATATTTGGGGGAAGGGGAAATTGAACGAGTATTAATGGCCTTATCAAAAGCAGCCACAATTCCTCCTGAGATTCATAGTCTTGCATTACAAGAAGCTTATGAGATTACTCAGACTGGTTCAGGCTTGCATGGCGGTGGAGTAGAGTATAGCAGACAGTTACTTGCAAGAGCGGTTGGGCCGCGTCGTGGAGCAGAAATCCTGGAGAGAATTTCGGCTCATCAAACACTATCATCATTTGAGATGTTGAGAAGTGCTGATCCAGCGCAGGTCGCCACCTTATTGGAAGATGAAATGCCGCAGACTATAGCACTGGTATTGTCTTACCTAGAAGCGAAGGTTGCTGCAGATATTCTAACCTCGATGACAAAAGATTTACAGATAGAAGTTGTTCTTCGACTAGCGGTTATGGATCGGGTATCACCACAAGTTGTACAGGTTGTTGAGAGAGATTTGAAGAACAAATTATCTGGTGTAATGACTGAAGCTGATTTTAGAGCTACTGGTGGTGTTTCGTTCCTGGTAAAAATGTTAAATCAAGTCGACCGTGGAGTTCAAAAGACTATCTTTGAAGCACTTGATTCAACGAATCCAAAGTTAGTTGAAGAAATTCACTCTAATATGTTTACTTTTGACGATTTGAGTAAATTGGATGAAAAGACAATGCAGCGTGTATTGAGGGATGTATCAAAATCTGACCTTGCGTTGGCTTTAAAGTCATCAACAGACAAACTAAAAGATTTAATCTTCAGATGTTTATCCGAACGGGCACGAGAAAATTTGCAAGAAGAAATTGAAATTCTTGGTCCGCAGTTGGCGAAAAATGTCTATGCTTCACAGCGCCGCTTGGTTGATGCTGTAAGAGCACTGGAAGAGGCAGGAGAAATTGTGCTTGCCGGAGGAGGAGAAGATTATGAAATCATTCAATAATCTTATCCGGTCAACAGAAAGCACGAATCAAATAGAATCCTGGACGCCGCTGGAAATTGCCAAGACAGAGTATTCTCGAATGGATCAAGTACGAAATAATTTAAGCATGTTTCAACTTGATAATGATCCACGAAAAAAGATTGTTAATTCAAGATTGATCAAGGCAGCGGAAGGATTGAATGAAGCTCAATCGTGGATACCTTCTGAAGTTGAAGTGCAGCCTGAAAAAAAGACTTTTCTTCCGGTTAATGAAGTTGTTGAACAACCTGATCCGCAATTAGAAGTTGATCGAATTATTGCTGAAGCTAAAAGCAGAGCAGATGAGATTATCGCCGAAGCACAAGATTCAGCAAAAAAGATTCGTCAAGAAGCTCTGCAAGAAGGTTTAGACAACGCAAAAAACGAGATGCGTGAAACATTGCAAGCAGCAGTTTCTGTTATCAATGTAGCTCGTGAATGGCGATCAGATATGATGAGCCAGGCCGAACCCATGATTATGGATCTGGTCAAAAAGATGGCACAAAAGATGTTCGGTGAAGGGGTAGCATTGGACCCAATAACTTTGCAGCAACATTTTTCTTCTGTGCTTGAATCAGCCAGATCTTTAGACGATTTGCGTATATACATGCATCCAGACGACGTTCTTGCACTTGGACCAGATTGGAGAGAATATCAGGTTTCACTCTTGGGACATAAAGTAGAAATTATTTCTAATGATTCTATAAAACGAGGTGGTTGTTATATTCAAGGTGAGTGGGGAACCGCCGATGCTTTGGTCGAGACACAGTTAAATGCAATCCTTAATCAACTGTCTGAAGCTGAGCAGCCTGATCTGGAAGAGGAATAATGCAAATAGAACTGCCCGATCTTTCTCGATATTCGTCTGCTTTGAATGAAGTTTCAACCACTCGAAACTCAGGCAAGGTTGTTCAAGTATTGGGATTAACAATCGAAGCAATTGGTCTTGATTGTCAAATCGGTGAAGTTTGCATGATTACGACAAGTTTGGGCATCAATATTATGTCTGAGGTCATTGGTTTCAAAGAAGAAAGAATTCTTTTAATGCCTTTAGGTGATATGCAGGGAATTCAACCCGGAAGCACGGTTTTTCCGATTTATAAGACTTTCAGGGCTCCGGTTGGAACACATCTTTTAGGCAGGGTTTTAGACGGATTGGGAAAACCAATGGACTCTGGTCCTTCTTTAGATAATGTAAAAAAGATCTCTACATACAATATTCCTCCACATCCACTGGAGCGAGCACCAATTACGAGTCCTTTAGTAACAGGTGTAAGAGTTATAGATGGGTTATTAACATGTGGAAAAGGTCAGCGGATGGGCATTTTTGCCGGTTCTGGTGTTGGCAAGAGTACATTATTAGGTGCGTTGGCAAGAAGTTCACGATCTGACGTAAGTGTGATCGCATTAGTTGGAGAACGAGGCAGAGAAGTGAGAGAATTTCTTGAACGGGACCTTGGGCCAGAAGGTTTGGCGCGTTCTGTTGTGGTAGTCTCCACTTCAGATCAACCAGCATTGGTTCGCCTCAAAGCTGCTTCAATTGCAATGACCATAGCAGAATCTTTTCGTGATATGGGAATGGATGTAACTTTCTTAATGGACTCAGTAACTCGTTATGCCATGGCACAGCGTGAAATTGGATTAGCAATTGGTGAACCTCCAGCATCAAAGGGATACACACCATCAGTGTTTGCGTTATTGCCCAGACTTTTGGAACGAGCAGGTGCAGGAAAGAAAGGAACCATAACCGGATTTTTTACTGTTTTGGTAGAAGGCGATGACTTTAATGAGCCGATATGTGATGCTGCTCGTGGTATTCTAGATGGGCATATCATTTTATCCCGTGAACTTGCTGCACGTAACCATTACCCTGCTATTGATGTTTTAAATAGTGTAAGTCGTGTTATGCCAGCAGTTACCTCTCGAGATCATATTCATGCAGCCGCGACAGCCAGAAAGCATTTGGCCACTTACGAAAAAGCCAGAGATTTAATCAATATTGGTGCGTACGTTGGAGGTTCTGATCCAGAAATTGATGGTGCATTGAAAGTTATGCCGGCATTAACAGGCTTCTTGCAGCAAAACATGCACGATGTTACCCCCTTCGAACAAACACTTGAAGCTTTATTGGTTATGGAGCAACAGGAAAAGGAGGCATAAAATGCCACCAAAATTCTCTTTACAAACAGTTTTAGATGTAAGACATAGTCGAGCTGAGGCACTAGAGGTTGAATTCAGTAAATTAATTGCGCGTGAACAACTAATTTTTCATGAAATTGAAAAACTTGAAATTAATAAAGAAAACTTAATGGCAAAACTTCATGAACAGATGATTGGAGAAATGGATTTATTTGTCGTGGCGCACATGCGGGCGAATATTAATCAACATATGACAGCCATTGACAACTGTCATCTTGCTCTAGCTAGTCTTCAGATAGAAATTGAAAACAAACGGAGACAACTAGTAGCCGCGCGTCAGGCAGAAGAAACCCTTGATATTTTGAAGAAAAAAGAAGTAAAACGGTATAAAGAGCTTGAGCAGGCTCATGAAAATAAAGAGCAGGATGACGTTTATATTGCCAGAAATTTTCAAAAACGTCAGGAAGTAGAGTTGCATCGTGATTGATAATTCATTTAACAGCAGCATGCAAATGATGATGCTTAATTTGATTATGAAACTTTTAGAGAAACAGACTGATAACGCGGACGACACAGGTGGCTCGAGTGGTAAAGTCAGCGCAAACACAAGATTTTCAGAACTGATCAATAAGGCTTCGGATAAATACGGTGTGGATGCAGATTTGATTGAGTCAGTTATTAAAGCTGAATCAAATTTTAATGAGAAAGCTATTTCTGCTGCTGGTGCAGTTGGGCTCATGCAATTGATGCCAGGTACAGCATCTGATTTGGGTGTAATGGATTCTTATAATCCTGAGCAAAACATTAACGGAGGCACATTGTATCTAAAAGGTTTATTGAACCGATATGGAGGTAATGTAGAGCTAGCTTTAGCTGCTTACAATGCAGGCCCGGGAGCTGTTGATCGATATGAAGGAATACCGCCATATCAGGAAACCCAAGCCTATGTCTCTCGTGTCATTGGTTATTATAATGACCAGAACTAAAGGAGAGTGAAATGAGTTCTTCTTTGTTTACAAATGATGCGTTACAAGCCGCAAAACTAGCACTCAATGGATTATCTGCAAGGCATCAAGTCATTAGTAACAATATCGCTAATGTGGATACTCCAGGCTATACTGCCAAACAAGTTGACTTTGAAACCACATTAAAAAGAACCCTTGATCAAAGTACAATGAAAGTATCGTTGGCAAAGACTAGCGGCCGACACATGGATTCTGAGTCATGGGTAACGAATTTATTATCCACAACAAGTCGATCAGGTGGCACGTATCGAGAAGACGGCAACAATGTTGATATTGATACAGAGCTACTTGACATGTCAGAAACAAATTTACGTTATTCGGCAATCAGTCAGGGGATCAGCAGCAAGCTGCTCCTGTTGAAATCTATAGCTCAAGGAGGCTAAGATGCAAAATGTTGTTGCTGTTGCAAGCACATCACCACCAAACGTGATTGCTTCAACCAAGCCCGATGTCCAAGCGGCACCGGCATCAATTCAAGAATCATTTGAATTGATCTTTCAAAAGACGTCTGAACGGTTTGTTGAAAACGACCGTAACGACGTTAAAACAACTGAGGGATCAGATTATTCTGACGCACAAAAAGTGCAAGGTCCTTCAGATCAAGCAAAAGTTAGATCAACCCAAGAAAAGAAAGAGGTAAAAGAAGCAAAAAACGAACAAAATACTGAAAAAGCCAAAGATGAAGAAAAAAGCACAACATCTGAGGTAGAAGAGACAACAGTTAAGGCTGATGCAGTGGCTATGAGGCAGCAATTCGTTTCAGTTGAGCCTTTGATTACTGAAACAAAAGGACAAGAAACAATAGAAGTCATAGACCCTTCTACAGTTGAAGTGGTTGCTGCTGAAAATCAGAACAAGGCTGGGTTCTCTACCATGCCAGAAAAAGCTGCATTAAAAAATGAAGAAGCTGCGAAACAGGTGATTGATGTGGAAACAAAAGTCACTGATACCCAAAAACCTGAAGCAGGTGTAAAAGGTGATTTGCCTAAAGTAGAATCGATTAAAGAACAACTTCCTGTTAATGAAAAAGCGGTTTCTTTACAAGATAAAGTGATCTATGAACAACCTGAAAAGGTCGTTGCTCAAGAAGCGGGTAATGCAAATCAAGAAAAAGTTAATAATACAGAATCAAACCAGTCCAAGCAACAAGAGATCAACGGATATGTTACAAAGCAGGATCAAAAATCAGGGTCAACACAAATCAAAATGGAGACTGGCGTCAGTGAAAAAGAGATTGAAGTAAAGGTCACGAAGGATGCTGCTCCACCAGATACTCCAAAAGTGACGGAGAATGCAGCAGTCAACGCAAACCAAATCGTCACACAGACTTCAACACTCAATGAGCCGGCCCGCTTGGCGGAAGCTCCCAGAAACGAAGTCATCTCTCAGATAGCTAATCAGCTGGACCAAATGGTGAAAACTAATCGGTCTTCAGTGAGGATGCAGCTATATCCTGAAGAGTTGGGTCATATTGACATCAAGATAGTGTCTACCAAAGCCGGCATTGGTGTGACGATGGTTGCTGACAATGCGAATACTCAAAACGCATTAAAATCGGAAATGAATTCGTTAAAGCAGAATATGCAACAGGCTGGTATTGAACTTAGTGATCTGAACATTGGGCAAGGTCAGAATTCAAACAAACAACAAAATTATGAAGATCGTCAAATGTTTGATAATTTTGCATATCAGCACACTTATGTTTCTGCTAACAATTCCATACAAACCGATAAAAAGGTTCAATTGCAGACCACCGCAGTTGATTACCGGATATAGGATAAAGCAAAATGGCAAGCAGTAGTATTACATCCGTAATGGCGACCAGCAAATCTTCAGAAGCTACCACGATTAGTGAAAGCAAAAAGAAAACTGACAGTGAAGAGTTTATGACACTTTTGTTGGCACAGTTACAATATCAAGATCCGTTAAACCCAATGGACAGCACTGAGATGATGTCTCAACTCGCTCAATTAAATTCATTGAATGCTTTGATTTCAATTAAAGAGAGCATTACTGAGATGACAAAGTCACAAGAGTTAAGCTATGCTTGCAGTCTCTTGGGTAAAACAATCACTGCAATTCCTGACCAGAATGATACATCCACGGTGATTACCGGAAAAGTCACATCTATGTTGACAGTTGATGGTAAAACAACCGTACAAGTTGATGGAAAGGATGTCGCACTGGATTCAATAGTTGCAGTGGAAAGCGATTAGTAATTATGACAGATGATTTGACCATTCACTCAAACCCGGGAATCATCCCACCTCAGAGTACTGGCTCAACAGGCAGTAACGTTTCAAAGACAACCAAGTCAACTGAAACAAGTTTTGCCGAAACGTTAGCACAGACTCAAAATTTGAGATTCTCTAACCACGCTCAAAAAAGGCTGGAATCACGAAATATCAATCTCTCTGATGATGGGATCAACCGTTTAGCCAATGCAGTTGACAAAGCCGAAAAACGAGGAGGCAAAGAATCTTTGGTAATGGTGGACGACATGGCATTCATCGTGAATGTACGTGACCGACTTGTGGTAACTGCTCTTGATTCAAAAAATCGTGGAGAAGGTGTTTTCACACAGATTGATAGTGTGGTTTTTGCTGATCCATCCGATAATGATCAAAGCAGCACTGTGAATATTAAACAATAAATAATAAATCAATTGCAGGCTGGCCCTCTTGGAGGAAGCCTGCTCTAACCTACAGGAGAGTAAAATGATACGCTCAATGTTTACAGCAATCAGTTCGTTAAACTTAAATCAAACATTTCTTGATGTAATTTCTGACAATTTAGCCAACTCAAACACTGTTGGATTTAAATCGAGCCGGGTGATTTTTCAAGATCAATTTGCTCAGGTAATGAGTTCTGGTGCAGCACCTATTGGTGATGTTGGTGGCATTAATCCTACAGAAGTTGGTTTGGGTGTGAAATTAGGCTATATTTCGCCTACTTTTACACAGGGCATGATGCAGTCAACTGGTAGAAGCACTGACCTAGCAGTTCAAGGAAATGGCTTTTTTATTTACTCAAATGGACAAGAAACTACATATTCACGTGAAGGATCACTTGAAATTGATGCAGATGGGTACTTGGTAAACAACTCTACAGGCCTGCGCATTACTGGCTGGATGGTTGGTAGTAGTTCTACGACCATTGATACAAACGAGCCCACAACAACAATGAAAATATCATTAGATGCTACAATTGCACGCGAAACTAGGAATGCATCACTGGGTGGGAACCTTGATTCTGATTTGACATTAGCCGCGGATGCTGTTGTGGATGATCCTGCAACACCTGAAGATGAAACAGCCGCGGCTGTTCCAGGTGGTTCAGTTGCTACAACAATTGCAGTGTATGACTCACTGGGTGACTCTCACACCCCCACAATTACCTTCACGCGTACTACCAACCCACTGGTTTGGAATTGGGCTGTTAGCGCGCCTAGTGGATCAACTGGAAACGGAACAATCACTTTTTCAAGTGATGGGTTATTCACATCAGCAACTGGAACAGATACTGTAGTTATCCCAGGTTCTGCTGGTGCCAATAGCGTAGCACTGGATAATCTTGATATGTCAAGCTTGACAATGCTTTCATCACAGACTACCCTGGCACCACGCAGTCAAGATGGACTTGCGGCTGGTTCAGTATCTGAACTTTATGGTGCCCCCAATACTGGAGAAATGTATCTGGTTTACTCCAATGGCTTGAAACAGTTGGTGGGTCAACTTGCATTGGCACATTTCACCAATCCTTCAGGCTTGATTCGGGCAGGTTCAAACCAATTCAAGATTGGGTTGAACTCAGGTGAACCTCAGGTTGGTACTGCAAACACAGGTGGTCGTGGAGCAATTACCTCCGGTTATTTGGAAGCATCCAATGTGGATATGGCGCAGGAATTCACTAACATGATCCTGGCACAACGCAGCTTCCAGGCATCCACTCGTGTTATCACGACATCTGATGAGGTTTTGCAAGAATTGGTAAATCTAAAACGATAATGAGAAAATCAGGCAGGTCTGCATAATTATGCAGACCTGCCTGAGATGGTAGAGAGCCCTGTTATTGCCATGATGAACATAACCGGCCCGATTCAATCTAGTTTACAACCCATTCAGGACAATGTAGAACAGTTTCTGAAAGTAAATCAACGTTTCGCCGGCGAAATCATCAACATATCAAACGAACAAGTGGTAGTCTCTGTAAACGGCATCCAGATTGTAGCAAAAATGACATCATCTGAGCAACTTGCCATGATGATGGATCGAAGATATGCCTATTTTGTTGTAAAAGACATATCCAATAATCAAGTTACCTTGCAGTTGATCAATAACGAGCAAAACAAAGCTGCTCAAAAGCAACTCGCGGTCAGAGATTCATTAAGTCAGACGATCTTACAGCAGTTGGGTGTGCCGGCAGAGCCCGAAAATATGCAAATCGTACAAACGGCTCTGAATCAGGGGTTAAAAATAACTCCCGAACTTCTTAACGATATTAAAAAAGTACTTGACACATTACCAGAGTGGAAAGCACAAGATGTGAAATTAGCCGTGGCTATGAGGGCGGCTGGTCTGCCGATAACTGAACAAAGTTTCTTATTAGCAAAGAATGCAGTAAAAGATATCAAACAAAACTTCATTTCAATCTATGAACAATTACAAACTGAAAGTACAAGGCAAAATCTTCCTCCCCAAACACTCAATATATTGAGAGATGTACTTAATACGTTAAACAGAGTACTTATTCATGGTGAATCACCTGCTGAAATATTAGAAAAGAACCTTTCCGGGTCAATAAAAAACCTTGGGGCGTCAATCGAAAACATTATTGGGCAAAGTCTTCAAAAAAAAGGTGGCGACAAGGTAGATTCAAAAATGGGGAATGTGTTATTTTCGCTGGCAAATTTACCGCATGAATCGGGTAATACAATCTCAGCACGATTAAATTCATCAATTGATAATTTTATTCAAGGGATGAGATGGATGCATTTTGTCAACTCAGAGCCAGATCAACCTATGGTAAAAGACCATTGGACACAACTTGACCTTCCAATTAGTTTTGGGATGAATAACAGCTCATTTGATGAACGGGATAGTATTCATAATTTACTAATCAAAGTTGCCCATCAAGATGTTGAGGAAACCGGAACTGTGATCAACCCAAATTATACAAGATTGATTATTCAGGTTGATTTGGACCCGGAAGAATTAATAAAAGTTGATCTTTCAATTGTATCCAATATGGTTGGTGCTGAAATAACAGGTTCAAATGATGAAATTTGTTATTTCGCTTCTGAGGAGATGGATGATTTTCAAACTGGATTATCAAATATAGGATATACTTTAAAAACAAGCAGGGTAGAAGTAGATAAATCAAAAATGGAACTTGGATTTGAGAAACCAGAATTATCAAATCGAACAATCTCATCAATTGATTTAGGGGTGTAATATGACTTCTTTCTACATTCAAGCGAAGAAAGAAGAAGTTACTCCTAAGGCTGTAGCACTTGGATATGATCCTAATAAAGACGATGCCCCGAAGGTACTGGCATCGGGCAAAGGAAAAATTGCAGAACAGATTATCACTATTGCAAAGCAAAATGGTATTCCAATTCAGGATGATCCAATCTTAACATCAGCTCTAATGGAAATTGATATTAATCGAACTATACCACCTGAGTTATATAAAGTTGTTGCAGAAGTTCTATCTTATATATATCGAATTCAGAAAAAGACAGTTAAAAAGACATAATCATGATCAATAATTCAAATAAACCTAACCTGGACCGAAGACAAAGCTATCGTGTAATGTATCCTCAAGAGTATCATCCTGTATTGCTAATCAGGAATATTGAATATGATGTTTTGGATTTAAGTGAAACAGGTCTTCGATTTAAAATAAAAGAAAACGTGAAATTGCCAGGAGATTTATTTCACGCTGTGGTTAAATTACACGATGAAAAGAACATTGAAGTTTTAGGAAGAATTGTGCGGATTACTGGGGAACATGCTGCAATGTTTTTAGTGGTTAAGAAGATTCCGTATCAATTCATTTTGTCTGAACAGGCGTATCTGCGGTTGAAGGCTCAAGAAAAATAGGTTCTTCCGTTTGATATTCAGAAGACAACAACTCTCGTAAATCTTTAAATGAATCAGGTTCAATTCCCTGCGAGAGCAGGGCTTTTACTTTTTCTTGTTCTCGGACTGCATCAAAAATCTCTCCTCGAAGGATAGTAATTTCTTTTGGGGCTGAAATTCCAATTTTGACTTTGTCGCCCTCAACGCCAAGAACGGTAATGAAGATGTCATCACCTATATTGATTCTTTCATTTGCCCGGCGTGATAATACCAGCATAATGGGTTAACCTTTATGATAAGACATCAAACAAATTCAGAGCTGAAACAGCCCTCGCGCTGACATCAAGAACAGTCTGATAAGTAGTCTGTTGAAGATTATACATTGAAATTGCTTCTGCCATATTGGCATCTTCCTTGATTGACAACAAGCCTTTTAATTCATATTGAGTTGTCTCAAGGTGTTCGATGTTGGTATCTAGTTGTTTGAGAATTGCTGCGTTGTTCGTTCGAAATTGATTCATGGTAGATAAGGACGATTGAATGTTCGCAAGAGCTGAGTTCATCTCAGTGTAATCATTATTTTCCAAACCATGTTTTGCAAGGATGAGTGCATCGAAGAATTGATCAAAAGCTGCTACACCATCGGTATTGATCTTGACGGTAACACCGGGAGCAATTGTTCGGTTCATTCCTCCAGTAGTATCAATATCAGCATTAATTGCGCTGCCATCCGCTGCCAAAGCAAATGGTTTCGTTTGAATATTGGTACCTGCAAAGATGTAATTATCTTGGTAAGAAGTATTTGCGACAGTAATCGCTTGGTTAATAATTTGTCCAATCTGAACCGCGTAATCGTTTACCCTTTGATCTGCATCAGTGGTATCAGTGATACCTTGTAACATGATTGTGTTTGCCTTTGTAATCAGATCGTTCATCAAGCTGAATGCACTCTCGGTTTCTTGCATCCATGATTGGGCTTTTTCACTTGATGAAATGTATGCATTACTCGCATTGATGCTAGATCGTAAAACAAGAGAAGAAGATACCAAACTGGGGTCATCAGAAGATTTTGAGAAATTCTTTTTACTTGAGACTCTTTCACCAAGTTTATCAAGTTGATACTTGGCTTCTTCCATATAGCGTATAGCCGTGCGGTAACTGACACTGTCTGGAACTCTCATAATTCACCTGTCCTATCTACCGGCACCCATACGGTTAATGACGGTATCTAGCATTTCATCAATTGTACTCACCAACCTGGCAGCTGCCTCGTATGCTTTTTGAGACTTTACAATGTTAGCTGCTTCTTCATTCAGATTTACACCAGATACTGAATCACGCTGTGTCAGTAAAGCTTCGGCAACGAGTTGGTGATTTTTGGAGTCTGATTGAGCTCTCTTTACTGACAAACCAAGTTGAGCAACTTGATCATTGTAGTATTGGTAAAAAGTGGACGTATTTGAGTTCATTGTTTTCGAATTGCGCAAATCGAATAGGGAAGTTGCAATATCTGAATTGCCTGCTTCACCAGTAACTGAAGATAAACCAATTTTCTCAACATCATCCAAAACAATATTTACAGCAAAATTACCAGCATCAGTTCCAACGAAAAAGTTTTCATTGGTTGTACCATCAAGCCCAAAACCAGTAAGATGTATTGTGTTGACAGAATCGCGTAGATTAACTGCCAAACTGTTTAATCCATCAAGTTGAGATTGGAAAACATCTCGTGCTGCCATGACTCCGGCAATTTCTCCAGATGTGGGTGTCATTGGTTTTCCATCTGACCATACAATTTTTGTCAGATTGTTATTTGATGTATCTATTTCTGTGTGAAGCGGATAACTCTCATGACCACCAACCAAAATATGACCGCCGATGGAAACACTTACTTCTCCATTAAGTTCTTTATACGAAGATGCGCCTGCTAATTCAGACAACCTATCTAAAGCCTGATCTCTTGCATCCAATAGGTCGTTTGGCGAATCACCAACTGATAAAATCCGTGAAATTTCTCGGTTTAGGTTGGAGATTTTGTCAGCCAAAATATTTATTTCTTCGACTTTTTGACTAATGGATAAATCTTGCTCTGATCGGATAGCGTAAATTTGTTCGTAACGTGAGTTAAAGGCACTTGCCAATGCTTTTGACCTATCAAGCAATTCTCTTCTGACACTTAAATCGGTAGGGTTGCTGGCAGCCTCACCCCATTGAACGAAGAAATCATCCAATTTTGGAAGCAAGCCATTGGTACTGGTCTCTGCAAGTGTAGCTTCAAGTTCAGCTAAAATAGTAGCTTGTGTAGAGTATTTAGAAGATTCCTGATTTTCAGCTCGATATCTGATGTTATAAAAATCAACGGCGTAGCGCTTAATTGAGGTTACGTAAACACCAGATCCCATTTGGCCAACACCAGTGCCATAATAAGAATTGGATAATGAAACTGCTGGTCCTGCTGATACCACCGCTTGCTGTCGGTGATATCCTTCTGTGTTAACATTTGCAACATTATGCTCATAAATCGTAGTCGCCTGCGAATGACTTAGTAGGGCACTTAATGCTACGTTTATGCTTGAAAGCAAATTGGTCATAGTAAACTTTATACTTTCATACCGAGGTCACTATAGGGCATTCGCTCCAGTGAAGGTTTTGCCCCTGGCGGTGCATATTCTTCTGAAGGAGCGGTCAAATTTAGCAAAAATGATTGTGCTGAAATTAACCAATCCAATGCTGTTCTGGCTAAAGCCTGGTTTCCATAATTAAGGTCTTTTGCTTGTTGAACAAGCATGGATATTCCATCTATTAATCGCTGTAAACGGTCTGATTCAATAGAATCAAGACCGACAAATAGCTCATTGATTGTGGCTTTGGAAAGTTTAATGTTTAAATCGCTGGCAATGGATGAAATCAGAGTTCTGCGTTTTTCTTCAAGAAGACCAAACTGATCGAGAAGCCCTTCTTTTTCTTCAACAATCAGCATGATAGAATCAGGATCCTTTTTATTGAGAAGAACCCTTTCCTGTTTTGTTGCGACAATCAGCGATTGTAAAGTGCGAAATTCTTGAACTAAGACATTCTCCAATGAATTTAGGAGATCTTGTACTTGCGGGTTGTGGTCCATTTGCCCATCCTAATCATCACAGGTTGATTAATTCAGGCCAAGTTTGGAAAGTAGATTGTTTGCTAGTTGCTCAAAGGGAATTTTGTATTCTCCCTTGTCAACCTTGGCTTTAATTTCGTCAACCTTGGCTTGATCGATATCAGAAACCCCGTCCATAGCTGCGCGGGCTTTGGAAAGCAATCGCGCCTGGTCTGAGAGTTCTGCTTTATCTTTCTTATTTACAGAGGCATTGTTCTCTACAGCAGAAGATTGAAGTTTTTCAACCTTTTGGGCGCCTTCTGCTTTATTGAATGAAGCACTATTAATATTGTTGTTTTCTATTTTCATTTCACTACCTCCGACTTTAAGGGCAAATTTACATCAACCTGTACTCTTATCATCGGCACCTTTTTGTAGAACTTTAACCTTTTCTAAGACGGATTGCACTATCAATCATCTCAGCTGTGGTTGAAAATGCCCTTGAAGCCATTTGAAATGACCTTTGAATAACAATCATATGCGTCATTTCATCAGCAATGTTCACATTGGAACTCTCCAGTGTACTTGGCACCAAAACGCCAAAATTTATAGCACCAGGATTGCCGACCTGTGCTTTACCAGAGTTGGCACTTTCTGTATAAAGGTTGTTACCGATGTTAGATAAACCACCCGGGTTAGTAAATCTTGAAAGCTGGATCGTTCCAGCTTTCACCCAGGTATTATCAACCAATGCAGATATCGTGCCATAATTGTCAATTGTAACTTCTGAGGCTGTTGGTGGAATCGTCCCTTGGAAAACGACCGAGTAACCACCAGATGTGAGCAATTTTCGACTGACATCCAATGTAAAGGAGCCGTCTCGGGTATAACCTATTTTTCCATCAGGGAGTGTAACGGAGAAAAAACCATCACCATTAATCGCAACATCAGTAGGGATTCCGGTAGATTCAAGTTTTCCCTGAGTAGAAATGATCTGTGAAGAGCTTGTTTTACATCCAGATCGATCAGCGTCTTCCAATAGCTCCTGAAAATTCAACCTTGAAGTTTTGTATCCGGTTGTTTTGGTGTTTGCCAGAGCATTGCTTGAGTTGCCAAGGTCTTCAACACGTGAATTCATATCCTGGCTTGAAATGTTTAGAACTTGAAACAGGGAAGGGGACATATCTTCTCGCTTTCTTATTAACTTACTCTACCAAGAGTTGCTATTGTTTTCCCGAGGAGTTCATCCTGGTTTTGAACCATCTGTTGTGCGGCTTGATAGGAACGTGAAATTTCAATCATTTGGGTCATTAATCTTGCACTATCAACATTGGATTGTTCCAGTGTGTTCTGCAACACTATTCCTCCGCCTGTAGTAGCCGGTGTGGACGTTGAAATAAATGAATTATCTCCGCTGCGGGTGAGAGTGGTTAGGTCGGTAAAGGTCGCCAAACCGATTTTGGCAGAGGAAGCTCCATTAACGTATATGGTGCCATCATCTGACACATTTATTTCGCCTTCTGGAAGTGTAATTTTTTGATTTCCATCAGAAAGAACAAAGTAACCATCAACATTAACCAATTGACCTGAGGCGTCTTTGCTGAAACGTCCATCTCTGGTATATCGAACACCATCTGGAGTTTGGATTTTGAAAAAACCTTGACCGTCAATGGCAAAGTCCAAGTCGCTTTCAGTTAATTTCAAATTGCCTTGGCTGAAATCATTGGTTTCTTGTGATGCCATGACTCCAAGACCAAGAATGCCTAAATAGGAAGGCGAATTATTTGAATTCGACATCTGTTGGGTAAATGAATAGGTTTCGTCAAAGTCTTCCAATGAGGTCAGAATTTGTTTGAACCCGGGGGTGTCTATGTTTGCAATATCATGGGCAACTGCTTGTTGTCTATAAACACCAGTAATCATAGCAGAAGCTGCTGAATATAAGCCCTTGATCATTTTTTCACCTCCACATTTGTAGAAGAAGCGTTGCTTATGTTTAAAACCAAACCAACTTCGTCACGGGTCATGCCTAATTGTCTGGCAATATCGACATCAGTCATATTTCCTGCAGCCATTGCTCGTACAATTGAATTTCTTTCATTGATAGCCAAATTAGGGATTGTTCTTTCAGCAGGAGCAGTATTTTTTGCGGCAGAAAGGAGAGTCTGAAAGTCATTTTGAGCCATCATGCCTGTTGGAATGGCATTTTTTTCTACTGTATTAGGGTTTTTTGCTGTTGTTACTGCGGTTCTTAACTCTTCAACTACTGGTGTTAGTTTTTGAGCCTGTGTATTCTTGCCCATAACCAGCGCTGTTTCACGAGCCAGAGAGACAAGGTTTAGAGTATCGTTAAGTAAGCCGGGGATAGAGTTAGTCATATTCTCTCCTTAAGATAGAAGGGCTTGAAGGTTCAGAATTGCCTGGGCATGAATTTGGCATGCTCTGGATTCTGAAACCTCCAATACTTTGCCTATCTCTTTCAATGTCAATTCCTCAAAGTAATAAAGTGATAAAACCAATTGATCTCGTTCGGGCAACTTTTTTAAACTGGTTAGTAGACGGGCTTTCATGTCATTTTCAGTCGTGATGTCAGCGGGATCTGCCTGGCTATCATCTGCCAGTGTGTCGTAAAGTGAATTTTCATTCTCTTCATCATTATTAATTAAGGCATCAAGTGAAACAATCATTTTGTTGGAATCCAACAAACCTTGATGAACCTTGTCTATATCAATTCCAAGATATTCTGATATCTCTTTTTCATTAGGGGGAATATTGGTTTGTTTGGTCAGTGACTGAATTGCTTTTTGAATGCTTTTTGAGCGATGTCGTGCTGTTCGTGAAAGCCAATCCATTGAACGTAAATAATCAAGTACTTTACCGCGAATACGTACTGTGGCGTATGTTGAGAATTGCGTACCAAATTCAGGGTTGTAGCGATCTATGGCATCTATTAGCCCTAACAGCCCCTGATGAACAAGGTCTTCATAATCCATTCCTATTTCTGTAGAGACGCCAAGCCTTCCTAAAACATAGTGGATTAAGGAAACATGTCTCAAGACAAGTTCTTCACGAATTGCGGGAGATCTTGTTGAAAGAAATTGATTCAACAAATCAATATCTTGAGCTTGTTTGGTGTTTGTACTTATTATATCCATCAGACTTCAGCATCCATTGAGTTTCCGGTAAATTCAGCTTCGTTTTCTTCGGCTTCCTTTAGCATTTCACGGGCTGATTGTATTACTCCTTTTGATGTAAACCATGAAATAAACCAGCCTAATAAACCCAAAGAAAGGACAGTAATGCCTCCACGCAACATGGCTACCCAATATGGATTGCCATTAAGAAAAGTGATTATCATTACGATAATGCCTACAAGAGCAACAGTCAATTTAGTTAACGTAAAAACCGACTCCATTAGAACTGGTAAGTTTCCATTCCTATGTAGATTGTGCACTTGAGGATGAGATGAATTTTTAGGCATTTTTTACATCCTAGTCAGTAAGAAATTCACCAGACATGACTGCTTCAGCCATCAATTCAGGTGTTCCGGGTTTGAGATTTCCAAAGATTTTGTTCCCAGTGGTAAAAAAGTGAAGCGGCAGTTTGGATTGGCAGAGAAGATTGTAAGCATCACCAAATGTTCCGGTTTCATCCATTTTTGTAAGAATGATGCCTTTCATACCGAACTGTTTAAATGTCTTTTCTGCTTGAATAAGGTCTTGTTCTTTAGTAGTTGCAGAGGCAACAAAATAAATACTGCCCGAGGGAATCTGCGATAAATATGAACCCAACTCTACAACTGAGTCTTCATTTCGGGGGTTACAGCTAGCTGTGTCAATGAGAATTAAATCGGCGTCTTTCTGTGATTCGATCAATTCTGATAATTCTTGTGGCGTATAGGCCAGGAAAAGAGGGATACCTAGAGTTTCTGTATAAGTTCTTGCTTCTGAGATTGCCGATGTTCTAACAGTATCAGCTTCAATCCAGACCACTTTTTTCCCCAGCTTGATCATATAAAACGACGCAATTTTTGCGCAACAGGAAGTTTTTCCACTGCCACTCATACCGGTTAATGCCATTATTCTACTTGGCACAAAGGCAAGAGATTTTCGGTATGACGGGAGAGAAGCACTTAATTGATGTTTAATAAACCGCTCAAGACGAACATAATCATTCAAGATTGAAGGGCTTAATGCTTCGATATTGGTGTTGATCATTCTTTCAATAAAATCTATATTGACACCCTGTGAAACAAGTCGTTGTTTTATTTCTAGTAATCGTTGTGGAAGATCGGCGTTATTTTTATTTTGCTTAAGCTCTGATATTGGTTTTGCAACTGATTTAGGATGATTACTCTCAGTGTTCTCTTGAAGGAGTTGGAACGGATCCTTTATTTCTTTGAAATCAGCCATATCAAAATGGCTTTCTTCGCCAACCGAATTGATTTGTTCCTTCCCATTAGGAATATGTGTCTTGGATTTAGTATTGAAATCAGGTTTCTGACCAGCAATAAGTGTTTTTAGATTTTCAATTTCTTGTTTCAACTCATCAGAATTGGGCTTATATGTTCTAGGTATTGTTTTTGTGACTTCTTGGTTTACTTCAGAGTGATCAGCTTTAGAAGCAATTACTTCAACGCCAGGCTTTCTCCATGCGGCCCAGATTGAACCTGATGGAATTTCTCTCATGGAGATAATCATTGCGTCGGAACCAAATTCGGCGCGTACATTTTGAAGAGCAGTTAACATATTTGGAGCGCGAAACGTTTTCGTAAACATATTGTTTTCCTTAGCTTATTTCAACCATTCCATGTGCTTTGACACGTGTTCCTGCGCTTACTTCTGAGAATGCCATGCAAATAAGATTAGGAAGTGATAAATCAACAAGTTTGTGGAATGCCAGCCGTAGCTCTCTTGGGCATAACAAGACTGGAATTTTGCCTTCGCCAGCCATTTTTTCCATTTGTTCACCGGTTTTGTTTAGAATCTGTTGGGCTAAAGAAGCATCAATCTGGAACCCTACGCCATTTTCATTTGAACCCAGAGAACTTCGTAAAGCAGATTCAAGCTGTGGAGACAAAGTAAAGACATGAAGTGTATTGGTCTCATCGCGGTATAAGCTCGAAATCGTATTTGCCAGCGACTGGCGAACTGCTTCTGCCAAAATTGAGGGATCTCGGGTGATGTTGGCATTGTTTGCCAGCACTTCAAGAATGCCACCCAAATCACGAATGGGAATACGCTCTTTAAGCAAGTTACGCAAAACAGACAACACCTCGCTCAAGCTGATCATATCCGGAACGACACCATCAACTGATGCAGGGCTCTTGGCTTTAAGTTGATTGAGCATTTCCTGAACCATTTGACGGTTGAGAAGCTCGGCAGCATGGGAGCGGACAACTTCAGTCAGGTGAGTGGATAAGACAGAGACCGGGTTGACAACTGTGTAACCCATCAATTCAGCTCTGCCACGTTCTCCTTCTGTTACCCATAAAGCTGGTAAACCAAAAGCAGGCTCTGTTGTCTGAAGACCTTTGAGTTCTTCATCCGTTTCTGAGCCGGGAATTGCTAACAATCGGTCAAGCATTAATTCACCATGAGCAACTTCTTGACCTCTGATTTTTATACGGTAAGCCTGGGGTTGGAGGCGTAGATTATCACGAATGCGAACAACAGGTAATACAAGACCAATTTCTGCCATCATCTGACGTCTGATTCCTGTAATTCGTTTCAGAAGATTGTCAGGCATCTCATCATCGATAAGCGGAATCAGACTATACCCGATTTCAAGTTCCATGGCATCAATAATAATCATTTCAAGCATATCTTCAGGTGTTTCGGCCTCTGTTGTCGGAATTACTTCAGGAGCAGCAATTAAGGCTTGTTCTTTTTTCTTTATTAGACCAACATAATATGCTGCCGCTCCAAGTCCTCCACCAACAATGATAAATGGCAGTTTTGGCATTCCGGGAACGAAAACCAAGACGCCCATGATTACTGCACCAACAGTTAAAGCACTGAAATTGGAAAGCTGCTTAAAGAGATCTGTACCAAGAGATTCTTCGGAAGTTGATCTGGTGACAATCAAAGCAGATGCTGCCGAAACAAGAAGGGCAGGAATTTGAACTGCCAAACCAGCACCGATGGTAACAAGGGCGTAGTTTTGGAGCGCAGTCATGGCATCCATGTTCTTTTGAAGCATACCAATTACGAAGCCACCCAGCAAGTTGACCACCAAGATGATAATTGAAGCAATGGAATCTCCTTTGACGAACTTTGAGGCACCATCCATAGCTCCATAAAAATCAGCTTCTGATTCAATTGCACGGCGGCGGGCCCGTGCTTGGGTTTCATCAATTAATCCTGCGTTCAAATCTGCATCAATAGAAAGTTGTTTACCTGGCATAGCATCAAGAGTAAACCTTGCTGATACTTCTGCTACGCGACCTGCGCCGCTGTTGATTACAACGAATTGGACGATCATCAAGATCAAGAAGATTACAACGCCAACCACATAGTTTCCACCAACAATCAGATTGCCAAAAGTGGATATGACTGAACCTGCATTGCCCTCAAGCAAAATCAAATAACTTGCACGAATGTTAATTCCAAGCCTGAAGAGGGTTACCAAAAGCAAGACTGTTGGAAAAACTGAAAATTCCATCGGTTGCTTGATATACATGGTCAAAAGAAGAATACCAATTGAGATCGCTAGATTCACCACAACCAACACATTTACCAGACTGGCAGGAAGGGGAACTAAAAGGAGAGCGACTATCATGACAAGACCAATAGCCAATGCCATGTCTTTGCGACCCAGTAGTTTTCTCAAGCTAAATGTAGTTGACGAAGTTTGTGATGTTGTTGTCATACCAAGTCCTTCTCTCTAACCTATGCCTGTGCCTGCGCACGAGCGACCGGGCGAGCCTTTTGTTTTTTGAGCCTGTAGATGTATGCCAATACTTCAGCTACTGCGATATACAGATCAGGCGGAATTTGTTGTTCAACTTCAACTGTTTTGAATATTGCTCTAGCCAGCGGTATATTTTGAACAACAGGGATGTTATTTTCGTTAGCAATTTTTACGATTCGTTGGGCAATTTCAAAAGCGCCTTTTGCCACAACTTTTGGAGCTGACATTTTGTCGGGGGCGTATTCAATGGCAATTGCCAGGTGGGTTGGGTTGGTAATTACTACTGACGCTTTTGGCACGTTCGACATCATTCTGTTACGTGCAATGGCGCGTTGTTGTGAACGAATTCTGTTACGTAAGAACGGATCGCCTTCAGATCGTTTGAAATCTTCTTTAACTTCTTGTTTTGACATTTTCATCGATTTCATGAAGCGATAACGTTGATAAGCATAATCGGCAATCGCAAGAATCAGGTAAACCACGCCAATTCTGACAGCAAGGGTTTTTGATAGTTCTAAGAAGGAGAGGATTCCTGATCCCAAATCAGTATTGCCCAGCCATAAGAAATCATTTACTTTGCTACTTAAGAATGAATAGGCTACCCAGCCGACCAAAACAATCTTAAGAAGGGCTTTTCCTAATTCAACCAGACCTTGACCGGAAAATAAACGTTTGAATCCTTCAAGTGGGTTTACCTTTTGAAAATCAAATTTCTTTCGTTTAGATGCCCATAAAAATTTTGTTTGAACCATCGTAACGATTAACCCAACAAGTAATACTATAGCCAGGAGAGCCCCTAGTTTCGGAAGTAAGTTGATGGCGATGCCTAAAAACATATCACGTAAAGCAATTCCTGTTAAATCAGAGCTGATTGTAGCTATACTGAGGACCGTTTCAGAAAGATATTCTCGAATCCAACTAAATAGATTTTTGCCCGGACCCATGAGAAGAATTGGAGTTAGCATCAATATTGCCGCAGAATTTAATTCAATACTGCGGGCTACACGACCTTCGTTGCGTGCATCCTCTAACCTTCGGGGAGTTGGGGCTTCAGTTTTATCAGACATGGTTCCTAATGAGCTACCATTCTCAACATTCGATCACCAATATTCGAAAAAATGTCACGAAGTATTGGAAACATGATCGTGATTGTCACTCCAAAAGCAAACATACTTAATCCAATTTTCAAGGGCAAACCAAGAAAATAGACTTGAACCTGAGGGGCAACACGTGAAATAAGCCCCAAAGAAATATCAGCAATCAATAAGGCTGCGTATATTGGGAATGCCATCTGGATTCCAACAACGATTAATTGCGCAGTAACGCGTAGGAGAGTCTCAACAGAAAAATTTGGAAGAGGTGTATTGATCGGAAGCAGCGTGAAGGATTTCTGTAAGGCAAAAAGGGCAATATGATGACCATCCATGATCATGAACAACATCATTGCAGCAACCACAAAGAGTTGTCCCATTGGTGTTACTGATTGTTCCATAGCAGGATTGAAAATTCGATCAGAACTAAACCCGCTACCAAGCCCCATCACTTCACCGGCAATTGAAACCGCTCCGAATGTTAAGATGGCGGCATAGCCGATCAACGTGCCAATAATAATTTGTTCAAGAATTGAAACCGCAAATGACAATAAGGGCATGCTTTCGGCAGTTTCTGGCAGAGGTGTCCAGGGGACAAGCAAAACCGATAGCAGTAATCCAAGCGCAATCCGAACTTGATTTGGAATGGTTTGCCCGCCTAAATTAGGAATATGAATGATAACCGCCATCATGCGGGTAAATACCAAGAAGAAGACCTGAGCCTGTGCTATTGATATTGCCATGATTAATCCAATGATTTCCTCTACCATGAGGATAATCGCACAGTCTATTTTTGTCAGTAAAGGGGGGATGAAGTGAATCTAAAGAATTCGTAAAAAGGGCTAAAGTAATTCGAAATGTGACCGAAAATATTAAATTTTTAGCAAACTTTTAATTCGGATGGCTAGGGCGTCAAAATCCAAAGGTTTAATCAAAAATTCTTGTGCTCCAGCTTCTTTTGCCTGCTCAATAACTTCAGGAAAACCATAAGATGAAATGAAAACAACAAATCTGTTTTTCAAAAGTTTCTTCTGTTTCAAATCCTGAAGGATTTCAATGCCACTTGAACCAGGAATAAATGTATCTAAGAGGAGTAAGGATGGATACAATTTAGCAACGAGAACGGCTACGTGTTGCGGGTCTCGAGTGGTTACTACCTCACATCCTATTCTTTGCAATGTTATTTGAATTAGATCACGTTGGACCGGATCAGGTTCAACGACCAAGATAATGGGTTTGGGATTTTCAGTCATACTATCCAGAAGATAACATGTAATTGGTTAGCTGCGAATGCATTCTATCAATCTGATCTTGATTGATATTCAATAACTGATAGGTATCTGGATGGATAGATCGTTCAAAGAAAAGGGCGTTTTGATTTCCAGTATTTTCAAAATATGAATTAGCGATATTAATGATGGCGGGTAATTTGTTTTTTGCGATTTGGGTTGAAGAGGGGGTATGGTGATGTCGAATCGCTTCAACCAAAACCAAAGGAAAATTCCATTTCTCAGCAATTAGACCACCCACTTTGGCATGATCAATGCCTAGTAATTGCTCTTCAGCCTGATAGAGGGTGAGCTTGTATTTCAACATTAAGTCAACAATTCTGGTGTAATCAGAGAAAACATATTGATCGAGAAATAACTTTCCCATATCGTGAAGTAAGCCGGCTGTATAAGCTTCTTCAGGATCTGGATAGCGGAGTTCTCGGGCAATCCATTCAGCAGAAACAGCAGTGGCAATTGAATGATTCCACAATTCGCCAGCTCCAAAACGATAGCCTTTTAAACTTTGATTAAAAGGCCCCACAGCGGCAATTCCAAGAATCAAACCTTTTAAGCGCTTAAAGCCAAGACGCATGACTGCCTCAGAGAGCTTGGAGCAGTCCGTAGAAAAACCCATTGCAACTGAATTGGCTGATTGAAGGATGGAAGCTGAAAGAGCCTGATCAAGTCCGATGATTTCAGAAATTTCAGAGGATGTGGCGCTAGAATCTTCAATAGCCCTAAGAGCACGAGTGATGCTTGTTGGCATTGGGCGCAAATTATCTACAGTTCGAATGATCATGTCAACTTTGGTCGGTACCATTTTTTCACCCGGATTTTCAAAGAATTGATTATTTCACAAAGTTAGGCAGGCTGTTAAATATTCCAATTGTAAAAACCAAAATTTGTTGCATCATCCATGAACCCAAAAGGATTAACACCAACCCAATACCGACAATCTTTGGAATGAAGGTCATCGTTACTTCATTTACCTGAGTAGCCGCTTGAATTAGACTAATTATAGTACCAATCAACAAACTGATTAGCAAAATTGGCCCAGCAACAACCAACATAACGGTTATTGCGTTTTGGGAGAGGGTGATTAAATAAGCTTCGTCCATAATCACACACCCCCAAAGCTGAGCATCAATGATCGCGTAATGAGATACCAACCATCAACCATCACAAAAAGAAGCAACTTAAAAGGTAAAGAGACTAATGAGGGAGGAAGCATCATCATACCCAAAGATAGCAGGATGCTCGAGACAACCAGATCAATAATCAAGAATGGAACATATAAGAGAAAACCCATCGTAAGCGCTGTTTTTAATTCACTGATTACAAATGCGGGGAATAACGCGGAAGTTGGAATATCTTCAAGTGTCGCAGGCCGAGTGTCGCCACGCATTTCCATGAATAACTGAATGTCTTTTTCGCGCGTTTGATTGAACATAAACTCTCTAACCGGTTCAATGGCATTGTTAAGGGCTGTTTTTTGATCAATCTGTCGGTTCAGGAATGGTTGAAGAGCTTCATTGTTAATTTGCGTATAGGTAGGAGCCATCACAAAAAAAGTCAGCAGTAATGAGAGTCCGATTACTACTTGATTCGGGGGGATGGAAGGAGTGCCAATGGCATTGCGAATCATTGACAAGACGATTACGATGCGCGTGAATGATGTTCCCAAAATCAAAATTGATGGGGCAAGAGATAAAACAGTTAATAAGACTAATAATTGAACACCGGTTGTAACCTGGGTAGGATCATCATTTGAAGTAACTGAAAAAGTTACGCCTGGTGCGCTTATTGCGGAATTTGTATCACAAGAAGTAAGCAAGAAAAGTAAACCAGTCGCGAGTAGAATTATGAATAATTTTTTCGTGTTTTTTATCATGATTTTGCGCTATTTAGATTTATCTGATGAAGAAAAGCTCGATAATATTTTTGAAAAATTCTCTTCGTGAGCTTCCTGTTCGAAATTAGGAGGTAATGTAATTGTTGATAAATTTGTTACGGTTTGATCTGTCGCACCTAAAAGAATCTTTTTATCATCTATTTTTATTAGATATAACGTACGGTGAGGAGACAGGTGAACTGTTTCAATGATTTCAATCTGTTTGTTTTGATTTGTTTGGGCTTTGGTCTGCCAACGTCTAAGAATTATTGCCAACCCAATAAGCAAGATTACCACAACACCGAGTTTAAGAAAAACGCTAAAGGCCAGATTTGTTGCATTATCCAGTGCTGATTCTGCTTGTTGAGGGTGTGCTTCTGGAAGAAGCAGAAACATGGCGAACCCTAGAACGATGAAAACACCAAGGGTAATCAGAATCAGCGCCCAACGAGGCAGACGTCTCAAACTGGCGAGAATTGCCATTATCCGTTCGTTGCTGTGGTTATTCATTTATTTCTCGCCTTGTGAATTGTTGCCCTTTGCTGGTGAAGATAGTAGCTCAGTCACGCGAACGGCAAATTTATCATCCACAACGACTACTTCACCTTTGGCAATTAGTCTTTCGTTTACGAAAACATCAATTGGATCGCCAGCCAGGCGGCTCAACTCGACAACTGAACCTTGTTGAAGTTCGAGAGCTTGTTTTAATGTCATTTCGGTACGACCCAATTCGATGGTTACTGTCAAAGGCACATCAAGCAACATGTCAATATTAGCTTGAAATCCATCTCCGGACGGTGAAGTAGTTTGTGTTGGAGCGGTAGTAGTAGGAGGATTGTTTTCCATAGCGATTCCTTTTCTAAAAACAATTATTCTTCACGGTTCACTGAAACTACCTGAACTGCAATATTTTTGCCAACTTTTCCAATCTGAACATTAAACAGGTCTTCGTTTGCCACACGCATGATCAAATTGCTGTTGACTGTTGTGTTGAGTTGAATCACGTCACCTATTGCAAGACCAGCAACTTCGCCTAATGATAATTTTGATTTTCCGAGGGTAACACGGACAGGTAATTTTACTGGATACAACAAATCAAGTGTCAATTGGCGTGTTGCCTGGGTTGTTTGCTTTTCTTTTCGACCTGTAACCCAAACTGCAGGGTTCAGGTTCGCTGCAATTGGCTTTAATGAACTAAAGGGAATGTATACATTCATTGTTCCAGTGATCATATTTATTGAAAGCTCGAAGGTAAGCAACAAGACACGTTCATTACCCATAAGCATTTGAACCCAATGCTGATTGATCGTACTATCATCCAATTGTGGTTCAATTGAAGCGACTTTGCTCCATGCGCTTTTTAAATCATTTAGCATTACTTCAACCAATCCGCGCAATAGTGACTGATCAATGTCAGTTAAAGATCTGACGACTGGTTCACCCTCCATTTTCCCACCCAATCGTTGTTCGAGGATCACGTGACAAACATTTGGGCTGATGGTCAAAATCATTTGTCCGGGCAATGGGGCGAGGGTGATTAAATGAAACAGACTTTGATCAGGCAAATCTTTGAGAAAATCGTGAAAACGACCTTGTTCGGTGTGAACCAGCCTAGGTCTGAGACTGGTTCTGATAAATGTCGGAAGAGAAGTCGCAAGTCTCTCAGCCAGATCTTCGTGAACTAATTCAACCGCCCGTATTTGTTCCTTTGAAAACCTTTCAGGCGACCAAAAATTGTATGCCTGAATTTTCTTGGAGGATTCTCCTCCAGTTTTTGCGGCTGTGGGCGTTGATGAAGTAGGCTGACCAATGATTTCAGCAAGGTTTACGCTTCCGCCACCATCTTTTTCTTCTATTTCAATTGCACCCTTTAGTAGGGCATCAATTTCTGATTGACTAAGCATATTGCTCCAGATTACTCAACGACGAATTCAGTGAAAAGGACAGACAGAATGTGATATTCTGGCAATCTCTGGGTAATTAAACTTGATAATTCCTGGCGCAACCCTTCTTTGCCGTCAGAAGTGAAGATTTGATCGTAAGTTTTTGTGGAAATGTGTGTGATGATTGCATCTTCAATGAGAGGCAATTTATTTGTAATTTCATTTGTAAATTCTGTGATGTAAGCGGTCTTTTCTTCTTCAGGTAAAGAGTTATATTCAGCATTTGAAGGTGCAACTTCAATTACAATTTTGATTTTGATAAATTTTTTTCCGGACAGGTCAGCGAGATTTACAATTTTAGTTCCGGTATCGATCATGATCCCTTCGCCAGATACAAACTCGTGGTCTTCTTGTACATATGTAGATTGAACCTGGGGCTGAGGCTGAGGCTGCGGCATCGATTGTGGTTGTACCATACTGCCATCTGGTAAAACTTGTCCTGGGTAGATATATTGAAGATAAAACGGTTTGGGTAAATTGTCTGGTGCGAAAACAATATAAGCGGACGCTGCTCCGGCGATGGAGAAAATCGCCAAAAAAACTAGTCCAACGGTTTTTAAAATAGCAGGCAAAATTGATTTTTTTGGATTTTCCATAATGACCCTTTTCTTACTATTGAGTAGTTGTTACCAGACTTGTGGAATCAGGATATATAACGACAATGTCAGTACGACCGTTTAATACTCTATGTTCTTCAGAATCATTTGAAAAAATTGGGTCATACTGGCCCTTACCAGAGATAGATACTCTTGAAGGATCCAAACCCGCATTGATCAGATAATCTGCTACTACTATTGCCCTACCAACCGAAAGTTCAATATCATTAGAGTATTTAGGGTCTGATGAAAGAGTATCATCAGTATGACCTACGATTCTTATTTCATTAGGTATGGTATTCAAAAAAACCATGATGTTATCAAGAACGGGATATGCTTGAGGTTGTAATGATGTCGTTCCCGGGGTAAAAACGATGCTTTCACTTAATGAGATAAGTTCTCCCTCAATATTGTTTTGAACACTAATACCCGGAACAACATTCATAGATTTAAGCATTTGTGAAAGTTGATCAGCCACTGATTCTGAGTCTGGTGCCTTTTGGGGCATACCAGGAACAACAATTGGATCTGTTTGACTGTTCGGATCAGTTCCGCCTCCACCAGTACCAATAGAGCTATTTATTACACCGGCATTTCCACCAGTACCAGTCGAAAAGGCAGCTCTCATGCTTTCTGCCAATATCTTATACTTTGTAACATCCACCTGGCTGATTGAATATAGCACCACAAAAAGAACAAACAACAATGTGATGAAGTCTGAATAACTCACCAACCACCGTTCATCTCCGCCAGCATGTTCTTCTTCGTGCCCACCGCCACCATGACCACTCATTTACTATTTACTCCCATCTATGCCTGAGAAGAGGAAGGCGATTTCTTTTTGCCTTCTTCAGTCTTTGCTTCTTTTGGTGCCAGAAATGCATTTAGTTTTTCTCTTACGATGCGAGGATTTTCGCCTGCCTGAAGTGCAAGAATACCTTCAGTTAATAGATAACGATAATGAACCTCTTGCTCGCTTTTAGCTTTAAGATTATTACCAAGAGGGATGAAGATCAGATTCGCAAATAATAGACCCCATAAAGTGGCTAAAAATGCTCCTGCGATAGCCTCTGCCAATTTTTGCGGGTCATCTAACATTTTTAATGCATTCATCAGCCCCATAACAGTACCAATAATCCCAAATGTAGGAGAGAACCCTCCTGCAGCAGCGAAAGCGCCTGCTCCTTTCTTATGTCTGGAACGCAAATTTTCTATGTTCGTTTCAAGAATTGCTCGAACCTGGGCAGGATCCACACCATCGACCACCAACATGATTCCTTTTTGCAGAAAGGGATCCTGAATTTTTTTACTTTCCTCTTCCAGTGCAAGCAGACCTTCACGGCGGGCTTTGTCAGCCATTTTGGTTAATAGTTCAATCGCTTCAGAAGGATTGTTTTTTTTCTGTTTAATTGTTTCTGAGACTAGTTTAGGAAGGGTGGCAAATACTTTTGTTCCAACTGATATTGCCGTTGCGGACATAGATCCAACGAAAATGAGCATGATGGCTTGAGGAACAGCAAATAGCTCTCCAGGATGTCCACCATCCAAAATCAAAACCACAACTACAGTCGCAAAACCGACAACAAAACCGAGAATGGTTGAAAGGTCCATTATCCCTCTTTTCCTGTGGTGATGATAGATAATGTGCTGTGAATAGACCGTTGGTATTCTAAAAAGGCGTCTCGAATTTCTTCTGCTGAATTACGAACAATGATTTTATAATCTGTTGTTAAAGTAATCACTGTATCAGGAGTATGTTCAATTGTCCTGATTAATTCAGGATTAATATATAAAGTTGTTCCATCAAAACGGGTGACGAGTATCAATCGTTTTTACCTTTCTATGGCTCTATTCAAAGATAGATTTATTTCTGATACACTTTAACACAAGCACTCCAACAAACCTGTAAATTGATCGTGAAAGGAGTGTTAAGAGTAGCTAAAAATCCGTATTATCGGTAATATTTTTAAAAACATTAGGAATTTCTAGAATAATTTACGTGGAAATTTTTTAGTTATAATGAACAAGA
>CAYXWV010000010.1:0-72675 GCA_964468875.1 uncultured Anaerolinea sp. | reverse complement strand
GTCATTACTACTTCGCTAATACTTACTTCATTATTCAAATTTAAAAGCATTATTGCTAATTTTTTACTAGTTTATCTTCTCTCATTTGCTAACATTGTATTGACAGCAGAAATTGCTAGTATAGTAAATTTGCTAAATAATCGATTCTTCTTCTTGACATTTCACCTCCTAATATTACTTTTTTCCTTCTTTCTTTGGAGAAAGAAAAAATCACAAAATTTTTTAGAACCATACATAGATTTTATTTATTCGATAAGAACCTTTAGTATCAAAGATTTTCTAAAAAATAATTTTGCACTTACCGTTTTACTCGTCGGAGTATTTTTAATATACCTGGTAGGTTTGATTCTTGTCATAAAAGTTCCTCCAAATAACTGGGATGGCGTAATTGGACACATTGCGCGAATTGGATACTGGTTGCAAAATGGGAATTTTAATTCCTGGCCAACATGGTACCCAGTCCAAACTGAATATCCGATTAATGCACAAATTCAAATATTGTGGTCTATACTATTTTGGAGAACCGATACTTTCGCAGGGTTCAACCAATGGTCTTCTGCCATTTTTTCAATTATCGCTGTTTTTGGAATTGCACGGTTGTTAGGAAGCTCGCGTTCTAAATCACTTTTTGCTTGTTTCACCTATTCTCTTTTCCCAATCATATTGCTAGAATCCACAACAGTTCAACCGCATTTGTGCGGAGCAAATCTAGTAATTATCTCTTTTTATTTTTTATTTTTAGGGTTCAAAGAAGATTCAAAGATAAGCTATGCAATATCTGGCCTGGCGTTTGGAATAGCGTTAGGTGTCCACTTCATGATAATCTTCTTAATTCCAGGTTATGCTGTTGCAACAATAATCTTAGCACTTAAGAAAAAACAAAATCGGTCGTCAATTCTAAAAATTGTCATTCTGAGCAATATCCTGTCATTCATATTTTTTAGTTCTTATATTTATGTTCAAAATACTATTGTCTCACATTACCCCTTAGGAAGTTATGAAAAGGGAAATCCTTGGTCACCTGAAAAGAGTCATGAATCTAATCTTGGTACTAGTTATTGGCTTCCTCAAAATTTCTTGAAACACACATTTTACAACTTATGTAAGTTTGCTTTTGTGTCATATGACCCAACAGGTATACCCTACAACCTAACTGAGCCCCTTTATCGAATAAGAGATGCTATTTTTGTACCTATTTTTGATATTACAAATAATCCTAAACAGCAAGGCGAATTTGATATTAACTACCGTGTTACTGCTGTCAATGAAAATTCTGCTTGGTTTGGAATGGTTGGTTTTATTCTTTTCATCCCAGTTATGATCAGCGAATCAATAGCAGCTATAAAAAAGAAAAACCCCTTTCGAGCAATCCTAATATCCAATATTTTATTATTTGCCGTTATTTGGTCTGGAGTTGTGTCGCGAGAGGATTATTGGCATATATATGCCAGCAGATACTTCATCCCTACTGGTATGTTTTTCGCTCCATTAATATCATCATTCTATAGAACTAGAAAACATAGTCGAGTTTTTACTAGTCTGATTATTTGTCTCTCATTATTCATTTCATTTTTTACCATGACCAATAATTATCTTAAGCCAATCACTCAAAATAACGGAGAGTTCTTTAAGACCTGGACTCGTGAGGAACAAATTTATGGTATCGCTTGGAACCAAGTACCCATTAGTCGAATGGTGGAGTATTATGTTCCAAAGGATGGAATCCTCGGAATAGCGCTAACAACGAATATTGCTGAATATCCTTTATTTGGCCAGTTTTTTAAACGCAATCTGATCCCAATTTATCCTTATGAACGAATTAAAGATAGCGCCTGGTTATTCAATAGAAGAATTAATTCGATTTTATCTTGTGAAGATACTATATCAGTACCAGAAGGTTTTTCTGAGATAGAGTTTATTCAGATCAATGACCCATATATTCACACACATGGTTGCTCCCTTTATCAGAGAAATCCATGATTATTTAGAATAAGATAATTGTTATTATAGACTCACTCAAAGAATGATTGAGAGACTGTAAAAATAATAAACAACTACAAAAAAGGATTCAATCCTTGTTGAGATACGGGAATTAAATCATGAACATCCTTCAGGTAAATTACTATGACAATTTGGGTGGTGCAGCTCGAATTGTCTGGTCACTCCATCAAGGATTTCGAGAACTTGGTCATCATAGCTGGATTGCATCTAGCTATGTGACCAGCCATGATGCGTACGTCAGGCAAATTCCGCCAACCCTACCCCCTTCAACAATCGGAAAACCGCTTTATCAACTTGCCATGTTTGCTGATCAAAACAAATGGCGAATTGGCACCAAAAATGTGGGCGGATTAATCCGTAGAATTGCGGATCCAGCCCGTGCGCTGCGTCGAAACAAAGGCTTCGAGGATTTTGATTTTCCAGAAAGTCGATCGATTATCTCGTTACCGGATGACCCGCCCCAAATCATTCACCTTCACAATTTACACCTCAACTATTTTGATCTTACCTATCTTCCAGAGCTGTCACAACAGCTGCCAGTGATTATGACATTACATGATATGTGGCCGCTCACGGGTCACTGCGCCCACGGGATGAAGTGTGAGCGCTGGAAAACCGGCTGCGGTGACTGCCCTCAATTGGATGTTTATCCTGCGATGAGTCACGATCAAACAGCCTTCAACTGGCAAAGAAAAAGGGATATCTATGCGAAATCCAAGGTCTATCTGGCAGGACCATCCAACTGGATGGTTGAGACCGCAAAACAATCCATCCTGGCTCCTGCGATCATCAAATCTAGGGTAATTCCAAATGGAATCGATCTAACGATCTTCCACCCTTCTGATAAACTGGAAGCTCGTGAAAAACTTGGCTTACCCAAGGATGCTTCCATATTGTTATTTGTTTCCGCTGGTGGGATTCAGCGCAGCTCCTTCAAAGACTATTTCACCATCCAAAAAGCGATTGAATTGGTTTCAAGCCAATTAAATGACAAGAAATTACTCTTCATCGCCTTGGGTGATATTGATTCAAGACAGATGATCGGAGATGTAGAAATTCGTTATCTCTCTCATGTCAATTCGCCTGAGATCATGGCGCAATACTACCAGGCCGCAGATATTTATCTGCATGCTTCAAAAGCAGAATCTTTTGGATTGGTGCTGGTTGAAGCTCAGGCATGCGGAACCCCAGTGATCGCCACCTCCGTTGGCGGAATCCCGGATACAATTAAACATGAAATAACTGGTTTTCTCAGTCAGCCCGAAGATCCTGAAGATATGGCATCTAAAATTGTTCAACTATTAAGCAATAATGACTTGATGGAATCCATGGGTAAAAACGCTTCACAATTTGCCAAAGCCAACTTTGGAGTGGATCAAATGATCGCTAGCTATCTTTCTTTCTATCAGGAAATCCTCAGTGAAAAAGAATAGTCGCCTGCAACAACTCAACCGCTATATTGCCAACTGCTTCCTTGCCAGACTGCCAGTGTTTAAATTCTACGGTTTTAAACGGTATTTGCTGCGTAACTCTGGCGTAGATGTTGAAAAAAACGCCAAAATCAATGGACATGTTCAGGTTTATGGGGACGGTGGTCTCTCCATCGGCAGCGGAACCTGGATCGGGCCAGGATGCCGATTCTATACCCATCCCGATGCACCCATCGTGATCGGATCAAACTGCGATATTGCCCCCGAGGTCTCGTTTGTCACCGGATCCCATGAGATCGGCGACTCCGATCGCAGAGCTGGCAAGGGAACCGCTTCTGAAATAACGATCCATGATGGGTGTTGGATCGGAACGCGCGTGACCCTCCTGGGGGGAGTCCATGTTGGTAAGTCATCAATACTGGCTGCAGGTGCTTTAGTAAACAAAGACATTCCAGAGAATTGCATTGCAGCAGGCGTCCCAGCCCATGAAATTAAAAAGCTTCCATCATGACAACAAAAAACCTGCGTGTCATCTATCTTTGCAATGCTGTGGATCAAGAAACGAAGAACGAACGGGATGTTCGCTATGACAGCCCGGCAGCCACCAATAAAGTATTTGGAATCGCGCATGCTCTCCAAACACAAGAAGTTGATATCCATGTTTTAAGTTTGGGACGTGGAAAGCAAACTGGGAGCCACAAACGTTTTTCTGCTTTTTCAAAAATAGTAAACGACACACCAGTCCACTTTGCCGCGTTCTGGCATTATCCGATCTTGACTCATATCGTGGGTGCCTTTTCTTTGGCTTCACAATTGAAGTCTTTGACCTCTGGCTATTCAGGCAAGACCATGATCATCGCGTACAACAGATTCTGGCACTATTTGCCGGCGTTGTTCCAGGCAAAGCTCCGGCGCATCCCCTGCATCCTTGATCTAGAGGATGGGACTATCCGATCTTCCAAGCCCCTGACCAGGTTAATGGATCAGTTTTCGAAATTCCTCTTTGGATACCTTTGTAATTATGGTGCGATGCTGGCAGGTAAAGCCCTGATCAATCAAGTGACCACCGATCGTATATTTGTCTGCTATGGCTGTTCTGAACAAAAAGAAGTAAATCAGGATAAATGGTTTAAGCGTCCGATCCAGATCCTCTTTGGGGGGAGTCTGCTTTATGAAACCGGAGCGCAGCTACTATTGGATACCATTTCACTTCTGGAGAAACAAGCCCCGGAATTATCGAAGAAAATCCACATTAAAGTTACCGGTTACGGGTCAATGGCCGAACAATTGGAGATTTTTGCTAACACTACTGGAAAAAATTGGATCACCTATTTGGGCAATGTAGACCGTCAAACTTATTTGAATGTGATTGATCAATCTCACATAGGACTTTGTTTGAAGCTGTCTTCTTCTGAAATGGGAAAGACTACGTTCCCATCCAAAATACTTGAATATGCTTCCTTCGGCTTGGGGATCATCACGACGAAAGTAAGCGATGTTCCTGAACTGTTGGACCAGTCGAGTGCTATTCTATTGGATGAAGACACACCGGATTGTCTAGCAGATGCTTTGCACCGGATTGCTCAAGAATCATTTGATGCTAAAGATTTCGCAAATAAAACCGCCGATAGAGTTAACTCCATATGCAATTCAGAAATTGTGGGAACCAATTTGATCGAGTTTGTAAACGAAGGATTTACGAAGTGATGAAGATCATCTCGTGGCAAAACTTGTTGACCGATCATCAATATTTCACCTGGTTTGAAATGCAAGCCAGAGGTCATGAGATTTCATTTATTCTTGGGAAGACACAAGATCAAGATCGCCAAAACCAGGGTTGGACTTCATCCAAATCCGGACAAATCCCAGCTTATAAGTTAAGCATTAAAGGATGGTGGAAACAAGGAAGAGAACTGATTCTACAGAATCGAGAATCCATCCATGTGTTCAACGGTTTTTGGGCTGATCGTCGTTTTTTTCTCTTGATCCTTTATGCGGTTGCTCATAATATAAAAACCGTGGTATTAAATGAGTCCTATTCCGAAATAAACACAGGCTATTTACGTGAAGAGAACAAATTCATTAGTTTGATAAAGAAATTGATGAGACCTCTCTCTTATCGAATTGCCATTCTATTACTGAAACTAACAAATCCAAAAAATCCAATTTGTTTATTGGCAATCAGTCCACTTGCGAAAAAACAATTCTTGCAAGCTGGTGTAAATGAAAGTCAGATATACCCTTGGGGATATTTCATTCCTGAAAGTAAACAGGTCGAAAAACCAATTAAACAGACTGTTCCTCCATTAAAACTGGTCTTCGTTGGGACATTGTTACGGCGTAAGGGTTTGGATCTTGTGATAAAGGCTGTGAGAGAAATCAATAAGGAAAACTCCCTTGTCACACTGGAAATTTATGGTTCCGGTGATATCCATCAATGGATGAATGATGATGAGAAAAATATCCTTTATAAAGGAGTTATTCCTTTTGGACATGCCCAGGAAGTGATTTCCAAATATGATTTTTTGATTCTTCCCAGCCTTCATGATGGATGGGGGGTGGTTGTCAATGAAGCCCTGCTTCAAGGAGTTCCTGTGATTCTCAGTGATTCAGTGGGTGCACAATCGATCATTAATACCTCGAAAGCTGGTATTTTGTTCAAATCAAATGATCTCAACGATTTGGTAGCTGCTATTCGAGAATTGATCGCCAAACCAGAGATGAGAGAGAAAATGGCTATAAACGCAGAGGTTGTTGCAAATAAGATTACCCCCTCTAGTGCAACTAAGTATCTTGAACAAGTCCTTGTTCATTTTTTCGATCACCAAGAACCTCACCCAACACCTAACTGGGAGTAATTTTCAATTCACTGCCAATTCTTCAAATAATAAGTTATAGTAATCACACATTTTTCGATGGATAAATATGAAAATTCTATTTATTACAGAAGATCACTCGATCAACAATTACGGCATCACCACCGTTGTATCACAGTTAGCCGATGAATTGACTTCTTATCAGCCGGATATTGAGTTATTCATCTACACTCCTGGGATGGAAGCTGTTCCACAGAATCAAAAGGTAAAAATCAAGCTTGGTAAACAAAAACCATTTTTTAAATCTTGGGGCTGGAATCCTAAAATTTTTACGCAACTAGAGCAGATCGTTCGAGAAGAACACATCGAGTTGATTCATATCCATGGTATTTGGATGGCATCACAATGGGCTGCTCTTTATATTGCCAAAGAGAATCACCTTCCATGTGTGGTTTCAGCTCACGGCATGCTTGAACCCTGGTTATGGAATAACCAGGGAATACTTCAAAAAATAAAAAAACTGATTTATTTCAACTGCTTTTTTCGTCCCGCCATTGGATCGAGTGTTACTTTTCACTCCATTACTCCATTTGAACAGCAACACTACAACGAACAGGTCCCAGGCTTCAAAACTGTGGTCATTCCTAATGCCACTATTGTTCCTTTAAAAGGTAAACTTCAAAACCAGACCTTTGACCATTCTTTTCTTTTCCTTGGCCGAATCCACCCCAAAAAAGGTGTTGACCTGTTGATTGAAGCTTTTTCCAAAGCCAAACTGGACTCAGAATGGCATCTCTACATCGTTGGACCCGATTCGGTTCCAGTTTATACGCAACAACTAAAAAAGCTTGTCTTCACTCTTGGAATTCAAGACCAGGTTATATTTACTGGTGCACTCTTTCAAAATGACAAAGAAAAGATAATCCAAAATGCCTGGGCAATGGTGACACCTTCTTATTCTGAAGTGGTAGGCATGGTTAACCTCGAAGCCGCCATGCAATACGTACCCAGTATCACAACCTTCGAAACAGGGTTGTGGGATTGGGAAGAAGGCGGTGGGATTCTCGTTCATCCTGATGTAGAACAATTAACAGCAGCACTAAAAAATGCTGCAAACTGGAGCAAGGAAGAAAGGTTGGAACGGGGTCAACGATCTTTCAATTTTGTGGCTCATAAATATTCATGGCAGGCTGTACTCCCAAAATGGGTTGATTTTTATACCTCTCTGGTAGAAAATAGAAAAAGCTAATACTGCAAAGAAGAGTTTAAACATGGACCCTAATAAAACATATCAAGACTTGAGCCGTTTCAGCCTTCCTCCGCATTTTCGCGGCAGACCAGCGTTTATTGTGCAGCTCTGGTGGTTTGTCCAAGCCACGCTGTTTGCCTGGTCGCCACAGGTAATGTATGGCTGGCGGCGATTTTTGCTTCGTATGTTTGGCGCCCGCATTGGTAAAAACGTACTCATTCGACCGGATGTAAAAATTACCTATCCTTGGAAACTGACCATCGGCGATTATTCGTGGATCGGCAACGAGGTGGAACTTTACACACTGGGTGAGATTCACATCGGCGCCAACAGCGTCATTTCCCAAAAGTCCTATCTCTGTACAGGCTCGCATGATTTTTCCAGCCCTGCTTTTGATATTTTTGAGAAACCAATCTACATCGGTGATCAGGTGTGGGTCGCCACGGATGTGTTCATATCACCGGGTATTACTATCGGAGACGGCGCGGTAATCGGCACCAGAAGCACGGTGCTGACAGACCTCCCTGGCGGCATGATCTGCTATGGAAACCCAGCCAAGCCTAATAAACCAAGAACTATCAAATCAACATGAAAATCCTAGTTTATGGATTGAATTACAGCCCTGAGAAGATTGGCATTGGCAAGTACACCGGCGAACTCGCTGTCTGGCTGGCAAGCCGCGGCCACGAAGTTCGTGTGGTAACCGCACCGCCCTATTACCCGGAATGGCAGGTGCAACTACCGTATAAAAGTTACCGATGGGTTCAGGAACAGATCGATGGGGTTACAGTCTTCCGCTGCCCCCTGTGGGTTCCTCGCAAACCTTCCGGTTTGACACGCATTCTACATTTATTCTCTTTTGCGTTTTCCAGTTGCTTTACGATCATCCGGCAGATCAAGTGGAAACCTGACATCATTTTCTGCGTCGCCCCCACCCTGTTTTGCGCTCCAGTTGCACACTGGGCCGCACGACGCAGTAAGGCAATAAGCTGGCTGCACATTCAAGATTTCGAATTGGACGCCGCTTCCAACCTGGGCATGCTGGGCTCGGGCAATTTGTTTTTAAAAATAGCCTCTGCCTGGGAACGAGCAAACCTGATCCGGTTTGACAGGGTGTCTTCCATCTCCCAAAAGATGACAGAAAAGCTGGTTCAGAAGGGAGTCGCTCCTGATCGAGTCGTGCTCTTTCCAAACTGGGTGGACAAAGACACCATCCATCCAGTGACTTCTTCAGAAAACCCTTTTCGGCAGGAATTGGGGATTGATAAAAAGACAATCCTAGTATTGTATTCCGGCAACATGGGGATGAAACAAGGGCTTGATCTGATCATCCGTTGTGCTGAAAAAACAAAAGACAACCCTAGCGTTCATTACCTGCTTTGCGGCAATGGAGCTGCACGGGCTTCACTTGAAAATCAGGCGCAAGATCTGAAAAACGTTACTTTTCTAGATTTACAGCCCATTGAAAAATTGAACGACCTGCTCAACAGCGCAGATGTTCATCTATTGCCCCAACAAGCCAATGCCGCCGACCTGGTCATGCCTTCAAAATTACTAGGTATCCTTGCCAGCGGCAAACCTGTGATAGCCACCGCATCCCCCGACACAGAACTTGGTCTGGTAGTCAGCCAGGTGGGTGTCCTGATTCCGCCAGGATCAGTAGAGGAAGCGGTTAACTCCATTCAGCAACTGGCTGAGAGTTCTCAATTACGCGATGAACTCGGTCAAAAAGGCCGAGAGTATGTCGTGGAACATTGGAACACCGAACACGTTCTTCAAGAATTTGAACAGCAAATCATACATTGTAAAAGCGATAAAAAAATTATAGAGCTTGATAATAACCCCCTTACAAATTAACACATAAACTAATAAACCATCGCTCGAAATGTTATAATCCTTTCCAGAATGCTTGATAGAAACTGGAGATGGAATATCAATTTGTGAGAAATAAATCTCTTGACCGCCTGATTATGATAGGATTGGCACTCGTCGCTCTGGCAGGCGGTGTGTATGTTGCCTGCACCCCCGCCAACAGTCTGATGAATTGGTATGACATTGATGACGCCTTTTTCTATTACAAGGTAGCTCAAAATGTGCTGGCCGGTCACGGGTTCTCTTTTGATCAAATCAACCTCAGCAATGGATTTCACCCCTTGTGGATGTTGGTCTGCCTGGCGGTCTTCTCGCTATCAAAATTTAGTTTAATTTTGCCACTGCGAGTGCTGGTCATTGTAAGTGCCTTGTTTAACTCCTTAGCCAGCGTCTTTCTATATAAATTGCTTAAGAAATTCCTTCACCCTCTGGCTGCCTTGATCGGAGCCCTATTCTTTGCCCTGTATCCACACGTTTACGAGATGATCGTCACCAACGGCATGGAATCTGCTATTAGCGCATTCTTTATTATTCTCTTCTTGTTGAAAGCCGCGAACGTGTTATCACCCTCGGCAAATCGAGACAACCGCAGCAAAGATTTCATCGCCCTGGGTATTATTGGCGGATTGACCATCCTGGCTCGCTTGGATAATGTCTTCCTGGTCGGCCTGATGGGGTTGAGCGTGCTCTTGAAATTAAGAAGAATTTCGATGAGGCTGGTTTTTGATATGCTTGTTTTGGGCTTTTCTGTGGTCGCAGCCTGGACCATACGTCTTGGTTTCGAAAATGAGCTTCTCAATTCTTATTCTATTTATCCATTGTTACTAATCGCTATTCTGGTAAAACCAATAGTGTTCTATTTTGGCGGACTCTATTCGTTTTCGCGACAATCTACCCGGTTCAATAGGCTAGTGCGTGTGATCATCTGCGCTCTGGCTGCGTTTGTTCTTGAATACGGAATCTATTTTGCCCTTTATCGTTTATCAATCACAACCATGTTCTCAAATTCCATCGTCTTGCTGGACGGAGGAATCAGTGTCATGCTCATCACGGTAATTCATTTGTTCACAAAACCAACAAAAAATAGTGAGTACCAGCCCCCACTAAAAGCCGTTGTGGATTGGGTAAAAACAAACTACAAAAGGTTCCTTATTGAAGGGATCGCATTTGCCATTCCGGTGAGCTTGATCCTCGGCACTTACATGATCTGGAGCCGTATCGTGTTTGGCGCTTTCTCTCCTGTCAGTGGGCAGATTAAAAGCTGGTTGGGAACTCTTAACAACACTGTCTACACTCATCCAAAGTCGTTCATTGCCACCCTGGGATTGAATCCATCTGGCGGCGACGCCCCCTGGTCTTTGTTCAGCGCACCCCTGATGAGGATTACCCACCGCTTCATGGATCAGATTAATTGGAGTGTCAACCGGGATTTAGTCTTTTTGGGACTTACCATCATAATCCTTTTCCTTTTTGTGCTCATTCTCGCCGCGCAGAAGAACCGCCTCGCCAACATTAGTTATTCTATGATGATTCCTGCCTTTGTAATCAGCCTTTTCATCCAAATAACCAAATACACTGGTACCAGTTATTCCAACACCAGGGGCTGGTATTGGATCGGTGAAACCATCTTATTGGTTCTGCTTCTTGCCCTTCTATTCGATGCATTCTTTATCTGGCTGGATAAAACAAAAATCGCAAAAATAATCTCCCCTGCATTGGTCATTCTTGTAACTCTCGCATTAATCTCACAAAACGCTCTCTACGTCTACCGTCTGGCTCCCCCGACCGTTTCAGAAGAAGGCAAAGAGAATTACCTGGCAGAAACCCGTGAACTTGAATTCTATACGAAGCCGGGCACAAAAATAGGCATGACCGGCGGCGGCACAATCGCGTACTTTATCCAAGACCGAACCATTGTGAACCTGGATGGATTGATTAACAGTGTGGACTATTTCAACGCAATGAAGGATGGCACAGCTGGCAACTTCCTGGACTCCATGGGGCTGGATTATGCTTTTGGCAAACCTTATGTATTTCTTGAGTCTGACCCCTATCAAACCTTCTTGAACGGACGGCTTCAGGAGATTGGTTTTATCCGTGGGGTCAGCTTTTTTACATTATTTAAATTCAATTCGATACAATGATTCAATGTGGTATATATGAACAAATGGAGTAAATTGAGTCTTATTATTGGATCGATAATATGATCATCAATCTTGGCATTCTCTCAGTACTCCAGATGGCAATTATTCCCGGATTAATTGTTACCCGCTTGATGAAAATCCGCGGATTCCTGACTACCTTGTTGGTAGCCCTTGGACTGAGCACGATTGTAAACTACCTGTTTGTATTTGCATTCACAGCGGCAGGGATATATAACAGAAAAACTGTCCTTGGCTTTGTTATCGTTGAATTATTAATCACAGTTGTCTTATTGATTCCCATCATAAAACAACCTGTTTCATTTTCCAGAATAAAAACTTCCATACAACGGTTCGTAACTGAATTCGTTAATCCAGACAATAAAAGTAAACTGGTTATTAACCTCTTTGCCTTGATTGCAGCTTCAGGAGTTCTCGTTTATTACTTCATCCATTATTCAACAGATTACACCTCTGTATTCTCCACTTGGGATGCGGTTGTTTCATGGAATCGCTGGGCGGGGGTTTGGTATCAAAACCAGATACCGCTTGATAGCGGACATTATCCCCAATTAATGCCAGCCAATTGGTCTTTTGCCTATTTGATGATTGGCGATGATCGGGTTCAGTTTTTTGCAAAATATTTCATGGGTTTGGTGGAGATATTCATTCCACTGACCTTATGGATTATCGGATATCAACAAAGAAAACCTGGATACTTTTTTGGAACTGCACTTGCTGGCTGGCTTCAATTGAAACTAGGCTCACAGGGCAGCGGATATATGGATACACCGGTCACTTTTTTTGCTATCCTTGTATTGTTTATCCTTCTCCAAATGGAGAAGAATCCTCGGAATGCCAATAAATACATCCTCTTGGGGGCTATTTTTGCCGCAGGAGCCGGAATTACCAAACAATCTGGCCTATGGATTGCAGGGGTCTACCCCATCCTCTTTATATATTTACAAAGAAAGAAACTTGCGCCACACGGGATAAACCCATTTCTGCAAATTTCCCTCCTTTATCTACTCATTCTTGTTCCGTGGTACGCCTTCGTGCAATATCGGGTTTGGTTCGGGCAAGCCTCCTCAGAAATCCCATATATTACAACTTTAGCGTCACAGGATAAATCTTTTTTTCAGACCATTGCCAATGGATTCAATTTGCTTTTCTTACACCTTGCAAAAATCAAATCAACCGGAATGATTGCTGCATTTATATTGACTCTCCTAATGGTTTTTTCCATTTTCGATAAATGGTGCCGAAGGATTCTGGTGTTTATTGTGGTTCCCTGGTTCATTCTTTGGTTGGTCCTCTTTAGTTATGACATACGTAATATTAATTTGATTGTTCCATTTGCAGGTTTATCTGCAGGTTTTGGTCTGGAATTTTTATTGGCACGTTTAGGACAATTTTTCTCCAATCCGTTAGACAATCTCATGAAAAAAATCCGAGGATCATGGCTGGGGAGAGTGTTTTCTCCCCTGGGTTTGTTATCCTCATATATTAAGTCTCACTTGTCTCTACTAGTTGTCGCTTGTGTGTTTATCTTGCTTCCCTTATTGGTTTCAATAGTCGCACCGTTGAAGTACTCTGATTCATATTTAATCAACAAATCGCTGGATAAACAGAAATATATTGGCGGGTCCTCTTTAAACCAAAAACTTTACGATTATGAATCACAATTTGGGCTAAAAGGAAACATTCTTACCGATTATCAATATCTTGGATTCTTGCCAGGTCTGGAAGAATACTATGAATATGGTTTTCCAAATAGTGAGTTTTTTATTCAACAAGTTAATGATCCTGAAAATGCTTATGTAATGGTGAACTCTTCAAATGTGACTCCGGAAATCGCAGATTTCATCGCCAGCTTAGTAGAGTCAAATAAAATTGATGTCATAATCGAATATGGAGACACTACCATGTATTCGACATGCCAAGGGCCTTGTGATTAACTTAGCAATAGACAATGGAGAAAACTATGAACAAAAAAAATCCCACTTATACGGCATATTTGGAAGAATGCAGCAGTGCGCTGCTTTATCAAACTCTGTCTGAGATTGAAAAAGACCCCAGAATTGCCGAGGTCTATCGCAGAATTTCCCAAACTGAAGTTGAACACGCCGAAATTTGGAAAAAGAAAGCGCAAGAATCTGGTGATCCATTTCCAGAATACAAACCCGATTGGCGAACACGAACCCTGGTCAAACTGGGCCAAAAATTCGGCACAAGTATGATTCTGCCTGTTCTACAAGGAATGGAGCAAACCGGAGCCATTGATTATGGAAAGGTTCCTGGAGCATCTCACATGCAAGCACAGGAACAATCACACGGCAGGTTGCTGAGTCAAATTACTGGCAGCGTTCAGGGAGGCTTATCAGGTGGGGTGTTGATGCAGCTTGAGGGACGGCATCGTTCGACAGGTGGAAACGCACTTCGTGCGGCAGTCTTGGGGGCAAATGATGGGTTGGTTTCAAACCTCAGCCTTGTAATGGGTGTGGCTGGCGCCACACTGGCAGGTCAGGGAGTTTTGGTGGCCGGTTTGGCAGGTCTATTGGCTGGAGCCATCTCAATGGCGCTCGGAGAATGGCTGTCGGTGCAGTCTTCCCGAGAGCTTTATGAACATCAAATCGCCACTGAAGCTGAAGAAATTCAAACTTCACCTGAAGAAGAAGTTGAAGAATTAACCCTGATCTATGAAGCTCGTGGGTTTGACAAGGAAACCGCCTCAACCCTGGCTGCTAAAGTTCTTGAAAACCAAGACAGCGCCCTCGATACATTGGCGCGCGAAGAATTAGGCATTAATCCTGAAGATTTGGGGGGTTCAGCCTGGGAGGCAGCAATAACCTCTTTCGTATTGTTTGCGATCGGCGCAATCATCCCTGTTGCACCCTTTATTTTCACCAGTGGGATGCCGGCAGTCTATATCAGTATTGCCCTCAGTACAATCGGCTTGTTCATCTTGGGCGCTGTGATTACTTTATTCACTGGCAGAACCGTACTTTACTCGGGATTCCGTATGGTCATCTTTGGTCTGCTGGCTGCTGCCGTGACCTTTGGCATTGGACGATTAATTGGGGTTAGTATCGCGGGATAACAATTTAAAAATACTAAAAGCGTCATCCATTTGTTACAGGATGACGCTTTTTATTTATTCGTTTCTTTAACTTCAGCAGATTTCTTTTTTGGATCAGTAAACACCCAGTTCTTCATGATCCAATAATTGGGCAGGTAAAGACCAAGTTCGGAAATGATCTTTGATGGTATTTCAGGAATCCGCACCGACTGTAACAAACCGATTAATTGTGAAACTACCAGCCCATTAAGTAGCACCAGCAGTACAAAGATCGGAAGTGTTCTCAAGGTCGGCAATTTGGATTCGAAAACTTTAAAGTTAACTAACAAGTATTGCACTATGATTGAGATTGTTCTTGCCAGAATCAAACGAGCTAGAAGCTGACTCATGAAGTGTTGGGATACCCAAAAGACTGAATAATCCACCCCGGCAATGAGTAGAGAGACTATGACATACTTGATAAAAGTATACTTTCGCGATTTCATCAGTGCATAAGTATACCTGCCTTATCGGAAAATAATCATTTTTGCTTGCCTAATATCAACTCATATCGAAACCATTCAGAGATTATTTCTTTAAGGAGCTAAATCATGATATGAAGTCTTTGATCCTTCCAATAATTTATCTGGCGAAATTAAGTAACCGCATGATAAAAAATTGTCAGGTATGTCAAATATTTTTTATCTATTTCTGACAGTCCAATTTTTTCGTAGTAATAATTTGATAATAGAAAATCTAAACAAAGAATTCCAATGTCCTACCTTTTTCGTGTAAAATGAATTCATGAGCAAGTTAGAATCCGTTCGATACAACACAGAGATTCAGCCCCTTTTGCCAGGAGAACTGGCTCAAATGATCGGAGAGCGCGCCAACCAGGCGGCTGCTTCTTCACGTTTCATGGATTATCGCTCCAGGCGTGCGGACCAGACCTTGCGCCGACAAGATGCTGACCTTGATCTCTTCCGTGAATTTCTGGCACTTTGTAATGTTCGAACGGGCAACCTCTCCAATGAACCAATCGCCTGGAAACCAGTAACATGGGGCTTGGTGGAAGCTTTTGTCAAATGGCAAATTGAAAGCGGATACGCGATTCAAAGTATTAACGTTCACCTTTCAAGTATTAAAACCTACGCCCGTTTGGCAATGCAAGCCGGCACAATGCTCCCCCAGGAATATGCCTTAATCCGGGCCGTTCAGGGATACAGCTATCGCGAACAAAATCGAATTGATGCCCGCCGGAAAATTACCCGCATTGGATTAAAAAAGGCAGAACCAGTAAAACTGACCCCTGAACAAGCGAACCAGTTGAAACAACAGCCTGACTCCCCACAGGGAAGACGCGATACCTTTATGATGTGCCTGCTGTTGGATCACGGGCTGAGAGTCGGTGAAATCGTGGGGCTTTCGGTTGGCGATTTTGATATCGCCGACCAACAACTACGCTTTTTCAGGCCTAAGGTGAATAAAGAACAGGTACACAAGCTGACCAAAGACACGCTTGCAGCTTTGAAATCCTATCAAGCCCATGGCGACATGCCGATAAGCGGATTGATTCTGAGGCGTAGTCTACGTAACGAAGAATTGGGGAAAAACGGCATGAGCGATCGAGCCGTCACTGCCCGGGTGGGTTACCTGGGTGAGAAAATCGGAGTGATCGGTTTATCAGCTCATGATTGCCGCCATTATTGGGCAACATCCGCGGCTCGCCACGGCACCGATCCGTTCGTGCTGCAGGAAGCCGGCGGATGGTCTTCGTTAACCATGCCGCGCCGTTATGTCGAAAACAATGATATTGCCAACGAAGGTGTTAAACTGGACTAATCAATTTTTGGAAGGTGTTTATTGAAAGCCATTCGCTCATTTTTTTCGGGATTAACCATTATTGACGCTGTTCTGGCTATCGGCTTTACCGGTTTGCTGGCATATGCCGTTTATCTTGTCTTCCCCCCCAACGGTTGGATGATCGGGATTGTTGCCGCTTTGTTGTTGCTGTTTATCGCCAAACGACGACGCGATCAACTCATCAAAAAATCATAGAAATCTGATTATCAAGTATACGTCTTATCGTTGAGCACCAACCAGGTGTTCAAAACTACAGTTATTCACAGAAATTGGTGCGAGAATCATCAACATCTCTACAATGAGGTTTTCTTCATGGACATAAGTTTTCTCTTCAGGGGTTTGTTAATCGGCTTTTCGATTGCCGCACCGGTTGGCCCGATTGGTGTATTATGCATTCGCCGCACCTTTTCGGATGGTCGCAAATCCGGCCTATTATCAGGGTTGGGCGCCGCAACCGCAGATGCCATATACGGGTGCATCGCCGGTTTCGGTTTGGCATTTATATCCAATTTTCTAATCAATCAGCAAACCTGGATTCGCCTGATCGGCGGACTGTTTCTTTGCTATCTGGGAATCAAGACCCTGATTGCCAAACCGGCAGAAAAACCCGCCGAGATCAAGAATAAGGGGTTGATGGGGGCTTATGCCTCCACTTTTTTTCTGACTCTTACCAATCCGATGACCATTCTTTCATTTGTGGCGATTTTCGCAGGGTTAGGTCTGGCTGGCAGCACGAATTATGCTTCTGCCGGAATCCTTGTTTTGGGAGTATTTCTTGGATCAGCAGCCTGGTGGTTGTTGCTCAGCGGCGTGGTCGGCATTTTTCGCGAGAAATTTAAACCTTCTGCAATGCTGTGGATAAACAGAATCTCTGGTGTAATTATTTTGGGCTTTGGCTTGTTTGCAATAATCAGTTTGATAAAATAAATGTCAATGAAAATACGAAAGATTGCAGTTTTCCTTTGTCTGTTTCTTATGATTTCAGGATGTGTTTCCAAGAGTCAACATCCAGTTTCAACACAGATTGATCCTGTTGCTGAGACAGTTCTTCCAAAACAGCCGACACAAACAATCTCAAAAGCGGATATTTTGGCTCAAGCAGTTAATAACCTTCAAAATGCCAGCAGTTTTCATCTCTCCTCTCAAAGTGTCAGATCATACAAAACAACCTCCCCTGATCATTCAACGCAGTTGATTTACGGCGAAGACAATCGGGAGTGTCAAGTTATTCATTATCCTCAAATTAAAGTAACTTGCTCACAATCCTACAGATATTCTCCAGAGGAACCTTTTTCTTCTACTACCATCCATTACTGGCAACAGGACCAGAACTTTTTCATGCAAGAAGAAACAGAGGACGGGCTCACGCAGAGAGCTGCAATTGATGAAAGCCAGATTGATCCATTGTCTGGTGATGTTTATGAAACATTGGCAGCTTATTACAAAGAAGCAAAATTCATAAAGCAAGATAACGGCATTGCTGAATACGAACTTGTTCACCCTGCTTGGTATAAATTGAACAGCGCCTTGGGGTTTGCAAATTTAGGATTGTTTATAGGTATGCAAGACAACGATCAAACCGTTCAACAATACCTGCAGGATCATTATCAGTACGTAAATCCCCCAATTTTCTCGATCTTTGTTAACCTAGATACCGTTCAGATCAGCAAAGTTTCGATTGATGATCGCAATTTTATGACTTCAATTTGGGCAAGCATTGATGAAGAATTACTAAAAGAGAACAGAGGAACAACTGAGTTAACAAAGTATGAAATTCTGGAATCAAACGCCTCGACATACTTTTTCAACAACTATGATCAAGTTGCTGATTTTCAAATTCCCCAATAGTCTAATCTATTATTTATACGATTATCCAGATCAATCCAAATTCATTATTTAAAAGAAGGAACTAAACTGAAAAACAAAACAAATTCAAGAATTGCTGCAATCCTTTTGATCATGCATGGTTTTATCCAGGTGATGGGCTTGTTCGCGATCTTCGCTCCTGCCGAGATGACAGCCAAGTACTTTACCGGTTTTGGCGGGATGAGCGAAGCTCAAGCCAGTGCCAATACCCTTCCAATTACAATACTCGGTGTGTTTTGGGGAATTACTCGTTTCATAGCCGCCACAGGTATATTTAAGAATCGAAAATGGGCATTGGTACTGGGTTGCCTGATCAGTGTGGGAACCCTGACTGCTGCCGTGTCTATCATGCCATTTGGTTTGATGGATACCCTGTTCGCAGTTCCAGTGTTGATTTTGTTGTTGGTTAGATGGTTTGGCCAGGAAAAAATTGCATAATAAGCAAGGAATAAACCAACCGATGATTCCAATAAAAATCTTGGATGTGATAACACTACGGATTTGAGTTTACTCAACACGAAAAAACTACTACCCCTCATACATCAGAGGGTGTTTTTCAAAAGAATGGACTTTGTCCCTTAAGAACAGACCTTACTCACGCCCCGGGATAGCGGTAATTCACTTTGAGATTCAGAGCTGTGTCCATTTCTTCAGGCGTCAATAGAGTGATGGTTTTCATGGTGAAAGATTCGCTGACGTTTCCAGCAAGTGAAAAGGCGGTGACGGATACGTCGTCCGGCAAATTGATGATCACAAAGAAGTCATTTTCGCCCAAAGAAAAATAGAAGCACTCCAGAGTTCCTCCCAGGCTTTCAACGGCGTATTTCACCGCTTCTGCCCGTCTGGAACCTCCCTCTGCCAGCAAACCTTTGTAGCCTTTCGGGGTATAGGAACCGTAAAGAAGATATTTATGCATTCAACACCTCCATACTCATTGGTAGCACGGTGTTAACTGCAGTGAGATAATCCGATCAATTTCATTATACAATCTTGCTGATGTTTAATATCAAAGAGTTTGGAAAAGCGATCAACATTTCAAGAAATCCCATAAAGTACCCCTCATAATTTCTACACAGAAGTAATTGTAAATAAACCAACCTTGAAGATCACTCCTTTAGTTGAGTTGCTTGATTGGTAAAAAAAAATTAGTGCAAACAAAAAATCCTTCATCAGTTTCAATGAAGGATTTTTTCATTTCGATTGATGGCCAGGTTATGACCAGCCTTGTTTCTTGGACCATTCAGTAATCACGGGGATATCGGTCAATGCGCCGCCATTGGCCTTGATGCCCAGGATAAGGTTGTAAATCCAAACCAATCCAGCAATGCGGCCAATGACAGGAATAAACGATACAATTGCGATGAAGATGGTTTCAATAACACCCAGAATCAGAGCCGGCATGTTGTGATATTTAATAAAGGAGCGATTCTTTTTATCTTCAATAAGCAGTGTAATGATCGGAATTAATGGTGTAAACAAGAAACACAATAAAACCCATAAGCGATCATCACTGGTTACATCAGGGTTTTGAGCAGGGGGAATCGTTGGGGGTGTGGCCATTTTTTCTCCTTAATACAATGATTTGAGTATTAATAATGCCTTATTAGAATAACAAGATTTAAGTCCATTTTCAATGCCTGTTTACCCATAGTGAGCCTTATATGTGAGACAATTGAAATACTAATCATTTTTTCGAGGAACCGTCATGCAAAGAATACAAAACGTAGGCATTCTCGGCGCAGGCGCCATGGGCGCGATGTTTGCCCAGGTTTTTTCTGCCAATTCTGATTTTTCAACTTATCTAATAGCGGATGGATCTCGGGCTGACCGGCTGAAAAAAGAGGGGTTGAAGATCAACGGCAAAAACTTCTACTTTCAAGTGGCAGAACCCGATCACCACCCCACCAAATTGGATTTGATCATCGTAACGCTCAAGCATTTTCAGCTTGCCGAAGGGCTTGATCTTCTTCCACAGATGATTGGCGAAGAAACCATACTGGTCTCGTTCATGAACGGCTTAGTCAGTGAAGAGATCATTGCCTCCCGTTTTGGATGGGATAAAGTTTTATATGGCGTGACCGTTGGCATTGATGCTGTCCGCGAGGGAAACACGATTGTTTACTCAAAACCCGGAAAACAAATCTTCGGCGAAGCCAATAATGCCAGTCACAGTCCAAAAGTAGCCAGGGTGGTGCAAGCTTTCGAGACTGCCGGCATCCAATATGTAGTGCCGGTGGATATGCTGCGTATGCTGTGGTGGAAATTCATGGTGAATGTGGGGGTGAACCAGGCGTCAGCAGTTTTAAGAGCTCCATATAGAGTGTTTCACACAAATGCCAATGCCCAGGCACTGATGAATGACCTGATGCAAGAGGTAGTCAATCTGGCAAGAGCCTGTCAGGTGGACCTGACCGATCAGGACATTTTGAACTGGTACCCTGTGCTGAAAAGTCTTTCACCTGAAGGGAAAACCTCCATGCTGCAAGATGTAGAAGCCGGACGGAAAACTGAGGTGGAGGTTTTTGGAGAAGAAGTCGTTTTGCTGGGGACACAGAATGGCATCCCCACCCCGGTCAATCAAACCATTGTCAATATCATCAAGACAATCGAAGCAACTTATTCGTGATGCAATAAGCCGGAGGGGAAAAAACCTCCGGCTTATTATATATATACGCTGCAATTATTATTTTCCAGCCATTACTTTCGCGGCTTCAAGTTTTTCTTCGGCGGAAAGGACTTTGCCAAGGTCCAGCAAAATCACCAGCCGCTTGTCGATTTTTGCCACACCCATGATAAACTCGGCATTTACATTTGAGATCATTCCTTGCGGAAGCTCAATCACGCTGTCGTCAATGGTCAGCACTTCCGTGACTGCTGAAACAATCATGCCCATCTTCACGCCATCCATGCTAACAGTGATGATGCGGGTTTCGCGGGTTACTTCTTCTGAAGGTAAACCAAAACGCTTTTTCAGGCAGATCACCGGCAATACAGCTCCACGTAAATTTGTAATTCCTTCCATGTATGGAGGAGAATAGGGAATCTTGGTAATCTCCTGCATTTTTACAATGCCTTCGACATCAGCAATCTCGATTCCAAATTGCTCGTTTCCCAACTCAAAAATGACCAGTTGCTTTTCCATCAAGCCCTCCTAAATCGAGTCATTTACTTGATCGGCATCAAGTTTGAATTGAGCCACAATTCCCCTCAAAACCTCTGCCATTTCTGCAAGTGAGCCTGCCGCCGCGGTTACTTCTTCCACCTGTGCGGTCATTTCTTCAGCACTGGCACTGACTTCTTCAACTGCGGCACTGTTTTCTTCGCTCACGCTGGCAATATTTTCGATCGCCTGGCTGATCTCGCCGGAATTAGCTGCCATCTCCTCAGTGGATGCCGTGTTCTCTTCCACAACTGCTGATACAGAATCAACAGCGGTAACCAGTTCTTCTGATGCGAGCCTCATCTGGTTGCTGGCTTCAGCAGCCAAAACAGCTTGTTTATTCACTGCTTCAGCAGCAGTCAAAATATTGGACAAGGCTTCGCCTGCCTGGTTAGCGGTCAAGACACCATTTTCAACTTCACGAGTGCCATCTTCCATGGCTTTGACCGCTTCAGATACGGTCGCCAGAATTCCATTAATCATGGTGCCAATCTCTTTCGTCGAGAGAGTTGAACGTTCAGCCAGTTTTCTGACCTCATCTGCCACCACTGCAAAACCTTTGCCATGTTCACCAGCACGTGCGGCTTCAATGGCGGCATTCAATGCCAGAAGGTTGGTTTGAGAGGCGATGTCTTCAATCGTTTCAACAATCGCCCCAATCTCTTCGGAACGTTTGCCCATTTCTTCGACTTTATCTGCAGAAACACCTACCTTTTCTTTAATACTCTGCATTCCTGCCAGGGTTTGTTCCACGGTCAATGTGCCTTTGCGAGCGGCTTCTGCAGCGGTGTTCGAATCCACTGTAACAGATGAAATACTATCAGCAACTTTTTGAATAGCCGTGTTAATTTGATCAGTGGTATTGGAAGCTTTGGAAACCGAATTGCTTTGTTCCTGGGCTCCTTTGGCAACACCTTCAATCGCCTGGGTCATTTGTTCAACAGAAGAGGCAGTTTTGGTGACTGCTGAAGCCTGATCCTGGGTGCCTTTTGCTACCTGCTGGATGGTGGTTGCAATCTGGCTGGTGGCTTGCCCTGCCTGAGCAGCCGCACTGGATAGTTCTGAAGCGGCGATACCGACACTGTTGGCGCTTTCGGTTAATCTGAATATAGTGGCTCGCAGATTATCCACCATGTTTTTGAATGCCACACCCAATTCATCTTGTTCAGAATTAGGTGTCACTTCGATTGTAAGATCATTGTCAGAAATACGATCAGCGGCATGGCCCATCGTTTGCATATAGGCAATCAAACGCCCAAAAGCCCGCCCGATATCACCCATCTCATCCTTTCGGATAGAGATAGCATCTTTTTCCTTTTGGGTCATATCACGAAGCAAAATGCCTTTGGAAAGCTGATCACTTGATTTGGTGATAATCTTTAATGGAGTAGTGACTGAAGCACTCAACAGAACACCCAGAATGACCGCAATAATCAAACCAACCAGGGCGATCACAATCATCAAAATCTGAATTCGGTTGAAATTCACATTGGATATACTTATAGCATCTTCAGCCGCTTGCACATTGATTTCTGTAATCTTATCAAGAACAGCCGTAACATTTTGCCGTGCTACCAATAAATCTCCACCAGTATCCAGAGATTTTAAAGCAGCTTCGACATTACCAGCATTTACATAACCAATATAAGCCTCTAATGCTGTTTGAAAACCTACCATGCCTGCATTATATTCTTCCACAAAAGCCTGTTCTTCATCAGTGAGATCTCCGCTGGAGTACTCACCAAAAGTGGTTACCATTTGATTTCCCCGGTCGGCCAATGTATTAAGAGTCGTTTCACGAGCTCCTTCAACAACCAGGTAACGATAAATATCACCTCGGATATTGTTGAAATGAGCATTGATTTCACCCATTTGCTTAATAGTCACAAGGTTTTCTGAATACATGAGTTTGATGGAATTGTTCATATTGCTCATATTGAGCAAAGCAATCAAAGACACCAAGACGATGAGTAGTGCTACAAGAATAAATCCCCCCAAAAGTTTGGTACGTGTTTTTATATTATCAAGAAATTTCATTGTATATTCTCCTAAGATCTAAATTTTCTGAAATGTAACAGTAATATCAAACAGGATAACAAACAGCAGGCTACAAGTGATGTATTTCCTCCATTAGAAAATAAATTAGAATAATCCGGAACATCGCTAGGATTAGAATAACAGACCAGTTTTATCGATAAAATAATAATTACGTGAAACCAAGATAAAAATGATAAACATTGAATTAATGCCAACCCAATGTTCCTTTTGCATCATAACTTTCCACAGAAACAAAATGTCCGGTCGGCATCGGAATTTTTGGAGTTTTTTGGCATTTTTTACAACAATTCCTCAATTTCTTGTAAATTTCGGAAGTGCTTTGCGTTCACTTTTCCGAATGGCTAGGTTAATTTTTCATTAAGAAGAACAAAAGACAAAAACCGGTACCAACGATACCGGTTCGATCAGACTCCAGCGGAAATAATAATGGTTTAATCGTGTGACATCATGTCAATGCCAATCGCCACAGTGAGGATCAACACCTCTTCCTGGTCAGAGTTGATTTCTACTTACAATAAACCGGTGGCTTTGCTTTTGCTATCTCCGCAGCAAGCTGGCGGAGTATTACGCAAAAGCAAGTGCATCAGCCACCTCAAAGCATGGAACCGGCGTAGCAAGCTACGCGGTATTCTGCTTCTCTAATAAAATAAAGTGACAACAACAATATCACTCCGTCTCAGTCACCTTATGAATGATACGCGGATGTTCGGTGTCGTACCCTTTCACGCAAGTAAGGTGAAAGGCAAAAAGCTGCCCTGCAACGATGGCCGGGATGGGGCTGAGCCATTCGGGCATACCGTTTGGCAAAGGAATTGCTACTTGCGCTAAATCAAGCGCCCTTTGCTCGTTGGACAATACCACCAACTCGCCATTTAATTCGTTTCGCAATTTCTGCATCATTTCGAACATCGAATCAAACACCACTCCCGCCGGCGCTACTGCCAGAACGGGAAAACCTTGATCCACGATGGCGATCGGTCCATGGGCAAAGTCAGCCGAGGAATAGGGTTCGGCGCTGATATAAGTTAATTCTTTAAGCTTGATTGCCCATTCAAAAGCAGTGGCATAGTTGTAGCCGCGCCCCAGCACCACGCATTGCTGCATGTAGCGATAACGCTGAGCGGCTTGAGCAATTCTGTCATCCAATTTCAAGACTTCATCCACCCAGCCAGCCACCTGCCCCAGTTCACCCCAGACGGATTGTTCACCGCGCAGCGCCGCAGAAAGCATTGCCAGCATCATCAATTCAGCGGTGTACGTTTTAGTGGCAGCAACCGCATTTTCGGGTCCGGCTTGAAGGTCCAGTACCACCTCCGCGGATTTGGCGAGTGGAGAATCCGGGTTGTTGGTGAGCGCCAGGGTCAAGCAGCCCTGTTTTTGACCTTCTACTAACACACTGATGATGTCAGGTGACTGCCCGGATTGTGAAATACCAACCACCAGGGCATTTTGTAGCCTTGGGGGTGTGTGATAATAAGTGAACAGCGAGGGAGTCGCCAGAGCAAGGGGCAGCCCGTTCACACCGCCCAGCAGATAGTTCGCATACCGCCCGGCATTATCCGATGTACCGCGGGCAGCAAGGAAAACAAAAGATGGTTTTTGTTCTCTTATTTTGTTGGCAGTTTTTTCAACTGCCTCACGTTGCTTGACCAGCAACTGCCTAAGGCACTCAGGCTGCTCAAGTATTTCCGAATGTAACGTCATCAGGACAACTCCTCGAGAAAAAAACACTTCCTATATATCAAAGTATAACAATCCTGTTTCAACATCGTTTTGCCACTTGACAAGTTTTCTTGTAATCTGCTATTATGTAACCGGTTACTGTAACCGGTTACATAAGGATTCTACCATGAAAAACACTAAGAATTCAAGCACGATACGAGATGTTGCCAAATTGGCGGGGGTATCGGTCGCAACGATCAGCCGCTATCTCAATAACTCCGCTCCCCTTTCCCCTGAAACTGCTTCACGGGTGAAATCGGCAATGGAGGAACTGGATTATTCTCCGCTTCCAGCAGCGCGAAATCTTGCCACCAACCGCACCAACACCATTGGTTTGGTGCTCGACAAGATTGAGGGTGACTATTTCACTCCCCTTTTGGATGGAATCATAGCGGTCACTGAAGCAAACAATTACAATCTTTTGATCTTCACCACTAACCAAAACAAACAGTCAAACAACCGCCTGATGAGTTCAGCCTATACAGATGGTTTGTTGGTTTTTCTGGATAGCCTCAGTGTTCAAGATTTGACCGCTTTGGATGAAGCAGAACGGCCCATCGTTTTAATCCATCGTTCCTCTCCAACCGGGTTAACTCTTCCCATGGTAACCATTGAGAATAAGTCCGCTTCTTGTGAAATTGTCACTCATTTAATTGATGTCCATCACCGAAAACGCATTGCGTTTTTACGCGGACCGCAAGGAAACGAAGATGCTTATTGGCGCGAAACGGGTTATAGGCAGGCAATTACGGAACACGGCTTGGTAGTTGATGAGGAATTGATTGCACCCGGCGATTATGACCGCTTTACAGCCCAAAGCAGCATTCTCGAATTAATGGAGAAAGGAAAGCAATTTGATGCCGTTTTTGCGGCTGACGATGATTCTGCCATTGGTGTTCTGGCTGCCCTCAAAGAAGCTGGTGTGGATGTTCCCGGCCAGGTCAGCGTGGTTGGTTTCGATGACCAACGGACGGCTGCCTTCCTCACCCCCCCTTTAACAACTGTGCATGCCCCCACCGATAAGATTGGTTCCACTGCAGTAAATCAACTGCTCAAACTGATTCGACATGAAGAAGTGGAGAGTAAAATTTTCTTGCCCACGCAGATGATCATCCGAAATTCCTGTGGATGCATATAAGAAAGAAATCAATCAGAAATCCAATTCTTGGAGGTTCTCTATGAAAATTGCAGTTATTGGTGGAGGTTCCACCTACACGCCTGAACTCATTATGGGCTTCATTGCCCGTGCCAAAGAACTACCGGTCAGCGAGCTATGGCTGATGGATATTGATCAAGACCGCCTCAACATTGTGGGAAGATTCGCTCAACGCATGGTTGCAGCGCATGGATCACCATTTAAAGTAGTGCTCAGTACCAACCAGAGAGAATCGGTCAAGGGTGCCTCTTACGTCACCACCCAATTGCGGGTCGGGCAAATGCCTGCCCGCCGTGAAGATGAATATCTTGGACTGCGCCACGGATTGATCGGCCAGGAAACCACCGGCATCGGAGGTATGGCCAAGGCACTTCGTACCATCCCGGTGATTCTTAAGCTTGCCAAAGACATGGCAGAACTGGCGCCTGGAGCTTTGCTTGCCAACTTCACCAATCCATCCGGGCTGGTTACCCAGGCGCTGTCGATGTATGCGCCAGAAGTACCCACTGTGGGGGTTTGCAACGTGGCGATTGGGGTAAAGATGAGGATCATGGACAGCCTTGAGAAACAGCTCGGCCAAAAGATTGATCCTCAGCGCGGACAGTTGAACACGCTCGGTTTGAATCACCTGACCTGGCACCGCGGTTTCAAACTGGACGGCGAAGAAATGTGGCCGCAAGTACTGAAGGAATATGTGGAAGAACTCAAGACTTCTGAGGAACCTGAATTCCCGGTAGAGCTGATTGAAACCCTGCGTATGATTCCAAATTATTACCTGCATTATTTCTATGACACACAGCACAAACTGGAGGAACAGAAGAAATGGCCGCCATCCAGAGCCGAAGAGGTCATCGAACTGGAAAAAGAGCTGCTTCGAGAGTATGCAGATCCTAAACTCAGCGAACCCCCTGCTGAATTAATGGAAAGGGGCGGTGCGTATTACTCCACGGCTGCCACCCAATTGTTGAACAGTCACTATAATGACCTGGGCGAGATTCACGTTGCCAATGTGCCCCATCACGACGCGGTGCCCGGCTGGCCCAAAGACTGGGTGCTGGAAATGCCCTGCAAGGTGGACCGATCTGGAGTACATCCCCTGCCGGCTGATCCGCTGCCTGAAACTTGCTTTGGGTTGATCGCCCAGGTAAAATCATATGAGATACTCACTGCAAAAGCTGCAGTAACCGGCGACAGAGAACTGCTCTATGAAGCCATGCTCGCTCACCCTCTCGGCCCTGCCATGAATCAAATCAAGCCAGTGATGGATGATCTTCTTAATACCCACAGAAGTTGGCTCCCCCAGTTTTGGAATTCATAAGGATAATCTCATGACTCAATATTATCTGGGCGCAGATCTTGGCGCCACAAAAATTCATGTGATCATTGCCGACGAACAAGGCATAGTGAAGAGTTTTTCCGAGGGCGGACCCGGCAACCACGAATCCGTTGGTTATGAGCGTTTTCAATCCAATCTTCAAGAAGCTGTCAAAGAAGCGCTGAATACTGCCAACCTTTCTGCGAGCCAGATAAGCGGTTCAGGTTTTGGCATTGCCGGATACGACTGGCCTTCAGAACGTGAGCCCATGCTGCAAGTGTTGAATACGCTTCACCTGGGCGGCAAAATCGAACTGGTTAACGATGCGGAGCTTGGACTGGTGGTCGGTTCTCCTCGCGGATGGGGTGTCACAGTTGTATCCGGCACTGGCTGTAACGCGCGTGGATGGGATGCCACCCGCACCCGTTTCGGAAGGGTCACCGGCGGAGGAATTAGCTGCGGCGAATTTGCCGGAGCCAGCGAATTGATGTTCAAAACAGCCCATGCCATCGCCTACGACTGGACGGGACGCGGTCCGCACACTGCCCTTTCGCAGGTCTTCGTTGAAAAATGCGGCGCCAGAGATTTGGAAGAATTGCTGCAGGATGTGATCACCGGAAAGATCGAAATCAATCCCGCAGACGCCAGGCTGGTATTTCAGGTTGCCGCTCAAGGCGACCCGGTGGCAATTGAATTAATCCAATGGGCAGGACATGAGTTGGGTGAATTGGGCAATGCAGTGATCAGACAGTTGGAATTCGAAACCGTTGATTTTGACCTGGTAATGATTGGCAGCATGTTCGACGGTGGCCCATTAATGATTGAAGCCATGAAAGAAACCGTTCTCGCCCTTGCGCCCAAAGCCAGGTTCATCCGTGCCGCAGAACCACCCGTCATCGGTGCGGTTCTATTGGGCATGCAGGTTGCCGGTATTCAGGATAGCTCCTCCTTGAGGAAAAACTTGATTGAAACGCTCGCTTTAATCCAAAAAGACACCGAGTAGCATGAAAAAGAAATTGATCGTCAATGCGGATGATTACGGCCATACCGCCGGCATTTCACTTGGGATTCGCCAGGCGCACCTGAATGGAATTGTCACCTCCACTTCGGTGATGATGAACCGCCCAGATGCACTGAACGCCATTCAAATTGCCAGGCAGGATACCCCCAACCTCGGGCTAGGGGTTCACCTGGTGCTCACCACCGGAAAACCCCTTCTGCCTGCAAATCAGGTTTCAAGCCTGGTGGATGAGAACGGAAGTTTTTACAAAATTAATCCGTTCATAGAACGGCTACGCGAATTTAATATCAAACAGGTAGAAGCCGAGTGGCGCGCCCAGATCAATACTTTTGTTTCCGTCGCTGGCTTTAAACCCGACCATCTGGATTCTCACCACCACAGCTCCTACTTCACCCCCGCACTATTTGACCTGATGATTCGGCTGGCTGATGAACTGGACTGTGCCATCCGGATGCCTCTTGGCGTGGAAGAGACCTTGTTTGGCGAAGGGGTGATTCCAGTTGAGTATCAGCACAGGATGCCGCCCTGCCCGCAGGTTTTCATCGGTGATTTCTATGATGAAGGCGCCACCCTAGAGACATTGGTGTCGATGGTAAAGTCGATTGTGAATGATGCTGAACACGAGACATTTGAACTCATGTGCCACCCTGCCGTGGTTGATGACGAAGTTCGTCAGGCAACTGGATACACTGATCAGCGGGAAATCGAATTGTCGTTGTTGCAAAACAGAGATATTCACGATCTTCTCTCAAAGAATCAAATTAAGTTGTGTCGGTTTTCTGATCTTTAACGATCAATACCACTGAAAGTCCGTTGTGATTTTGAATCACAGCGGACTTTTGGTTTCCAAATTCCTATTGACATTTTTTTATAAAGGATATAGGATAGTGTCTATATAAGATTAATCCTATATAAGAGGAATATCATAATGTCTCTTGATTATGCCATTTTAGGTTTCCTGAATTATCACCCCTATACGGGTTACGACCTGAAGAAGATTTTTGATAGCTCGGTCAAGCATTTTTGGTCAGCTGATCAAAGCCAGATCTATCGAACCCTTGCCCGCCTCACTGATCAGGGGATGGTCTCTATGGAAAAAGTTCCTCAAGACGATCACCCTGACCGCAAGGTCTATCACATCACCGAAAACGGAAAGCTTGCGCTGCGTGATTTCCTGGCCGGTCCTGCCCCTATGGAGGAACCGCGCTTTGCTGCTCTCATCCAGGTTTTTTTTGCGGGATTGTTGACCAATGCTGAGGTTCTAGCAAAGTTTGAGGAATATGCAGCAATCATGCGGTCAATTCTAGACCGATATGACGCGGTACCTGCGATGATTGGGCCTTTTCAAGAAGAAATTTCTTCTCCAAGAGAAAATTTCTTCTGGATGCTCACCCTTGAAAACGGCCTTGTTTCAATGAAAGCAAATCTTGAATGGGCAGAAAGCGTGATTGCCCGATTAAAATCCGGAGAAGTTCCAGAAAGATAAGGTAAACAATGACAAAACAACTCGCAATCAGACAAAGAATTCGTAAAGCTATTCTACTCATCACATTTCTATCTTTCCCGATCACCATGAATTATCTTTCGCCGTACATCACCATGGATGGTGCTATGAACGGCATATTGACCGGCAGCATGATTATGTTTGGAATTATGTTTGTTTTATCTCTGTTTCTCGGTCGTCTGTGGTGCGGATGGGTGTGCCCTGTCAGTGGTTTTCAGGAAATGATCGAACCCATCAACAACCGTCCGGTCAACCGCAAGAAAACCGATTGGATCAAGTGGTTGATCTGGATTCCGTGGATTTCAACCATCATTTTTGCCATCTTCAAAGGAGGTGGGATTAAGACAATTGATTTCTTACACATGACCCAGGATGGCATTTCTGTGGCGGGCTCGCCGGACCGACCCATCATGATCGCTTATATCATTTACTATTTCATTCTGCTGTTGTTCGTGCTTATCCCCATCCTCGTTGGCAAAAAAGCCGCATGCCACACCCTGTGCTGGATGGCACCCTTTATGATCATCGGCCGCTGGATTCGCAACCGATTTGGCTGGGCTTCTCTTCGTTTGACAGCCGACGCTTCAGCCTGTACCAACTGCCAACAATGTACTGCGCATTGCCCGATGAGCCTGGATGTCAATCAGATGGTGCAAACAGGCAAAATGGAAAATACCGAGTGCATCCTGTGCGGCAATTGCGTGGATCAATGCCAGAAGAAAGTCATTCGCTACTCATTTAGCAGAGGAAACAAATGAAAATCTCAATCCTCAACGGAACACCCCAACAAGATGCTTTTGATCAATACTTGCATGCAATTCAGCATATCCTCGAAAAAGCCGGGCACCAGGTAAAACATTTCACCCTGCGCGATTTAGGGTTGAAATACTGTATCGGCTGTTGGGGGTGTTGGGTGAAAACTCCCGGAAGGTGTGATCTTGACCCTCAATCACAAATAATGGATCGTGAGGTTATCTCTTCAGATTTTGTACTTTTAGCGGCTCCGCTGATAATGGGGTTGCCCTCCGAGCTATTAAAAATGGGGCAAGACAAATGTCTGCCCCTGATCCACCCCTACATGGAAGTAGTTCACGGTGAGGCACATCACTTAAAACGATATGATCGCTATCCTAGAGTCGGAGTACTGGTTGCCAAAGAAGAAAGCACTGATGAAGAAGATTTGAAGATTGTCACTCAACTCTTCCAACGGGCATCACTGAATATGAAATCTGGTCTGGTTTTTTCTCTGACCAGTGATACATCAGCTGATAAAGTTGCCGCCCTCATTACTGATCAGACATTGCCTTTTATGCGATTGCCAGCAAAACCAATTCCAACATCAGGGCAGGCAATCACTCCCCCGGCCAGCCTGACCCTATTCAATGGATCACCCCGCGGCGAAAAAGGAAACTCGCCCATTTTCCTCAATCAGTTTGCCAAAGGATTTGGCGGGGCAATAAGCCAGTACAACCTGATCAATGTGAATAACACCGCTCAGCATGTAGAAGCATTCAGCAAAGCCGATTGTGTCTGGCTGGGCTTTCCACTCTACGTGGATTCAATGCCCGCCATTGTCAAACACTTCGTTGAAGCACTCGAACCTCTTGCAGGCAGACCAAACAACCCACCCATCGGATTCGTCGTACAATCCGGCTTTCCTGAAGGGCTTCATTCACGCTACATCGAGCAATATCTCAAGAAGCTGGCTAAACGATTGGGCTGCCCTTACCTCGGCGCCATCGTCAAAGGCAACGGTGAAGCGGTCAGATTGATGCCTGATCAGATGAATGCACGCCTTTTCAACAATTTACAGGCATTGGGAGCCTGTCTTGCCAGAGGTGAGGCGTTGGACCCTGCAATTGTAAAGCGCATCGCCACACCTGAAAAATTTCCGCTCATCTTTTGGCCTCTCTTCAAGCTATTTGTGAAATTGCCCATCGCCCATGGTTATTTTGATGCCATGTTGAAAGAGAACGGCGCCTATGAAAACCGTTTTGATCAACCCTTTGCAGGGAATATCAAATGATATTTCAGGTTCAATGGCTGAATTGTTTGTGGTTGATGGTACCGTTGCTCCTCTGGAATTTTTTACTCGGACCGCGTCTTAAAGATGCTCGAATCACGTCAGATGAGCACTCCTCAAAGTGGCTGCTGGCGCTTGAGAACATCTCTCGAATGGCAGCCTTCATGTTACCTCTCCTGATCCCGTTGCATTTGGACTCACCTATTCAGAAAACCGGATTGATCCTCTATCTTTTCGGTACCCTGCTCTATTTTGCATCATGGCTGCCGCTGATGCTAGCTCCATCTTCAACATGGAGCAACCACTCAATCGGGCTGTTTGCCCCGCGGATCACCCCGCTCCTCCCATTCATCGGAATTGCATTGATTGGAAGATCCTGGCTTTACACAATTATCGTTATCGCGTTTATCTTGCTGCATAATCTTCACGGCATTGATAACCTACACGCAGACAGGTGATTTTAATCCGCTTTACTGTTTTCTTGAGCCCCGATAATAAGTCGGGGCTCAATTTTTACCCGTGAAAGATCAGACTTTAGTCTGATTCGCTTTCAGACCGCAAGCCGATGCTCTTTAATTGTCCTCACCTTATACTGGCAGCATCATTAACCAGAAAGAGGAAAAAATGCAATCTGAAAACATGATCGAAGCGACTGATATTCAGCGCAAACTGAGTTCAAACGGACGCGGGCTTCTCATCTTGCGCGGCATCTCGTTCAACGTCAGCCCCGGAGAATGGGTGGCTCTTACCGGACCCTCCGGTTCCGGCAAATCAACCCTGTTGGGCATTTTGGCCGGCATCGATAGGCCCACCGCAGGCAGTGTGCGGGTGGCAGATTTTGAAATCAATAACCAAAGCGAAAGCCAGTTGGCTCACTTCCGCAATGAAATGATCGGCATCGTCTTTCAATCGTTTAACCTGATCCCCACGATGACCGCTCTTGAGAACGTCGAAGCCCCAATGTACATCCACCCCAATTCACGTGACGCACATGTTTCAGCGGTGGAAATGCTGCGCCAAGTCGGATTAAGTGACCGTCTGCACCACCTGCCTCACCAGCTCTCAGGGGGTGAACAACAACGGGTGGCAATCGCCCGTGCCCTGGTCACCCGACCGCAGGTGCTACTGGCTGATGAGCCCACCGGCAATCTGGACAGCGCCACCAGTAAACAGGTGCTTGAGTTGATCCAGGAAATGCGCAACCGCATGAAACTGACCGTAATCATGGTCACCCATGATCCCAGCGTGGCTGCCTATGCCGACCGCTGCCTGCATATCATGGACGGCACCCTGGCTAACCAGGAACAAACCCAACCTCCCAAACTGTATTTCAAGAGAGCTGTAGCATGAAAGCAGGTGCGTTCTTTTTCAAAGCTGCTATTACTCATCTTCGCCGGGGTGGACAGCGCAATCTGGTGGCATTCCTGTGCGTGGCTTTTGGCGTGATGTCGCTGGTCGCCATGACTACCCTGGCAAAATCCATCGAACGCATGTTGGTCTTAAAACCCTACGAAATAATCGGCGGGGACCTCACCCTTGACCGGGTCGGCGAGGATGTGATCACCCCTGAAGAAGAAGCCGGCCTGCAGGAACTCAAAGAGGCTGGTGAGATCACAGACTTTACCATGATGGATTATTCCACCACGCTCAGCTTTCATCTCCCTGAATCAGGAGAACTCTACTTTCCATCTTTCGGCATGGGAGTGGACACAAAGAAATATCCCCTGGCTGGAAATTTGACCATATCTGATCCGCAGAATGGAATAATAGCTGATCTTATTAAAAATCCCGGCGATATCATTATCAGCCGCGACCTTGCCCTGACCCACAAACTTGAGGTCGGCGACCCGATTATCCTGGCAAACCTGGATTATGGAAAGACGCTTACTGCCACCATTGTGGGTATTGCGTCAGATACCCCCAATCATCAGGGCAGCAAGATTTACTATTCCCATGAAACTTCATCAAAATTATCCGGCAGGCAGCGTAATGCCAACACGGTGCTGGTTAATGCAGCTGATCCAGATAATGCCGTCAAATTGCTTGAAGACCGCGGCTGGCGGGTGTTTACTGCCAAGTTTTTAGCTGATGCCACTGCTGCAACAGACGGTGCGCTGGCAATGGGTTTAAATGACATGGGTTTGTTGGGACTTTTGGTCAGCGGAATTGGCATCGCCAACACCATGCAGGTGCTGCTGCGCCGCCGCCGCAAGGAAGTGGCCGTCTGGAAAACCATCGGCTATTCAGCGAGACAAATCCAATCCATGTTCGTGATCGAAGCCGCCCTGCTCGGCCTGGCTGGCAGTCTGGTCGGTGCTGCGTTGGGTGTTCTCTTGTCCTTCGGAATGGTGGGCCTTTTCAGCCGCATCACTACCGTTTTGGTTACCTGGATTTTCTCTCCAGTCGAGGTTATAGGCGGATTGGTAATTGGAACCATCACAACAATCATTTTTGCGGCCTGGGCAATCGTATCCACCAGCCGGGTCAGACCCCTTGCTTTGCTGCGTAATGAAGAACTTGAAACCTCCCAAATTCCTTTCGGTCAAGGTCTGTTTTTAGGTCTTGCACTGGTGATTCCATTCATCGGGATTGCAGTCTGGGTGTTGAAATCATTCCTGACAGGTTTGCTGGTCCTGGTTGGCACCCTTCTGGTACTGGCAGGCATCGGCGGGTTCTTATGGGTTCTGATGAAACTGGCAGTAAAGCTCATGCCCACCAAACGGTGGCCAATCGGCAAAATCTCCCGCAATAATATGCGCCGCAGAGGATCAAACACACAGGTCATTGCCATGATCGCCATGTTTATCGGTGTCATCATGCTGGGTTTTGGGGCTGTAATGACACAAAGCGGTCAACATGTAGTAAGCGAATTAAGCAAAACCTCCGGGTTGGAGAACCTTGCGGTTTATGCATCTCCGGAAGACGAAGCCGCTGTGCTTGATGAACTTAATTCAAACGGGATCAATGAATACTCTATTGGCCATCTCTATCGAGCGGACCAGATTCTTGCCCCTGATGTCAAAGATACATCGCTGACGTCGACAATTTTTGGTCGTTCCAACCCTGGTGAAGCTGTAATCCACGGAGCAGCCTGGGGCAGCCGACCGGATGGGGTGTATGCCTATCCCTATTCAGGACTTCCCATTGGCAGCAAACTGCAAATCACAGATATGAACGGAACTATTCATGATTTGGAAGTAGTGGGCACTTTTGAAAATAATGAAAAATCAGATTGGCCAGGCATCAATGGACTGCTTTTGGTCAGTGACGATCTTGGTAAACAATTGGGAACTACCGTTAACAGCCAGTTCTACCTGACCATCAAACCCTCCCAACTGAATGACATGACTCAAAAACTGGGAAGCGCCCTACCCCAGACAACCTTGATCAACATGCCAGACTATCAAGCTCAATCTGTCAGGCAGTATCGAAACCTCTTTTCCTTTGTGGCTGCCATGGCAGGATTATCCATTCTGGCGGGGATTTTGCTGGTTGCCAATTCGGTCAGTCTTGCCATGCTGGAACGCCGTTTTGAAATCGGAGTGCTCAAATCAATCGGCTACTCCCGCGGACAGGTGCTTTTCTCGCAGGTGGTAGAATATACCTTGATGTCGGTTATCGCCACACTGACCGGGTTGCTATTGATCTGGGGTCTTCTCGGAATAACCGGCTTGATCAGCAGCGTCTTGGCTAATTTGCTGGTTCTCAAACCTTCTGCTGCAGCCTTGATTTCATTGATTACCATCGGTTTGACCATATCGACTGTTTTATGGGCAACCTGGAAACCCTCAAGTGTTTCACCGGTTTTCATTCTCAATGATCGGGAGTAAAGCTTGAAATTCTTCAAATCTCTGTTCAAAGGATTACAGGGAAAGCTCACCCTAACCTATACTCTCGTTACGGTGATGGCACTGATGGCACTTGAGATTGTTCTGTTGTTCTCGGCAGCCGCTTATTCCGAAGTAACGAACACAGACAACTACATGAACGACATCATCTCGACCCTCGTTCCAGAAGCACGCAGTTATATGCAGCCCGAGCCAGACTTGGCCGGGCTGCAAGTCTGGTTAACCACCCTAACACGTAAGGGATATGCAAGCATTGAACCGGAGAATCTCTTTGACAGCCCCGCTGCCGCCATCGTACCCTTTTCACCCATTTACATCCTCTCGCCACAAGGCGAGATACTAGCCCAAAATGAATACGCCAAGGGAGTGACGTTCATCCCCTACTCTCAAAGCCTTCTTGATAATGCCCTGGCTGGTAATACTGATGTTCACGATCTTTACATGGTGGATGGAAACGGAAAGAACTGGATGGCGGTTCCCATATATCAGAAAAATCACAACCTGCCAGTATTGGGGGTCATCGTACTAACCGTTGAACCATTGCCCAATCGAAGCTTGAGTGATTGGGCAGAACTGGTGGGGTTGTTAATGATGGCCGGGATATTGTTAATGGTAGCGCTGGCACCCTTTGGCGCCATATTTGGCTTTATCTTATCCAAAAGCTTCTCAAAACGCCTGACCAATCTATCCGCCGCGGCAGAAGCCTGGGGGAAGGGTAACTTCACGGTCATGCCCCCCCCGGATCGCTCGCAGGATGAAATTGGCGCTTTGGGCGGACAAATGCGCGAAATGGCCAGAAGAATTAATATGCTCATGGAAGATCAGCAATCCCTTGCGCAGATTCAGGAACGCAACCGCATCGCCCAGGAGCTGCACGACACCGTAAAGCAGCAAAACTTTGCCACCTTAATGCAGGTCAGAGCTGCCAGAAACTCGATCAACGCTGATCCTTTCAAGGCGCAGGAATCGTTAAAAGAAGCTGAAAAACTCATTAAGGATTCTCAACAGGAATTGGCTGTCATCATCACCGAACTTCGTCCACCCGCTTTGGAAGGTAAAAATCTTGCTGACGCCATACAAGGTTTCGTGGATTCGTGGTCTAAGAACGCCTGCATCCCCGCCACCGTAAAAGTGGAAGGCGAGGTTGCACTGCCATTGGAAGTTGAAAGAACGTTCTACCGCATTTTACAAGAGGGTCTTTCAAACATCGCCAGGCACAGCCGGGCTTCAGCATGTAATGTGCAGCTTATAGTTAATGATATAGAAGTTTGTATGACAATTATTGATAACGGCATCGGATTTGATATCAGGAACTATCAGAACGCCGGGTTTGGTCTGATCAGCATGCAAGACCGGCTTGCCAAATTCAATGGCAAACTCGAGATTCGCACCGGTCCTGTTGACGGCACCCAATTGACCGCCCGAATATCTATTCCCCCGAAAATAAGAGGGTCTGGAAAGGAAACCAAATGAGTGATCCAATCAGGGTGGTTCTTGTGGACGACCACAGCATGATCCGCATCGGGTTGAAAGCTTACTTCAGTACCATACCCGACATTGAAATCATTGGCGAGGCTGACAGTGGTGAAGAAGCCGTGCAGGTGGTTAAAGACACTCACCCTGATGTGGTTTTGATGGACCTGATCATGCCCGGTATGGATGGGGTGGAAGCCACCCGGCAGGTGAAAAATATCTATCCTCCCGCCAAAATCATTATCCTGACTTCATTTCACGAAGATTCGCACATCTTTCCCGCCATCCGCGCCGGAGCCCTGTCTTACGTACTCAAAGATATAGACCCGGATGAACTGGCAAAAGCCATCCGCAGTGCTCATGCCGGTGAAGCCACGCTTAACAGTCAGGTGGCTGCCCGCATGGTCAAAGAGATTCAGGGTGGCGATCGCGATGAAGTCAACGCCTTTATGGAACTGACCGAACGCGAGATGGATGTGATGCGCATGATCGCAATGGGGAAAAACAACCAGGAAATTTCGTCTGATTTAGTGATCAGCGAGAAAACTGTTAAAACCCACATCACCAACATACTCAGCAAGCTCCACCTTAAAGACCGCACCCAGGCTGCCGCTTACGCATGGCAAAACGGCATCGTACGAAGTGACCAGCCGTAGAGTGATTTGGTTAACCTAAGGTGAAGAATCTGGTTTGCTTATTATTATGCAAATCATTTTCTGTTTATCAAGATCACATAAAATGGGGGACTATAATATCCTTTTCAACATCACTCTCATTTCAAAAAAGGTAAACCATCATGTTTTTCGTTGACAAACCCTACATCTCCGATTTTTTAAAAACAACCCTGCGAGATCACAAAATTCCTGTTGTGAATACTGATGCTGCAAAAAAGCTCAATCTCCTGGAAGGAACCTATTGGATCAGCGAAGAACAAGCAATTAAAACAGTCCTCAATACCGGATCAACCGCCATCTACACCACCTCAGAGAATTCAATCAGTTGGATAATAAGGAACCTTGCATTCAGCGACATACCAGGGAAAATTGAACAATTCAAGAACAAAGCCAGGTTTCGTGAAACAACCAGGGTATTGTTTCCAAATTTCTTTTTCAAGGAAGTTCAATTAACTGAATTAACAAACCTTTCCATCAAAGAATTACCACTCCCCTTTATCATAAAACCAAGTATTGGCTTCTTTAGCATGGGCGTTCACAAAGTATCGACCAAAGCAGAATGGAACGAGGTTGTTGCAGCAATAAATGCTGAATTGGAATCAATTCAAAAGCTTTACCCAGAAGAAGTTTTGGATACACGGTCTTTTATCATTGAACAATGTATTGACGGTGATGAATTTGCAGTTGACGCATATTTCAATTCAACTGGTGAACCTATCATTCTCAACATTCTTCATCATACTTTTTCATCAGATAGTGATGTCAGTGACCGGGTTTACACCACATCTAAAGAAATTATTGAGAGCAACTTATCAGAGTTCACTGAATTTGTGGGAAATATCGGCGTCGCAACTCATACATCCAGTTTTCCTGTCCATATTGAATTGAGAAGAACCAAAGATGGAAGTCTTTTACCAATTGAAGTAAATCCCATGCGGTTTGGCGGTTGGTGTTCCACTCCAGACTTAGCCTACCTGGCTTATGGGATAAATCCATATCTCTATTATTATCATCAAGAAAAACCAAACTGGACTGAAATTCTAAAAGGAAAAGAAGGCAAACTCTTCAGCGTCGTGGTTCTCGATAATTCAACCGGAAAGCAAGCCGATGAGATTAGTTCATTTGATTACGAAAGACTTCTATCCCATTTTGAAAAGCCACTTGAGTTAAGAAAGATAGATTATCGAAAATATCCAGTTTTTGCTTTCTTATTTACCGAGACCAGAAGTGATAATTTTGAGGAGTTAAGATATATCTTGAACTCTGATTTATGTGAATTCGTGTTGTGTAGATAACCTCTCTGGCTTTAATAACAAAACAGGCATGTTCAATTGAGCAAGCCTGTTTTTGGTATTGTTGTGAACTTGTTACTCTTTCTTTCCCCAATAAACCACTTCGAGCAATATTTTGTCGGGAGATTCAAACATGACCTGATACATGGTCTGTGACGGGTCGGAGACCATTTCGGGGCGATGGCGAGGAGTGCCAAAAAGCGCATCTACATTGTGTTTCTTAAGATAATCCACTGCCAGGTCCACATCGCTTTGGTGATCGACCATGATGGCAATGTGGTTCGTGCCGATGCCGTCATAGTCATTATCCAGGTCTTTGATACCCTTCTCGAACCAGAGGTCAGAACCATTTGAACCGGCAAGACCTAACACCGTCTCGTTTTCATATATTGTTGACCATCCAAGGAAGGTAAACAGTTCCTTGTAGAATCCGATGTTTTTCGGACGAATATTAACCTGCAAATGACCTAATTTTGATTTCATGATATTCCTCCATAATGAGTGGATAATGTGTTCTGTAATGATAAAATCAGGATTTTGATTGGTCAAGAAAAAAGCAGAAAAAACAGGCTCGCCCAACCTAGGTAAGCCTGCCTGCCGCCAATTGTCAGAACCAGTTATGATTTCAGACCGGTGTAAACCACTTCAAAAAGAAGTTTATCTGGGGTTTCAAACATCACCTGATAATAGGTATTGCCCTCACCGGAAAACTCAGGTCGATGTCGCGGGGTTTCAAACAACGCCGGAATATTGTGTTTCTTGAGATACTCCACGACTTCATCCACCTCTGACTGCTTTGAGACGGAGATGCCCAGGTGATTCATGCCCTTGCCGTCGTAGTCGTTTGCCAGATCTTTTAAGCCGTTGCAGAACCACAAACTGGATTCCTTTTCGCAGCCCATGCCAAGCATGTTTTCATCTTCATAAAGGATGCCCCAGCCAAGGAAGGTAAACAACTCCTTGTAAAATCCGAGGTTCTTGGCGTCAATATTGACTTGCAAATGTCCCAAATTTGTTTTCATGTTTCCCTCCGAATGATTGATTGAATGATAACCTTATCATAAAACATTTGTTCTATATTGTCAAGTTAAACCAAACAGTCATTCAAAATCAAGTTACTGTTTCGTCCCAATATATACTACCTCAAACAAAATTTTGTCAGCGGATTCAAACATAACCTGATAATAAGTCTTCTCAGGGGCAGAAAACTCAGGGCGGTGTCGCGGAGTATCAAAAAGTGGTTGAATATTATGTTCACTTAGGAATGCTGTTACCAAATCTACTTCCTTTTGGCTATTGACAGAGATCGCCAGGTGGTTCATCCCGCTTCCATCGTAATCATTAGTTACATTTTTAAGTTCTGAACTAAACCACAAATGGGTACCTTCCCAACCTTTTTCACAGCTAAAACCAATAGAACCCTCACCCTCGAGCAAAACCGACCACCCCAGAAAAAGAAATAACTCTTTATAGAAATTCTTGTTCTCAGCTTTGATATTTATTTGAATATGAGCCAAACTGGATTTCATGATTCCCTCCAACAAAATTGAATAATTAATAATAAAACTTTTGTTCTAGTATGTCAATGATGAATATTTGAGGATTCTTCTTTTCAATCGTATAATTGAACCAATTACTAAAAAAAACCAGTGAATACGATTTGTTCAAAGGGGAATCCATTGAAAAAGCTGCTACAGATCTTTCTCATCCTGTTTATGATAGTCATTTCTGGTTGCACATCAACAGACAAGGATTCAACAATGACTTATACCCCACAACCCTTTCCGTATGATCCGCCAATTAATGTAGCCCACCGCGGCGCCCGGTCAGTCGCGCCCGAAAACACCCTTGCCGCTGCCAAACAAGGGTATGAGTTGAAAGCCGATCAATGGGAACTAGACGTTCAGGAAACCAAAGACGGCGAGTTGGTGGTGCTGCATGACCCCGGCATGGCCCGCACCAGCAACGCAATCAAAGTCTTCCCGTTCAGACCCTTCTGGCAGGTGAAAAACTTTACGCTTGAAGAAGTCAAACAACTGGATTTCGGCGCCTGGTATCTCAAGAAAGATCCCTTTGGCGAAATCGCCAACGGAACCCTTTCAGCCGCCGATCAGGAAGCTCTGCGTAGCACCCCCATCCCCACCTTGCGCGAGGCATTGGAGTTGACCAAAGAAAAGAACTGGTATGTCAACATCGAAATCAAGGACATTTCAGACACCCCCGGTGACGCGGACATCGTGCAGAAAACCGTGGCTTTGATTGAGGAACTTGACATGGTAGATCAGGCATTGATCTCCTCATTTAAACATGACTATCTCGTTCAGGTCAAAAAAAATAACCCGAATATAAAAACCGCCGCCCTGGTAACCAAAATTGGGGATGACCCTGTTGCCCTGCTCAAGTCACTCGGTGCGGACGCCATCAACCCGGATTACAAATCCATCAGCAACTTGAGCTTGATCAAGACCCTGCGCGACGCCGGTTATGACGTGTATATCTGGACGGTCAATAACCCGCAGACCATGATCAAGTTTATAAACGCGGGGGTCAGCGGTATCATCACTGATTATCCACAGCGTATGAATGAAGTGTTGGCACAATATCAATAAATTACCAATATATCAAAAAGTCGGGTCGATAATTGCTCGACTTTTTGAAATCAGCATCATTGTCAATTTCATAATCCATCTCAAGTTATAATCTATATGATGGAATCGCCTTTTCTTGAAACCAAGTTTCACATCCCGCCATGGCAAGCCAATCATATTCACCGCGGTCAGTTGATAGAAAAACTTCAAAAGGGTTTGTTGGAACAACGCAAGCTGACCCTGGTCTCTGCTCCAGCCGGATATGGAAAAACCACTCTAATTATCGAGTGGCTGAGGGTTATTGAACCTGATTATAAAATTGCCTGGCTGTCTTTGAACGAGAACGATAATCATCCTGCGCGTTTTCTCAGTTACTGGATTGCCTCTCTCCACTACATTGATCCATCATTTCTGGCGGTCGCCCAGGGGTTAACAGAAATCACGACGCCGCCGCATGTGGAACCGTTTCTGGATGGTTTAATTAACAGTTTAACTTCATCAGATCAACCAATCATTATGGTGCTGGATGACTATCATCTCATCAACAATGCCGAAATTCACAAAAATCTCGAATATTTTATAGATCATCAGCCCAGCCAAGTACATTTAATCATCACCACTCGTGAAGACCCCCCTTTTCTTCTTGCAAGAATACGCGCCCGCGGACAAATGACTGAAGTGCGAGCAATTGATTTAAGCTTTTCTGAACAAGAAGCAGGTCAGTTCCTCAGCCAGTCGATGAAACTAAATTTAAATCCGGAAATGGTCAGTGACATCAAACAACGCACTGAAGGCTGGGCGGTAGGGCTTCAACTCGCCGGGCTTGCTTTGCAGAATCTGCCTGATCCGAAAGAGTATATTGAATCCTTTCGAGGTAGTCATCGCTATGTCCTTGACTATCTGGCAGCAGAAATCCTTCATCAACAAAAAGAAGAAGTCCGCAATTTCTTAATCAATACCTCCATTCTTTCGCGTTTTAATGCCCCATTGTGTGATGCACTCACTGACAACTCTGACAGCCAATCCATCATCAACCAATTGGATAAAACCAATTTATTCATCGTACCGTTGGATAATGAACGAAACTGGTACCGCTATCACCAACTCTTCGCTGATTACCTGCAAACAGAATTGTCGAAGGTCGAAATCGAACAACTTTACATGAAGACCGCCCTTTGGCATAACGAAAACGGACTTACTGATGAAGCAGTAAGATATGCACTTTTGAGCAAAAATGATGATTTCGCGTCTAACTTGATCGATAAGGCTCTCAACAATCAGTCCACGTGGTCTGGCGGGAATATCGCCTTGCTCACTTCCTGGGTGGATGCGCTTCCTCCTGTATTATTCAGCAAACGACCTTTTCTATGCCTCAATTCGTCTTACCTGATGTTTCTGTCGGGACGCCTGGACCTGGCTGTATCTTACATTGACCAGGCAGAGAAAAACATAAAAAGTCTTCCGCCAACTACTGAATACAATCTGTTGTCAGCTTTGGTAAAGCTAAACCGAGGTTCCATTGCTGCAGTTAATGGCAATTTGCAGCAGGCGATCGAACTGATCACCCAGTCCCAGGCGGAGATTCCCCGCGAAAATCACCTGACTCATGCCCGGGCGTTTTACAGTCTTGGTATTGCATATGAAATTGCCGAGCAAACAGATCTCGCGGAAAATAATTACCTTTTAGCAAGCAGAGAAGCGGAGCTGGTGAGAGTGTTGTTCCTATCCATTACCTCTCTTTGTGCCGCCGCCCTGCTGCAAATCAAACAAGGCCATTTGAGTTTGGCGGAACAGTCTTGCCGCAAAGCGATTCAACTCACGAATGGGGTTCGAGTCCCTTCACTGGGCATTGCCTGGTCGCTACTGGGTGGTATAGCCCTTGAACAAAATAACCTGACACTGGCAAAACAATATTTGCAGGATGGTATTTCTTTATCACGTCAATGCGGTTCCTTAAATGATGTTGCTATCGGCTTAATGTATCTCATCCGTCTGAATATCTATTTGGGTGATACTGCCAATGCCACAATCGCAGCAAATGAGATTGCCAACATGTTACGCGGGCTTTATGTTCCCCGCATGAACCTCCTGGCAGAAGCCACAAAAATCCGGGTTGATCTTTTTCAGCACGTGCCAGTTTCAGCCAAGGAATGGGAACAAGAATACCGCAATGTTCGTGACCAATCTCCACACGAGTTTCAGGATTTAACCCTGATCCGCTATTTATTAGCGGCAGGCAGATTGGATGAAATTCCGCCCATTATTCAACCATTATTACAAAAGGCAGAATCCAAGAATTGGAATCAAACAATCATTGAAGCCAATATTTTGCTTAGCCTGTTTCATCACGCAAAGGGCAACACACCATCTTCCCTCGAATGCCTGAGAAAATCAATAACCCTTGCAGCACCTGAAAAAATCACCCGTGTATTTCTGGATGAAGGAAAACTGGTTTTCGAGCTGCTGAAAAAGATCAAAACAACAGCACCTGATTTTGTAGAATCCATCCTCAATAATGATCGTACTGAAACCAAGCTAATCAATAATTCCAATGATCAACTTCCATCTCCGCTCAGCAGGCAGGAAATTCAGATTCTAAAATTGATCGCAGCAGGTAAAACCAATCAACAGATTGCCGATGAGTTGGTCATTACGGTTGGTACCGCGAAATGGCACGTGCATAACATCCTGAATAAATTGAACGTGGAAAATCGTACCCAGGCTATCATCCTCGCTAAAGAATTGAACTTGTGAGACTGCGCCACACTAATCATTTCCTTTTCATTCATTATTTCAATCTTACTTATCATTTCTTGATCATTCCTTGAGCTGAGAATCATCAAATCCCCTATAAAAATCCGGATATAAAATATCAGTCAGATGCCCAAAGTCTGACTGGCTTTGCCATCAACCTTTCCGTGAAACCTATCCTTAACCCTACCTTTCGATAGGGTACAAATTCATCCATCAAACATAAACTAATACCGTTCGTGAAACTAATTTTGGATTGAATTGAATGGATAGGTAAAAATGGATACAGAGAAAAAACAAAATTCCATGTCCCGAGTGATGTTGCTGCGTAATTTTCGCTTATTGTTTGTGGGATCAACGACCTCAATGCTCGGTGATCAGTTCGCGCTGATTGCCACCCCCTGGCTGGTACTCAAGCTGACCGGTGACCCCCTGGCGCTAGGAATCGTTCTGGCACTGGAAGGACTGCCCCGCGCCATTTTTATGCTTTTGGGCGGAGCGGTCACTGATCGCTTGTCTCCACGCAATGTCATGCTCATCTCGGATTGGATCCGTTTGGGGCTCACCATCTTAATATCAATCGCCATCTTTAGCGGAACCATCGAAATGTGGATGGTGTATACCTTCGCCCTTGGATTCGGCCTGGTCGCCGGGTTTGCCGTCCCGGCAAGCAACAGCATCGTTCCCATGCTGGTCAAAGAAGAGGATCTACAGGCTGGCAATTCACTCATGATGGGCGTCAGCCAACTCGCCCAATTTGCTGGTCCCACCGTTGCCGGCATTTTGATCGGCCAATACTCCTCCTCAACAATGGGAATCAGTCTGGCATTTTCGATTGATGCACTTAGTTTCATAATTTCAGCATTTTGTTTATGGACAATGCGAGGTGGAAGAAAATTAGTAGCTGATGGAAAATCAGATAATGAGAATCTCTGGAGTTCCATTGTTGAAGGTCTCAAATTTCTGTGGAATGACCGAACACTGCGAATGCTTTTTTTTATTCTTGCCGCGGTGAACTTCCTGTTTACAGGCCCGCTGTTGGTTGGGATTCCGGTGATGGCAAATCAATATTTACCTGAAGGAGCGGTTGCCTATGGCTTGTTGATGTCAGCCTTTGCCGGCGGAAGCCTTCTGGGTATTGTGTTGGCCGGGTCACTCCCCAGCCTGAAAGGCAAATGGATGAGTGCCTTCCTGTTGGGTTTGCTGGCTTCCTTAGGACTATTTTTAGGCTTCTTCGGGTTTATCCGTTCCACATGGGTTGATTTCACATGCATGCTGATGCTGGGAGCAGGCAATGGTTATATTGCCATCTTGATGTTTACCTGGATGCAATCCAACACCCCCAAAGAAATGTTGGGGCGCATGATGAGCATCATCATGCTGGCTGGGACCGGGTTGGTTCCCATTTCTCAGGCAATCTCCGGTGCTGTCATCAAATGGAATTTCAATACATTGTTCATCACTGCATGTGTAATGATCTTATTGGTGGTTGGTTGGGTTTCTGCCCAACCTAGCTTGAAAGTCTTCAGTGAAGATTTGGCTGAAAGAAAGCAATCAATTTCAAACGAAACTGCAATATAAGCGTGGATCAAAAAATTTCCTTGAAATGGATTCATCACATTTGACTGAATCTAAAGCCTGGAAAACTGTAAAGGAAAAGATCTTATGTACAACAGAATAATTCACAATGACATTCGAAATAACAAAGCAGTCACAATCATCACCATACTTTTCATTATGGTTGCCGCTTTACTCATTTCACTGACAGCCATTCTGGTTGTCAATCTTGGCGGCGCAATTGACACCTTGATGAAACAAGCCAAAACTCCCCATTTTATGCAGATGCATGCTGGAGAGTTAAACCGGGCAAAGATTATCAATTTTGCCGAGAACAATGAGCAAGTACAAGAATATCAGATCGTCGAGTTTCTCAATATGGATGGGGCTCAGATCATTTTTGAAAATGGTTCGCTGGCTGGCAGTGTTCAAGACAACGGCTTTACCGTTCAGAACCAAAAATTTGATTACCTCCTCGATCTGGATGGAAAAAACATCTCAGTTACTGATGGTGAAATTTACGTTCCGGTCAATTACATGCGAGATGGAAGCACCAAAATTAATGAGAAGATTGTCCTGCAAGGAAAAGAGTTCATCGTAAAAGGCTTTCTCAGAGATTCTCAAATGAATTCGCTTCTGTCTTCTTCGAAACGGTTTCTGGTGAGTCAGAACGATTTTGAGAAAATCAGGCAGTTTGGAATGATTGAATACCTGATTGAATTTAGATTGAACGATCTATCCAAACTGGGAGAATTCGAAGCAGCCTACATTAATGCTGAACTCGATTCAAACGGGCCCACGATCACCTATCCGCACTTTCGAATCATCAATGCAATATCAGATGGAATTATGATGGCGGTCATCATTTTAGTGTGTGCCCTGATCATTGGAATTGCCTTCATGTGCATCCGGTTCACCTTGCTGACAAAAATCGAAGATGACTATCGTGAAATCGGCGTGTTGAAAGCCATTGGATTACGCGTTTCAGATATCAAAAGAATATATCTGGCAAAATATACCGCGTTGGCGGCTGCTGGCAGTCTTGCTGGATTTGCCCTGTCATTCGTTTTTCAGGATTTGTTGCTGGAAAATATCCGTCTGTTTATGGGCAAGAGTGAAAATGCCTCTTTTGCCCCAATTCTCAGCGGTTTCGTTGTCATTCTCTTGTTCCTCACAGTCGTTTTTTACGTAAACAGTGTTTTGAAGCAATTTCAAAAAATTACGCCGACAGAAGCCATTCGCTTTGGAGTATCTCAGGAAAAATCAAACCCTCAGAAACAATTACGTCTTAGTCATAATTCATTGTTGGGAACAAATATCTTCCTCGGCATCAAGGATGTTCTTTCAAGAAAAAGCCTTTATGCCACGATGCTGGCGGTTCTGGTGATTTCCGCCTTTATCATCATCGTTCCACAGAATTTGTTTACCACAATTTCTTCCAACAGCTTTACCGGATACATGGGGATTGGTCATAGTGATCTTCGAATTGATATTCAACAAACGGATCACATCCCTCAAAAAGTGGGTGAAATTGTCACCTCCATGAAAATGGATAGGGACATTGAGAATTTCGTGGTTCTGACAACCAAGTCTTTTCTTGTAAAGAGGGATGATGGCCAAAATGAACATATCAAGGTTGAGTTGGGTGATCATTCCATCTTCCCCATTAATTACTCTGAAGGCAAAGCACCAATAGCAGAAAATGAAATTGCCCTGTCAATCATCAACGCCAGGGAATTAAATAAGAGAATCAATGATGAAATAACTCTTATCATCAACGGTCAGGAAAAAGCATTTACGGTCTGTGGCATTTATTCAGATATCACCAATGGCGGAAAGACCGCAAAAGCCGACTTTGCTGACGAATCCACAGAGATTATGTGGAGTGTGATCAGCATTAGACTAACAGATCGGGCAGACATCGAGAAAAAAGCAGCAGAATACACCGATAAGTACCCATACGCGAAAGCCTTTGAAATTGATGAATACATTCGTCAAACCTTTGGTTCGACCATCGACTCGGTCAGGAAAGCATCCTTCGCCTCAATAGCAATTGCCCTGTTCACCACTTCGCTGGTCACCCTTCTGTTTATGAGAATGCTGGTAATCAAGGATAAGTTCTCAATTGCCGTCATGAAAGCCTTCGGGTTTACCAACTCAGATATCAAATGGCAGTTTGTAGCCAGGTCAACCCTTATTTTGTTAGCTGGAATTGTCTTGGGAACCCTCCTTGCCAACACGTTGGGTGAATTACTCATGGGCGCGGTGATCTCATCGTTTGGAGCTTCTTCATTCAAATTTGTGATCAATCCCCTTGAGGCATATGTCCTCAGCCCATTATTAATGATCATCTCAACCCTGATGTTTACCTTTATGGGAACGACAGACGCTGGAAAAATAAGAATTTCTGACAATATAAAGGAATAAGAATGAAAAACATAATTGTAGGTGAAAAAATCGTAAAATCTTTCGGTGAAGGTGAGCAAAAAAGCGTTGTTCTCAATGATATCTCGGTCGAGGTTTCTGAGGGTGAATTTGTGGCTATCATGGGCCCTTCAGGATCAGGAAAGTCGTCCTTGATGTACGCGCTCAGTGGAATGGATCGGATCAACAGCGGGAAAATTCATTTTAATGGCAGTGACTTATCAAACCTGAACGATAACGCTCTAGCTGATCTGCGTAGAAATAAAATGGGCTTTGTCTTTCAACAACCCACCCTTCTCAAAAATCTAAATCTGCTTGATAACATTATTCTGCCTTCGATACGTGATCATCGTAAAACCAAAACTCAAATCATTGAACAAGCCAGAATGTTGATGGAAAAAGCCGGCATTTTAGAACTTGAAAACCGCGATATTACGCAAGCATCAGGCGGTCAACTTCAACGGGTTGGAATTTGCCGTGCCCTGATGAATCAGCCAAGCATCATTTTTGGTGACGAACCAACTGGCGCCTTGAATTCGAAGGCAGCCAATGAGATCATGAGATTGATGGCTGATATTCATCAAGGTGGCACAACAATTCTTTTGGTTACTCATGATTTCAGGGTCGCTGCGAAAACAGAACGAGTGTTATGCATGCACGATGGCAAAATATCCGGAGAACTATGCTTTGGACGTTTTGATGGAAAGGTCAATGATCTGAAAGAACGGGAAGAAAAGCTTTCTTCCTGGTTGACTGAGATGAAACTATAGATTTTGGGAGACGTTCATGAAACGATCAGCAATAACCAAAGCCAGCAACGACACTTCATCAAACTCACAAACGAGACAAAGTGATCTCTTGAGTGCAAGAAGCAATCTCATCTCGTACCAGATCAGAATCAAGGGACACATTGAAGAACGTTGGATACGTTGGTTTGAAGATCTGGAGGTTGTACCATCATCTGACGGAACTACTCTGATCCTCGGCAAAATGGACCAGGCCGCCTTGCATGCCATATTAAACCGCATTCGTGACCTGGGGGTGGAATTAATCTCAGTGATAAGCTAAGAATTATCAGAATGGGCAACTTGAGTGTTGCCCATTCTGATTTTTTCAGAAAAATAACCTTGTCTGGTTAAGGTAACCTCTTAGGTTCATGACTAATTCACTTCTTGTTTTAAAAAATTACGCCAAAGCGCTGCTGACTATTATTGAGATGATCAGCCAAAGGATGACAGCCGTGCCAGTCACCAGAGCTGAAAAGAGATATTTGACCACGCCATTGAGTTTGGATCGGAATATCGCGGCACTGGCTGTAAACCCCAGAATGCCTAGCACAGCGCCCAACGCACCACCGATGAACACCATAATTACCGGCAAAGCGCTCCATACGATCTCGTACCATTTTAGAGGGGGATTTACCTCAATTTCTTTCCCGTTTATGACCAAATTTGGGGTATCAAACCCCAACAGGCGAGGTTTCCAATAGGCAGTCATGACAACGCCGTCATTGCGCTTCACAAGCATCTCTCTGCGATTGGATCCTTTGGGGGCTTTCTCGCAGTTGATCAATAATTGCGCCCCTGCCCAGAAACCTTGTCGAACCTCTATGTTTTGTCCTTCACAGCCTTCTATTTGAATCGGGGTTCCCATTAAGACAATCTCCTCTTCTAAAAAGATAAGTTCTAATAACAATAGAATAGCAGATTATCACGAATTACGCTGAACGATTCACCCCATTTCGGCTTAGCCACTCGCTGTAACCACCCGGATGGCTGTGCAAAATTCCATTCTCCAATGTCAGGATGCGGTCAACCACCTGATCTAAAAAATATCGGTCATGCGAGATGATCAATGCCGTACCTTCGAAATCAGACAGAGCATCTTCGAGCACCTCCGCAGAGGCAATATCAAGGTTGTTGGTGGGCTCATCCAGCAGAAGAAAATTTGCTTTCGAAAGTACCACCAGCGCCAGTTGAAGCCGGCTGCGTTCACCCCCAGAGAGTTCCCTGACCTTTTGCCCCGCCTGCCGATAACTGAAAAGATAACGCCCCAGCAACGCCACGGCGCTGCTTTCACTCATATTCCCGGCAAGGCGCACCGTGTCAAGCACGGTTTGATCAGGGTCAAGAGTTTCGTGTTCCTGAGCATAATACCCTGTCTGAATACTGGGACCAATCACCACGTCTCCGCTGTCGGGCAATATCTTGCCCAATGCGAGCCGAAATAATACTGATTTCCCAGTGCCATTAGGACCGATCACCCCTACCCGCTCGCCATGATGCAGCACAAAATTGACATCGGTTAACACACGGCGGTTTTCAAACGCCTTATTGACTTTTTTATACTCCAGCACTTTTTGCGACCCGCGCCAACCTGAAAGTTGCAATTCCATACGGCGGCGTTCGATCAAGGGCTTTTCGATGCGTTCCATTTTGTCCAGGCGGTTTTGGATGGCGCGAGCCCTCTTGGCAAATTTTTCGCTGTCATAGGTTTTTGCCCATAAGGCATAACGCTTGATAGCAGTCTCAATGCGCGAAATCTGGTGCTGCTGTACGTTGTATAATTCGTTTTGGCGCGCCATGCGCTGCTGCTTGTCAAGAATGTAGGAGGAATAATCCCCTTCGAAAGTGGTGAGGCGGCCATCTTCAATTTCGGCAATGTGGGTGACCACGGCATCCAGAAGGTAACGGTCGTGCGAAATGACCACCACCGCCCCTGGATAGGTTTGGATGAATCGTTCCAAGTACATTTTCCCGGCGAGATCAAGGTGATTGTCTGGCTCATCCAGCAGCAACACATCAGGGGAGCTCAAGAGTAGCCGCGCCAGACCGATCAACTTTTTTTGCCCGCCGCTGAGCACACGCATGGGCTTGTCTTCTTCCCCTTCTGCCAAACCCAGACCGCGCAGTAATAAGCGTACCTTTTCAGGGTATTGCTCCCCGCCAAGATTTTGAAATTCATCGAGCAAACCCTGCTGGCGTTCAAGGGCGCGGGTCAGCTTCTTCTCATCGGAATAAACAGATACTTCACCCAGACTTGCCTCAACTTTCTCTAGTTCGAACTGCACCTCTGCCACACGCGGATTCCCCGCCAGCGCCACCGCGAATCCAGTTTGATCGGGATCGAGTTGAGGTTCCTGCGGCAGGTACCCCACCGTTACGCCGCGCATGCGCACTACGCTGCCATCTTTTTCGGGGGTATATTCCCCGGTGATCAGTTTGAAGAGGGAAGATTTACCAGCGCCGTTGGGACCAATCAGGCCGATTTTCTGATCGTGCTGAATCTCGAAATTGAGCCCGCTGAAAATTGTTCGCGCGCCAAGAATGAGGGTGATGTTGTTGAGGCTTATTGAAATCATGAGACCTATTTTAGCGTATAAAAACAATCCCGCCAGCTCAATTTGGACTGGCGGGATGGATAAATCAAAAAACGATATCAATTGATGACGCTTTTTCCTGTTTGTTCTCCTCGAGCGCAGACAATAATCAATTTCACCAATTTTGAGATGGTAACAACAGTCACCACGATCAAGGCTACCGCGAATGCCAGGGTGAATACCTTCATACCGAACATCTGAACATCGGTGGTAATCTCTTCTGTAATATGGATTAGATTGAAGACTTTACTGCTAACGCCGTGAGCCTCGAGCCAGGCAGCGTGACCTTTATAAAGAAGCGTGAGAACCACGATTGAAAATACATCTACGCCCAACTCAACCGCGCGTGTGGCAATATTCCAACGCCCGCGCCAGAGCATGTAAATATCAAAACCAATACTAACAGCCAGTGAAGCGAGCATCCAGGGAAGCAATTGTAGAAAGACCTGATTGGGGAAAACTTCTCCTCCAGGGAAACCGGAAATGGCAATCCGATCAGGAACAATTGCCAGAATTGCCATGAAGATGCTGCCGGCAATGATCCCGAAAATGGTTTCTCCTCGACTGACTTCCTGGGTGCTTTCAACTGCCGGCAAACTTCTCGGATCCCATTTCTCATCCATGTCCGGTTTGACACCTACGGCTTGCAGAATCATGAACACGATCACAATCATACCAATAGTGGTGGGAACGCTGGTCAACAGACTTCCTATCAGCTCAGCCGGATTAATACTTTCAGTGGGAACCCACAAAGAAATACCCCAGGCAAGCAGTTGGGCACCGATGGTCACCGCCAAAGCAATACTGGTCACCATTTGAAATAGTGGATATAATGCCGGGCCGATCACATATTGCCCTTCAGGGGCATAAGAAGCTGCCATCTTTCGAGGAGCCCCTGCTTCGGTAAGTAACGTAACTACATCTTCTTCACTTGGGCTGCCGTGTGTGCGTTCATCTAACTTGTCTTCAAGGTAAGACCGGATTTCTGCCAGAATATCATCACGGTTCTTTTTAGGCAAGTGCTTTCCGACTTCATGTAAATAACGATCAATCAATTCCATTTCTTCCTCCATTATTGAATGGCATTTTCAGCCAATATTTTCTTAATCACTTGGTTCAGGTCATTCCATTCCTGTTTAAGAATTGCCAAAACCTGAAGACCGGTCTCACTGATTTGATAATAACGGCGCGGACGAGACCCCTCGAGGATCCAGGTGCTTTGCAGCAGAGACTGCTCCTCCAGCCTGCGCAACATAGGGTACAAGGTGCCCTGGTCTATCTCGATCCCGACCGATGCCAACTCTGAGATCAGGGCATAGCCGTATTTGTTCTCGTTTAACATACTGAGAACCGCTAACGGAAGCGCCCCTCTTCTAAGTTCTTGAATAAGACTTTCTACTTTTTCTTTCTCATTGGTTGTTTTCATGTCTCTATTATACTATGTATTACACAGTATTACAATATTTATAATATATTGTGTTTATTAATAAAAAGACTTGATCAATATTAACATGATCAAGTCTTTTGTTTAGGGATCTGTTATTCTATCGGTTTCCACCTCGGTTTCCCTGGCCGCCCAATCCGTACCCTGTTCCGGTGCCGGTTGATTCTGAAAGGATTGACGCATAAACATCATCCGTAAGATATTTAGGTTCATAGACCAAGCCAGTTCGACCTTCAAGGTTCGAAACAAACGCATTTAGATGATTTTTGGACCCTTTTTCCAGGTTTTGATAGACTTGCAGAATATCTGCCTCGTCTGTCTGAGCGATTCTTTCTTGAAGATCAAGAATATCAATCTCCTCAATCGCCGCTCCAACTTTCAATGCTTCTTCTATTGAAACACTTCCCTGAGCGATCAACTGATTATAAAGAGCCTGCAATTCAGAATTGTTAAACTCTCCAGCAATGGAGGATGTTGAATCCATCAAGCCATATTGATTGAGCAACGTCAATACTGAATCCATGTGCGTTTGTTCACTGGAAGCAATATTTGAAAAAACGGGCATCCCCCATACATTAGCCAGATAGGTGTAGACATCACGAGCCAGCTTTTCTTCCTCACGCATAAACAAAAGCCCATCTATTTCGTTCTGATCAAGTGAACCATCAGGATTATCCCCCAAATTTTGCACTCCATTTTCATCAGGGTTAGGTGTTGCCAATACTACCTCATTCGTGCCGGCATATCCATTGCCGTTACCACCATTTCCTTTTCCATAATCAACGTCAGTGGTTCCATTATAAGCAACACTACTTTCCTCTTCGATTCCTTTAGCCAGAGTTCGGTTTACAGCTCCAAAGACTAACAAACCACCGATCAACACAAATAAACCTATTTTTATTAATTTCGTCATCTTTTTCATTTTATTTTCCTGTAATTATTCATCGATCTAAAGTTGCCTGAACAAATTTCGCAGCCGTTTTCCGGGTCAACATCCTGTGAGTAATATTTACGATCCAATTCCAATGGAATACAAAGTGGAGGATTGCCGAACCAGTGAAAACAACGCCTGACCAGGTGTGAACCATGTCCCATCCTGTTCGACTCAATATGAATCCCGGATCTACACCCAAACCACCTTTCACTTCAGGAACCACAAAGAGATAGACACCAGATAACGAGCAGATCAAAAAACTGATCCCCAAAACAACATCCACCAACACATTCTTTTTGTTAGCCTTGCCAAGTTTTGTTCTATTGAAGATTTTTTTTGTCGTATTCACTACCCAATTCCAGTGCAAAATCAGGTGAATCAAGGCAAAAACAATCATTCCCAAGCTGATCCACGTATGCAGCCATTCCCAACCTTCTCTTTCAAATAGGATTCTGATCCCATAATACGGATTGCGCCCTCCCTTATAGCCACCATCAGGAAGATATAGGAAATAAATTCCTGAGAGAATCGAAATAAATCCTCCAAGGAATAAAAATAGATTAATAAACCAATTCTTGCGAACTTTTACTCCAGGTTGCTGATGATCTTCCATCATTGTTCTCCTTATATCCTTTTCAATAGCATAATTTTTAATTATGAAGAACTCATGAAGACTCTTTGAACAATTTATGAATCTTTCTTTTCTGAACAGGCTGGGAAAAAAGATCTCGCGATCGGAGGCTCTTGAAAGAATGAAAATAAAAAAAACGGACGATTCTAAATCGCCCGTTACAAAATTCTCTTAATAGAGACAGTCGCTAGTTTTAGCAACCCGCCTGATAGACCTTGACAAGATCTTCCAACCGCAAAGCAAAGTAGGCTGAATCATCAGACCACTTGACTTCGAAAACTTCAGTGGCTGGTAATAAGAGCGTAATCTGCTGTTCAGTTGTGGAAGTCAGCCAGGTGTTATCTTTTTCATCTATGGTTATCAGCCATTTTCCATCTGGAGAAGTATATTCGTTCTCAAATAATAAATTACTGTTTTCATTTTGGCGAATTTCTTCCCGCACGTTTAGCGCCAGCGAGACAGGATTAAACCCGTATACCTGTACACAATCAGTTCCGCAGCTTGAAGTTACCACCAGATCAATGTTTGAATCCCAACTGGTGATTCCCTTCAGGCTTGAGAAATCATCCGTTCTGGCAGAATCAATGTCACCAAACACATCCGTCTCGGTTCTATCAGCAAGGCTCAAGGTTCTGATCGAATAAATTCCTTGCTGTTGGTCGAGGAGAATATATGCAAGCGCATTGCCATCCGGAGCCCAGGTTAGATCACCGAAAACGGCAGTATTCTCCGAAAAGTATCTATCCTCCCCGGTTTTGGCGTCAAAAATAAACAGATCACCGACATACCAGGCGAAACTCTGGTTAACAGGCTGGATGAGCGCCAATAATGTGTTGTTTGGTTGCCACGCCAGCAAGCTGCCCTGGTCTTCATCAGAATGGATTGAGGGCTTTTCAGCCACCAGACAAGCAAGTTCCTCGACTTGTTGTTGATCACTTAATATAGCCGGCAACGCAACCGGTGTTGGAATGATTTCAGGTTCCTCAGTTGCCCTGTTTGCCATCTGACTGAGAATTGTGGAGCAGCCCGTCAGCAAAAGGATGCCTGCAAAAGAAATCGATATCAACGTAATTATTCGTTTCTTATTAATTGCCATCATTTGCCAATTGTATCACGCCGAGACAAACGATTTTGTGATAAAAAACAACATGGCGGGATAACTGCCACCATGTTGTCATAATATCCATGTTTTCTAAGGGGGGAATCCAATCACCCTATATGAAATGTATCAAAAATCAGGATTTGATATCCAACACGCTGCCCGGATAGATCAACCCGCTGGATTCCAACTGGTTCATCAACGTCGATTGATCTGAATCAGACAGGTTGGTTAAATCATACTGGCTGAGGATCTCCTGCAGACTTTGAAGCGCGGATAGATCTAGAGACTGCGATCCAGAATTTTTTGGAGGCGGTGGTGGCATCATGCCCTGGTCAGACATTCCTCTACTGCGCAGATCTTCCGCGTCAAAACCAGCTGCTTCAATGGCTTCCTTCATCCCACGAGCAGGAGTAATGCCCGCATCTTTGAATGCCTGAAAAATTGCCTGGGCATCCTCATCTGAAACATTTTCCGGGTCATACTCGGAAAGAATTGACGCGATGGTATTCTTTTGGTCATCGGTCAACCCCTGGGTCTTTTGGGACATCATGCCCCCCATCATTGAACTAATCCCTTGAATTTCACTCACCATAATTCCCTTCCTTTCTGTAAATTGAAATGGATTGTCACGAACAGATTCAGCTTAGCAACCTAATTTGCAGAAATTATGCAGAAAGACTAAAATGCGGATTAATTCATGATTAATAATTCAGAAAAGCCATCACAAATCCGGTACTTTGATTTATGCAGAATTTGTCAATTTCTTGTTGGCAAATATGAAGAAACATGTTGAATACACGCAAATATCAACTAGGTCAGTAATTAATTATGGAGGCAAACCACCCTATGGGCCCCAACATTCAGGCGTTGATCGACCATTTTCATTTTGAAACCCTGCCAGCCGAAGGGACTTTCTATTCGAGCACCTGGCGGTCAAAAAACACTTTCACTGACGGCAGCCCGCATGGCACAGCCATGATTGGCATGTACTGCAACGTTCCGCTTAGCCAGTCTGTTTTTCACCGCCTGCCCGTGGATGAAGTCTGGCATTTCTACGGCGGCGATCCGCTTCGCCTGGTGCTGCTCTACCCTGACGGCTCTCATTCTAAGATTATCATGGGTGGGAACCCCTTGAATGGTCAGGCAATCCAATACACAATCCCGGCCGGGACCTGGCAAGGGGGCTATTTACTCGAAGGCGGACATTATGCCTTGTTTGGCTGTACCATGGCGCCCGGTTTCACCGGCAGTATGTATGAAGGTGCCTGCCGCACTGATTTGCTGACAGAATATCCAGAATGCAAAGAGGATATTCTACGCTTGACAAATGAAAGCGCAGAAAAGCATATGCCTGCCGGTTTTTCAACATGAGCGATAAAATAATAGTGAATTTTGTAATTATCCTTAGCTCAAAGGAAATCTGATGAAAACCAAACTAACGATTATTATTGCTTCTCTCGTCATTATTCTCATCCTCTCTGCCTGCCAGCCTCAACCAGCTGCAACCCCTGCAACGGAAGAAGCTCATAGTGGAAGTGCCCCCACGGTTGAAAACACCCAAACCGCTGAACCGACCAAAGTTCCAGCCGTAACTGCTTCATGCCCGGTTGGAAAATGGCAATTAACAGATTTTGCCTCCTATATTCTCTCGATGCAGCAAAATCTCACCCAAATGACCGAGAGTGAAGTCAGTTTTTCCAACACTTCAAACTCAGGTTCAGCCTATTTCGAATATAGGGACGACAAAATTGCCGTTTTTAGCGCAGATGACTTCAGTGAAGAATTCACCATGCTGGTCAACATGAGCGGTACTTCAATGGAAATTCCCGTCAAAATAGATATCAACGGCACCTCAACCGCCACATACACCATCAGCGGAGACACGCTCACCTATAGCAACCAGGATCTCGGAGATTTATCTGTTTTGGTTGACGTGATGGGCACTTCCACGCCTCTGGTTGACGGCCTTTTCGGACAGCCCGGTAGCACCGATCTCTATCAGTTCGCCTGCCCTGATGCCAACACCCTGACCCTTAAGGTAATCGCCGTGGAAACCATGGATCTAGATCCGTTATCTCTGACACGAATTCCATAATCATCTTATCCCCGTAGAACAAAAAGACAGTCCTGAGAATATAAAGCCTGTCTTTTTTTGTTACTTTTTAAAAAAACAGGTGTTATTAATTGAAACAGCACTCATCTATTACCTTAACAAAAGGTTGCACTCATGCCAGTTGAAATCAAAGAAGTAAAAACAAGACAAGAATTACAGCAATTTGTTCGTTATCCACTTAAGCTCTATAAAAACAATCCATACTATGTTCCAGCCATTTTTTTGGATGACATGAACACCCTTCGAAAAGACCGCAATCCGGCTTTTGAAGATGCCCAGGCGCGCTACTGGCTGGCTTATCAGGATGGAAAGATCGTGGGCCGCATCGCGGGTATCCATGTTCCCAAACATGAGATGAAATGGGGCGAGAAATACGTCCGCTTTGGTTGGATCGACTTTATTGATGATTATGACGTGTCAGCAGCATTAATCGGTGAAGTAGAAAAATGGGCAAGAGAGCTTGGAATGAAAGGCATCCATGGTCCACTGGGGTTCACTGATCTCGACCGGGAAGGCATGCTAATCGAAGGTTTTGATTCAGCCGCCACCATGGCAACTATTTACAATTACCCCTATTACCAAAAGCATATCGAAGCGCTAGGCTATGGAAAAGATACCGATTGGGTCGAATATGAGATTATCTTTGGTGGAGCATATATGCCAAAGATTGAGAAAACCGCCGCGTTAGTGGCAAAAAAATACAATCTAAGGCTCCTGAATGGTTCCAAAAAAGATTTAAAAAAATACGCACCCCAAATATTTGATGTGCTGGGGATTTCCTACCGAGAGTTATATGGCACTATCCCACTAAGCAAGGCACAAGTGAAAAGTTACATAGACATCTATTTTGGGTTTGCCATCCCTGAGTATGTTCCCATAGTACTGGATAAAGACGACAAAGTCGTCGCATTTGGAATCGCTTTCCCCTCTTTCTCAGAAGCGTTGCAAAAAAGCAAAGGGGAATTATTTCCATTTGGGTTTATTCATTTTCTCAAAGCCTTGAGGAAAAATAAAACTGCCGATCTTTATTTGATCGGAATTACAGACGAATACCTGGGAAAAGGGGTCAATAGCATGATCATCACCCAGATGTACCATGCCTTTCTGAAACATGGCGTTGAACTTGTAGAAGGAAATCCCAACCTCGAAGATAATTATAAAGTTCAAACCATGTGGAAATACTTTGACAACCACATCCGCAAACGCCGGCGCTGTTTTGTGAAGCATATCGAGTGAAACCCCTGCTCAATTGCAAAGGAAAACTGATGGATAATCTTATTCCATCAGTTTTTTTGTTGCGTGAAAATTGATTTGTACAGAAACTGCATTACTTGCTGTTATTTATTGAGCACAGCCAACTTGTAACCGTGGATCGGTCAGATCAACCTCCACCGGAAACGGCCCTTTTTGATTGCCCTTGATGGTGAAATAGACAGTCACGTTTGTAGAATCATGATTGAACCCGTAAAAATGATTCGATGCCGTCCCATAAATATTCGATTCATAACCGGTTTCGGTTGTATTGCCAAAATTGTCGACAATGTATACATCTTCATAATTCACACTGTCTTCATGCGGATCAAGGACTAAAGATTTCACCAAGAGCCACCAATAATCGTGTGAATCACTCCACATCACGCAGGTTTGGGTGATAAAAATATTGTAATCATCCTCCATATAATGATAAGGGTACTGGGTGCTCAATTTGTCTACTTCAGTCTGGGTCAACAAGACCACCTGCTCTTGCGTTGCGGTCTGCCTTGCATGCGCTTTCGGGGTAAAGTTTGCCTGGTAAATAATCATCATCGCCAGACATAAGAATACGGCTAGAATAACGCCGCAAGTGACGGTGGTCTTCTTGGCCTTTTTTGCCTTACGCTGATTGTCAAGCGTTATTTGTAAGGCTCGCTGTGTTTCTGTATTTCTTTGCCGTAGAATTTCTTCCTGAATTTTCACCCCGCATTTTGTGCAGAATTCGACCCCAGCCTTGTTTATTTGTCCGCAGCGGGGGCAGGTTATAGTGAATTTCATGCCACAAGCGCTGCAATGAAGAGCGTCCTTGGGGTTGACTGCCCCGCACTCTGGGCAGTTCAGCTCATTTTCATTTCTCTTATCAAGTTCAAGAAAGTTAATCGTTCCGCAAAATGGACAGGTATATTTTCCGCCTTTAGCATTTGGCAAAGGCGCACCGCAGGAAATACATTTATGAGTCGTAATTTGAGCCATGGTTTTGCTCCATGAAGAAAAAGGGTCTGGGTCGTCTTTTACCCTCAGACTTCCCACTCGGAATAAAAGACACTTCAATTATACAGCTATCAAAATATTTTATGAAATTGTCAGAACATAATCACCATTTTGATTTTATGAAGGTTTACAACAAATTATCATTTTGATAAAACGAAACAATAACCATCTATAATAAATCTAACAATTATTGTAGTTTCTGTTTATTGGTTAAGCGGAGAGTTCGACGAAAAGCCTGGATTTAGTTTCAAGAATCGTTTCAGTAATTAATCGCGCGATCACCCCCTCATTTTTTGCCACGCTGCCCTTGTGGATCTATTTAAAATCTAATCTTGGACAGGTGCCAGCGATTTCTGCCCTAAAGCCTTTTCTGGCTATCTTCACCAGCAGTTTAATTCTCTTTTTGCTCATTTCGTCCCTTTTGCGATCCACCGGGAAAGCCAGCCTGATCCTTATTGTGCTGACTTTGTTTATTTTCACTTTTGGGCATCTTGATGCTCTTCTCCATCATACTTCAGCGCTTTTGGTTATCTATATATTTTTTTTGGTAATTTTGCTCTTTCTGATTGTTAGAACTCCTTTGACAAAATATTTCTCCTTGCCAGTTTTTCAACTTGTCACCTATAGCCTTATGCTCTTCAACCTCGCCAGCATTGGTGTTTTCGAGCACAACATCCATCAAAGAGAACCCTTGCAAAAGATGACCTCGACGATCAGTGACAAATCCACTTCCTCTGACATCTACTACATCGTTCTGGATGCCTATTCTCGAGAGGATCTTCTCGAAGAGCGGTATACCTTCGACAACTCCTCCTTTCTGGAATCTCTTCAAGCACGCGGCTTCTATTTGCCAGCATGCGCATGGTCCAACTACGATTCCACCATTGACACAATCGTCTCCGTGTTGAATATGGATTATCTGGATGTACTAGCCGGAGATGGCATGGGTTACAGACAGCTTTCGCAAGACAAGATTCGCCTGCTTCAAGACAGCTCCGTGCGCCGATATTTCGAAAGCCTGGATTATCAATTGGTCACCACACGAGGATATGCCGATTTTAATGACATCCGTGATTCTGACCTCTATTTGGATGTTTCAGATCAATCAAGAGGAAATGATCAATACACCCAAACTAAATTTTTGGCTATGTTCCTCGATACGACCATTTTGCGGGCGTTGAAACTGGAACCAAATTCCCAAAACACCTCGGGTGAAATCCTGGCAAGTTACCACCCCCAGATCAATCAAAATTCAACGGAATACATCGAAGCGGATTACTGGTATCGGCAAACCAGGTTTGTTCTTGATGAATTATCAAAACTTCCTGAACAGCCTGGCAATTTTCTGGTTTATGCCCACATCAATGCCCCTCACGGCCCCTATGTATTTACTCCCGATGGTGATTTCCGCTTGCCGGAACAAGGGATGGAGAAATCTAACCTTTATATTGATTCAATCGAATATCTCAACAAACGCGTACTTGAGTTAATTGACAACCTTCTGATAAACTCAGATCAGCCGCCCATCATCATCCTGCAGTCAGACCACGCCACCCACGCAATTGACCTTGGTGTCGATAAACACAAAATCTTAAGCGCTTACTATTTACCCGGCAATATAAGCCTTAAACCTTCTAATACCATAACCCCAGTTAACAATTTCAGGCTGGTGATTCACAACTATTTTGATTCATCTATTGACCTTTTACCTGATACACTCTTCATTAATAGGCAAGGTGAATACCAGACCGTCCCTGCCAGTTGCGAAAATATACCGTAAATTCTCTCATCCTGTTGAATTTCAACCCCGATTCGTCTATACTCTAGACAGGAGATGGTAAAGATGAAACCGATCTTACTTCTGGATGAAAGCCTACAAGTTGAGATCTACTTCGAGTCGGATGATTGCGGTTACGAAGACAATATCTGTCTGAAGATCACTGAATCGTGCGTTGAAGAAGAAAAGCTCTTTCTACACGATGAAACTCACCTTTACTTAACCATCCGACAAGCTCAATCCCTGGCAAATGCGCTGGATCAAGCCATTAAAATAAGCAGCATGGCCGGAAAGAATCAACCCGTCGTCGATGATGCAAACAAGATCATTACCTCTTGATGGAGAGCTTTACCTTCCACTTGTGAAGGTGCAAGAGTTAACTTTCTGTTTTTAATCCTTGAATATCCATCTTCCCTGATTATCGAAATTAATCTTAATAAGTTCTTCACACTTCTTCAAAACCTCATTGATGTTTGTGAGATTTTTAAAATCCTTCCTTGACATATTTTATTATGGTACTATAATATTCGCATGTTAGAATATTCTCTCACGAACGCAGAACTATCCATCCTCAGCCTGATCGCTGAGAAACCCCGCCACGGATACGAACTGGAACAGGTTATCGAAGAACGCGGCATGCGTAACTGGACGGACATAGCCTTCTCTTCAATCTATTTCATTCTCAATGGCCTTGTGAAAAAGGGATTCGCTTCAGCCACCCTCCAACCTGCTGCCGGCCGCGGACCCGCCAAAAAGGTCTTTCAGTCCACCGAGCAAGGCTGCCGTGCACTGCATGAAGGCATCCGTCTGGTAATTTCTGCGGCCGCCCACGACAACCAGACTTTCTTGTTAGGTTTAAGCTGCCTGCCGCTTCTTTCCAGCTCGGAAGTTGAAGAATCTTTCAATCAACGCATCGCCATCCTGTCTGCAAAAGCCACAGAATTCTCTCACCATCCCTCTTTCACCATTCCGGGGTTCCCTGCCCATGTGCGCGCAATGTTCGAATACTCATTGACCATGATCAATGCCGAATTGGATTGGTCAAAGTCATTTCTTGATTCATATCTAAAAGGAAACAAAAACAATGGTAAAAATTGACCTCAAAAAACAATATAAAGATCTCTACACCCCATCCGCCAAAAAGTTCACCATCCTTGAAATTCCAAAAATGAATTTCATCATGATTGATGGACACGGGGATCCGAACAACGAGCCTTCTTATACAGCCGCTATTGAGACGCTGTATTCCTTGTCTTACACGTTGAAATTCCACGTGAAAAAGACAATAAAAATGGACTACACCGTGATGGGGCTAGAAGGATTGTGGTGGGTGCCCGACATGAAAGAATTCAACATCACCAGAAAAGAAGATTGGGACTGGACAGCCATGATCATGCAACCTGATTTCATCACCCCCTCTCTATTTGAAGAAGCCAAACGCCAGGTAATTGCCAAGGGGAAAGGTCCGCGGATTAATGAAGCCCGCTTTGAGTCGTTCTATGAGGGGCTCTGTGTTCAAGTGATATATATTGGGCCGTTTAATGACGAGGGTCCCACCATTGCCAATATGCATACCTACGCGAAAGAACAAGGGTATGATCTCGCTGGCAAACACCATGAGATTTATCTGAGTGATTTCCGCCGCACCGCTCCGGAGAAATTGAAAACTGTCATCCGCCAACCATTGAAAAAAGCATAAACATTTAAACCGCCTTTGCCAGTTTTTCTCAAGCAAAGGCGGTTATCTTAACTCTATTTAACTTTTTCCAATGAGATGTGAAGCGCGTCGGCTACGCCTTTGCCATATGCCGGATCAGCCTTTAGACAGTTACCGATGTGGCGGATCTTGATAAACTCTGGAGCGTCGCCCATGGCACGGGCTGTGTTTTCAAAGAGCACTTGTTGTTGCGCTTTGTTCATTAATCTGAAGAGTTTGCCCGGTTGAGTATAGTAATCCGAATCATCCTCGCGGAAATTCCAGTTATCTGCTGCACCGTTCAGTTCCAATGGAGGATCCTTGTATTCGGGCTGTTCCTGCCATTCTCCAAAGCTATTCGGCTGATAACCAATTGTGGAACCCGCGTTTCCATCCACGCGCATTTGACCATCACGGTGTGACGGATTAGCGTTCGCGCGTTTTGGCGAATTAACCGGAATCTGATGATGATTCACGCCCAGGCGGTAGCGATGCGCATCCCCATAAGAGAATAACCTGCCCTGGAGCATTTTATCCGGCGAGAACCCAATGCCCGGAACAACCGCCGCCGGGTTGAAGGCTGCCTGTTCGACGTCCTGAAAGTAATTCTCGGGGTTTCGATTCAATTCAAGAATGCCCACTTCAATCAATGGATAATCCTTCTTATACCAGACCTTTGTCAGATCAAAGGGATTGTAGGGCATCTTTTTGGCTTGTTCTTCTGTCATCACCTGAATATACATCTTCCACCGTGGAAAATCTCCCCTGGCGATGCTCTCGAACAAATCGCGTTGGTGGCTCTCTCTATCTTTGGCAACGATCGTTTCGGCTTCCTGATCGGTCAGGTTTTTAATTCCTTGTTGCGTGACCAGGTGAAACTTCACCCATACCCGTTGGTTTTTGGCATTGATCATGCTGAAGGTATGGCTGCCAAACCCGTGCATATGCCGATAAGATAATGGAATACCGCGCTCACTCATCGTGATGGTGATCTGATGCAGGGCTTCTGGGAGCGAGGTCCAAAAATCCCAGTTATTGGTCGCAGATCGCATGTTTGTCTTAGGATCGCGTTTTACTGCTCTGTTGAGATCCGGAAAGAAATGAGGGTCTCTCAAGAAAAAGACCGGGGTGTTGTTGCCAACCAGATCCCAGTTGCCTTCTTCGGTGTAAAACTTCATGGCAAACCCGCGGATATCCCGCTCAGCATCCGCTGCGCCCCGCTCTCCGGCAACCGTTGAGAACCGAACGAAGACTTCTGTTTCTTTGCCAATTTTGGAAAAAATCTTTGCCTTGGTATACTTTGTAATGTCATGGGTCACTGTGAATTTACCAAACGCACCAGATCCCTTGGCGTGCATGCGCCTTTCTGGGATCACTTCTCGATCAAAATGGGCCAGTTTTTCGAGATACCAGACATCCTGCAACAACATGGGACCGCGAGGACCTGCAGTCATTGCATTTTGATTGTCGGGCACAGGCGCCCCTGCCGCAGTGGTTAATTTCTTTTGTCTTGCCATCAGATTCTCCTTTTCGTAAATATGAAAGACGGAAAGAAATGGTCAAGAAGCCACTTTGATGATGATCGTCTCAACGGGAAATCAGAGTTTGTAACTTTGATTATACAGGTTTACAAAATGGTATTTATATGGAATCAGTTTCAAATCATTCATAATAATTTAGGAAGCTCCACTACTCATGTCTGACCATAAACTTCTGTCTCAACAAATCACGGATTGGGTTTGCAGCTGTTTGGGAAGCCAACATGAATTACGATCAATTCACAAACTCCAAGGCAGCACCTCTTCAGACCTTTTCTGCATTCAAACGAAAACCAGCAGCCGCATAACGAGCTACGTACTGCGGTTGCTCACCAACCGCGAGTGGTTATCCACCGAACCTGATCTTACCAAGCATGAAGCAGAGGCGTTAAGGGTTGCCGGTCAAACAGGGTTGACCGTTCCTGAAGTAATTTCAATTGACCCGGATGGAAAGTCATGCGGCTCACCGGCTGTACTCATGACCCGCATTTCGGGCAATATCAATCTGCTCCCCCAAGATTTTGATTCGTGGCTAAGACAAATGGCTGAAACGCTAAACGAAATTCATTCCCAGGATGCCCTTGATTTTGAATGGAAATATTTCAGCTACAACAAACCGGAAACACTTGTTGTTCCTGCATGGACCGCGCAACCCGGTTTATGGGAAAAAGCCATCGAGATTGTGAACCAACCTCCCCCTGATTCGAGGTATTGTTTTATCCATCGCGACTACCACCCCATGAACACATTGTGGGATGGTGAAATGCTGTGCGGCATCGTGGATTGGGTTAACGCCTGCCGTGGACCTGCTCCTTTCGATCTAGCCTGGAACCGCCTCAATCTGATGCAAATGTACAACCTAAAAGCCGCGGACCGGCTGCGCGACCACGCCATTGAAGCCTGCGGGGTTGAAGTCTGGCACCCATATTGGGACCTGATGGCTTTAATTGAACTGCTGCCTGGCCCACCAAAAGTTTACCCGCCCTGGCTGGAATTTGGATTAACCAGTTTTTCAACTCGTCAATTGATCACCCGAACAGAAATCTATTTAGAGTCGCTTCTTGAGCATTTCTAGAAAGTTCTCAATCGGTTAGACTCGACCTTTACAGATCAGTGTTCGGTAAAGCTGAACCAACCAGTTTTTAGCAAATCTCTTTTGATCACACTCTCAGCCGCGATTGCGGCTTTGTCAGCTATTGAAAACACTTTGAAAAAATAAATCACGGAAATTATTGCGACACTAGTTTGAAAACAACAAAAGGATCTGTGTTTTTATCATATCCGTACGAATGACCCAAAATATGAACGATTTCACAGTTAATCTTTAATCCGTAATGTTCTAAATAAAAAAGTTCTATTTTTGGAATTAATGTTTCCCTTGTACCAAGATAAAAATCAGGTTGGTCAATAAACGATTCTGCATCCATCGAAAAACCGTGCCGCACAAACTCAGCTTCATAAGCTGGAGAGAAACTATTCCACCCACCTGATAAAACACTTACCTTTGGGAATTCCATCGAAAAAGGATCCATTGTGCGAAATGGAAAACCAACATCTGGAGACAGAATAAGACTTCTGCTCGAAAAAATACCTTGATCAAATTGAGTATCGATCTCAGATACCAACTGGGTATAAGTGCGTTGTTGTGCATTAATATCTGATTTCACTTCAAATAATTGATTTAAGAGAGCTCTGGAAAAAATGAGTAGGACTATTACACAAATAATTCCTCCAAGAATAATCGCTAAAGAGCTATTCGATCTATGATTTTGTTCTCCAAGAAAATGGAACCACCCGGGCAATGACAGCATTATTATTGAAACGATGAAAAATAATGGGATACAAACCCGGTTTGGAATCTTATACCCCCATGCCAAAGTAAAACATATCAATAATAATGAAAGGATTGTTAAGAGTGCGGTTGTAAAAAGCTTATTACTGTCAGATGTTAACAAGAAAACTATTAAGGATGCCAACAAAACGTAAAGAAAATCGATAGCTGTTTTTTTTGAATATTGCTCTACAAAAATAGTAATCACATCGTTAATGTCATGATCCCAATTGTTGATCGTATTTACAAGCGCAAGTATTTTTTCATTTGAAAAAACTTGTTGATCAAATTTGACCCAATAAAAAAATAGATACCGATCATTTTCACTCCACCTAACTGATTTTTGAAAGGATGGATTCTCATCCAGAATTAGACTTCTTGGTGTGTCACGAAGTTGTTGGTGATTTTTGTTATATTGGTAGTATTGCTCCCAATCCGGATGTGCCATTAAATAAACAGTGTTAAATATGATTACTGAAGAAACAAGCAATATCGGGAAAACTAAGATTTGAAGTGACCTACGATTGATGAATCTCTTGATGTTCAGGAGAAAAAGTGGAAAGATCAATACAAATACCATTAATGCCGCTTCAATACGGATTAAGCAACCGATTATGATCAAAACAAAGCTTGTAATCAATCTGGAAGATTTTTTGCCATTATGTTCTAGCAACTCAGGAATGACCATGATCAATCCTGAAATTGTGGCGCATGCAGCAATTGTTGTATAGGTAAGGTTTGTTAAGAAATACGCATCAAAGAGAAAAATTACTAATAATCCAAAAATTTTTACTGAAAGAAACAATTTGCTTTTTATAATGCAATAAACCAAACCCCACAATGAAAAGAAGTTTACAGTAATATAGAAATAGACAACCCAATTAATATCATCGTTTATGTGAAATAAAATTTTAAAAAATATGCCTAGGATAACATTGCTGAAAACAGGAAATTCCAGAGGAACCCCGCCAATATATCCAGAAAGAAGCTGGATCATTAATATATCGTCATTTGTTTCATAACTAATTGGAAAGAATAGCAACACAGAAATGAAAAAAAATGCAGAAATAAGAAAAGAAATTAATACCGTGCTAACTTTCAAAGGGTTCACCGATAAATTAGTGTAAATTCCCGTTGAATTTAGTATTTTCGAAAATAGGGGTGAAGTTTTTGTTAGAAAATATAGAAAAATTATAAAGCTATTAAAAATAAAAAGAACAACAATCGTCCCTAAGCCAAATGATAAAGGATCAGTATTTGTCGTTACATAAATTGTAGGAAAATAATTTTTCTCTATGAGATTTGACAATTCAATCCCCAGAATAATAGACCCTAGCAAAAATAGTCCTAATAATGTAATTTTTTGAATTGAAATATTTAATAATTTTCTACAAAAAATAGATACTGGTTCTGATTGACGAAACAGGAAATATAGACTCGTCACAGTAACCGAAAAACACAAGAACAGCATTGGTAGAAAACCAAGATAAGCTTTTCCAAAAAGTCGGATGTTTAAGAATACAATAACGGATAATTCGATAGCAAATAAGTTACACAATATCAAGAAAAATGGAATAGATAATTTTGGACTAGAAAAAAAATTAGTAATGGCTTCTGCTAAACGATTATCTTGTCTATTTCTTGCAATCAAAATAAATACCATAATTAAGAACAATAAACTAATGAAAATTGCAAGAGCTGATAAAGGTATAAATAATCCTATACTTTTCTCTGTCTTCAATCGAAAAAAGGTAGCATACAATAACAATCCCAAAGAAACTAATAAATACGTGGATGTCAGTAGTAGAAAACGAAAACCATTCGACTTTGAAAGCAAAAATTTCTTAATTTTTTGGAAATACATCTATTAGACTCCCCAAAATAAAGTAGGTTCCAAAACTAAGGTTGGAATTCATAAAAAATACAAAAGCTTTGAAACAGTGATAATTTAACATCGTTTGCGTTTTTTATCCAAACATTAGAATCTTATAAACAATACTTGCTGTAAGCAGTATTGAAACACAACCAAAGCCCCATTATTGATTCATACCAATTCTAACTATTATTGTAACTGCATAGAGTAGCTGATTTTTCTATTCGTCTGTCATCTTCAGAAATTAAGTCCATATATACAACATATCAGATGGTTACATAACAAACCCCGGAAAAATCCGGGGCAATTTGGTTTTTTGTTCTCCATCTAAGAAGTTATTCGCCTTTGATCATTTTTTCCAAAATGTCAGTGGTCAGCGATTTCGGCCTTTCAAGTGGTTTACCCAAAGCCCGCGACCATGTTACATGAGTGGTGATGCCCAGAATGCGGCTGAAACCAAACAACACTGTATAGAAATCAGTCTCAGTCAATCCGAAATGATGCTGCAGGGTTCCATTGATTGCATCCACGTTTGGCCATGGATTCTTCACCTTCTCATTTTTCTTCAAGAGCCCGGGCAGAATTCGATAAACCTTTTCCACCAATTGGAATAAGGGATCATCTGGCAAGTATTTCAAAGCAAACTCACGCTGTGCCACAAAACGCGGATCAGTCACCCGCAGAACAGCATGCCCGTAACCCGGAATCAACCGGCCGCTGACGATGAATTTGTTCAAATAGTCCGTTAAATCTTCATCTGTCGGGAGTTTACCCTTGAAATGGTTCTGCACATCCTGAAGCCAGCGCAGACACTCCTGGTTGGCCAACCCATGTAGCGGACCAGCCAAGCCATTGATCCCGGAGGCACACGAAAGGTAAATATCTGACAAAGCAGACCCTACCAGATTGCTGGCATGCGCACTGACGTTTGCACCTTCATGGTCTGAATGCAACACCACAAACAAACGCATCAGATCCATATAAGCCGGGTCATTCTTGCCGATCATCCAGGCAAAATTGGCACTCCAATCCAGTTTGGGATTTGGCTGAACAAAAACTCCACCGCGATATTTCAGGTTGTAGATGTTTGCGATGATAGTGGGTAGTTTGGCTGTCAGGTTGAAACTATCCTCAAGATAATAGCCCCAGTAGTCTTCTTTATCAATGCCATAATAAAAACGTCGGGCAAAAACAGAATCGCTTTGCAGCGCCATTATTGCTTGCACAAAAAGTGTCATCGGATGCGTATAAGCTGGCATGGGTTGCAAGGATTTAAAAACATGCTCTGGCACATTGCTGCGAACTTTCCATTCAATTTCGACCTGATCGGCTTCCTGTTTGGTAGGTATTTCACCAGTCATCAAAAGATAATACAGCCCGCCCGCCAATGGGAATTCAGCGTTATCCGCCTTGGGCAACAACTCCAGCACCTCAGGGATGGTATATCCCCGCAAGCGCAATCCCTCTTTGGGATCGACTTGCGAAACATCGGTAACACCAATTGGCACCCCACGGATCCCCCCATAAAGCTGTTCAACGGTTACCTCGGCAATTGAGTAATTGCCATGGTTCTTGATCAGATTCTTCATCCTTGCCCGTTCTTCAATTAATTTTGAGTTAATCCGGTGTTCAATATTCATATTTTTTTCCTGTATTGCATAGAAGATGAGTGATTACTGTACCCCAACTGGTGTGAAATGTCCAAAGCGGCAATCATTGCCTCACGCCCATATTTACTGATCACATCACTTGTAAAACGTGTCGAAGGTCCTGAAATAGTTAAGGCGCCCATAACCTTATGGTCTGGGCCATAGATAGGTGCTGCAATACCTGACGCATCAGGGATCCACTCACCATGGCTATACCCATAACCCAACATTCTGATTTTCTCCAACTCTTCCCGAAGCTTGTTTACATCCCTGATCGTCTGTTTTGTAAAAGGCTCCATTGACATTTTAGCCAGGATCTCTTCCTGTTTTTCCTCGTCCAAAAAAGCCAGAATCACCTTCCCTGCCGAACCTGCATATAAAGGAAGACGAAGCCCCAACCGGGCGACGATACGAACACTCTGAGGAGATTCGAGACGTTCCACACACACACGGTCCATACCGTCCCAAACATATAGACTGATTGTTTCTTGAGACATCTGCTGCAACTCTGTCATGATGGGCATGGCTATCGCGCGAATATCCAGTGTTGCCAGATAGATGCCGCTCCAATTTAACAACCGGATACCCATACTGTAAGTTTTGGTTTCAGAATTTTGCTGAAGGATGCCGCGATCTTTCATCTCCTGCAGCAGTCTCCCCGCAGTGCTGGTAGAAAGCCCTGTCAGGCGCGACAGTTCTCTCACGCCCAGATCAGTGCGCTCCTGAGAAAAACAATCCAGGACGGCACAAAGATGAGCCAAAACCCCTTTGTTTGACTTTTCAGAATCACCCATAAATGTCCCGTATAGTAAGACAGCGTCCCATTATTGATTGTATAATAGTGTACATAATAAAAAAACATTTGTCAATTACCCAATTGTGGAGTTACTATGTCCTTATCCATTCAGCAAACCATTTCTTTTTCCAATGGCATCATCTCCGTGCCAGATCATCCCACGATCCCATTCATCGAAGGCGATGGTGTCGGCGCGGAAGTAATGAAATCCGCCCATGCGGTGATCAATAAGGCAATCTCCAAAGCCTACCACGGCGCGCGTTCGATCAACTGGCTCGAAGTCTATGCCGGAAAAAAAGCCCAGGACCTCACCGGCAGCCAACTTCCTGACGAAACGCTTGATGCCTTTAAACAATGTCACGTGGGCTTGAAGGGTCCGCTCAACACACCGGTTGGTGAAGGAGCTCGCTCGCTGAACGTGGCCATGCGCAAAGAACTCGATCTGTATGCCAATTTCCGACCGGTCAAATATTATGCCCCCGCTCCTTCTCCACTTTTACACCCTGAACGGGTGGACGCCGTATTATTCCGCGAAAACACTGAAGACGTTTACGCTGGCATCGAATTTGAAGCTGGTTCTGAAGGCGCTTCTTCTCTGATCAATTACCTGAAGGAAAACTCGCCAGAAAACTATGCAAGAATTCGCTTCCCACAAACTTCAGCTGTGGGGTTGAAACCAATATCCCGTGAAGGATCCGAGCGCATCATCCGTACAGCGATTGAATACGCACTAAAAAACAACCGAAAGAGCGTCACCCTGCTTCACAAGGGCAACATCATGAAATTCACAGAGGGTGGATTTATGA
>CAYXWV010000009.1:0-73917 GCA_964468875.1 uncultured Anaerolinea sp. | reverse complement strand
CCTGCACTAAGAGAAATAAAGATCAACTTAACTGCAACTGTGTTTCGCAATTTGTTATATTCATCTACAGTTTTCTTAAACATTGCCTCAATGTTAGCTGTTAATATTCTCGAATCATAATGGTCTGATTTAAATTGATGTCCAAAAGATACATATAGTTCATCAGATTTAGATTTTCTATCTGCGACTGTTTCCCAATCATAATCTGTAAAACCATACGGTGATCCTATAGGCAGTGTGGGTTTTTTTATTGTTTGGTTTCCTTTATTGTCAGCTATTTCTTTTTGTTCCTTAATTCTTTCGTATTCATATCTTCCTCTAGCGGTGATTGTGACTGAAAAGAAATCATAAGGAGCACATCCAAGTGTTACTAATTGTTCTACTAAACCGCTGTCAGCAAGGATTGCGACAGCATCATTAATCTCATCTGGAGCGAGATTAGTGAGGTCACTTATCTGATGTCCTCCAAAATTAAATTTTTCGACTTCATCTCGAGGCAAATTTGCCATTGTGCTTAGAACTAGAAATGCATTATCTTCAATTGAACCCATTCATCCTCCCAAGAAAAAAATAGCCCTTATTGATTCGCAACCAATAAGGGCGTTTTGATTTGTGTAATTACTATAAATCTAAGTCAATTCGTTTTCAATAGTCAGAAATACTTGTTTGTTATAAGGATGATTATCGAAACCAATAAGTGTTTACTCCACAGTTCCATCGATGATTTTCACTAACACCAACCAACAACTTCATTATATATCCGGGCGCAACTCCACCCTTGACAAATTAGAAATTTAGTTCTATTAATTATCCCCTCTAATGGTCTTGCCCTTTTCCAACTGTATATTCCACCCCTCATAACCACCTCTGATTCGTTCCTTCGTTCCCGATTTTAAAACGGTACGAATCAAAAGGGCTCTTATGCCCATTTTTGAGATGGTTTTTCGCGTTTCACCATGCATTCGTGCATAAGAACGAATCATCGAATCTGGATTGTTTTTACCAATTCTTTCGCCCACTCCGTGCATCGCTCCAGCTCGCCGGCAGACAATGGCCCCTCGCTGGCGTCCACAAAGAAACCTGCGGACGGCACCTCACCGGCGCCCTTTTTCACCATGAGCTTGATGATGGTTTTATCTGCATAACCGCCCATCGAGACGATCTTGCGGAAAATTTTCGAATCAATGCTCTCCAGCGGAATACGTGTGTCAAAGGCAGCCGTCTCCTTACCTTTCAGCGCATCCGCGGGCAGGCTCTGCAAGAACTTGACCACTGCCTCGGTCGGCTTGAAGCCGCGCGTGGGTGAGCCCATAATCACCAGGTCAGCCTGCTGCACCATGCCAGGGGTCGCCTCCGCGATCTTGACCACCTGCGCGCCATCCGCAAGGGCTTCTCCAATCGCTCGGGCGATCTTTTCCGTGTTGCCAAAAACTGAATCAAACAAAACCAGTGCTTTCATTGAATCTCCTCTTGTCTGCTTGAACAACCTGACTTTACATCGTTTATTTGAGATAAATTTACATCGTTTATTTATTCGCCCAGTACAGCAGGCTGCGTCTTGCGGTGATCACCAGCAGTTCTATACTGCGGTCAAGGTGGAAGTCGCTCAACGTCGTAGGGTTGGGTTGAAACCAATGCCAGATCAACACCATTCACCCCAAACCGTTGCTGCCGATGAATCAATTCACGAATCATACGGAGCTCTTTGTAAATACCAAGAAAAAAGGCAATCTCCAACACAACAGAAACATGTCAGAGATTGCCGACTGTCATTGAATTTCTAAAACAATTATCCGAAGAGACTACTCTTTGACTTCAGCGCCGGGGGCGTTCTTCATCACTGACTTAATGCCGTCTTCCATGGCGCTCTTGGAGGAATACTCTTCACTTTTACCGATCACCTGGTGGTTGGCGGCTTTGAGAACGAAGAAGTCTTTGCCCTTGGCGGAAACCTTGCGTTCAAAGGCTGCGTCCAATGCGGCGTTCTTCTTGACAGACTCAATCCCATCCAGCGCAGCTTGTTTTGAGGAATAAGTCTCACTGGTCAAGATCTTCTCGCCATTGCCTGCCACGAGATTAAACATGAATTTTCCATCTTTTGCTTGAGAAAGTGCGAATTTTGCTGCCATACCCTAATCCTTTCTATACATAATAGATAAGATTATTATACAGGAAATAAAATGATACGTTTCACCCTTACGATTTAATCTAAATGAAAAGGACACCAAAATGGTGCCCTCTTCTTATGGACAGCTGATTTTTATTTCATCAGAAAAACGATCCTGGTCATCAACTCGTCTTCGGGCACTTCAAGTGGTGAGTTGAAGTAATGCTCATAGACCACACCGGTGGGGGTCAAACCCTTTTCGCCAATCCAGGCGTTGATTGCGTTATAGACTGGCTCCATTTTGGTGTAGGCTCCCTTGTGAATGGTGGAAACCTGTTTCCCTGCCGGGATGACGCCGGCTTTGACTTCGCCCTTGCCTGGCCGCGGCTTTTCCACCGGCGCTCCCATTTCAACATCCAGGTGCTCCATATCCAGGTTGTAATAAGCGGCAAAAACGGGTCCTGCCGGCTGTTCACCAAGCTCCGCGAGGTATTCCATGACAGCTTTGAACGCCATGCCCATTTCCTGCTGCAGGGTAGCCATCGAAACCGTCTTGCGTACGGATAGGACAGGCTGTTCGGGTAAATCTTTCAGTTCAATTTGGTCTTTCATTTGTTGTCTCCTTTGAGTTTTATACCTAAAGTATGACAACCTTAACCTGACAACTGTGTGTCATGTTCAGTAACATATTTTTGATAGATTTCTTTTGCCCCCTCAGCCAGGATTTTTCGAATGTGCGGCGGACTGAGCACTTCCACGCCGGGGCCGAAACTGAGCAGAAACCCGTAAAGTCCGCGGTTTTCGGGCATCTCGGCTTTAACGATGATGCGCCCAGCTTCATGACGGTCAATGTTTTCGGGGAAGAACTCATAAACGATGTTTTCAAGTTCCTCATCAAAAGCCAGTTCGATTGCCACCTTCCTGCCGTTCATGTACCAATCACGCCGATCCTGGATTTCATGCGAGATCAGGGGCCTGGGTTTGAAATGCGCCCCGTTGGGTGTCACACCCCGGATGCGCGAAATTCTGAAATAGCGAAAGCTGCTGCGCAGAAAACACCAGGCATACAGATACCAGTTCTGGGTTTTCAATATCAGGGAATAAGGTTCGATACGCCGGGTGGTCTCGCTGCCCTGAGAATCCACGTAGGTGAGGTTTAATTCTTCGCGATCCTCGATGGCTTTGAACAAGACCGCCAGTTTTTCGCGGAGCAGGTCGGTTTCCTGCCATGGGGAAAGATCAATGACAATCTGGTTTAACTTGGCATCCAGTTTTTCGATCTGTGGGGCAGAAAGGCTGTTTTTGAGCTTGTCAATCAGCACCTGGTACTTGTGACTGCTGACCGCCCCGTCAATGCCCTTGAGTGTGGAAAGAACGGCAGACATCTCTTCATTATTCAGTACGCTGCGGTCCATGCGGTAGCCCTCGGCGATGCCGATGCCGCCGTTGGCACCCTGATAGGTGACAATGGGGATGCCCGCCAGGTTGATCGCTTCCACGTCGCGCAGAATGGTGCGAACGGATACCTCGAACTTGTCAGCCAGTTCTCTGGCTGAGATGCGCTCCTTGCCGAGCAGGGTGACCAGAATGCCGATAAGTCGTTCGGTTTTTAGCATAAGTTTTCCAAAAAAAGAGAGTTATTCAAAAGGATATGAATATCATACTCTGAAGAATGATCTCATACATTATACAAAAGAGTTGGTTAGCCTGAGTTCTGGTAACGCATTGCCTGAACACCTGACCCTGATTACTGATTCCCAGAACGCCTGATTCTATCGTTTCAACCCGTCTCCCCTCCAAAAATATGGTATCCTTATGTCGCGCTCGGATGGGACCGGCGCGGCAGAGCCCTGCGAACCCCGTCAGGTCCGAGAGGAAGCAGCGGTAAGGAGGTTTCTCTGGGCGCCGCCGGCAAACCTGTCTGAGCGCACTTTTCCCCCGCGAGAGACAAGACCATGACCACTCCCCCTGTATGCAACTACGAAGGCTCCGACTACCAAACTTCCTTCTGGGAGAAGGGCGGTCGTGCCTATGAGGATGCCTGCGAAGCCCTCGCCCTGAAAAAACTGCTGCCCGTGCAGGGCAGCCATCTGCTCGAACTGGGCGCTGGCGCTGGACGAAACACCCCGCGCTATACCGGCTACCAAAAGATCACCCTGCTCGATTACTCGCGCACCCAACTGGAACAAGCTCGCGCCCGCCTGGGCGATAACCCCAATCTGCGTTTCGTCGCCGCGGATGTTTACCGCCTGCCCTTCGTGGATGGCACGTTTGACGGCTCTACCATGATCCGCGTGCTGCATCATATGAAAGACGCCCCCGCCGCGCTGAAACAGGTCAACCGTGTGCTTTCCGCCAACAGCACCTTCATCCTGGAATACGCCAACAAACGCAATCTCAAATCGATATTGCGTTATCTCCTCGGTAAACAAAAATGGTCCCCTTACACCCTTGAGCCCGTTGAATACCTTGAACTTAACTTCGACTTCCATCCCAAAGCCATTCAACAGTGGATGGCAGCCGCGGGATTCAAGATTGAACGAACGATCACCGTCAGTCACTTTAGGATCGGCTTTCTGAAACGGCTTATCCCCACCAGACTATTAGCCGGGCTTGACAGCCTGGCCGGTCTCACCGGAAGCCTCTGGCAGCTCAGCCCCAGCGTGTTTACCCGTTCGTCAGTGGCAGATGCCTCCAAAAAAGCAGCTTTGGATAACGTTTTTTGGGCATGCCCCGCCTGCCAGACTCCCCTTGAAGACACGCCGCCCGAGATCAAGTGCCCCAACTGCGGGCATGTTTATCCGGTCAAAGACGGCATTTACGACTTCCGCATAAACCCACCCAAAGGCGACGCAAATTAATCATGGTTGACCACTTGCTTGACAATCTTAATCCGCAGCAGCTTCAGGCTGTCACCGCACCGGTAGGGCAAATTCTCGTACTGGCAGGCCCCGGTTCGGGCAAAACACGCGTCTTGACCCGCCGCCTGGCATACCTGATCGAACGCATGAACGTGCCGGCTTACGACATTATCGCGGTGACTTTTACCAACAAAGCCGCCCGCGAAATGGAAAACCGCGTGGTCACCCTGGTGGAGCGCAACCTGGAGGGCATCTGGCTGGGCACCTTCCACGCCATGTGCGCCCGGATTCTGCGCCGTGAAGCTGATGTACTGCCAATCAGCTCCAATTTTGTCATTTTCGACACCTCCGATCAGGAAACCCTGGTCAAACGCGCCTTACACGAACTGCGCATTGATGATAAAACCCACCGTCCGGGCAGCATCCACTCCGCTATCTCGGCTGCTAAGAACGATCTCAAACTGCCTTCCGACATGGCACGCGGCTCCTACCGTGAAGAAGTGGTCGCCAAGGTTTACGCCCGCTACCAGGAACTGCTGGCAATGAACAACGCCGTGGATTTCGACGACCTGCTTTTCTGGGGCGCCCGTCTTCTGCGCGAGAACCCATCCATTGCCGCCAAATACGCGCAGCGGTTCAGGCACGTGCTGGTGGATGAATTCCAAGACACCAACATGGCGCAGTACGAACTGCTCAAATACCTTTCCGCTTATCACCATAATATCTTTGTGGTAGGCGACGAAGATCAATCCATCTACCGCTGGCGCGGCGCAGATTACCGCAACGTGCAGCGCTTTGAAAAAGACTTCCCTAAATGCGAGAAGATCCTGCTCGAACAGAACTACCGCTCCACCCAAAACGTGTTGGATGCCGCCCGGCAGGTCATTAACCGCAACCGCAATCGCACCCCCAAGCACCTTTTCACCGACCGGGGCAGCGGCAACAAAATTGTGCAATACGTCGCCACGGACGATGTAAACGAAGCCGCCTTCGTGGTGGATATCATCCGTCATTATATCAGTGCCAGCAAAGCCAGCGCGGACGATTTCGCGGTGATGTATCGCACCAACGCTCAGTCCCGCATCATTGAAGAAGCCTTCATGCACGCCAGCCTGCCTTACCGGCTGGTGGGAGCCCAAAAGTTCTACGGACGCAAGGAAGTCAAGGATATGATCTGCTTCCTGCGGATGGTTGAAAACCCCTCGGACGAAGTCAGCCTGATGCGCGTGATCAGCGTTCCGCCACGAGGAATTGGTGAAAAGACCGTTGCCAACCTGCAAGCCATCGGCGCCGCAGCCGGAATCAGTGCAGGGCAGGTGATCCTCGATCTTGGCAAGAACGGCGATGCCTCCCCCTACTGGAACCAGGTGGGACGTTCAGTTGGCGTTGTGGCTGATTTTGGTGCGTTATTAAATGAATGGCAAGACGCCCGCAACAACGGTTCGCTGGTCAGCCTGTTTGACCGCATCGTCCAGGATACGAGTTACGAAGAATATATTAAAGAAGACAACGATCCGCAAAATGACCGCTGGGAAAACGTACAGGAGCTTCGCCGGCTGGCGTTTGATTTCGAGGAGCGCGGGCTTTCCGATTACCTTCAAAACCTGGCGCTGGTCTCTGATCAAGACACCATTCCGCAGGAATCCACAGACCCTGAACACCCCAAAGGCGCGGTAACCCTGCTCACTTTGCATGCCGCCAAGGGGCTGGAATATAACCAGGTCTTCATCATCGGTCTGGATGAAGGGCTGCTGCCTCACAGCCGCTCCAAAGATGACCCCGAAGAAATGGCTGAAGAACGCCGTCTTTTCTATGTGGGTATGACCCGTGCCAAAAATCAGCTTTACCTCGTGAGGGCAGAACGCCGCAGCGGTTTCGGCTCATGGGATTATGGCGAAGCCTCACGCTTTCTGGCAGATATCAGCAACGATCTGATCACCAACCAGGGACGGCGCAGTGTCAACCGCCGTGAAGTTCGCGACGAAGATTACCGCTGGAGCACCACGGGAGTGTCTTCCACCCGGCGGATTGCCCATCAGGTCATGCCGACAGTCAAAGAAACCCGTTTTAAACCCGGTATGCGCGTACGCAAACCGGACCGCGAAGACTGGGGCGAGGGCATTGTTCTCGACAGCAAGGTTGAAGGAGACGGCGAAGAAACCGTCGAGATTCATTTCTCCTCCATCGGCATGAAACGCCTGCTGGCATCTTTGGCGAACCTGGAAATCATCTCTTAATTTTTTCTTCCAATAATTGCACCTTACATTGACAAAAAGCGGTTTTTCAACGAAAAGACCGGAAGCTGCTCGATATTTGTTGCTTCATCGGACTCTAAATCGGATAATTTTTGTCTGATACTGGAATTTTTTCTGTGTTGGGGGTAAGATTGCAGACAATTTGATTAATCGGGTGTATGGATGATTTATTTTTTAGCGTTTCTGCCAATCCTAATCGTGCTGCTGCTCATGCTGGTCTTCAGAGCCGGAAGCCACATTGCCGGTTTTGCCGGTTGGATCGTTGGACTTGTGGTCGCCGCCCTTTTCTTTGGACTGAATTGGCCTGTTTTATGGGTCTCGCAGGCAAAAAGCCTGCTGGTTACTTTTAACGTCTTGTTGGTTATCTGGCCTGCCCTATTTCTTTATCACCTGGTGGACCAAGCCGGCGGTATCCGCGCAATAGCCATGGCGCTTGAAGGGTTGATCCCTGACCGCGGATGGCTCTTAGTCATTCAGGCTTGGATGTTGACTGCCGTGATCGAAAATTTATCGGGGTTTGGCTTGCCCATTGCCATTGCCGCCCCCATGCTGACAGCGTTGGGGGTTTCACCCATCCTTGCGGTCGCCTCCACTGCTGTTGGGCATACCTGGTCGGTGACAATGAGCGGCATGGCGCTGGCTTTCCGCACCCTGGTGGATGTGACCCAGGCGGATGCCGCACAGCTGTTCCCGACCACCACCCTTTTGCTGGGGATTGTGGTCATTCTGTCAGGCCTGGCAGTAACCCTGATTCTGAAACAGAAACAACACTGGTGGCGGGTATTGATTTTGGGAATCATCGTGGCAGGTGTTCAATATTTAACCTGCCTGATCGGCCTGGTTCCGGTAGCTTCGTTTGTGGCAGCCGTTGCGGGTATTTTTGGCGGTATCTTGCTCTGCAACTGCCCCAAAGGATGGAAACCTCGAGAAAAACCATCTCCCGCTTTGATCACCGGGTTGGTCAGCTATGGCTTTTTAATCTCGTTGATCGTGATTGCCACAGCCATCAAACCCATTAACCAGGTGTTATCCAATGTTACCTGGACGCTTAACTTCCCCGAAGTGGTCAGTCGTTTGGGATACGTCACCCCTGCCGGGCGCGGCTACCTGTTCCGCTTTCTCATCCACCCCGGCGTGTTGATGATCCTCACGACCCTCTTTGCCGTGCTGGTTATTCCGCGCATCAAGCAGTTGCCCATCGGCAAGGTAAAACCTGCCCTGAAACTGACCGTCAAGGGAGCCATCCCCGCCAGCCTGGGAACGCTGTTCATGATCGCCCTTTCTGCCATGATGGAACACACCGGCATGACCATGCAGATCGCGGAGGGTCTTTCCAAGCTGATGGGCATGGTTTATCCGCTCTTTGCACCGCTGGCAGGCATGATTGGCGCCTTTGCCACAGGCAGCAACACCAATTCGAACGTTCTGTTTGGTCCTATGCAAAAGGGTGTGGCTGAATTGCTGGCGATTTCTCCGATCGTCCTTCTGGCTGCCCAAACGGTGGGCGGCTCGCTGGGCAGCATGATTGCCCCTGCCAAACTGGCTGTCGGCAGCACCACCACTGGGCTGAAGGGGCGCGAGGGCGAAGTGCTGCGAATCACGCTCCCAATCGGAATCGCAATCATATTGATTGTGGGAGCAGTGGTGTTGTTATTATCCTGAAATTATTGTCTGACTTTAGACTTTATTAATCAACAGTCATGGAAAAGAATCACATCCCCGTCACCTTGCGTTGGATAAAAGCAAATGCTGCCGTGAGTAAAAACAGAATAATCGCAACCAAGCTCCAGAGTTTTCCGGCGCTACTGGCAATTCCTACCAAACCTCCGGCTGCCGCGAAGAACAAAACCACGTAAGTAATCACCATCCAGCGGATATGGCGAAAATCAATCTTTAACAGATAATCAAGCAGAAATTCAATAATCAGCCAAATTAATACTGCCGAGATCTGAACATAGTAAAGAGTGGGGCGGTGTTCAGATGGCGCGCGAATCAACAAATAGACAAGTGGAACGACAAGAACTAACTCGAAAATTCCGAGCCATTTTCCAAATTCAGGTCGTCCCACCAAACGTGAAACAAATACCAGCAGCGCTGAAAGCAAGAATGCTACAGCAGTCAACCCACCAACCAGATTGGTTCTGTCCATACCCCTCCAAAACAGAACAAAAACATCATAAATCAGGCAGAGATGGCGGCAATGACTTTTGATAATGAAAATGATTTCGCTTCTTCGATCTTCCCTGAATCGGCTTGAGCAGCAACTTGTGTATCAATTGGAAGCTTGATAAAAGTCTCTGTTTCAACAAACTTCGCCAATTCTTCAATGTGACTGGGTCCAAATATTTCGTGGTTCTTCCCGCAGTCTGGGCAGGTAAAGTAGCTCATGTTTTCGACCACGGCAACCACCGGTACTTTTAGCTGCTTCAACATGGAATCAGCCTTGCGTACCACCATACCAGCCAATTCCTGCGGAGTGGAGACCAGCACCACACCGTTGATGGGAATATTCTGCATGACGGTGAGAGCGGCATCAGAGGTTCCTGGCGGAAGGTCAACCAACAGGTAATCCAGCTTGCCCCACAATACATCGCGCCAAAACTGCTGAATGGTACCAGAGATCATCGGTCCGCGCCAAATAACGGCAGCGTTCTCGTTTGGAACCATCAAGTTGGTTGAAACCACCTTGATGCCCAACCCGGTCACGGCAGGTAAAATGCCCTGATCGCTGCCACGCAGACCGCCAGCAGGCAAACCAAACAATTTCGGGATACTCGGACCGGTAACATCGGCGTCCAGAATACCGACTTTTTTCCCGGCACGGGTTAATTCCACCGCCAACATGGCAGTGATCGATGATTTACCAACTCCGCCTTTACCACTGAGAATGGCAATGACTTTGCTTACTTTATTAAACGCATTAAGTTTTGGCAATTCAGGTTGCCCGTTTCCAAAAATTGCTTTACGTTCTTCTTCGGTCATCTCACCAAAAACAACGTTAACCTTCTTTACTCCGGGCAAGGCCATCAATACTTTTTTCGCGTCCTCTTCCATGTTGGATTTCAATGGGCAGGCTGCGATTGTTAACACCAGGGTGAAAGTAATTTCACCGTCATCGGTGGTCTTAATATCCCGAACCATGTTCAATTCAACAATACTGCGTTTAAGCTCGGGATCAATGACTTTTATTAATGCTTCAAGGATTTCTTCGTTTGTTAACATGGGGCTCCTTAATTATTTCGGGTAATTTTACTCCATATAGATCGAGATTGCCTATAATAAATTAAGTAAAGGAGGACCATGAAAAGAAGAGGGGGTTCTTTGTTTTGATGGTTTTCATTTTGAGCAGTGCTGCCTGTTCACTTCAAACCCTTTTTGGTTCTGCCGTATTTCCATCTCCCAATCGCTCCCCTGAACAGACGAATACGGTTAAGACCTCACAGCCCACCACCTCGATTGATGAAAACCCGACCATTACCGTATTCTTCACCGATCAGGAGAAATTCATGGTCGGAACACTGCCCTATGAAGCTGCGCTCAGTCGTCCCCTGCTGGAGGGGGTTGAACGGATCCGCGCCGTACTGGATACTCTCTTTTCCGGCCGTACCCCGGAAGAATCTGCACAAGGGCTGGTATTGGTCTCAAGCGGCTTCATTGGTGTTCGTGAATTTGAGATCAAAGAAGGAACAGCTCTTATTCACCTTGAAGGAAAATGTTCCAACAATGGGGCTGCCTACTCAATCGCCAACGTGATTGCCAAAAATCTGGAACAATTCTCTGAGATCGGGGCGCTCAAAATCTATGATGAAAACGATAATAATTTAGACCCTGATTCCGAGTTCAGTTCACTGCCCTATTGCTTGGAGCCATAATACGGATGAAATCCGAGCTCTTTGATATAATGTACCCATGTTAATCACTTTTCTGCTCATTATGCTGGCCGTAACGCTTGGGTTGTTCATTATCACCAGACTGGCAGTCGAAAAACTTGAACACACCCACTACAAACAACGCGCTGATCTTTACCGCTACTGCAAAATCCAAAAAGGGGATGTGGTTTTTTTGGGCGACAGCATTACCGATGGCGGCTGCTGGGATGAGTTGTTTCCGGAATTGCACATAAAAAATCGCGGCATCAACGCTGATGATACCGTGGGGGTTCTGGCACGATTAGATGATATTATGGTAAATGAACCAGCCGCTCTCTTCATTCTGATCGGTACCAACGATCTGAACTGGTGGAATTACCGCCAAGATGAAGAAATTCTGGAAAATTACGAAAAGATTTTAAACCGCTGTAAAGAATTAAGCCCTGAAACCAAAGTTTTTGTGCAATCCATTTTGCCGAGAGCCAAACGATACGCCAACCATATACTGAAATTGAACAAGAAGATCAATTCATTGGCTGACAAATTCAGTTACACCTATATTGACCTTTTTCCGCATTTTGCCGATAAAAATAATGCCCTCAAAGCAGAATTCAACAATGACCACCTGCATCTGATGGCTGAAGGTTACAAGACCTGGGTTGGCATATTGTCCCCATATCTTGATAATTTTCGGAAGAAATAATTCGTCCAGTTTACAAATTTGTTATTCATCTTTAAGCAACGATTAGCGATACTAAGGGTTATAGCTAATAGTTGAGTAGTCATATTCCCAAAAATATTCATCATCAATTAAATATGCCTATTCTTATGACCAGGGTATGCCTTACGGCTAATGCGTGACTTCATCGAATCAGGTATCCTTGACCTTGTTGTAATTACGATTGGAAATGGATTAATAGTATGAAAAAACTGATACAAAAAACATTATATGGTGTCTCAAAACCGGTGGTCAAAACCTATACCGGCACCATGTTAAAAATGGACGTTGAAAAGAAAAGCCCCTTCCCAACGGGAGCCAAGATCATCGCCCCCAATCATCCCAGCACAGGTGACCCGTTTTTTATTGCTTCAATGATTGGTCACCAGACTTTCATCATGATTAACGACGTGCTCTTCCATGTGCCCATCCTGGGTGAATATCTGCGAAGATCAGGTCATATATCGGTAAAACCTGGCCACGGACAAGAAGCCATTGACGAAGCCCTCGACCATCTCAAAGCCGGGCATACTGTGGTGATTTTCCCCGAAGGGTTGATCAGCCCACTAACCGGCGGATTTCACAAAGCCCGCACTGGCGTTGCCCGCCTGGCTTTAGCCAGCGGAGCACCGGTACTTCCGGTTGGAATCCATCTCATAAAGAACAAATTACACACCTTAAAATCGGTGGTCAGCGGTAAAGAAGAAACCAGCTACTGGTATCTTCGCGGGCCTTACGGAATTACGGTTGGCAATCCAATCCGATTCCATGGAGATGTTGAAGACCATGAACTGGTCAGAGAGACTGCCGAACAGGTCATGTTGCGCATCAGGCAAATGGCTTACGAAAGTGAACAACGGTTCAACCGCAAGAACCCCTTGCTGCCTGATTCCATCGAAACGATTCTTTCTTAATCAATTCAACATCCAAAACACACTCACAAGGTGTGTTTTGCTTTAAATTCCCGAAAAATGTACAATCAAGCTATCCTTTTGATAACAATTTGCAACAATATCAATCTAAGAACGGAGATCAGGACGATGGAGCAAAAATTGGTAGTTGGTCCGGGTAAACTGCTCGACAATGATGGCAACCTGACACAGGCTGGATGGGCAACCCAACAAGTGCTGGATTGCAATCTCGAAAATTGCCATTTTTACGCGTTGAAATTCCTGCAAGGCATGCGGATCAAGGTATGGGATTATTATGCCGTTACCACGCCAACCCACTTTTTCTCGTTTACCATCAGCGGCATCGGTTACATCGGCATGGTCTTTGCCTATGTGATTGAGTTTGCCACAGGGAAATATGAAGAACAAACCCTCACCATTCCTTTCGCCACTGGTGTGAAATTGCCCCGCAACAGCGATCAGGGCGAAAGCACCTATAGCGGCGGAGGAAAAACACTTCGCTTCAACGTTGAGGGGAGCAAAAGAACCCTTCACGTACGCTGGCCCGGGTTTGGCACAACCATCCTCAATGCTGACTTGGAATTTACTGTTCCTGCAGACCATGAATCCATGGTGATTACAATTCCCATCAAAGGCAAGCGATTTTATTACAATCGAAAGATCAACTGTATGCCTGCCACCGGTTGGGTCGAATACCAGGGCAAACGCTTTGAGATTGAACCTGAAACCTGCCTCGGAAACCTGGATTGGGGTCGCGGCGTGTGGGAGTATGAATCGTTTTGGGTGTGGGCAAGCGCCTCTGGTTTCCTCAAAGACAAACGCCGCATTGGTTTGAATCTTGGCTTTGGGTTTGGCGACACTTCAGCCGCTACTGAGAGTTGCTTCATTTTAGACGGCAAAGTGCATAAACTGGGTGAAGTAAAATTCACTTACAACAACCCTAATTTCAAAGAACCGTGGACGATGATCAGCCCGGACGGTAGATTAAACCTGGTGTTCACTCCTTTCTTTGAACGCGTGGCAAAAACTGATCTCAAGCTTCTGCGCAGTGAAGTGCATCAGATGTTTGGTAAATACAACGGCACAGCCGTCACTGATGACGGTAAAAAGATTGAAATCATTGATCTGATTGGCTGGGCTGAAGAACACAACGCCAAATGGTAACAACCAATTGTTATTAACAAAAGACCCCGGTTTTTGCCGGGGTCTTCATTTTTACTGCATAGGGTTTGTGGTCGCCCAGTCGTTGCCGAGGACTACCGTTACATCTGCTGCACTGTTGGGATCGTTCTGGTTGTAGATTCGAGAATTGGTAACTCCCATCAGGGTCGCAAGATATTTAATGGCATAGGGTGTGTCGCTGTGATACAAAATGGTCGTGCCGTCTGCCAGGTCGGCATTTCCAGTTGAACTTACCACCAGTCCTTGAGAAGTCAGGTAAGCCGCTGTGGTTTCAGCCAAACCACCTGCACCGGTGCCGTTTAATACCTCAATTCGAGCGCCTTCGGTGATTGCCAGGGTTAATGGGTCACCAGACACATCCACGCCGGTTTCCTCTTCCATGACAATGGGGGCGGCTGCAACACCTGAAGCCGTGAACATTTGATCTCTGAGGATACGCAGTTGGTCTGGCATGACTCGCATGATGTAGATGCCATCAGATGTAGTTTCAGGTGAAGCCACTGTATAATCGATGTTATACATGGTCATGTTCTCCCGTGGAATTTGCATCATGAGATAAGCCAGTTTAATTGCCTGATCAAGCGACATGTTCGTCTGAACACCAGAAGAAATTTCGCTATAAATCACCGGGGCACGAGCAACCAGATTAGGCAGATTGCTCAAATTCAAAATGCGATCACGAATGGCACCGATCACTTCCATCTGACGATTACCGCGGGCAATGTCGCCATCGCCATATTCCTGGTCTCTTGTGCGGGCGTATGCCAATGCATAACTGCCGGGCATTACATACGGCGAACCATCCTCATTCGGGTAAATCCAGAATTTGTTGCCATCACCCTTCCAGTCGAGCAGCATTGGCTGCTGCAGGGTGACGTAAATGCCGCCAATTTCGTCAATGACTTTCTTGAAGGCATCAAATTCAACTCGGGCATAGTAATTAATAGGAACCCCCAACAAGTTCTGAACGGTTGCCATGGCTGCGCCAGGGCCGCCGCATTCGCCGGGGTTTCCGTGATAATCCTGCCCTAGTTTGTAAGCGGAATTAATCTTGCCGTAGCCGTAGTTCTCCTCGATTACGTTCCCACCCATATCACAGGTATAACTGAGGTTGACCCACAGGTCGCGCCGGATGGACATGACCCCAATGGTACTGGTCATCGGATCAACCGTGACAAGGATCATCGTATCTGAGAGAGGAGACCCCTGGTCATCTGCCTGCCGCCTGGTGGAATAATCCAGACCGAGCAGCAAGATGTTAATTCGGCTTTTGCCATCCCAAGCTACACCGGCTGGGCCGCTTGCAGATTGCAGAGGGATTCCTGATACAACTTCACCACCAGTGTTCGTGCCATCTGAAGAACCCACCGGAGCACCCGGAAGATCGGTTAATGACCAACCCCTAACCAAGTTGAAGATAAATTTGCCGCCGATTATCGCCAGAATGATGCCGATTACCACGAATGCGACCAACAAGACTTTGGCAGTTGTATCCATCCCTTGCCGGCGTTTACGCGGAGAACGCGTCATCGATTGATTGTTATATTGAGTCATAAAGTTTTTCGATCCATCACTTTTTTAAAAAGATTTGATTCAATTGAAGTTCTGTTGCAAGAATCGTTCCAAACTAAAATCGCGATTCTTTTATGCGGGTCTGGGTGGCGGAAGCGGCAACTCTTCTTGTTTTACCGATTTCCATTTATCACCTTCATTGATTAACATCACCGGAATATCTTCCACAATGGGATATTTCCTGCCACATTCTTCACAAATCAGCCAGGAATCTTTCACCAGTATCAATTTGCCCTCTTTTTCTTTCACACAAACCGGGCATCTGAGAATATTCAATAAATCTTGATTTACCATTTTTTGCTCCATCTCGCCAAATTGTGATCAATTTTACCATCCCACGGTCAAGGTGTAGGTGTGGAGGTTGGGATGTTTTCAGTGCCAGGCCCATACTCAAAAACATCTCCCCAGGGCTCATAACGAGTAAAGAATTTATCATTTGTGAGGGTCTCACCATTGCGGGTCACCGTTCGAGTAACGGTCACATCAGCACCTTTGACCGCCCAATCCACTTGTTTTTTAGTTCCAGTTGGGAGTTCAGGGTTCTCACGGTAAACCGGTTCAGGAGAATCCACAATATTCGAAAGACCTGATGAAGAGATTGCCACTTCGCGGCCGTCTTTGGTGGAATAGAACTTCCAGGTCAAAGATTTATATGTAGGGCTGACATATGTTTCCATCAGCAACCAATGGGAGGTATCGTTGATAAATTTGAAATCAACAATCGGAACAAAAACCGCGGCGTCAAACCCTGCCAGGCTTTGATCGTGACTTCCTGATGAATTTACCTGCTCGTAATACCCAACCCGGTAGGCATGCGCATGCCGCTCGAGGATGGGAAAACCCGCATATAACGCCGTGCGAAAAAGGGTGGTGCTCACCTGGCAAACCCCGCCGCCAATGCCCTTGATGGTTTGATCTTCCAGAATAATCAGGGCTTCGGTATACCCCTTCTCTGGGCTGATCTCGCCAAGCACATCAGCCATTGATACTGTCGCGCCGGGGGCAACAAGCAATCCATGAAAATGTTCCGCAGCTTTTTGTATATTTTGAATACGGTCATCAGTTGAACCGGCAAAATAAGTCGTCTGTGCCTGAACTAATTCGGTGATTCCCAATTCGGCGCCAGTCATTTGATCGGTCACCTGCGGGTTAGAAAAAGTAAAAGCTAGTTCTGCAGAATGAGATCCGCTTTGCAGCGCCTGATTTATGGCAGTAATCGAATTGGAAATTTCCAATGAACGCCCGATCACCGCGGGTTTAATCACCTCCACCAGACCGGTGTCATCATTGAACATTAATCGTGGGTTTTCAGGGTTTAAATCAAGACTATCTTTGAGGTTCTCGAGATAAGCCGTAATCAGAGGAGTGCTGACAGCAATTTGATATTGATTATCTTTTTTTTCAAAGGTCAATAGCGGTGCCAGGTCGATTGGCTGAATTTGGACCGAAGCGACATTTCCAGAAGAATCGACCGGGATCGTTAACGTAATGGGCTGGCTTAGAACGGAACGGGCAATTTGGCCTTGTTCTTCAGCACTTAAGATAACAGGGTCTGTTTGCCTGATCACTAAAGGAACCGCGCCATCAAGCATAGATTGAACCTGCCTGCTGACTGCCTCAAGGCTGGCAGGCACATCCAGTACTTTACCCTGTTGGCCATTTTGCACAACTACTTCCGTGCCATTGATGGATATGCCCGCCTCGCGAATCGACTGATTGATCTCATTTGCCAACGATGAAAGGTAGCTCACCGCCGTTTTTTGATCGAAAACAAAGGAGGGCTGCGCTTCCACTTCGCCTTTGAAAATGTTCATGCGTTCAGTAAGGATTGAAATTATTGTTCCCCTTCGACCTACTTCATACGCGGCATTAGCTGATGCAACCGGGTCGAGATAAAAGCCAAGTTGCACCGGTCTCACCATCCATGACTTATCTCCATCTGTCAATAAAATGCTTCCAGTCTGTGGAAACCGGTATGAAGCCGCAATTGTGCTTGCGGCTTCTTCTATTGACATTCCTGAAAGAGAGTAACCGTTCATGACAACGCCAGGCATGATCCGCCCGATAAAAAACAACGACAATGCCCCATTCAGCAAAGCCATAAAAGAAATGAACACTGCCAGTCCAAATCCAATTGAGAAAAGAATTTGCTTCACAATTGATAGACGCTGTGGTTTTTGATTCGTTCCCATTTTCCGATTATAACACTCCGGTTATTTCACCCTGGCTCTTACATTGATGTAAAAGGTTCACCTTTACTTGCCCATATGATTAAAACAATTCATACCGCAAAAACAATCCTGCTCCCCCTGTCTCAATCTCAATTGCAGATCAGTCTTTACTCACCCAGAACCCTGGCTGTTGATTTGGGTATTTCTATCAAACAAGAAGTATTTGATGAAACAGCGGAACGGGCAATAAAGATGAAGATAGCAAAGATGGATGCTGTTTCACGCGAACTTCATGCCTGGTACACCTATTGGCTGATTGTTATCAAAGAAGAAAAAACAGGTGTCGGACTGGCAAACTTTAAAAGCCACCCTAATGAGTTCAGATCAGTAGAAATTGGTTACGGACTTGAAGAATCATATAGAAGAAAAGGCTATATGACCGAAACCGTCAACGGGTTAATCAGGTGGGCTTTTTCACATCAAGAATGTAAGGCTGTCACCGCAACAGACGTGTCAGTCCAGAATAAAGGAGCACAAAAAGTGCTTGCAAATTGCGGTTTTCGAAAAATCTCTTCAGGAAGTGAATGGGTTGATTATTATCTTGAACGAACTGAATAGTATGCTTTATCTCAATATTTGGAATGAGATATATTGACTTTAAGTTGGTTAAAACATAAAATGAGTGCTGCAACAAAATAATTATGCTGAAAACCATCTCAGAAGAAAGGACCCAAAATGCAGTTGGAAGAGTCGGGTAAATCAAAAGACGTCCCACCCCTAAGTAGTCGGGGAATTTTTGGTTTATCCACGTTCGTTGAAAACAAAGCCGCACAACTGAATAGATCAACCGCAAACCACTGCATTTTTTCTAGCAGTTTTGTTTTTGAGTCATTTCAGGCTGTGGGCTTTCAGGAAGTACCAGACTGATCAGATAATTCTGATCTAAAACGGCATTCACACCCGGCTGGTACTTCGGTAACCAGCCGGTTTTTTTACTGGCTCCGACTTTCGCATTCAAAAGGAGGTGTCATTATGCCATTTATCAGTCAACTAATCGGAAGAGCTGTCGTTGACGCAGAGGGGAAAGTATTAGGCCACCTGGATGAGGTTTTGGCATTGCAGAAACCCGATTTTCAACATCCGGTTTTGGTCAGCTTAGTTGTTTCAAATAAAAAAGAGTTGATTTCCTATCCAATTTCAGATGTAACTGTCTTGTTCTCTTCGGTTATTCCGCTCTCGCTCTCTGCATCGAGATTAAAACCATATCAGTCAGCTGGTGAAGAGATCAAGTTAATCGAAGACGTGCTTGACAAACAAATCATCGATACGAACGGTATTCGTGTGGTGAGGGTAAACGATCTCGAGATCACACGGGTAAACGGATGTTACTACGTCTCAAACGTGGATATCGGTTCAACTGGCATTCTACGCCGAATTGGCATGGAAAAACTTGCGGAATGGATAGATAAAGCCTTTGCGAAGAAAGAGAACAAGAACAAAATCTCATGGGATTTTGTGGAACTGCTGGTTCACGACCAATTCATGCGCTTGAAAGTCCCCGGTGAAAAGCTGAACGACCTGCATCCCGCTGACCTGGCTGAGATTTTGAGCGACATGAGCCACAACGAAAGTCGCAAGTTACTGGACTCGATGGATATCGAACACCTTGCGGATACTCTTGAAGAGGTGGAACCTGATTTTCAAGCCACCCTCGTTAAGGAAATGCCCGATGAAAAAGTGGCTGATGTGCTTGAAGAAATGTCTCCGGATGAAGCAGCAGACTTGCTGGCTGAACTGCCCGCGGAGCGCAGTGAAGATCTACTTGAGTTGATGGAAGATCAGGAAGCCCGTGAAGTACGAATGCTGCTTTCTTACGCTGAAGACACCGCCGGCGGTATCATGACCACCGACCTTTGTGCCATCCGGCCAGGGTTAACCGCAGCGCAAGCCATTGAAGCCATTCGCAACTCTGAACCAGACGCTGAATCAATCTTTTATATTTATGTGACAGATGAAAACAATTCTCTTGTCGGTGTCTTTTCATTAAGCGACCTGATTCTAGCAAAACCAAACACTCTGGTTACCACATTCATGCATCAAAAAGTAGTATCTGCAAATGTGAAAACAAAGCAGGATATACTCGCCCAGATGATCTCAAAATATAACTTGCTGACCATCCCCGTAGTGGATGACGAGAATCATCTGCTCGGCATGGTCACCGCAGATGACGCGCTCGATAAGATCATCCCCACTGCCTGGAAGAAAAAACTTCCTCGTTTCTATTACTACAACCGCGCCTGATTCTGGAGAGAAACATGCTGAAACAACGATCCCTCCGCATTACGTTGAAAAGGTGGGCGGGTTTGCCCATGATCAAACCGATTCTTCTCTTTTTGGGAGTATTCGGACCTGCCACCATTACCGCCATGGCAGACAATGATGCTGGCGGCGTGGCAACCTATTCAGTAGCAGGTGCCACATTGGGTTATCCCGTTTTATTTATTCTTTTAATCATCACTGTTTTACTGGGCGTAACACAAGAAATGGGCATGCGGCTCACTCTTGTTACCCGCCGCGGGTTAGCAGACCTGATCCGCGAGAAGTTTGGTTTAAAAATTTCGTTGATCATCTTTGCCGCTCTGTTTATCGCCAACTTGGGCACACTCACCGTGGAACTGGCTGCCATCAAAGTGACAAGCAACATGCTTCACCTGCCAGCCATCCCTTTTATCTTCTTGATCGTGATCATCGCTGGTGTAGTTGTCACAAAAGGCAATTACAAGCTAACCCAGGGAATCATGCTGATTACCAGCTTGTTCTATTTGTCATATATTATTTCTGCTGTAAAAGCCAAACCCGATTGGGGGTTGGCGCTATCCAATATCGTCTATCCTCACGGCGTTGAATTTACCCCCCAATATTTGAGAAATTATCTCTTAATCGGCATGGGCGTGTTGGGCACAACCATCACCCCCTGGGGACAGTTCTTCATCAGCAGTTTTGCTTACGACAAGAACATCGAAGCCGGAAAGATCATATACTCCCAGCTTGAAACCTATGTTGGCGCGTTCCTGACTAATTTTTTCTCGTTTTTCATGGTTGTGGCAACCGCTGCAACATTATTTGTAAACAAAATTCAACTAACATCTGGTGAAGAAGCCGCGTTGGCGATCCAGCCATTTGCCGGCGAAATGGCCGGCACGTTGTTTGCATTGGGGATTTTAAATGCGGGTTTTATGGGGTTGATTGTGGTTTCACTTTCGACTGCTTATGCATATGCCGAATTTTTCGGTCTTCAGGGCAGTCTTGATTCAAATTACAAGCAAAGCAAGCCTTTTTATTTGATCTTCATTTTTCAGTTGCTTCTGGCTACCGGGTTCGTGATGATTCCAGGAATTTCACTCTTTAAGTTGGCGATAGTAACTCAAACGATCAATGCTATTGCACTTCCGTTGGTCTTCTATTACTTGATCAAGCTGGCATGCGACAAAGGATTAATGGGAAAGCACATTAACAATCGTTTTCAGAAGTGGTTTACCATTCTTGGGTCAGTTGCAATCTTTATTGCTTCTGTATTGACTCTGCTGGCAACGTTTATTCCAAAAATTGGGAATTAATAATGAACCGCATCAATTTTAACGGGTTTTTAGACCTTTTTTGGATGAATTTTATACACCAATTGTAATACTTCGGATATAAAGCAGTCATATTCTCCTCCTTTAAGGATATGCTGTTTCTGAGAAATCAGGCTAGAGCGAGTGGACCGGTGCCCCACTCGCTTTGGTTTAAATTCGACTCTAGACTCGATGGTTGCTCGTGGGGTGCTCCAATCGCGACCCAACTCGCTTTGGTATAAATTCGACTTTAGGCTCGATGGTTGCTCATGGGGTGCTCCACCCGCGACTATTGGGCATATTGCCATTTTCCCCTACGGTGAGGTGTTTCAACCGTAAATAAATCACCCTTTCAGAGAATTGCAGTCTGAAATAAAAAACTTTATACTCATATTCATATTGAGGAGTACAAATGTTACCTGTCGGAGATGACAATTCTCAACGAAGATTATTCCCTATTGTCACATATGGATTAATTGTAGTTAATATTATTATTTTCTTTTTGGAGTTGTTGGGTGGAGAACGTTTCATCCAACAATGGTCCTTTATTCCCTATGAATTTTTAACAAATCCGATTGGAGAATTCATTACCCTCTTCTCTTCTCAATTTCTCCATGCCGGATGGATGCACCTGGGTGGTAACATGCTTTACCTGTTGATATTTGGAGATAACGTGGAAGACAAGTTTGGTCACGGAAAATTCCTCGTCTTTTATTTACTTTCAGGCCTGGCAGCCGCCTTCGCCCAATTCGTGGTCTCGCTCTTTTCTGATATTCCGACCTTGGGCGCCTCTGGTGCTATCGCCGGAGTGCTTGCAGCCTACCTGCTTCTGTTTCCAGGCAGACGGGTCAAGGTGCTTGTGGCTGCCTGGATCGTCAATATGCCAGCCCTGTTGGTGATCGGCGCATGGATTGTGATTCAATTGGTAAGCGGTGTGGGCACCATCTCAAGCGCATCATCAACGGGTGGCGTGGCTTATATGGCTCACGTTGGTGGTTTTGTGGGTGGTATTATAATTACTCTTTTTTTTCGCAGCAAAGTCAGACCCACTTATTATTAAACTGGAGATACACGATGGCTTTTGACCAACTACTTGCAGACAGAGTTCGACAAATTCTACTCAATGAATCAGCAAGCCAGATAGATTATCCGCAAGGTGTTGGGTTTGTGATAAACGGCAACCTTGCTTGCGGCGTTTATGAAGATTACCTGATCGTCCAGGTTGGCGTAGATCGTTTTGAAGAAATATTGACCCACCCATTGTCTCGTCCCCTTGACATGGAAGGGAAGCCCACGCCTGGTTGGATCGGGATAATCCCCACCGGAACAAAAAGGGATAATGATCTGGCGGGTTGGATACATGCCGGCTTGGAATTTGCCCGCGGCCTTACAGCAGATTAAAATAAGAATTGTATAAGAACCAATTTTTTCTTATTGACTGACATAATTATCTATTGTATTCTTATTTGATCTTATTTGCAGACATGATAATCAAAACATACTTGGTAGATAATGGGAAAGGAGATCAATGACTGATGTAAATGATATTCTTGCGGTCATTTTGGGTGGGGGTCGAGGTTCCCGATTGTTTCCCTTAACACAAAAACGGTCAAAACCTGCTGTTCCGATGGCAGGAAAATATCGTTTGATTGATGTCCCCATCAGCAATTGCATCAATTCGGGCATTATTCGCATCGGGGTATTGACTCAATTTAATTCCATTTCGCTTCACAGGCACATTGTTCGAACATACAATTTTGATGCTTTCCATCAAGGCTGGGTGCAAATTTGGGCTGCCGAGCAGACCATGGGCAATACCGATTGGTACCAGGGAACCGCCGATGCAGTTCGCAAACAAATTAATGAAATAAAATCGGCCCGGGCCAAATATGTTTTGATTCTGGCCGGAGACCACCTTTATCGAATGGATTTCAAGAAGATGGCCGATTTCCACTTCAATCTGGATGCCGACATTACAGTAGCTGTTCAACCTGTTAGCCGAAGCGACGCCCCTCGCTTCGGCATTTTAAAAAGAAACACTCAAAATCAAATTACCGATTTCTTTGAGAAACCCTCGGATTCTAAAACACTTGAATACGCCGTCAGTAATAAAGACTCTGACAAACCCTACCTCGGTTCAATGGGAATTTACCTCTTCAAAACAGATGTTTTGGTTGACCTGCTTGAAAACAATAATGACGATGATTTCGGCGGAGAGATCATTCCGGCAGCTATTAAAACCCACCAGGTATACGGCTACGATTTCAAGGGTTTTTGGGAAGATATTGGTACATTCCGGACTTTTTACGATACCAATCTGGCATTAACCCAGCCCAAACCACCTTTTGATTTCTTTGACCCTGAAAAGCCAATTTACAGCCGGCCTCGTTTCTTGCCTGGTTCGATTATTTCCAATTGCAATATGAAAGATACATTGCTTGCAGAAGGATGCAGAATCTCAGAGGCTAGCATTACTCATTCGGTCATCGGTTTACGAAGTCAGATTTGTAGTGGAGTAACCATAAAAGATAGTATTTTAATGGGTAACGATTATTACGAAATAGATTGCCTTACTGAAGGGCACCAATTACCCCTTCAAATTGGTACAAATTGTTATATCGAAGGTGCCATTATCGATAAAAATGCACGCCTTGGCGCAAATGTTGTCATCCATCCCTTCCCACGTGGTGTTGATTGTGACGGTCCATATTGGGTAGTGCGTGACGGCATCGTTGTCATCCCCAAAAACTCCGAAATTCCACCCGGCACCACGATTGCCCCTTAATTCTCAGTTTTTATTCTTTACTAAGGAGCTTAGTTTATGATTGACAAGAAAAAAGATACCGCTATTTCGCCAGCGGAAGAGCTTTCAATTACCTGGCATGCTTTAAGTGCCAAAGAGGTTCTTGAAAAACTCGACACCACACCCATAAAAGGTTTATCAACTGATGAGGTAGAGCGGAGAAGACAAATTCATGGGTTGAATCAACTTCGCGAAAAACCCAGACCATCGTTTATTCAACTGGTTTTCGCCCAGCTAAAATCATTTGTAATTGTGCTGTTAATCGTAGCTTCGATAATCTCGATGATCTTGGGTGAGTTTGTTGACTCAGCAGCAATTCTACTGATCGTCATTCTCAATGCCGTGCTGGGTGTTGTTCAGGAATCACGGGCAGAAGAAGCGCTGGCAGCATTAAAGAAAATGGCTGCACCCGACGCTCAGGTGATTCGCGACGGAAAGCACGTTTCAGTTCCGTCTGAACAATTAGTGCCCGGTGATATTGTCAAACTAGAAGCAGGTAATTTTATCCCGGCTGACCTGAGATTGCTTGAAGCTATCAATATGCGTGTTGAAGAAGCCGCTCTGACCGGTGAATCTGTGCCGGTTCAGAAGAACGCGCTTCTGACTCTGGATGCCGGTTCATCACTTGGTGACCGTAAAAACACCGTGTTCATGGGAACCGTTGTGTCATATGGACGCGGGCACGGCGTGGTTACCAGTACTGGCATGCACACCCAACTAGGTCTCATCGCTAACATGCTCCAATCTGTCCACGAAGAAGAGACCCCCCTTCAGAAGAGATTGGATCAACTAGGCAAAACCCTTGGTATTGCCTGTCTGGTCGTTTGTGCCATAGTTTTCGGTGTTGGCCTTCTTGAAGGCGGCAATCCTCTGGACCTGTTTATGATTGCCATCAGCCTGGCAATCGCAGCGGTGCCAGAAGGGCTGCCTGCCATTGTGACTATCAGCTTGGCACTCGGCATGCAGGAAATGATCAAACGGCATGCCTTAATTCGCAGGTTATCGTCGGTTGAAACCCTTGGCTCTGCCACTGTCATCTGCTCTGATAAAACAGGTACCTTAACCCAAAACGAAATGACTGTGACCAACATCTGGGCAGACGGTCAATTTATTGAAGTGACCGGTCAGGGCTATGCACCCAAAGGCGAGTTTTTGGTCAATGGGAACAAAGTTGATCTAGCAAATTATCCGGCTGTGAAAACTGCTCTATGGGTAGGCGCATTAAACAATGACGCCATGCTTGAAGAAAATCACCTGGAAGGTGGTGAAATTGATTACCGCATGATCGGTGACCCAACCGAGGGATCAATTTTAGTAGCGGCTTACAAAGCAGGCGCTGGTTCACAAGCACTTAACAACGCCTACCCACGTAAAAACGAGATTCCCTTTGACTCTGAACGTAAACGGATGGTGACCATCCATGCGATTGACAATCCTAGTCTCGAAGACATTTCTCCGTTTACTGATGCCTCTCATAAAAACTTGCAGGTTGTAGCTGTCAAAGGCGCTCCGGATGTGGTTCTGAATTTATGTTCAAAAATTCACCCCATGGATAATGGTGCGTCAAGACCTCTTGACGCAGTCACCAAGAAAGCTATTCTGGATGCCAACGACTCCATGACTCAAAAAGCGCTGCGTGTAATTGGCGTGGCATTTAAACTTGAAAACAAGATTGAAGGCGAACTGAATAGCGCCGAAATCGAACACGATCTGATCTTTGCCGGTTTGATCGGAATGATTGACCCTGCCAGACCTGAAGTGAAGCCAGCTCTGCAAACTGCTACCAAAGCAGGCATTCGCACGCTGATGATCACCGGCGATTACCCGAACACCGCAAAAGCCATTGCTGAAAGTATAGGTTTGCTGCAACCCGGTCACAAAGTGCTCACCGGAGCCCAGCTTGATGAGATTGACGATAAGCAATTGATCACCGAAGTCGAACAGACTGACGTTTTTGCCCGTGTTTCACCCGAGCACAAAATGCGAATTGTCAATGCTCTGCAAGCCAATGGCGAGATCGTAGCCATGACCGGTGACGGTGTAAATGATGCTCCCGCAATCAAACAAGCGGATATCGGTGTTTCAATGGGCATCACTGGTACGGATGTGGCAAAAGACACCGCTGACATGGTATTAACTGATGACAATTACGTCAGTATTGTCTCCGCCGTGGAACAGGGTCGCATCATCTACTCAAACATCCGCAAGTTTGTCTATTACCTGATCTCCTGCAACCTGGGTGAGATTTTGATTATCTTCCTGCCGACCGCATTCGGGCGATTTCTCTTCCCTGAGATGAACACAGAACAACTCACCCCGCTGGTTCCCATCCAACTATTGTGGTTGAATTTGATCTCTGATGGTGCCCCAGCCCTTGCGTTGGGAACTGAAAAAGGCGACCCTGACATCATGGAACAGAAACCGCGGCCGCCACAGGAACCCATTATCAACAAACAAATGATGATTGGTGTTGTTATTCAAACTCTTGCCATAGCAGGTGTTACATTGTTCGCCTTCTGGCGTGGATTGATTAATTATGCTCACCTGCCTCTCGAGCAGCGGCTGCCAATCGCAGAAACGATGGCATTTATCACCCTCGCATCATCTGAACTGCTGCGTGCTTTTACAGCCAGATCAGAACGTTATCCACTCTTGAAAATCGGTATTTTCTCAAACAAATGGATGAACTGGGCTGTGTTGGCTTCTTTCATCATGTTGATGGGTGTTACTTACATTCCATTCTTGAACCCGATTTTCAATACCATGCCGTTGGGTTGGTCAGAATGGTCATTGATGTTGCCCCTTTTGTTCGTTCCCGCTGTTGTTGCTGAGATTTCAAAGGCGATTATCTATCGTCCTGGCAAGAAAAAATAGAACGAATCTAATTTTTCAAAAGCGGAGGTTCAGTTTGAACCTCCGCTTTTGATTATCTTCTTGACAGGCAAGTAACTTGTTCGATGGATCGGGCAGTAACCCTCTTCGTCAAGATGGCGCTGATGCAGCCGTGTGCCATAACCCTTGTGACGATCAAATTGATAAGAAGTGTAAACCTCATGAATATCGGTCATCCATTCATCGCGGGCGGTCTTAGCTAAAACAGAAGCAGCCGCAATGGATAAACTGCGTTGATCCCCTTTAATCAAGGCAGTTTGACCTACCTCAAGATCAGGAAGAAACAGCGCATCAATTAATAAGTGATCTGGTGTATGTATGAGCGCATTAACAGCTCTGCCCATTGCCAAACGTGTAGCAGGAAGAATGCCTAATTGATCAATTTCTGTATTGTCTGCTAAACCAATTGCCCAAGTCAACGATAATGATTTAATCAGTGGAGAGAATCGATTTCGTTTCTTTGGGCTCAATTCTTTAGAATCCCGCACCCCCATCAAACTCTCCAAAATACGTGGATCATCAGGCAAAATCACCGCAGCAGCCGCTACAGGTCCCGCCCAGGCGCCGCGTCCGGCCTCGTCAATGCCGGCAATCCATCTAACATGATTAGACCATAAAGCTGTCTCAAAACTTAAATCTGGAGAAGAGGGTATGATCGTTGGATCAATGCGAGCGGGCATAGGATTTTGTGCGAATAATTTTCCGAACCTTGAGCAATTCAAGCGCTGTTTTCACAAAATCTTTAAATACATTCACTTTACTTTGCGGCATGTAATACCAGGGAATGGGAACTTCTACAACTTTGTAACCCAATTGCTTGGCAATTGCCAGAATCTCTACATCAAACGCCCAACCACTAATCGTTTGCAACGGGAAAAGGTGTTCAACGGCCTTGGCAGAAAAACACTTAAAACCACATTGGGTATCATTAATCCCAGGCAAAGCCAGCACCCACACCATCATATTGAAGACTCTTCCCACAAAATGCCTGTAAAAAGGCTCATTATAACGCACCGCGCCTTTGGCTTCACGTGAACCAATGGCAATGTCAACCCCCTCGAGTTGAGGGGGGAAAAATCTCAGAAGCTCATCAATTGGCATTGAAAAATCCACGTCACAAAAAAAGCGGTACTCGCCTTCTGCCGCCAACATTCCCCTTTTGACCGCCAGCCCTTTGCCGGGTAGTTCTTCGTGGATGACCTTGAGATAAGGATGTTCTTCGGCAAAAAAATTGGCAATATCCAATGTTCGATCTGTACTGGCGTTTTCAACCACAAACACTTCAATGTCAAAAGATTGCTTCTGAAGAAACTCATCTACTTGAAGCAGCGTCTGAGGAAGACGTTGTTCTTCATTATGAGCAGGAAGGATAATCGAAAGAAATGGTTTCATAAAAACAACTTATGGGAGCAAAATTGAACAATTCTTGGAATTATAAACTGAATTTACAGAAGAAAGTGAAACCTCGCTGTGTGATGCCAGAAAATCGTGCCAGTATTGGCAGATGGAAGGTTTCGAATAGCCTGATTTCTTGAAGGATATTTCTGTTAATTCCACAGCCGTGTCAATTTGCCCAAGTTCCGCGTAGGACCGTACAAAAGGCAAGTATTCGATGGATTCCATAGGTGTCAGCCCCATGTCCACGGCTGTTTCGTATAACTCGATGGCTTCGGCTGGTCTTCCTTTACTTAATGCCAGATCACCCTTCTCGAAATAGTAGCACCAGTGATTCTGTTGACTGACATCGATAATCTTTGAGAGACTTGTTGTTTCGCGAACTGTTTCGCTAATCAACTGCTGATTGGTGATGTCGCCATAAACCGCCAACGATTTGGACAATTCAGGGATCAAGGCATAATAAGGATCCATAACCAACAAACAACCATCTCCCATGAAAACGCTGACTGCTTTGGATGACAAACCGGAAAATTTCAGGTTTCGCAGTCCCTCTTCAATTACGATATTCGGGTCTGATATCAGATCTTCAGGGGTTATATATCGCGGACCGTAGAACCAGTAATCCAGCGTGGTGTCTATCTTATCTGTGTAAAGCAGATTAATACCCATGCTGAATGAATAATCAGCTTCCTTGCCACTCGGAATGCCCGGGGAGTAAAGCATGCTACCGGGTTCGAGGGTTGGGATTCTCCACGCCAATTGAGAATAAATGGCTTTCTGGCGATTAAAATCTTTGCGGAAATCATTGGCGGTCTGAATCTGAAAACTGATGGAAAGCCCCGTGATGAGAATCAAAAGAATGCTGCGTATCTTTGGCTTTTGAATGATGATAAAAACCAGCGTCATCAAAAGGATCGTCACTCCAAAGATTACCGGAATATCAAACCGGTCAGACCATTTGCCTTTGGTAATTTGACGTAGAGTACTCCATACCGGGAACATACCAAAAAAGAAAATCACAGCAAAAACCACAATATTTCGGACGATTTCTTTGCCCTTCAAGATTAGGATGTTGGTTTCATCCTTTTCTTTGAAAAAAAGATACAGAAATGCAGTCGCGCCGATGCCGATGACCAGAGATAACCAGAAAGTCATACTTTTGAACTCAACGGTCAGCGGTAAAATCCGGTCGGTCCAAATGTCGATCACCAAAAATCGCAAATCGCTATAGATGGTTTGCAAGAAACTAATCAGGGTATCTGCAGGCGCTTTGAGAAAGTTGGTCAGTAGATATGGATAATTACTGCCTGAATATTCAGTTATCCAATTTGGGTAGATCTTCATACGCCAAAAAACGTAAAACCCTAAGACGGCAAGGTAGGGTAACCAGTGCAACAAGGCTTTGCCACAAGCTTTACTTTTCTTTAGCCCGCTATCTGTAAATAGAAAGACTAGCAAAACAGGGCGGAGTAATTCCAACCCGACAAAGTACTCCATGCTAAACAAATGCGCAGCCGTTAAGATCAACGCAAGCGGGAAAAAAAGCCAAAACTTGCCCGGTTTTTGAACTGCCAAAACCATCAACAAGAGAGATAACCCAAAAACCGAATAGACCATAAAATGCGAGCCATAAGAAACCGACGCATATTGGTCTGCAAATCCTGGAAAAACAACAAACAGAATGGCCGCCCATTGCAGTAGTTTTTTTTGTCGCGGAAATACTCTTAAAAATGTAAAATAGAGCGTTAATGCTGCGGTCCAGCGGGCGATAATAGCCGAAAGCTGCCAAAGAACCGTGGAATCTCGGCAGATTGGGAAAAGCAGATAATACGTCCAGGATTGGAAAGGCCGGTCATATGACCAATACTCAAAAGTGATTGAGGGATCGTCAATATGAGAAAGCAAAATTGGCGGCCAGTCATCCCAATAAAATCCAAGCGAGAAAATAAAAAGCCCGTAAGTAACCAGGGCAAAGGCAAGCAATGCGAGGGGGAAGACCACCGGGTGTTTTTCAGAAAATTCGGCGATCTTGTTTAAAAGGTTGGATTTTATGGTTTTTATCATTTTGGGAGTGAATCTGAACTGAATGATGATGAATAGAATAATAGCTAGTCGGGGTGGGCGGACTTGAACCGCCGGCCCCCGCGTCCCAAACGCGGTGCGCTGCCAACTGCGCTACACCCCGAACCTCTAGAGTATAATCTGAAGCAGTATGAAACGTCAAGGAAAACCATTAACCGATGAACTCCAACGCCTTCCAATCATCCTTCCGTAGAACCATGTGCGCCTCGTTCTGTCTGATGGTTTTTCTTGCCGCTTGCCAGCAAGTCACTCCAGCCAGTCCTACATCGACATCTGCGATTAAGACAGCCATTCCTCCAGCCACAAAAACACCTCCCTTCGTCACTCCGCTGGCAACAGACAGCCCAGCCGATTGTAACGATACCCGTGGACAAGTCGTTGAGCGCTCAGTTCCATCCAAATTGGTTCAAGACGATATAAAGATAAAAGTTTATCTGCCCCCCTGCTACGTAAGCCACCCTGAGATTGATTATTCCGTGCTCTATATGCTTCATGGTCAAACCAGCCCTGGTGACCAGTGGATTAACCTGGGGTTGTTAACCAACATGGATGAGTTAATACTTGAAGGAAAAACTCAGCCATTTATAATTGTGCTCCCCGGGGAGGAAAGGTCAAATATTGAAGCTTATGATTCACTATATGGTGACGCGCTTGTTAAGGAAGTGATCCCCTTTGTTGATCGCTATTTTCAAACTTGCACAGATCGAAGTTGCAGGGCAATCGGCGGACTATCAAGAGGCGGCAACTGGGCTGTTCATCTTGGGTTTGAATTTCCAGAATTATTCTCGGCTGTTGGTGCCCACAGCGCTCCCCTGTTTTATGGTGAGATTATTTCAATCAATTACATTTTGGCTGATAAACAAGCAATTAAAAATTTACCCGTTTTTTATCTGGATGTTGGAGATAGGGACGAAGACCTGAATGATGTGCTCATTTTTAGCGCCTTGTTACAAAAGAGAAACGTTCCCCATTCATTCAATGCTTTTCTCGGTTATCACGACGCAAAATATTGGTCAGCTCATGTGGCCGACTATCTAGTCTGGTATAACAGCCAGCTTGCCCCACCAAAAGATAACTAATAAAGTTCTGGATTCTTGAACGGAATCAAGGCAAAAATGACAGCCGGAATGTAAAGATTCAGGCGATCCACCGCGTCTCCGGTCAACAGGCCAATGGCGCCGTTGGCTTGTTTAGAATTACTTCTAGAAAAAACTCTATCATCGGCTTCGCCCAATTCAACCCCTTGACGTACCAATTCAGCGATATTTTCCGGAAGAAAAAACTCGCCGCTTCTTCCGACCCCACGCTTGCCCTCAGACAAGACAACCACCCAGGCAAAACCGCTCAGGTGAGGACCGCGATCCATCACTCCCCCTTCAATTCCCACCCAGTAATCTGCCTCAGGCGTGGTCTCTCTGGCGAGAGTGGCCCGAGTGTCGGCACCTTCTAGAGTCTCATCATCGGTCATGGGTTGGTCGCTGACCATTGCAGGAATTTTCACCGCCCGAACCTCAAAACCCTCGCGTGGAAACATGCGTTTAAATCCATCCAAGGTTGCCTGTAATTTTACCGGGTTACTGGAAGCAACGGCAATGATGTTCATGGCTGTCATCGACTCCTAATCTATGATCTTCCATTCAGTCTTCTGAATGGTAGTTCCAAGTATAGAGCCTTTTTCTCCCCGATGCAATAAATCCTCCATAAATCACCCAACAAACCAACACCGGTTATTCGGCTCTCGTGTATAATAGCTCGCATGAGTTTAACCCAAAACGAAGTTGAACACATCGCAAACCTGGCTCGACTGAACTTGACGGATGATGAGAAATCAAGATTTCAGCAGCAGCTTTCTTCCATTTTGGATTTTGTAGCCATGCTGCAGGAGCTGGATACATCTGCCATCCAGCCTACCTCTGATATTTTGCCAGTGGAGTGCCCCCAAAGACCAGATGAGCCCAAACCCTCTCTGCTAACCTCTGAACTTCTCAAAAACGCACCTGATGCCAAAGATAACCAGTTCAAGGTGCCGCCGGTGTTTGAATGAATTACGATCTGACTAACCTATCCATATTTGAGATGCGAGCAGGCTTGCGCAGCGGAGATTTCACCTGCACAGACCTGGTGAATGCTCATTTAGATCGAATTCATTCATTTGAATGTAAAATTCACGCCTTCATCACCCTGGCAGAAGAATCCGCATTAATTCAAGCCAAAAAAGCAGATGAACTTTTGCTTGTTGCACGACAACAAAATTCTCAGAATCAACTTCCCGCCTTGTTGGGAATTCCCATCGCTGTGAAAGATTTGATCACCATAGCAGAGTTACGTTGTTCATGCGGCTCAAATGTGTTGGGTGATTGGGTGCCACCCTTCACCGCCACTGCAATCCAAAAGCTAATCGATGCCGGCGCGATTGTAATCGGCAAGACCAACACAGATGAATTTGCTATGGGCTCATCAACCGAAAGCTCTGCGTTTGGCCCCACCTTTAACCCCTGGGACCTTAGCCGGGTGCCGGGTGGGTCATCCGGTGGAAGCGCAGCCGCGGTCGCAAGCCGCTTTGTGCCAGTCGCCATCGGTTCGGATACCGGCGGTTCGATCCGTCAGCCAGCCGCCTTCTGCGGTGTAACCGGCATCAAACCCTCTTATGGCCGCGTTTCACGTTATGGGTTGGTGGCTTACGGCTCGTCTCTCGACTGTATGGGTGTGTTTGCCAGATCAGCTCGTGAAACTTCTCTGCTTCTGAATATCATGGCCGGCCGCGACCCTATGGACGCCACCAGCGCCGACCAACCCACTCCTGACTATTCAGAACAAATACAACAGAACATCAAGGGTCTGCGTGTTGGGGTACCAAAAGAGTATTTCATTGACGGTGTGCAGCCTGAAATTACCGATGCCATCCAAAAAGCCATCGCCACCCTGAAAGAGCAGGGGGCTGAAATCGTCGAGCTCAGCCTGCCCCACACCAAATACGCCTTGCCGGTTTATTATCTGATCGCCCCGGCAGAAGCTTCTGCCAACCTGGCGCGCTATGACGGGGTGCGTTTTGGTGCTCGTATTGCCAAAGGGTCAAACCTCGACATGTTCCGCAATTCACGCGGCAGCGGCTTCGGCCCCGAGGTCAAACGCAGAATTATGCTGGGCACTTACGCCCTATCAGCCGGTTATTATGATGCTTATTATGGTCAGGCTCAAAAGGTACGCACTCTGATCAAACAAGATTTCGATCAGGCATTCAAACAGGTGGATGTAATTGCTTGCCCGGTAACTCCCTCCACAGCGTTCAAGATCGGCGAACACGGCGACGATCCGTTGGCAATGTATCTTGAAGATGTGTTCACCCTGCCTGCCAATCTGGCTGGGGTGCCAGGTATCGCCTTCCCCGTCGGCATGGATAAGAACCATCTACCAATCGGTATGCAGCTCATGGGCAGACCCTTTGAAGAAGGTGTTCTCTTCAGAGTGGTGGATGTCTATCAACAAGCCACCTCTTACCATCTAAAGACTGCGGATTTATAATTATGTCTTCCAATAAATAAAAGCATTGAGAACTTAGAACCGTCAAGATTGTTTGACGGTTCTTTTTGTTTAAGAATATTCTTCATCGCTGATTTTTACACTTTGTTTTTTTTGCTTTGAGGCATTGTTCTTCTTATCACAACCACGGAGGGGAATCCGATTTCACCACGCTCCTTAAAATTTCACAAAACAATCAATATTATTTCGCTATGATGATGCAATAAGTTCTGATGTCATTGTTTACTTTTGCTTTTGAAAAAATTTCTTTGTGATCATTACCAAAAAAACAGCCCACGGAACCAATGAGGCAAGTGAAAAAATGAGTCCAATGGTTCCAAAAGTGGATGGAATGGACATAAAAACACCTGAAATCAAGCCAATCACCCCGATGGATTTTGAATAAAATGGTGTTCGTAGCATAGCAAAAGCAAAAAGCAGAAGGGTTATGGCATTGAAAAAGTAATAGATTGTAAATGCAGTACCTTTGTAAGTGGCAAAAAGTCCATTTCCAACTGCAAGTAATGCCGCCCTGTCTATTGCGCTTGTCGCCAAACGGTACTGGTTGCTCACCGTGAGCATTTCGAGCGAGGTATTCGACACATAATAAGCCGCTATACCGACCAATCCAAACGCCAAAGCGATAAAAGCTGATGTTTTATGGGTCTCCTTAAGCGAAACAAATAACGCGAGATAAATAATGATAAGAACGGCATTGTTGATCAGGTAAAGTAAATCCATGCTCAAAAGACCGAGAATTTTACTTTTATCAAAAAGGTCAAAGAAACCTTGCGCTGTTTCTGGCGGGGGAAAAGCAATAAAGATGGCAATTTGCGCGACCATAATGAACAACATCAAGATGGCTGCCCAACCACCAACTTTATATATTCGATAATCACTTTTTTCTGAGGAGACAGATTGCGCCATTAGCTATATCCTTTATATAGAAGGTTAGGGGCTTAATTTTATCAGCGTTCTTTATTGAATCCTAATTTCGAGTTGATGATCTGGATGAAACAGAAAAGAGATAATCTCAGAAATATTTCTATTTTTCAAGCCCAATCATTATTGATTAAGCCTGAACATTGTGTGTAAAAAAACCCATATAAAATGCAAGGAACTGATTCTTGCTGAAGCAACCTCTCTGACACAACCTTGAGAGAGATTGCTAAACAAAATAATCCATCATTGCTTACAATAAAATGATCTGTGAAATTATGATCTTAACTTTTAATTTCTTATAATTCTCATAGAAACCCTTGATTGCTCTTTGCGTATATTAATTTAGAAAGGAATCAAAAAAATGACTACTCAAACACCTGTGAATGTTCCAAACCCCGGCCCAGGCTGCCTGGTGCGCGGACTGTATTTCATTTTTGTCGGCTCCTGGTTGGGATTGATCTGGGTGCTTTTGGCCTGGTTCTTCAACCTGACCATCATCGGTCTGCCGCTAGGGTTAGCCATGATCAACCGTATTCCGCAGATCATGACCCTGCGCCCGGTGCGCACCCAAACCACGGTGGAAGTTCAAAACGGCGCCCCTGTGGTGAAACAAATCTACCTGAAACAGCCGCCTTTCATTTTGCGCGCCTTTTATTTCATTTTGATTGGCTTCTGGTTTAGCCTGATCTGGATGGTACTGGCCTGGATTTTCACCGCCTTCACCCTGGGTTTTGGCTTGCCGCTGGCATTCTGGATGTTTGATCGGACCCCATGCGTCACCACACTGGCAAGAATTTAGCCCGATCTTCGTGTTTCGAGTCAACATCTGACCAAAAGAACTTTTGGTTAGATGTTTTTTTAACTTCTATTTAATCTTATAAGATTTTCCATCATTTTTCTGCTAGAATTGTAAGTTACCGGTCAGATGACTCTCCGGCTAAGACAAATTTAACCACTAAAACTAACGAAATGGATCAATTTGAATGAAGCCAACTTACAAGATCGTCATTCCCATGGCAGGACTGGGGTCGCGGATGCGCCCGCACACCTGGATCCGCCCAAAACCGCTGCTTTACCTAGCAGGCATGACTGTGCTCGATCATTCTTTGGACCAATTCAAGACTTTACCTGATCAAAAAAAAGCGGAATATGTGTTTATTGTCAGCCCCAACCAGGGTGAAATGATTCAGGAACACATGCAAACTGTACATCCCGACATGAAAGTACACTTCATGGTGCAGGAACATATGCAAGGCCAAAGCCAGGCTATTTCTCTAGCGCGTGAATTTATGAACGGCCCCGTGCTGGTTGCTTTTTCAGACACCTTAATCGAAACCGACCTCAGCTTTCTAGAAACGGAAACCGCAGATGTAGTGGCCTGGGTCAAACCCATGCATGATCCGCGGCGCTTCGGTGTGGTCGAAGTGGACGCCGAAGGCTGGGCAACCCGATTGATTGAAAAACCCAAAGACATTACCAACAATCTGGTGGTGGTAGGTTTCTACTACTTTAAGGATGGCCTCAAACTGATGGACGCCATCGAAGAACAGATCAATCGCGGTGCAAGTCTGAAGGGTGAATACTTCTTAGCAGATGCCATCAACATCCTGCTGGAACACGGTGCCCGAATTAAAACCAAACAAACAGATATCTGGCTTGACGCGGGCATTCCCGAGTCACTGCTTGAGACCAATCGCTACCTGCTGGATCACGGCCGCTGTTCCTGCGAAATCAAAGATTCGCAAGAAGGGGTCACCATCATCCCGCCGGTTTCCCTGCCAACCAACCTTACCCTAAAATCTGCGGTTGTTGGCCCGCACGTCACTCTTGGCGAGAGTTGCGATCTCGAAAATGTGGTTATCCGCAATTCGATCATCGAAGCCGGAACAAAAATTAAAGACATGGTCATTGAAAGCTCAATCATCGGACGCGACGTAATCCTCGAAGGTCGCCCTGAAAGATTAAACATCGGCGATAATTCCTGGATGACCCGCTGACATACACAAAAAACAAGGAGAAGCAATGCGCGATCATTATCTTTCCAGAAGAGTAGCGGGGTTACGCCCATCCGGAATTCGAAAATTCTTCGACATTGCAGCCACGATGAAGGATGTGATTTCTTTGGGGGTTGGCGAACCAGATTTTACCACCCCGCCTCCCATCCTGAAAGCCGGTATTACCGCCTTGAATCACGGAGAAACCCACTACACCTCAAACTCGGGTATCGTTGAATTGCGCCGGGAACTCTCAAACCATCTTTTTGAACTTTATGGCGTTCGTTACAACCCCGATACTGAAATTGTGATTACTGTTGGTGGTTCTGAAGCTCTCAACCTGGCTGCCATCGCATTGCTTAACCCCGGTGACGAGGTGATTATCCCCACACCCTGTTTTGTCGCTTACCAGGCTGCAGTCATCTTAGCCGGAGGCGTAGCGGTGGAAGTTCCTTCACGCATTGAAAATAACTTTGATATTGATCCGGACGAGATCAGGGCTGCCATCACTCCCCGTACGAAAGCTATTCTGGTCGGTTACCCCAACAACCCGACCGGAGCCGTGGCAAGCCGACAAAATCTGCTTGAGATCGCCAAAATGGCTGAGGAGCATGACCTGATTGTGCTGTCTGACGAAATTTATGATCGGCTGGTCTATGGTGTAGAACACGTCTGTTACCCAGCTCTACCCGGCACAGAAGGACGCACCTTGCTGCTGGGTGGTTTCTCTAAAGACTACGCCATGACTGGCTGGCGCATCGGTTATGCTGCCGGACCTCAACACTTGATTAGCGGACTGCTGCGTGTGCACCAGTTCATGGTTATGTCTGCCCCCACGATTGCCCAGTTTGGTGCATTGGAGGCGCTCATCAACGGCGAGCCTTATGTCGAAAAAATGGTGGCTGAATATGACCGCCGCCGCAAACTATTGGTTTCAGGTCTCAACCAAATCGGTCTGCCCACCTTTGAACCAAAAGGAGCGTTCTACGCCTTCCCCAAGGTGGATGTGACCGGGTTGGATGATGAAACCTTTTGCGACCGGTTATTGAAAGAGGAACACGTGGCTGCCATCCCCGGCAACTCATTTGGAGCAGGCGGTGAAGGTTTTGCCCGCTGCTGTTATGCCACCGGTTACGACCAGTTGGAAGAAGCGCTGGAGCGCATCGAACGATTTATGAAACGAATTTGAATTATTTCTTGAAATAAATAATCCCGGAGTAACCGGGATTATTTCCATTAGATGATAGCATTCAAAAACTACTTATTGTTTTCGTAGATCAAGCGAATACCCAACAGGGTAATTTCCGGTTCGATGGCATCAATGCAATTTACCTCCCCGGCGATTAGATGAGCCAAACCGCCAGTAGCGACCACCTTGGCTTCACCACCCAACTCGGCTTTCATTCGCGAAACAATGCCTTCCACCAATCCGGCAAAACCATAGATCACCCCAGATTGCAAAGAAAGGATGGTGTTCTTGCCGATCACATACCTGGGTTTGTGCAAGTCAACCGCCGGAAGCAAGGCACCCGCGTCAAAAAGTGAATCGGCTCCCGTGCCGATCCCCGGTGCGATGGCAACTCCTTCAAAGACCTTGTCTTTCGAAACCGCCGAAAAAGTGGTGGCGGTGCCAAAGCCGATCACAATCACTGGCGCGCCATAAAGCGAGATAGCTCCCACGGCGTTGGCAATCAAGTCTGGACCAACCTCGGCAGGATTATCCGTGTTGACACGGATGACCGGCTTTTTGGCTTTGCCTACTATGACAGCATCAAGTTCGAGATGGCGTTTGACTAAATCTTGAAAAGCCACTGTCAGCTCAGGCACCACAGAAGAAATGGCACAGCCGCTTACCTCTTCACGAATAATTTCTTCACTTTCAAATAGCGAGAGAAGCAGCACACCATACTCATCTGCCAGTTTCTTTTCATCTGTGTTGATGCGCCAATGGGTCACCAGTTTTGACCCATCATACAAGCCGAGCTTGATATTGGTGTTACCGATATCAATGCAAAGGATCATGAAGAACCTCAAAATGGATTAGAAGTGTTACATCAGTTGAAATTACTTCAGCAATCCGCCAACCCAGCCGATCAGACCACCCAAAACCGTAAAACCAAGGATGATCAACAAAAGAGTACCAATGATAAATATCCAACCCAGCCATAGACCAGCATTGGCCATTTTTCGACCGGATAATTCTCCCTGGCTCAAACGAATATTTTTCTTCGCACGTGCGCCTGCGATCACCGCCACCAGGGCGCTGATCGGAGACAAGACCACTGCCAGCCAACCGCTAATATTCAGGAGACTTGTGATGGGCAGCCAAAGAAAGGTAAGAATGCCGCCGATCATACTGACTAACGCAGGGGTGTTGACTTTGTTTACAGGTTCCTGAATCTCTTTTGGCTCATTCTCTTGTAGAGGTACTAATTCTTCTGTCATTTTTCCTCCATATTAATCAATAATAGTAATTTTTATTATAGCAGGTACTAACAACCCATTTCAGGTTCTATTAATCATATAGAGAGACAAAAGATCACCCCTAATCCGTTTTGTTGACCGGGTGGTTAATGATAAAATCATGAGCATGTCTAAGTACGAACCTGTCATCGGTCTTGAGGTCCACGCCGAGCTGGCAAGCGCCACCAAGATGTTTTGCGCCTGCCCGGTGGTGGATACGACCCTGTCTGAACCTAACACGACTGTCTGCCCAGTTTGTGCCGGCATGCCCGGCACCCTTCCGGTGCTGAATCAAAAAGCCGTGGAATTGGGCATCCGCGCTGCGTTGGCCCTGGAATGCGAAGTGCAGCGGGTTTCAATCTTTGCTCGCAAGAATTACTTTTACCCTGACCTGCCCAAGGGATACCAGATCTCTCAATTTGAAGAGCCGCTCGGTCTCAACGGTCGCCTGGTGGTGGATACGCCACAGGGCGAACGAACCATCCGCGTGCGACGTGTGCATCTCGAAGAAGACGCCGGCAAATTGACTCACGTCAGCGAAGGCAGCCAGGATTACACCCTGGTAGACCTCAACCGGGCAGGCGTGCCCCTGCTTGAAATCGTCTCTGAGCCCGATATGCACTCCATTGAAGAAGTACGCGCTTATTCCACCACGCTGAGGGCGATTCTGCGCGAAATCGGCGTAAACTCCGGAGACATGGAAAAGGGCGTCATCCGCTTTGAAGCCAATATCTCCATCCGCCCTGAAGGCAGCACAACCCTGGGCACCCGGGTGGAAATCAAGAACCTGAACTCGTTTAAAACCATGGAACGCGGCATCCTCTACGAACTGGAGCGCCAGGCAAAACTGCTTGACCGCGGCAAAAAAGTGGATCAAGAGACCCTGGGTTGGAACGAAGAGAAACAATGCACCTACTCGATGCGTTCCAAAGAGGAAGCCCACGATTACCGCTACTTTCCTGAACCTGATCTGCCACCCCTTGTGGTCGAAGCTGAACAGATCGCCCGCATCAAAGCCGAGCTGCCTGAACTGCCACGCGCCAAGAGCCAGCGCTTACAAAGCCAATATAGCCTCAACCCGGCGGATGCCGCCAAGCTGGCCGCGGATCGCGAGTATTGCCTCTTTTTTGAATTCTGCGTCAAAGCTCTGAAATCAGCGACACCGCGCACTGCCGCTTCATGGATCACTGGCGAACTTTTCGCCTGGTTGAACCAAACCAGCACACTATTTGCAGACATTAAAGTAAAACCTGAAGGGTTGGCTGAGTTGATCAACCTGGTACAGGAGGGTGTAATCAACCAAAACACTGCCAAATCAGTGTTGGGCAAGATACTCGAAAGCGGAAAATCCGCCGCGGAAATCGTAGAGGCTGAAGGTCTGGCACAAAACTCCGACGCAGATGCCATAGGAAGTCTGGTCAGCAACGTGATTGCTGCTCACCCTGATGAACTAGTAAGTTATCTGGCAGGCAAAGAAACGCTGGCCAACTGGTTCTTCGGCCAGGTGATGCGTTCTGCAGGTGGTAAAGCCAACCCCGGCGTCTTGAAAGCTGAGCTGGAAAAGCAGTTGCAGCAACATAAACTTAAACAACAAGAAAAATAAACATCCAACCAACCCTGATACAAAACCCACACCCCTGACAAGGTTCGAACCTTGTCAGCGTTCTTTTTAACTCTTGACAAGGGAAAAGAAATTTGATATTATATCGTTGCTCGATATAACGATATTCGATGCAACACAGAGCGATACAACGAAGGGCGTAATATTTATGAACGAAAAACAACTTACAGAACTGATCAAAAAAGCCACACCGCTGACAGAAGCCTCCTATTATATTCTGATCTCGCTCAAGGAGCCCCTGCATGGTTACGGTGTAATGCAAAAAGTGGAAGAACTCAGCCAAAAACGGGTCTTGTTGGGACCCGGCACCCTTTACGGGGCACTTTCAAACCTGCAGGGGTTGGGGCTGATCGAAGCGGTGGGAGAATCTGGCAATGAAAGACGCAAGCTGTATTGCATGACCGAAGCCGGACGCGAAATTGCCGAACACGAGGTCAACAGATTTGAAGAACTTGCCCAGCACGGACGATTGCTGCTGGGGTTGTGAGGAAGAATGAAAGAGAATAGAGAAAAAGAAACCAAAACCATCGTAAAAGCCATTTTCGCCTGGGAAGACGAAAAAGAAGAAAAATGGCTCGAAGAAATGTCCCTTCAGGGCTGGCAACTTGAGAAAGCAGCTCCGTACATTTATACATTCAAACGCTGCCAACCTGAGAGAATGGTTTACCGGCTCGACTTTCGAAGTGATTTTGACAAAGGGTATCAGGAGTATCAAACCTTCTTCAAAGACGCAGGTTGGGAATTGATCGCCCGTTTTTCCGGCTGGCACTACTACCGCATTGCGCCAGAAAACAATGATGTACCCGAGATCTATAACTCGAACAAAGCCAAGGCAGAGAAATACCGCCGCTTGCTGCCTGTCGTTCTTTTTCCATTCCTGATCGGTTTGAATCCTGCTTTTCGTACCTATATGATGATAAAAGAATCCGGTCCGAATGCTTTTGATGTAATCCTTTCGATCATTTTATTCCTGTCGCTTCTCCTGATGATTTATGCTTTTATCCGTTTGTTGGTGAAAATCAGAAAACTTGAATCAGCATCTCGGGAATAGTGAAGGTTGATTTAAGGGTAAACGATGAACTCAAAAAAAGAAAGTTTAGAAATTAAGAATGTCACCCAGGTGTTTTTTGCCTGGGAAGACGAAAAAGAAGAAAAATGGCTGGCTGAAATGGAGGCTGAAGGCTGGAAGTTGACCTCGGTGAACACCTGCCGCTATCAATTTCAACGCGGCAACCCCGATAATGTGATCTATCGAATGGATTACAAACTTGCCGTTGAACAGGATTTTCAAGAGCATTTGACTCGGATCATGCCAAAACTTGAAAGTACCGCCGCCTGATCTTTGGTAGTTTTCATTCAGGTGTGAAATATCTTCATTCTCCCAATATGGATTTTCCAATTCCAAAGGGCAGGGATGCAGCCAAATAGTTCAAGTCAATCAGAAAGGTCGTCTCATTGGTCACGCTGCCGTTATCAAATTTTGTCTATTAAAGATCAATGCAATGATAAAGAAACTTGAATTGCGCACCGGATAATAATTTTCAACCCTTAAAAAGTCGAGATTTCATCCGATTAATCTAATTAAATAACCTCATTTCTGACAATTGTCCCTCTTTTTCTGATAATTATCATATTGACTTACCCCTTCGAGTTGGATACTCTTATTTTATGAACTGTCTGGCGGAGGGTAAATTTACATTCTCTTGATTTACCTATTTATAGCGGGTCCTGAACTGGACACCCGCTTTTGTTTTAACCCGTTCAGAAATGGTTCAGTTCTGACACTCAACCTTTTTCAAAGGAGAGAAGTGAATGGCGAACACAATCAATGCTTTTGAAATGGCACAACGACAATTTGATCACGTTGCAGAACAACTCAACCTCGACCCCCAGGTATCTGAAATTCTTCGCTGGCCGTTGCGCGAGTTTTCCTTCCGCATCCCGGTGCGCATGGATGACGGCACCGTGCGGGTCTTCCAGGGTTTCCGCGTGCAGCACAACGATGCCCGCGGCCCCAACAAAGGCGGCATCCGCTTTCACCCGGCTGAGACCATTGACACTGTACGCGCCCTGGCCACCTGGATGACCTGGAAGTGTGCCGTGGCAGACATCCCTCTCGGCGGCGGCAAGGGCGGCATCATCCTCGACCCAGCCACCTTATCCAACAGTGAAAAAGAGCGTCTGGTACGCGGTTACGTGCAGGTGATGTGGCGCAACATCGGCCCCCGCCAAGACATCCCCGCTCCTGATGTGGGTACCACCCCGCAGATGATGGCCTGGATGATGGACGAATATTCAAAACTGGTGGGGCAATACACCCCCGGCACCATCACCGGCAAACCACTGGGCGGCGGCGGCAGCCTGGGTCGAACCGAAGCCACCGGCTATGGCGTCATCATCACCGTTCGCGAAGCCATGAAACACCTCAAACTGGACCCCTCCAAGTGCACAGCAGCCATCCAGGGGTTTGGCAACGTGGCGCAGTATGCCGCCATCGGCTTCACCGAATTACTCAAGGGCAAGGTGATTTGCGTCTCGTTCTATGACCGCGACGACAAAGTTTCTTATACAGTCAGCAAGAAAGATGGCATTGATCCGCACTTCTTAATGAGCATCACCGACCAGTACGGCTCGATTGACAAAACCAAAGCCAAGGAATCCGGGTACGCGATCGAAGACGGCGGTGAATGGATAAAGAAGGATGTGGATGTGCTCATCCCAGCCGCGCTTGAAGGGCAGATCAACGGCGAGACAGTCAAACTCATCGCTCCGAAGGTCAAGATCGTTGCCGAAGGCGCCAATGGACCCACCACCCCCGAAGCGGACGAAGAATTGAAAGCCAGAAATATTTTCGTCATCCCCGATTTCCTCTGCAACGCCGGCGGCGTGACCGTCTCATATTTCGAGGGCGTGCAAAACGACATGAACTACTACTGGACCAAAGAGGAAGTGCTCGAAAAGCTCGATACCAAGATGACGGTGGCTTTCGCTGGTGTGCTCGAAATGAGCCTCAACCGTAAGGTTTACACACGTGATGCCGCTTATATGGTGGCGATTGACCGCGTGGTCAAAGCCATGCAGCTCCGCGGTTGGGTATAATTAACGGAAGAAATAATTAAAACCATCACCCCGATAGGAGAATTTCTTGCCGGGGTGATGGTTTTTCTAGAAACAATTCTAAGGCTGTTGGAAGATCAGTTCCAGGCTGCCGAAGTTTGTGCCGCCCTCACCGCAGGTGGGTACCGAAAGGTTGGTGACCGGCTGCCCGGTCTCTCCAACGCGGATGGAATAAGTCACCCCTGGCAGCATCTCGTAATCGGCGTATCCATAATTAATTTCAGGGTATAGCCCGGTAAAAAAGGTTTCGAGCCCGCCGCTGGTTTGGGAAATCTCGATTTTCACCCCTGCCACCGGCTGGTCTGATGCATTCAATACGGTTATTTTGAGCAGCGGTGTTTGGGGCAGAGGGTCGCAGACGGGCTGTGGTTCACCCAGCAGTACATAGGGCGCCCCGATAGTTGCCATGGGGGTTAACGTAGGCCGCGGCGTGGAAGTAGAGCCGGGGGTGCCGGTGATTAATGCCGCGGTGCCAGAAGCCAGCGGGTCAAGGGTGGGCACAGTCAGCGTCTCGCCAATTTCGACCGTGACGGGCACCTGCTGCGGCAGGGGGGTGATGGCTAAAGAAGGCTCATTGACCGCCGCCGCAAGCAGCGCCAGAGCCCGCGCCTGATCTTCGTCGCCGCTTTCCGCCAGCATGTTCTGCGCCTGGGCAATCAGCGCCCCTGAGGCATTTTCTTCACCCATTAAAGCCACGCGCGAGATGGCGCGCCCGGCATCTCCTTCCGCCAGGTAAGCCTCGGAAATCAAGATGCGGTATAGCGCACGATCTTTCTCGCTCAGAGTGGATGGATCAGCGTTGACATATTGCACCGGGATCACCCACAAGGAGAGGACGATGCCCAGCAAGATGCCGATGATCACGCCAGTTAACAGGTAGGCTGAACCGCTCTTTTGATTCATGGCGTTGCCTCAGTGGAGACAATCTCAGGCAGCGCGAGCGCCTGTTCAAGCACGGAGATTGTTTTCAATTCCAGTTTTGAAAAGCCCAGTTGCTGCCCGTTGATTAACGCCTGTTTGATCGTTCCAGCCGGGTCGGATGGCGAAAGCTTGCGCAGCCATTCCAACGCCTGGGCTGTATCCTGGTCTATGGTGTATCGTTCTGCAACCATGAGCACGTAATCAGCCTGGTAATCGCTTCTCAAAGATGACAGTCCCGTGTTGCTCGCCCGGAGCGGGTTAACGAGCCAACCGTAGCCCAGCCCCAAAGCCAAGCCAAACAGAATGGCAATCAAAAACCAGATCAGGCGCTTGTTTCTCATAAATTAATCTTTCTTCAGCATGGGAATCTTCACCCCGCGTTCTCTGGCTGCTTTGATAGCCTCGGGATAACCGGCATCCACGTGGCGAGCCACGCCCATGCCCGGGTCAGAAGTTAACACACGCTCAATGCGCTTGGCAGCCTCTGGTGTGCCATCTGCCACGATGACCATGCCGGCATGCTGGCTGAAGCCAATGCCAACCCCGCCGCCGTGATGGAACGAAACCCACGTGGCGCCGTTGGCGGTATTAATCAGGGCGTTCAAGATCGGCCAGTCGCTGACGGCATCCGTGCCGTCTTTCATGCCCTCGGTTTCGCGGTTGGGAGATGCCACCGAGCCGGCATCCAGGTGGTCGCGGCCGATGACGATGGGGGCTTTTAGGATGCCCCTGGCGACCATTTCGTTGAATTTCAGCCCGGCTTTGGCACGCTCACCGTAGCCCAGCCAACAAATGCGCGAGGGCAGCCCTTGAAAGGGTACCCGTTCGCGAGCCATTTTAAGCCAGCGCTGCAAGTGCAGGTCCTCAGGGAAGAGCTCCGCCACGGCTTCATCCGTGCGGTAGATGTCTTCAGGGTCGCCCGAAAGCGCCACCCAGCGAAAGGGGCCCTTGCCTTCGCAGAAGAGCGGTCGAATATATGCAGGCACAAAGCCCGGAAAGTTAAATGCGTCTTTCACGCCGTTATCAAAGGCGCGTTGGCGCAAGTTATTGCCGTAATCGAATACCTCCGCGCCTCGTTTTTGAAATTCGAGCATGGCGCGGATGTGGGCAGACATGGAATCCACGGATTGCTTCGCATAGCCTTGTGGATCGGACTTTCTCATCTGGTCCGCCTGCGTGAGAGACATCCCCGCCGGAACGTAGCTCATCACATCATGGGCGGGGGTCTGGTCCGTGACCACGTCAGGGATCACCCCGCGCATCACCATTTCAGGGAAAATTTCCGCGGCGTTGCCCACCAACCCAATGGATTTGGGCGTCTTGTTTTTGACGCATTCTTCCACCAGGGTCATGGCTTCTTCGAGAGAATCCACCACCACATCCACGTAGCCGATTTCCTGCCGGCGGCGGGCGCGTTCGGGGTCCACTTCCACGCACAGGCCGACGCCCTCGTTCATGGTGATGGCAAGCGGCTGTGCGCCGCCCATGCCGCCCAAACCGGCAGTCAGCACAAACTTGCCTGCCAGCGAAGGCCAGCCTTTCTGCACCGCCAGCGAAGCCAGCGTTTCATAGGTGCCCTGTAAAATACCCTGGGTGCCGATGTAGATCCACGAACCGGCGGTCATCTGGCCATACATGATCAATCCCTTTTTCGCCAGGTCGTCAAAATGCTGTTGAGTAGCCCAATGCGGCACCAGGTTCGAGTTGGCGATCAGCACGCGAGGGGCGTCGGTGTGGCTCTTGAAGACCGCCACCGGTTTGCCGGACTGCACCAGCAGGGTTTCATCGGGTTCAAGGGTTCTCAGGCTTTCGAGGATTGCGTCAAAGGCTTCCCAACTGCGGGCAGCCTGTCCGCAGCCGCCGTAAACCACCAGATCGTCTGGCTTTTCAGCCACTTCGGGGTCAAGGTTGTTCTGGATCATGCGGTAAACCGCTTCGACCTGCCAGTTTTTGCAGGTGAGTTGAGTGCCTCGGGGTGCCCGTACAGGTCTTGGACCGGACATTGCGCCTCCGTGATGGAGAGATTTTGGTTAATTATACGCTGAAAAAAGGGCTTGTCTTTCGCAATGGAGCAATGCCCAATAAAGTAAAAAAGACTCGTTCATCCATCAAATAATAAGAAAACAAATAATAAAGCTTTCTCCGCGACCTCCGTGGTTTTTACGAGAAAACAATTTTATTTCATGGAATCATTAATTCATTGACTACAATTGTGATATTGCGCTTTTCCTCGCCCAAAGATACGCCCTTCGGCTCTGATATTCGATCTTTTCTTCATACGGTTCGCGGACGGTGGCTTCAATACCCTCATACCCCGCAGCTTTGAGATAGCCCTCAAACTCCTCAGGTTGGAAGAAGTTGTAAATCATCGAAATTTCCTTTCCCCAGGCTTCTTTGGAGTGGTAAGGCTCGCTGCCAATATGGAAGGTGAGCAGAAGAACCCCGCCAGGCTTGAGCACGCGCTTGATCTCTTTCAGCGCGTCCACGATCTGGTCGTGGGGAATGTGAATCAGGCAGTAAAAAGCGGTGATGCCGGCGAAGGTATCATCGGGCAGGTTGAGATGCAGCATGTCGCCCTGTTGAAAGGTCAGTTGGGGATGCAGTTTTTTGGCTTCCGCAATGAAATTGGGGCTCAGGTCAATGCCGAAGACTTCCTTCAGGTCACAGTGATCGTAAAGCCAGGCGCCCACCTGGCCGGGTCCGCAGCCGAGGTCGCAAACCGCCCCCTTTCCGCGGGCTTCATCAGCGAAACGGCGCAGAATCTGCTGATCAGCTGGCTTTGTGTCAATCTCATTGATAAACTGCTGCGCGTACTCCGCTGCGATCTTATCGTACCCTTCGCGAATATCTTTTTGATTGGGTTCCATATTCCCTATTCGTATTTCAACGCCGTAACCGGCACCAGGGTAGCAGCCCGCAGGGCAGGGTAAAGCCCTGAAAGCAGCCCAATGATCGTGGCAAATGCCAGGGCAAAAAGGGGCAGCCAGAAGGGGGTTGAAGCCACGCTGGAAAGCGGCGACCCGCCATTGGCGGATGCCTGGCTGGCATAATAAGAGACCGCCACGATGTTCAGCACCGCGCTGCCTCCCCAGCCCACGATCACGCCGCCCAGGCCGCCGATAAATCCAATGCCAGCCGCCTCGCCCAGGAAAATGCTCATCACTTCCTTGTTGGTGGCGCCGATGGCTTTCATCAAACCGATCTCACGGGTGCGTTCCAAAATGGCCATTGCCATGGTGTTGGCAATGCCAATGGCAGCCACGAGCAGGGCAATCGCGCCCACCCCGCCAAAGATGACCTGCAAAATGGTAAAGAATGAATTAATCCCTTCAACCGTGGATTGAGCCGTGTAAGCCATGTAACCAAGAGCATTGATCTGATCGGTTACATCAATCACCTTCTCGGGGCTTTCCGCTTTCACGATCAGGTAGGAATAACCTTCCTTGTTGCGGTTGATGCGCGCGCCGCGCACCCACTCATTAATGGCATTTACGTCTTCCAGGCGCATGTAGATGCTGCCATCAGATTCACCGCGGCTTTCAGACAGTACGCCCACCACTTTGACCATGAGGGTCTTTTTGATCTCGACACCGTCTTCCGAGTACTTGTTGAATACAAACTTCAAAGTTTGATCCATCAAGTCAGGCGGTTCAAGTGGCGGATCATTTGGCCGGGCTTTAGGGTCGTAAAAATTACGGCTGATCCAGGACCCCACCACAACGGTACCGCGTTCAAGCGTGGTCACCCCTTGCGCAGCTTTTACCCCCAGATCGGCGACATCTGCTACATCCAAACCATTTATATTGCCATAGGCATGCAGTTTGCCAAAGACAACATCCACACCAGCGTTTACATAATCCTGAATGATGACTTGCTTTACACCAGGAATAGCTTGAATATCTTTAATTGCTTTGGGGGTCAACATCTGAACATCAGTAATTTCCCCGCCCATACCCCCTCCACCCATCATGACAACCTTATCCATGTTGTAACCCGGATAGACCTGAATGCTTGACAGGTCATTGATGCCCCAAAGCTGCTGGGTGGCGTTTTCACGCAGCCCGACAGCCAGCGACACCAGCACGACCACGGCGGCGGTACCGATCACCACACCAACGGCAGTGAGCATCACCCTGCCTTTTCGGCGGCTGAGATTATAGACAATCAGACTGACTAAATCCAAAAATCGCATGGGTTATCCCTTTGGGACCACCATTGGTACAGATTCATCAATGGGGAATTCACCGCCATCCATGGGAATAATCTGCTGTTGTTCACCGCTATCGAGGCCGAAGAGCCCCTTGAAAAAGCGGGCAACCTTGCTCCAGAAGGTGCCCGAAGATTGTTCTTCGGGCATCTGCATGCTGGGGTCAGTCAACATCGGGTCAGGGGTCATCACCGGTTCGGGCATGACCTCAACGGTCAGTTTTTGGGTGATCTGGCGCGGTTGATTAAAATCATCCGTGTAATTAATCGTGATGTCGATCTCTGCGGAACCTTCCTGCATGGGCAGGAATTCAGAATCAAGGGTAAAGTAGCCCCCCGGGTCAAGCGCGCCCACCAAAGACACGCCGTTGGTGATCTGTCCGGCATTAGAAGTGACATTCATATTGCCCAAAACGCTGCTTTTCTTACCCAGGTTGGTCACCTGCAAGGGGAGCTGATTGGGCATGCCAGCCATCATCATGCCAGGGTCGCGATAGAAGCTGACTTCCACCTGCGGCAGAGAGTAAACCAGCAGGGTGATCACCTGGTCGTCCACATAGCGGGTACCTTTTTCATCCACATAACTGAACGATGTTTTGAGGGTATAAGCGCCTGGAACAGTGGAAACGTTCACCACCAGTTTTTGCTTAATGGATACCGAAGACCCTTGCGCGACGTCACCCACAACAACGATATTGGAGCTTCCGAGTGGGGCAAAATTGGTCAGATCGGCATTACCGCCGCTTGAACCCGGCTGGGGGGTGCCCAGGTCATTGGTGACTGTGGCACCGCCGCCAAGAATCATGACCACGTTCTTGGCGCCTGAACTGCCCAGGTTTTTCACATCGAGGGTCAGTTCAAAGATGGAACCCGGCTGTAATGGATCGATATCCGTACTGTTGGCGGTGATTACCAACTGAGGACGGATGGTGTTTTTTGGTGTCGCAGTAGCGGCAGCCCCGGTGTAAGGAGACAACTTAATCGAAATAGGATAAGTGCCCGTATAGGCTTTGCCGCCCGCATCGGTGTAAGACACTGTTGCTGTCAGGGAACCCACGTCCGACCATGCCATGTCGTTGCCAATCAAAAAGTTCTGGGTGGTGGTGAACTTGGCACCCGGTTCGACGTTGTGGATGTAGTCAGTGCCGTTGGTGCCGCGCGGGAAAAATCCCTCACCGCTGAAGGTTACCTGGTAGTTGTAGGCGCTCAGCAATCCACGGTTTTCAATGACAAAAGTCAGTTGGAATTCGTTGCCAGCCTTGGGAGTTTTATCTCCCCACGAATAGTTGCTGACGCTCAACAACGGCCGGTTGGAATCCGCGCCGGCAGCCACCACGTTCACCGTCAAAGAAATGGAGGTAACAAAAGTATCTCCGGCTGCGGCATCTTTGACCGTCAGCGTGGCGACATCATACTGCCCGGAGGTTGCCGTTGATGGAACGGTTAACTGCACCACGACCGTCACGTTGGAATTTGCTCCCACTGAAACAGGGTTAATAACTCCAACTAAACTCACACTATACCCACTGCTGCTATTTTGTGTGGCATTGAAAGAAGAAGCCTCAATTAATAAGCTTGCTGGTGTATCCCCCGTATTGGTAATCGTCACCGGAAAAGACGCCACACTGCCGGGGATGGCTGTTTGAGTGGTTGGCGTGGCTGAGGTGGTGATGCTGGCTGCCGCCTGCACGTTGGCTGGTGGAACGAGCACCATTGCAGTGGTGATAAATATGCCCGTCATGAGCATGATGGAAACGATTCTTTTGAAGGTAATGTTCATAAAAACTACCCCTTTGCTAAGGTTGAGTGGTTAATTCGGTGGCTTCGCGAAACGCCTGTTCGGTAACGGTTTGACCGTCGAGCAGGAAGATGGTTTCGGTGGCAAACTGGCGCATACGCGGGTCATGGGTGACCACAATGATGGTCTTGCCGGCTTTATGCAGCTCGGAGAGCATGTGCATGATGGTCATGCCGCTGTTGCTGTCGAGGTTGCCGGTGGGTTCGTCAGCCAATATCAGCGGAGGGTTGTTGATCAACGCCCGGGCAACCGCCACGCGCTGCTGCTGACCGCCTGAAAGTTCGGTGGGTTTGTGCGCCATGCGTTCTGTCAGGCCGACCTGTTCGAGTAGTTGGTGTGAGCGTGCCTTGCGTTCGGCAGGGGAAATCCCGGCAAAACGCAGCGGAAAAGACACGTTCTCCTCGGCGGGCATGGAGGCAATCAGATTAAACGATTGGAAAATAAAGCCCACCTTGTTGCGGCGGAAAATGGCGAGCGAGTTTTCATCCATTTTTTGGATCTCATCATCCTGAAAATGGATCTCGCCCCCAGTGGGCCAATCGAGGCCGCCAATGAGGTAGAGTAGGGTACTTTTACCCGACCCGGAAGGTCCCATGATCACAGTGAAAGAGCCTTCTTCAATATCAAGTGAAACGCCGTTGAGCGCTTTCACGACTGTTTCACCCATCATGAATTCTTTTTGCAAGTCTTTCACCCTGACGAAAGCTTGCTTCTTTTTTGCAGAAGACACGTAAACCCCGGCTTAGAAAAAGAAAGGCGTCGAGGTAGAAAGCCCACTCAACGCGTGAGAGAGAATGCCAGGTACAGCCTGCAGCAGCATCAGAATCACAACTGAGATTGCCGTAGCCATCCAGGCTTTTGATTTTGCCAGACCTGAAAGTGGCAGCACCCCGATGAAGAGCAGTACAATCTGCCAGATGAAATAAATATCAATTAAACCCATCAAGGCAGAGAAAAAAGCTGCCGCACCTGAAGCCTCGCCTGCTATGAAACCAGATAACCCCGGTGAAGAAACGAGGGTCTTGGTAAAAAGCATGGCCAGAATCTGCACGATATATCGCACTCCTAACGGAATAAATGACCAGCCTGCCAGGTTATATGAGCGGGTGTTACTGGCGCGGCTGCCAGTGAGGGTCAGGCTGAGGTGCAGCAGACTGCTGAGCAGAAACCATGAAACCCACAACCCGGCCAGCTTGGTCAATGTCGGAAAGACATATAAAAACAGCGGAGAAGTGCGGTTCGCCTGAGCACTCATAAATTGCGCCTGTTGTTCCGCTGTATAATACATAAAATCTTCAGGGATGTTCATGCCCATCTCAACGATTGATTTTTGGATAGGCCCCGCTACAAGAACCGAAATGAGAATTAATCCCATGATCACCAGCAGCGGTGTCAGCCATACAGACTTCTCTTCAGCGGTGATCTTTTTCAGCGTTTTGGCAGGTGCGATCAGAATCGGCACGATCCACTCAAAATGAAGCGGGTTCTTTTTATTATGGTTGTTTACAATAGGTGCGTTTTCCATACATTCCTTTACAAAAGTTATATCAAATAGACGGAAAAAATCCGATTTTTGTTCCATTAAACAATCAGTAGAGAATTGTGCAGAGATTATGCAGATTTGTCAAGGCATGACACCCCCGGCAGGGGTGCTATAATCTGAGCGATCAGTTAAATTGGAGTAAAAGTGCTTCTCAAAATTGGGTTGCAGAATAATTTTGAAAACAAATGCCTCGCCTGGGTGCTAGACTATCCGGGCTGCGTGGCTTCTGGCAAAGAAGCCAGCGAGGCAATAGTGAACGTACCCCAAACTCTGGTGTCATATCAATCATGGATTGGAGATCACACCTCTGAATCATGGCTGGCTGACCTGGGCAATTTTGACGTCAAGCTGGCGGAAGTAATTGATGCCAACGAAAAAGAGAGCACCAAGAGCAATTGGTTTCAACACGATGCGCTGCCGTTAACCTCTGTTGAGGTCGAACAGGGATTAAAAATCCTGTCATGGCTGCGCATCGACCTGCTCGATTGGGTTTCAACCCTCAATTCTCGTCACCTTGATCAGACCTTTACCGGGGAGAAATGGTCCATCAGGGGAGTGCTGCGGCACATTGCCGATGCTGAATTCTGGTACCTGGGTCGCTTGGGAATGGCCGGAATATCCTCTATGAAACTGCCTGAAGATGTCTTTGACCGTCTGCGGGTGATCAGAGAATTGCTGGTGAAAAATCTGCCAGAGCGGGTCGGCAGGGAAGAAATATGCGAGATGGAGGATGAATTGTGGTCTGCGCGGAAGGTTCTGCGCCGGGCTGCCTGGCACGAGAAGGACCATATTCAGCATCTCTTGAGATTAATGACTTTGCTATCGTAAATAATTGGAAAATCTAAAATCAAAACGCGCCTTCGTTTTCAGAAAGGCGCGTTCATCGAATGTAGGTGAGTGCGATTCGTTTCATCATTTGGGCTTGGATTCCAATCCAACCAGACTAAACGCGGCGAACATTACGCCAAAAAAGCCAACGACCAGGTAAACCACTGCTGACATTCTTCCCTCTTACTTTCTGTGCCAGGCACAAGTCTAATAGGTTTAACACGCGATTCATTAATAAGTAACGTTAATACATATACGCAAACACTCAAAAAAAGTTCCCCAATCCAGCAAACTTATGTTGTGGTTTTATGGTTCAATTATCGGCAAAATAAAATGAATAAGCAATTCAGCCAACATTAATTAACCGTCAAAAGAAGTAAAAACGGACTTAAAAATGGAATTTATTTCGTATAGGGTTGAATACGATTAAAAACCCCCGCAATCGAAGCACCGCAATACTGACAGGCGCCTGCCTCAGTGACGTGATTTTGCTGAATGGTATATCCGCGGCGCTGGATGAGCAGTTTAGTACAGTTTGGGCAGTACGTGTCTTCCAATGAGCCCACCCTGCCGGGCAAGTTGCCGGCGTAGACATACCGCAGCCCGGCTTCCTGGCCGATTTCGGCGGCTCGCTGCAGTGTAGCGGACGGCGTCGGGGGGGCATCGTGCATCTTGTAGTCTGGATGATACGCCGTGACATGCCAGGGTATGTCCGCAGAAATGGAAGAGAGATAACGGCCTGCCTCCCACAACTCTTCGTTTGAGTCGTTAACCCCAGGGATCACCAACGTGACAACCTCAACCCACAATCCCAGTTCGCGCGCCAGCCGGATTGTCTCCAGAACTGGTGGTAATCTGCCGCCCATCTTTTTATATTGTTCATCGCGCATACTTTTCAGGTCAACCTTGAGCGCATCCAGATGCGGACGGAGATAAGTTAGCGCCTCGGGTGTGGCAAATCCGTTCGAAACCATGGCTGTCATCAGTCCCTTTTGTTTGGCAAGGCTGAAGATTTCAACCGCCCACTCGGCGGTGATAGTGGGTTCATTATAGGATGAGGCAACGGAAGCCGCCTGGTTGACCAGGGCAAACTGAACCAGTTTTTCGGCTGAAACAGGTTGAATATATTCAATACTTGCGTCTGCAGCATTGTCTCGCATCACCTGAGAGGAATGCCAATTCTGGCAAAATGAGCAGTGGAAGTTGCAGCCAAGCATACCGAAGGTCAATACCTCGCTGCCCGGCAAGAAGTGGGCGAAGGGTTTCTTTTCGATGGGATCCATCTGCGCTCCCGCCACGTAACCGTGCGGCACCATCAGCACGCCGTCCTGGTTACGGCGAATGCCGCAAACGCCCCTTTTGCCTGGGTGGATCAGGCAGCGATGTGCGCAAGCGTGGCAGCGCAGGTCGTAGTTTTCAAGAGTTTCAAACAACACCCCGGGGCGGGTGAACCGGTCAAGCTGAGCGAAATCAGTCATATTTACATTATAGCGGGGGTTTCAAGTTCATCATACAGTAGAAATACTCAAAACTGTCGGAATATAGTTATGCTTTACGAATAGCTTTACATGATTCCATTTTGAACTGGTTTTCCATATTTTTCGTATGTTTTGATGGTATTGATTAACTTCACTTATGATAAACTGACAGCTATGGACGAGAAAACCCTCAAAACACTTGAATTTTATAAGGTGATCGAACGTTTGGCTGGTTTCGCCGCGTTCAGCGCCTCTGGCGACCTTGCCAGAGCCCTCACTCCCGCCGGCAGCCTGGCTGAAGCCCAGGAACGTCTGTTAAGAACCAGTGAAGCCCGCAAGCTGCTCAGCATTAAAGCAGATGTCAGCGTGGGCGGCGCCCACGACATTCGTCCGCTGGCAAATATGGCGGGCAAGGGTGGGGTACTGAATGAATCTGATCTATTGGCAGTTGCCGGCACCTTAATCAGTGCGCGTAGCCTTTCGCGCAACTTTGAAAAACAGGCGCGCGATTTTCCACATCTGGCGGAGATTACCAAACGCTTTCCGCCGCCTCTAGGTATCATCGAAGCCATCTCACGCTGTATCTCTGACCGTGGAGAGGTTTTAGACAGCGCCTCGCCCAAACTGGCAGCCATCCGCTCGGATATCAAGGTATCACATTCCCGGTTGATGTCCAAACTTGAAAATATGATCTCCGACAGCCGCAATACCCCCATGCTGCAGGAAGCCATTATCACTCAACGCAACGGGCGCTATGTCATTCCGGTACGGGCTGAATACCGCAGCAAGATCAAATCAATTGTTCATGACCAATCCTCTTCCGGTGCAACCCTCTTCGTAGAACCCATCGCCGTGGTGGAGCTCAACAACCGGTGGCATGAAATGCAGCTTCTTGAGCGGGACGAAGTGAGGCGTATTCTGGCTGATTTATCCACGAAAGTGGGTGCAGAAGCCCCTGCCATTTGCGGCATCGTGGACGCGCTGGCTGAATTCGATTTCTGCCTGATGTGCGCCAAATATGGCGACGAACTGCGGGCTTCAGAACCCGTTCTCAAATCGATTAGCCCGCCAGCCAAGGAACATCATCCTGGCACAACCCTGAAGCTCTATCAAGCCCGCCACCCGCTGCTTGATCAAATTTCGGTAGTGCCCATTGATGTTGATCTGGACCCGCATACCTTCGCGGTAATCATCACCGGCCCCAACACCGGCGGCAAGACTGTGACCTTAAAAACGGTTGGCTTGATGGTGCTCATGGCACAGTGCGGCTTGCATATCCCGGCCATGTCGGGCTCGGAATTAAGCTTCTTTGACGACATATTCGCAGATATTGGCGATGAGCAATCCATTGAACAATCCCTGTCCACTTTTTCAGGGCACATCACCAACATCGTGCGCATCTTAGAAAAAGCGCGCAGTAAAACCCTGGTGCTGCTGGACGAACTGGGTGCCGGCACCGATCCGCAGGAAGGCTCAGCGCTGGCAAGAGCCATCATGCTCTACCTGGTGGAGCGGCGTGTTCCCTGCATGATTGCCACCCACTACCCCGAGTTAAAAGCCCTTGCCCATGCCACCCCCGGTGTGACCAATGCCAGCATGGAGTTTAACCTCAAGACCTTGAGGCCTACCTATCACCTGATTTTGGGCATTCCAGGAAGGTCTAACGCGCTGTTAATCGCCAAAAGGCTTAACCTGCCCGAAGAAATTCTCGATTCAGCCAAAACCATGATCGACCCGAACGAACTCAAGTCGGAAGATTTGCTTAAGGAAATTCATTTCCAACGCGAGGTCGCCCGCAAAGCCCGGTCCGCTGCGGATCGCGAACGGTCGCTGGTGTTGAATCAGAAAGAGGAGTTGGCAAAACAGCTTGAAAAAATCGAAGATGAACGCAGACGCGAGCTCGAAAAGGCCCGCAACGATGCCGAAAAGGAACTGTTGGCTTTGCGCCGAGAAATGGACGAAATCCGCAAGGAACTTCATCACGCCCGGCAGCCAATCGAAGCGCTGAAACCATTGCTCGACCGGCTCGAAACTGTGGAAGAAAGAATTGAAAAGCCAGTGGAACGGAAAACAACAGCAAAAAGCGGCAAAAGAGTGCTGGTGCCGAAATTAGGCGAAAAAGTAAAAGTACGCTCGCTTAATATGGAAGGTGTCATCACTTCAATTGGCGAGAATGATCTTGAAATTCAGGTGGGCAGCCTGCGTGTGCGCGCCAAAGTCGCTGATTTACTGGCACCTTCAGAATCAAACGAAGAAGAAACAAAGCCCGTTGTAAAGAAAAACCCAGAGAGTAAGAAAAGCTCCCCTTCTGCCGCCACGCCGTTTCATCCTTCTCCTGGGATGGAAATTGATCTTCGCGGCCAACGAGCAGAAGACGCGCTCGACGCGCTTGACCGTTACCTGTCCAATGCCAGCCTGGCAGGGCTGCCCTTTGTGCGTATCATTCACGGCAAAGGTACCGGGCGACTGCGCCAGGTGATCCGTGAAGCGCTGAAAAACAATGAGGAAGTAAAGAGTTTTGAAGAAGGCGGTGATAAAGAAGGCGGCGAAGGCGTCACCATTGTACATCTTGAGTAAATAAAAGAAGGTCGAAAGAGTACGGGGTTCTCTCGACCTTCTTTGCGCAAGTTCCCTTTATCCTGCGCACCATCGGCTTCGTTGTTAAAAACCTTTATACAACGTAAGCATTGACAAAACATTGACAAAAGCTTAGACAGATTCAATTCCCTTTCGGAACTTTCGAAAAGCGGTTAAAATCGGCTTTTTGGTGGCGTGGTTTGACAATTCATCCAGTATGGATGTGCATTGCGTTTTATACATCCGCTTCGATTTTTTATCTTTGTTGCTCAATTTGATCAGGTTGCTGAGCCCCCACAGTTCGATCAGTTGGTGATTGATCTGATGAGCCTGTTGGGCGACATTTTCAAAAAATGCTTTGGCTTGCTCAGGCTCACGATTTCGATTATTAAGATAACCTAACATCAGCTCCAAATTCAACAGATCTGATTCAAGACCTCGCTCTCGCAATTGGTTGAGATATGATTTAATTATTTCGTATCGTTCAACATCATTATTTTGAGGCGTCAACCATAATTCCAGAAGCACCCTGGCCATAATTAAAATACCACCAAAGCCTTGTTCTTCTGCATTTTTAACGATTTGACGGGTTAATTGCGTCGCTCGATCTAGATTCCCTTGAAGAAAAAGGACCATCCCCAATCTGAGTCTTTGATCGAGCGACTCATAATCAACCAAATTGCTTTGTTCGCTCTGTTTGTAATAATCAGCAGCTGTTTTGTAATCACCCAAAAGTCTAAAAATATCCCCCTTAATAGTGTTGCTTAACATCGCCAGCTTGGGAACAAGCGTTACATCCTTGCCTTCCATGGCATGACAGGCAAAATACCAGCTTTCATCCAGATTGCCCATTGCCAGATAATTTCGAGCTTGAATAAGATCAAGAAGCGTATTCCACCAGATGAACCCTAACTGGGTGGAAAGTTGATAAACTATCTTGGCGCTTTGATTGGACTTTTGAATTTTCCCGCGGAAATATTGAGCCATTGCCAGAACCGTATAAGCCTGAACTTTTGCCGACTGCCTGCCAAGTAATAGGCTTTCATTTACTGCTCGTTGGGCTACCGCTTCTGCTTCAGCAGGAAAACCCATCATGCTATCAACCAGAGAAATTTGTGTTTCGATATTTACCTTCGCATCCAAGATCCGTTCAGGAGAATCGTCTTTGATCATCTCAAGTGCATCCATAAAGGTCATTTTGGCTTCAACCAAATGATCGCTCAACTCATACAATATACCCAGTCTCGAATATGCCTCAATGAGCGCACTCTCATTTTTGGTGCGGCGAAGGTAAAACAACGCTCTTTGAAGTGTTTCAATGCCCGATTCATAATCGCCCGACATATCTGCCACGCGTCCAAGACCACTTAACGCAGAACCGATCAACAGATAATCCTTCATCTGTTCGCCGATCTGCAATTCGGTGTTATATAGCATCAGACTGGTTTCTATATCTGTCAAACCATAAGCGTGATCACCCCAATCGTCGCAAAGACAACGTAATAACTCACCCTTTTGCGAATCAGGCACATCCTTCACAATGTCCAGCGCTGTCTGGTAGGATTCATAAGCTTTTTGATGCAGAAATCTTTCTCTCCCAAACCGCCCCGCTTCACACCAGGCTTGAAAAGCGGCTATTTTGTCTCCAGCCGCCTGATAATGAGCTGCAAAAACATTCGCAAGTTCGGGTGATTCACCATTGGTTTTCTTCATGGCCACCACGGCTGAAAGGTGAAGCTGCGCCCTTCTGGCAACAGAAATTGATTGAAGCACTACGTTTCGGTCAAGATCATGGATAAAACGGCAGTATTCGATTGGTATTGCATTGATCTCAAATCCAAACAAGCAAACTCGCTGAAGTTCTTCCATGCCTCGTACAAAGTCTTCAGTCTTCAATGATGCCATTTCCTCAAGCTCACGAAGCATGAAACGGTTGCCTAGAATTGCCGCACAAAATAACAGTTTATTGGCATTGTTCGACAGTTCTTGCATTTTCAGATTTACCAAAGATCGCAGCTTTTCTGGAATTGGATTTTTTTCTCCACTCTCAAAAAGACGGTTATTCTCTGTTGGCAAGGGTTCAGTTATTAGCATTTCACGTAAATAGAGAGGGTTTCCGCCTGACTGAAGCCAAAGCCAGTTTTCGTGTTCCGGCGAAAGTACTCTTCCGATTGAATTGGATGCAATTTGTGAAACCTCAACTTGAGATAAGGGATCCATGCAAATTGTTTCCAGATTCTGCTTGATCACACTTCGATCTATGAATTTGTCAAGCGGTTTGCTTTTTTCTTCCTGGGTTGAGATGAGCACCAGCATTCCATGCTGCCTGAAAAAATCCCTGTCAACAAGATAAGAGAAAAAATGAATTAACCTTTCATCACACCATTGGGCGTCATCCACAACCAACAAAAGCGGGCGTTTTTCTGACATGACAAGTAATAAAGCATAAAGATCACCATAAATTGTCTGCCAGAGTTCAACAGAGATGATTCTTTCTTTATTCAAACCACTTTTTTCATCAAAACCATGATTTTTTAAATTCAGCCTTATGGATTCAGGTAGTGCTTTTAAGTCCTGGGATTTATATGCAGTTGCCAACCCCTCGTATAGCGATTCAAGCGGATATAAATCCCCTGAAAACTTACCTTTGCATACTAAAAGGCGGGGTTTCATTTTAAGTCTTGAATAAAACTCATGCACAAGGCGGGTTTTTCCAGAACCAGCTTCACCTGTCACTAAAACGGCGCCTTTTCGGTGGTATACATTGGAAAGGATTTGTAGTTGTTTGTCACGGCCTTTGAACGGAGCAGGGTCAGTTTCAAATCCTTGCCATTCTTCCGTTCTGGTATAACGCTCGTCCAATTCTGGAACAATCCTTAATTTTTCACGCAGGTCTTGCAGAACCATGGGGAGCTTTTCGTTTTGGCTGGATTGATAAATAGATTCCAGAATATTCAGGTGATTGATCGCATCATTGATATTGCCCCGCTCTTTAAGCGCGGTAACCATCAAATAATTCAGGTCGGTGTTCATCGGATCTGTCCTGAGCGCCCATTCCAACCAGAAGATGCACTCATCCTGATTCCCAATGGAAATGCAATGGTCTGCCAGTCGTTGTAGAACTTTTTCTCTTGAAAGGGTGTAACCGTGATTAATATATGAAACCCAATTCTCAAACTCAACGCTGATCGGAAGATTCATTCCTTGCAAAAACTGGGGACCCGTATAGGTCAACATCGCATCACGAAGCTGGTTGTAACACCAATCCGGCAGCCTGCCTGTGGAATTCATGTCAGCGATACCAATGATTGGCACCACAATTCGGCGATACTCTCGATAATCAATGAAAACCCGATCAGGATTGAGCGAAATGGTATCATCATGGGCAATCAAGAAATCAGGGTCAATCAGGGCGGCACGAAGCCGACTCAACCCCTCTCGCAATTTTTTACGCGCGGCTTGTTCAGAATCCTTTGGCCAAAAAATGTCACAAATTTGAGCCCGGCTGATCGGTTCAGTGTTGGCTGCTAAAAAAAACAAACCGGCACGTTGTTCACGCCGGTTTATTTTGACATTTTTCCCATCAATGGTTACCTCAGGAGATCCAAGGACCTTAATATTTAGCTGGGGTTTTCCAGGGTGCCCCTCTGCAGCCATATCCTTTAACCTTTCAATTCTTTCTGCCGTAAATGCGCCTTTGATAACATTTCATGGGCAGCGCTTAAACTGGAATCACTGGTGCTGCCGGTCATTTGTGCCAGTTCAACAACGCGGGCGGTATCATCCAGTTCTTCAACCTCGGTCAAAGTTCTATCTTCCACAACCTGCTTACGCACCCTGAAGTGCTGCTCTCCAAAAGCTGCCAATTGCGAAAGATGCGTGACGCACATCACCTGATGGTTCTTGCCTAGGTGCCATAATTTTTCACCCACCACAAAACCAACCCGACCGCCGATTCCTTGATCAATTTCGTCAAACACCAAGGTAGGCACAAAATCTACCCCAGCCAGCACGTTTTTTAAAGCCAGCATCAAGCGCGATGTCTCTCCACCTGAGGCAATTTTCACCAGAGGTTTTAATCCTTCTCCGGGATTAGGAGCTATTAGAAATTCCACCTGATCCATCCCTGATTCTGAAAACAGCTCTACCTGATTGCGCTCATTATTAAAAGAGACCGCAAAACGGGCGCCCGCCATGCTGAGGTCAGCCAGTTCATCTTCAACTGCTTCTGATAATATTTTAGCCGCAGCCTGTCGTTTTTCAGATAAAACTACTCCGGCAGCACTGACCTGCACGAGGACTTCTTTCTCAATCGATTCCAGTTCGGCAATACGTTCACTTGCATTGGCAATAGTATCAAGCTGTTGGCGAGTGGTTTGGGCGTATTGCAGCACAGTCTCGATGCTCCCGCCGTATTTCCGTTTCAATTGGTGAATAAGTTCGAGGCGGTTTTCAACTTGCTCCAACCGGCGGGGATTGAACTCAATTTCATCCAGGTACCCGCGCAAATCGCGGGTTACCTCGGTCAAAAGATCATTGACCGATTCCATCTGTGATGCCATTTCTTGCTGGCTGGAATCAATGCGCGCTAATGACTGAAGAAGCTGTGCAGCCTGACCAATCAGATCAATGGCTGAGGAGTTTTCCGGCGACCCTTCGTCCAGCAGAACCAGCGCCTGTTGGGCAGAATTGGCAAGGGTTTCTGCGTTTGCCAGCCGGCTTCTTTCCTGCTCCAACTCTTCTTCTTCATCAATTTTCAATTGGGCAGCGTCAATTTCCTGCACCTGAAAGGTGAGAAGTTCAGTTCTCCGTGTGGATTCATTTTCAAGCTCGCGTAGTGACTTCAACTCCCGGCGAATTTCATGCAGCTTTTGATAAACCGCGCGATAGGCAGTCAGTTCAGCTTGGGTCACAGCATAACGATCCAACAATCCCAGGTGGGAGTGATTATCCAAAAGTGAAAGATGCTCTGATTGACCATGAATATCCACCAGATATCGGCCCAGTTCTTTCAGCAGGCCGACATTCACGCTGCGGCCGTTTACCCTGGCAATTGACCTGCCCTCTCCGCGGATTTCACGCCCTAGCGTAACAAAAACTTCTTCTTCATATAAATCTTCTCGTTTGAGAATTTCGGTGATTTCATCATTGGCTTCAGCCGGAATTTCAAACACCGCTTCAAGGCTTGCCCGATCAGAACCACTTCGTACAGAGGTAGCATCCACCCTGCCGCCAACCAGGGCATCAATAGCATCCAATATAATGGATTTTCCCGCGCCGGTCTCGCCCGTAAAGATCACCAGGCCGCTTTTAAAACGCACTTCGAGCTTGTGGATGATGGCAAAATTTTCGATGCGCAGTTCTTCCAGCATAATGAAAATCCTTTAAACGCGAATGCCCTTCAAACGATAAAATACCGTACTAACCACCAACGCAGTATAAACACCAGGCCATATTAGAATCGCAAAATTACTTAGCAACCCATCGCTAACACCACCCCCTGAAAGGATAGTAAAAAACAACATAATCAGAGGCCTGATCAGAGAGCCAATTAAGGCGGCGGCGGCGGCAACCATCGGCAGCCATCTTGAGCGGCGTTTGTTCACCGCCCTTCTAATCGCTTCAGCGATGATCATGCCGGCAAAAGGCGCAAGAAAAATGGTGAAGAAACCGACATAACTGCTTACCAGGCTACCAAGCCAGCCTAAAACTCCACCAATGACCGCTGCGATGGGATAGTCCCACCACTGGGCGGTATCAAAGATGCGCTGCTGCCCTTTGACACACTCTTTGCAGCGATATCCGGTTGGAGTGTGAACCGCGCAGGCGGTACACATGGGGCGGTTGCACTGATTACAGCGCAAAAGTGTTTCACGATTTGGATGTGCGTAACAATACATAGGTTGCGATGATTCAAAACTCATTTTATTCCACCAATGGAAGGATTTTGTTCCATGTAAGTACTCAGATTTCGATAAAAATATCCAGGATCCTGGAACATGACAAATTTGACATGATAATCGCTGGCAGTGATCAAGACCCTGTCTTCATTTTGAAGCAAGACGGGCGCATGCCCATCTACGCTCATAACAGACTGGTGGTCACTGCTGGCAAAGATATTAACACTGGCTCCTGCCGGCAAAATAACCGCCCGGTCCATGGAAAGATGCGGCGCCACCGGCACAATTAGAATATTGCGCAGTTCAGGCGGCATGATTGGCCCACCGACTGCCAGGGCATAGGCGGTGGAGCCGGTTGGGGTGGCGGCAATCAAACCATCAGCCACGTAAGATGCCAGTGAATAGCCGTCCACCTCGGCGCGGATACGAATAGGGCGCACCACCTGTCCTCGGCAAATGACTACTTCGTTTATCACCTGGAAAGAATCAACCAGTTTGTTTTCTCTCCAGTGTTCAGCCTTGAGCATCATGCGGTTTTCAATCTGAAAGTCACCATCAATGATGCGGGGTAGGTATTTTTGCCAGTCTTCCTGCCCTAATTGCATCAGAAAGCCAAAACGCCCCATGTTGATTCCCAACAAGGGCAATCCGGCAGGGGCAGTGAGATGCCCGGCACGAAGCATGGTGCCATCCCCCCCGATGGTGATCATCAGGTCAAAATCACCTTGATTAATTTTCTGCTGCAATTTTATTTGGTCGGTGGAACAAATACAGGCTGACAGGCCGCGTTCTTGAAGAAACGATTTGACCTGATCAGCCAATTCACTCACCCCTGTCATTTTGGGGTAAATAAGAATGCCAACATGCTTGATTGGATCATTTTTTGTAAACATATCCCTTTTATTATAACGAACAATTCAGGTGAAACTCAAACATCGCCACCCATCCAAACTGGTGACTGTCAATGGATTAAGTTGGAAATAGTTGAGAATGATAAACCTTGAACGAAGAAAAACTCAATGCGGGCGGTTACAGAATCGCCCGCTTATGAGCAATTGTGATGGTTCTGTGACCAACCCTATCTCAATGCCACCCCAAGATAGTAAGGCCAAATAATCAAGCCGAGCAGCGCCTTCCACCAAATCGGTTGAGTAAACGCCAGAAAGAACAACCATCCGGCAAACCATAGCCCGCCTGCGGCACTTCCGCCATGATCATGATGGATGTGTTTAACTACAGGTTTTGTTTGCGATCTTACTTCGTCTTCCATTTTTTCTCCTTTTTAATCTGACATCTTAATTTACGAAAAAAGGATGGAAAAGGTTATAAAAAAAGTATTTATTTTTTATCAGAGTTGTCTTTTGAGATACCATTTTCGGTCTTTAATCAAGAAACATAATGGGATCACCGCAAAAACCATATAAAGAATGTCCGCCCAACCGACATCATCCAGAAAGCCCGCTAAAACCATGGCAGCCAACATTGCCACAGAAAAATACCAGGCTGGTTTGAAATGAATCGACAGCAGATAGGTCAGCCCCAGCAAGACCAAACCAGCCACAATAGAAGCAGCCGCCATCAGCCAGCGAAATATACCTGTATTAATCAACGAAGCGTTGCCACCCCATGCCGCAAAGAAACCAAAGGCAAGCCAAATTGCTGCCAGAAAAATCAACAGCGCCAACGTGAAAGTTACGCTGAACGGACGTTTTTCAGATCGAAAATTAATAATTGACTTCATCGACCTGCTCCCTTGGAATATTTTCGAGAAATAATTCAGCTACCCGAAGATCAGGCTGGCGGGAATTTATCTGAGAATTTTTGCAAGGCTTCTTGAAGGTGTTGTTCACGCAAACTGAGTGTCAAATCTGCGCGGGTGCGCTCGATAATACCGCGTACCAGATCAGTCTGACGGCGAAGGCCATTGGTGATTGCGTCAGGATAATCCATAGTCACCAGAACGTTATAAATCTCATCCATTGTGTTCAGCAGCCGTTCCGCGTCTTCTGAATAGCCCATACGCAAAATATCCAGACACTTGCGGCGCAATTCTCCGATTGTCTCCGCCAGTCCGTTCAAATAAGCCGCGTATTCAATGCCTAACTCATCAGGGGTGGGCAAAGGTTGATTGCAGATTAATGCCACCGTCAGATTTGCCTCAGCGTATTCCTTAATGGCATCTTGTGTGTAACCGGCATAATAAACATCCGGGAAAGACGCCAGGTCGCGTTGGATGTTGAGAGTCAAAACCCTTGCTTCCATCAATAGATTTTGGGCCACGTCCACTTCATCACGATGTATGGCACGAATGGTGTGTGCAGCCATGCGAGTCAACTGGCGCGCCTGAACCAGCGCCTGGTCACGAACCGCAGTACGCTGGTCAAAAACAGTCTTTGCTTTTTCGATTAAGTCATTAAATTCTTGCATGAGGGTTATTCATTCTCCGGAGGTTTTGGTGGCTCCTCCCCCGAAGGTTTCGGAGGGTGAACCCCTTTGAAAAGATCACTTGCGAGTGATGAATCACCAGGCGTTCGAATCTCACCAAAAGCTGCTTCAAAGCGGGCGATGTTTTCTCCGAGCGCACGATACAACAGTTTCGCCCCCAAAGGGGACATGATCACTCTGGCAAGCACTTTAAATCGTGTATCAGCAGGCAGCAGCCGGGTAAAATCGAGCACCATTTCTGATGGCGTATGGCTGATACGGGTCACATTGGAATATACCGGCTCCAAACCCTCCGGCATATCAATGGGAGGGATGCTGGCCGGATTTTGAGGTGCTTGATTGGTCATTTTCTTTTATATTCCTAAAATGGAATATCCTCTGAAGGCGCAGACTCGAAATCGTCCTCTGCTGCTCCGGTGCCACTGCCATCCGTTTTTGCCGAAAGGAATTTCACTGTGGTGGCTACCATTTCAAGCGAGGCACGTGGCGTACCATCTTGCGCGGTCCAAATTCGCGGTCCACCGGTCTTCTGGTCAACAGTTAATCGGCCTTCAACCATGACCATTTTGCCCTTTTGAAGAAAATTATTGCAGGTTTCTGCCAATTTTCCCCATGCTGAAACTCGAAACCAAACAGTTTCTTTGACAGGTTTTCCGGCTTGATCACTGTATTGTCTATCTGTGGCTACTGAAAAACTGGTGACAGCCTGTCCATTGGGTGTAAAACGCATTTCGGGATCTTTTCCGAGTCGTCCAATGATGAGAAGTTTTTGATACATGTTTCCTCCATCTTCTGGAACAAATATTCACTATACTTATTAATTGTACACGAATTGTCAAAAGACACTGTTCAAAAACCGACCCTTTTTTGGATAATGTTATAATGACAAAAGGTGAATCTATGCAAAGAACACAAAAAGCAATTCTTTTTTTATTGGTTATAGGCGGATTATTTTTGGTCAGTCTGTCTCCACTATTGGCAAACCCGGTCAACGCCCAGATTTATTACTACACCCCCACCGCATCAGCCAACGGATACATCTACTATACAGTTCGTGAAAACGAAACCTGTGAGAGCATTGCCGCTCTGACCGGCATGGATATTGCGATGCTCCGCGATATTAACAGCCTGGGTTTGGATGATTGCAATTTTTTACAGGTTGGTCAGCAGTTGGTACTCGGAGTAGTTCCTACACCTGAAATTACCCAAGGGCCCTCACCCACTCCTACTGGCATACTGCCTACCCCACAGCCAATAGTTGGGTTCGGAACAATTTGCGTTTATCTGTACAACGACATTAACGGCGATGCCATCGCTGATACTGAAGAAACCACCAACACTGGCCTGGCAGGAGGCGAGATCAGTCTCATCAACCAGGAAGGTGATTTTCAAAAAACCGGAACAACCATCAACACCGGTGAAGCTGTCTGTTTTGAAGATGCTCCCGAAGGTGACTACACAATCAGCATCGCCATCCCTGATGGCTACAACCCCACCTCCAGCCAAAATTATGCCATTCATCTAAAAGCAGGAGACACCGCCACCGTAAACTTCAGCGCCCAGGCAAGCTCCACTCTGCCGCTTGTGGTGAACGAAGAAGGAAGCTCTTCCTTGTTTCTGGCTGTGATTGGTGGTTTGGTTGTTTTAGCCGGCATCGGTCTTGGTTTGTATGTCAGATTCCTGCGAAAAAAATAATTCTTAATCAATCAACAACCGGAGAAATCTCTCTCCGGTTGTTTTTTTATGCTAATCGTTCTTCCTTCCAAACATCGCCACGATTATGGTACCCGGCTTGCTCCCAAAAACCCGGGGCATCGCTCTGCCTGAATTCTAGTCCGCGAAGCCATTTGGCACCTTTCCAAAAATAGGGCACCTCCAAGTCGTTTCTGCCGGGGATAGCGCCAACCACTCCGCGCAACGGATAACCGTGATCTGGCGAAATAGGCTCACCATTAAAATGTGTCGCCAACAAGAAGTTATCTGATAACACGACGCTGATTGGAAGGTTGGTAGTAAACCCATACTCCGCATGTTCAACCACGTAACGAGCGTTTTGATTGATTTTGATCAATCCTTCAGCCAACAAGGTCTTCACAGATACTCCCTGCCATTCTGTGTCAAATTTACTCCAGCGAGTGACGCAGTGAATATCCATCTTTACGTTGGTTTTCGCCAGAGATGAGAATTCACTCCAGCTAAATTGCAGAGGGGTTTCAACTTCTCCCCACATCTGAAAACTCCAGGTTTGAGGATCGAACATTGGTACAGGTCCGTAATGCAGTACAGGAAATTTTTGTGTGAGTGCCTGACCAGGCGGTAAACGTCCTTCTTTTTGGTATTTTTCTTCTTCCACTTTTCTAAACATTTTTTCACCTCAATTAAGATTATACATTTTTCAACTTAGCTTGTCTCAAATTGAGGTATGCTTGTAGAAGGTTTTAAAAATGGTTTTCTCTAATTTAAGGTTTGACGGAAATGTTTTCCATCGTTAGAATTATTCAAGAGGTTATTGGTATGGCAAATTCCCCCTTGAAAACTGACTTATTAAAATATCGTCTGTTGTCTTTACATAAAGCCAACCTTGAACTGGTGAAAGAGATCTCGATTGACAATCTTCTCGAAAAAATTGCGACGGTTGCCATGGAACAGGTCAATGCCAGCTATGCGGCACTTGGGCTCCTCGACAACAACGGGAAAATGGAAAAATTCGTCCCCGTGGGTATGAACCGGGCAGAAATGGATCAACTGTCCAATCCGCCTGTCGGTAAAGGTCTAATTGGCGAAACAATGCATACTAAGGAATCGGTCCGCGTCGATGAGGTGCGATCCGATCCCCGCAGTTGTGGATTCCCCGCCTTTCACCCGGTGATGTCATCTTTTCTGGGTGTCCCTATCTATCAGGGACAACAGCAGATCGGGCAAATCTACCTGACTAACAAAAAAGACGCAGCCAGTTTCTCTGAAGACGATCAACGCATCATTGAAATGCTGGCATCCTTCGCTGCAGTCTCGATTTCAAACGCTCGTCATTACCAGGAAATGAAAGAACGAGATCGCACCCTGACTCGCCGCAATGAGAACCTGGCTTTGCTGAACGAACTCGCATCAACGCTGGCTACCAGCACTGATCTGGATCAGATCCTAGACAAGGGGTTAACCCAACTAATGGATTATTTGCGTCTTGAAGTTGGTGAGATTTTCATCAAAATGGAAGACAGCAAAAATCTCAATCTGCTGGTTCACCGCGGTGAGAGTGTCGACAGCCTGTGGAAGCGAACCATGTACACCATTGGCGAGGGCACAGTTGGAAGAACTGCAAAAAACGACAACCCAGTGGTATTGAATCTATCTGAATATGAATATACTGACCTCAACCCAGACACAAAAACGCAGGGGCTTCATCAAATGGCGGTTTTACCCATGACCGGCAGGCGTGGTGTAGTGGGTGTTCTCTGTGTGGCAACCTGCCACCCGCGGCCGCTGGATGACATGGAAGTTCAATTCGTGAAAGCCATCAGCTCCTGGATGGCGACGGCGATTGAAAACGTGCAATTATTTGAATCTGGCAAACGATTGGCCGTTTTGGAAGAACGCGACCGCTTTGGCATGGACCTTCACGATGGCATCATCCAATCCATTTACGCCGTCGGGTTAACCCTGGAGCACGCCCGCATCCTCGTGCAGGAAGACGCAGACCAGTGTACCAGCCGCATTGAACAGGCAATCAAAGACCTCAACCACTCCATCCGTGATATCCGTGCTTATATTCTTGATTTACGCCCCCGACAATTAAACAACGAAAATCTGATGCAGGGCATTCAACGCCTCGTGCAGGAATTTCGCGCAAATACCTTAATCGATGTCAACATTCAAGGCCCTGAAGACGAATTGGCAGGCTTGCCTGAAGAACAGGCGGTCGCACTCTTCCACATCTGCCAGGAAGCATTGGCAAATATTGCCAAACATGCCAGGGCGCATCATGTGGAAATCGTGGTTTGGGCCACCCCTGAACGCGCCTTATTGGAAGTGCTGGATGACGGTCGCGGGTTTGACCTGGACAAAGTAAAACTCACCATTGGTCACGGGCTTTCCAATATGGAAACACGTGCCGTCAACGTGGGTGGCGCTGTGGATATCACCTCGGAGCCTGACCACGGCACAAGCGTGCTGGCCTGGGTGCCTCTGCCTCAATTTGATTCCTTTGTGGTGGAATAACCCGTTACCTTAATAAATTCCCTTCAGGTTGAACTCCAATCTGCTTTAGGCTAAAATCGTTCCATGACTTGGGATTTGCTCGGCCACGAATGGGCCGCCAACTTGCTTAAACAACACATCCTGCACGGAGATGTGAGACATGCCTATCTCTTCAGTGGTCCTCCTGGCATCGGCAGGCGCAGCCTGGCGCTGGCTTTTGCCCAGGCGGTCAACTGTCAACAGCCTTTGACACTGGGCGTGCCCTGCGGAGAGTGCCGGGTATGCCGTCAAACTGCCAAAATGCAGCAGCCCGATCTGAGTATTATTGAAGCTGATTCTGATGGCGGCATGATAAAAGTAGATCAGATCCGCAATTTGCAGCGCAGCCTGGCTTTATCCCCCTATGAAGCACGTTACCGCATTGCTTTGCTTTTAAATTTTCAACGTGCCAATCAGAACGCCCAAAATGCACTCTTGAAAACCCTTGAAGAAGCCCCCCGCCAGGTCATTTTATTAATGACCGCTGATTCCCCTGACAATCTCTTGCCTACGATATCTTCTCGCTGTGAAATCCTGCGACTCAGGCCGGTTTCGATTGAGAAATTGGAAGAATCTCTGCAATCCCACTGGTCCTTGCCTGACGATCGCGCCCGTTTGATCGCCCACCTTGCTAACGGACGAACCGGTTTGGCTCTGCAAATGGCTTCAGATTCAGAATTAATAGAAAAAAGGGCAGCCTGGGTGGACGAATTAATCCGCCTGCTGCCCCTTGGTATTCGTGAACGTTACTCGGCTGTTGAAAGCCTGGCAAAAAACCGCGATCAACTGCGACTTGTGTTGCAGACCTGGATGTCGTTATGCCGTGATTTTCTACTCTCAGCCAATGGTAGGGTTGAACAGATCACCAATCAAGACCATGCAAGTGAAATTTCTGCCCTTTCCAGGCGGTTTTCGAATAATCAAATCACCACTATCCTTAGCGGGCTTGACCATTCCCTTGAATTGATTGAGGTCAACGCCAACCTGAGATTAATGCTCGAAAACCTGCTTCTCGAAATCCCTCGGTTGTAACAATAGCCTAATGAATCGCGCCTCGAAGTTCCCGCTCGAGACTTAAAAACTCAGGCGTATATCGAATTTCTTCCTCTCTTGGCCGAGGAAGATCAACCTGCATTTCCATCACCAGACTGGCAGGGCGGGGAGAAAGCACCATCACCCTGTCTGATAGAAGCAAGGCTTCGGTAATTGAATGCGTCACCATGATCACCGCTCGCTGGCTGCTCTGCCACAAGCGCAGTAGTTCTTCGCCCATCCGGTCGCGGGTCAGGGCATCCAGCGCCCCAAACGGTTCATCCAAAAGCAGCAGATCGGGTTCGGCGATGAACGCCCTGGCAATCGCCACCCGTTGCGCCATGCCCCCTGATAACTCAGCCGGCCAGGCATCTGCAAACTCTTCCAGCCCGACCATGCGGATTATTTCATTAGCCCGGTCAACAGCTTTTTTTTGATCAACCCCCAGAATTTCAAGCGGAAGAAGGATATTTTGCAACACCGTGCGCCAGGGCATTAAGTTCGCCTGTTGAAAAACCAGGCTGATATTGGGCAGGCTGTCTCCACGGCAGCCAAATGAAATGCTTCCATGGGTGGGTTGGATCAACCCCGAGATCAACCTCAACAGGGTGCTTTTTCCGCAGCCGGATGGACCCAGAACACACAGAAATTCCTGTGAAGCCAGTGAAAAAGAGATCTCTTTCAACGCCTCAAACTGTCCATCCGGACCGTGAAAAGACACGCCCAGGTCTTGTACTTCAAGAAAATTATCTTGTGATCGGCTCATTTATGGCAGCAGTTCATTAGTAAAACTGGTTTGAACGTCTTTTTCACCGCTAATCAGGTTCATGGCAGAAAGTATATGCTGCATGTTTTCCCATGCGGCAGGACGAGAATATCCGGGACGGTCAGTCCTCCACAGTTCGATGGAACTTGCGAGCACCTGCTTTTGGATCTCTTGATCAGCAGATGCCAGGTTTTCAACATATTTTTTGGATATCTCGTAAGCTTCATCGGGATGGTCCATCGTGTATTTAATCCCCTTTAACGTGGCGGCGATCATGGCTTTTACCAGTTCTGGGTTCTCTTGCAGAGTTTTTTCGTTGGTTACCAGGCCGTTTCCTACCAGATCAACTGCGTCCGACACCTTCAACAGATTGATGCTTTCACCAAGCGCCTCAAGCTGAACCGGTTCGTTGGCAACATAAATCACCACGGCATCCTCGCGATTAGCCGTGAGGGTTTCAACCTGGTTGTACCCAATGGAGTCCAACACAACATCAGATTCGGTGAGACCGGCCGAATCGAGCAAGGCGATGGCTCCGATGTAAGAGGCGCCGTACAAACCGGGCAAACCAACCTTCTTGCCTTTCAAATCAGCCACAGTTGTAATATTGGCTTCCTTCTTGGATACAATACCCACCGGGTATTGCTGATACCATGCCATCACGTAGGTGAGGGGCATATTTTTATCACGCGCCAACAACACCTGCTCGCCTGAAAGAACGGCAAACTGGATGTTATCGTTCGCCAAAAGCACGGCGTTGTCATTTTCCATGCTGTAGTCAAGATCGAGTGAAATACCAACTTCAGAGAAGAACCCCTCTTCAATCGCTACATATAAAGGGGCAAACTGCACATTTGGAATGTAACCAAGGGGCAGTTTGACCGTCACCGGGTTGGCAGCAGTGGAGGCTTCGGTCGAACCAGAAGCCGGCTTCGCCGCGCATCCTGCCGAAATGATGATCAGAACACTCAAAACCAAAACCAGGAATTTACGCATTTTTCCCTCCCAGGAAAGAATTAATGTCGAGCGGTTTTCCAGCGCGTGGAACGTTTTTCCGCTGCCATTGCGAGACTATAAAGGATAACTGCCATCAACACGAGGGTAATGATGGCGACAAAAACGAGCGCGGTATCATACTGCCCGCGTCCTACGTTGATCAGAAAACCCAGCCCTTTGTCTGAGCCGACGAACTCACCTACCACAGCGCCAATCACTGAAAGAGTTGCGCCAATGCGCAGCCCGCCAAAGAGGATGGGCAGCGCTGCAGGAATTTCAAGCAGCCGCAGTTTCTGCAATTTGCTGGCGCGCATGGATTGCATCAGATCACGAAGATTTTCGGGCACCCCCCTGAATCCGATCATAGTGTTAACCAAAATTGGAAAAAAGACCGTCATGGCGCAAATCAAAATCTTCGAAAATATACCCGGCCCAAACCAGATAATCAATAAGGGGGCAATTGCCACCACAGGCACCGCCTGGCTGGCAACCAGATAGGGGGAAAGGATTTTTTCAAGGGTTGCCGATTTCGCCAGTGCATACCCCAGCAGGGTGGCAAGCAGACAGCCAAAAAACAACCCGGTAAGAACTTCACCAAGAGTGATGGATAGATGAAAAAACAGAGAACCATCTTTTACGGTTGAAACAAGTTTTTGCCATACCGCCAGCGGAGCCGGAAGTAAAAAGTCGGGCGGGTTTCCCCATTCAACCCCAAGTGCCCATATTCCCAGTGCCAGCACGATAGAGACCAGAACCAGCCATCCGTTGTGTTGGGCAAGATAATCTGCACCTGTTGCGTGTGCTGATGTTTCGTTTCGATGTTGGTATTGTTGTGTTTTCAATAAAAAAACCTCGAAATCTGGTTTCGGGGCTTTTGGGCTAGATGCATAAAAACAAGCATCAGAAAAAGAAACTTTCTTCTCCTTTCCGGACTATACCGTCGACCCCGGAATTGCACCGGATCTTGCGCGGATCGCGCTCGCGGGTTGTCACCGCCGATCGGGAATTGAGATTTTCACCTCGCACCCTGCCCCGAAGAAACTATTCAATTAAGGGTAGTATATGCCCGGTTTTTTTTTTCGTCAAGGAGAATTTGTTGATTT
>CAYXWV010000008.1:0-78568 GCA_964468875.1 uncultured Anaerolinea sp. | reverse complement strand
AGTTTCTCTTTTTTTTATTTTCTTGCTCTTGACTACTTTTTAGGCAGCCTCTTGCATATAACTCATCCCGCCTTTTTAGCGGTATAAAGCAATTCCTCGACCATTGTACGCAATGCTTGTTCTTGTAATGCGCCAACTTGCCTGTGAATCACCTTTCCATCAACGATAAAAAGAAGGGTTGGAATCCCTTTTACTTCATTTTGCCTGGCAATGATCGGATTATCATCTGTGTTAATTTTTGCGACGAGTAACTCACCTGCAAATTCCTTGGCAATTTTTTCAAGCATCGGAGCTATCATACGGCATGGTCCACACCAGGGTGCCCAAAAATCAACAATCACTGGGATCGATGATTTTAAAACACTTTGTTCGTAAGCCGCATCTGATACATGAATTGGTTCTTCGATCATTGTTCTCTCCTTGCGCTAATTAATCTTCGTAGTTAACTTCTTATTCGTATTAATTTTCCTTTTTATAATCCACAAATCGATAACCAACTCCTCTTTCAGTTAAGATATAAACAGGGTTGGCTGGATCTTTTTCAAGCTTTTGGCGTAAGTAATTTACATATAACCGAACATAATGAGGTTCATCGCGATATTCGTAGCCCCAAACTTTTGCCAAGATTTGATCATATGTTAATACCCATCCAGCATTCTGAACCAGGTGATAGAGCAAACGGTATTCTGTTGGACGTAATTTGACTAATTCGCCATCCATTTTGACTTCTCGACGGCCAAAATCAATTTTCAAGTGTTCATCAACACTTATTAATCCTCCTTCAGAGGAGGCTGCCGAAGATTCTGTCCGGCGAAGAACGGCACGAACACGACTTACCAATTCTCTCGGACTGAATGGCTTAGTCACATAATCATCAGCTCCAAGCTCCAATCCTCTAACTCGATCATCTTCTTCTCCTTTGGCAGTGAGCATGATGACTGGAACAGTATGATTTTCTCGAATCATTTGCAACACTTCAAAACCATCAACATCTGGCATCATTACATCCAGCAAAATAACATCAGGCATTTTTGTTCTGAGCTCATTAATTGCTTCCATCCCTTTGTGAGCTTCAACCACTTGAAAACCATCATGCTCTAAATTCAAGCGTATGAAACGAGCCATCCGTTCTTCATCATCCACGACCAAAATTGTCTTGTTACGAAAATTTTCTTCTGCCATTTTTTCACTCTCTCACAAAGCTTACAATTTTTTCATCATCTGCACCTGGTATTATTTCGATAAACGAAACTCTTGCCATCGGCCATATCACCGTATTAACATTGGGTTCCAAATATGAAATGTCTTTCCCATCCCGTCGTCGAGGATGATCAACATAAACCACTGTATCTGTTTTATTAGGTAATTCTTCCATTTCACCCATTACAGGATCTTCATTCAACATATGAACTATCACAACTGGCATAATCTCTCCTACTACCTGATCAACAGAACCTGCATTTTTAGCTTTCCTAATATCAACAAATCGCCATGATTGATTGAGTATTCAACATGTGGCACGATTTTTTTTCCATTAATCCTTGTGCCATTGGATGAGCCAAGATCCATTGCATACACGTCCCCATTTACAAGCCGCAAACCGCAATGCATTCTTGATACACCCTGGGCAAAAGCATCAAAAGGAGAAAGGTCAACATCAGGCAAAATAGATTGACCTTCAATCGCCCGTCCAAGAGTAAAATCTTTTTTATCAGATAGATGAATTACTCTCCCACTGTCAGTCAAGTGAAGCGAAATGCTGGGATCTTTTATTTTTACGACCGTTTTTCTCGTCTCAGTATCGTGTGATAACTCACGATTACTTGCAGTTTCTAGAAACGGTTTTTGGATCACATGAGTTTGCAAGAAATTAAGAGGAATCAATTGTGTACCACATTCGCCACAAAAATAAGCCCCCGGTAACTCTTTATGATGACAATTAGGGCAAGTAATCATGATTCTCGCTTTTCAAATACTGATGCAATTAACGATCTCGTTCCATATTTTAACTGTTTATCTCCATCAGGACTATATGTTTTTTGCTTTTGCAGTGTTTCAGCCTCTTCACGAGCTTTTCTGGCAAGTTTCGGTTCACCTAGGCGAAGAAGTTGTGTCGAGATATGCCCCAATCTATTGATCGCTTGATCAATGTGACCAGTTCTCACGTCGTTATTAGCCTTTTGCTGCATTTGATAGATCGTAATCGCAGACAATGCCTTAATAATTTCTTTTGGGGGTTCCTGATTTGGTTCACTACCCTCAATCGGCAAACACAAATTGATAAATAATTTCATGCCAGTTTGTGAATTAATTGGAGTATATCTCACCTTTCCTTTGGCAATAATCACACTTTCCTGTTCCATTAAGGCAGGGATAGAAAACGTCAATAAATATGTTGATGATTTATTTTTATATATTTCACCCAACGATATAGGTTTCTCAAGTGATAATTCAGCTATATTTGGTTGAAGACGATAAATAGAATTTAGTTTTGCCCCTTCTTGTGAGTAAAGGTCCAGTGATACATTTTCCGCGGCGACCGTGAAAATCATACCACTAAGGTGATTCATTAAATCTTTTAGATCGTCAGTGTTTGAAATAAACTCGGAATGTCCCCCAGTAATTCCAGCCAACTTGTCAAGGAAAATATCATTCCATTCATGCCCGATGCCAAGAGCACTTAGCGTAATGCCCCTTGCTTGCATTTTCTTAGAAAGCTCAATACAAGCTTCTTCATCTCCATAAGTATGACCGTCGGTCAGCAGAATCATATGTTTGATCACGTTATTTGTAAAACCACTCCACAATAAATCAAACCCGGCTTTTAACCCCATGTAAATTTCAGTACCGCCAAAACACGAAATCTTTGATAGTTTTTCATCTAAAGCTTGTACATCCTGTACCTTCGTTGGCGTAAGGATAATTTCAGCTCTATCATTGAAAGAAATTATTGAGAACGTATCCTCAGATTTCAATGAACCCATTAATCTAAGGATGTTTTCTTTTACCATTTCGATTCTGCCACCCTTCATGGAAGTAGAACAATCCACAACAATGCAAAGGTGTCCAAGTGGCAGTTTAGCTTTCTCAATTTCACCAATACTTTTCAACTCAAGTAAAACATATAATAATTGTTCTTCATCTAATTTTGGGATCGAATTAGCGCTGCTCATTAAAGACAACTGAACAAGATCCTTGTTTTTTTTCCGCCCCTTGAGGGATTGATCATACTGTTTCCTAGAATCAGGATTGCTTAATACTTCATATGACTGTTGAATTTGGAAAAACCATTCTCTGGCTAATTCGCTTGGATTTGTATCAGGATGATATTGCCTTGCTTGCTCAAAATATGCCAGGCGAATTTCTTCTGCACTTGCTTCAACGGGAATTTCAAGAATTTCATACCAAGTTTCGCCGGATTTCATAACAGATCATCCAATACATTTCACCAAAATTACGCTGATATTGTCGGGGCCGCCGTGTTCATTGGCTGTTTCCACCATTTTCTTGCAGGCTTCTGCAATGTCTTTATCTTTATTAATTATTGCCAACATTTCTTTTTCTGTAACAACACCCCATAACCCATCGCTACAAAGCAATAAATGCCCATTTTTTGGTAATGGGAAGTTTTGAACATCAGGGAGAATAGTCTCTGTTTGACCCAGGGCTTTCAGTAATACATTACGTTGTGGATGGGATGACGCTTCTTCCTGGGTAATTTCTTCAAGCTCAACCATTCGCTGAACTAATGAATGATCTTTTGTGATTTGTTGCATATTTCCATCGTTAGAGATTGAGTAAGCCCGACTATCTCCAATGTGACCAATAGTAACTTGTTCTCCGATGATCAAGGCACAAGTCAATGTTGTTCCACCTCCGGGTGCCAGTCTTAATACTGATTTATGAGCCTCAACCAATGCGTGATTGATAATTTCCTGAATGCTCTCATTCAGTGAGTTTTGTTGAATATCTAAGAAGTGAGTGTAAATTTGTTTAACAAGAATATTTGCAACAGTCCTGGCAGCCACCCCCGAAGCTACTTTTCCGTTTCTATGTCCACCCATGCCATCTGCAACGATACAAACACCTAAAGAAATATCTCGTACACCATCTGCCAAAACTGAACTGAGAGTAAAAAGGGTATCTTCATTGTGATCTCTCTGCATACCATCAGATTGACCGCTTGCCATCACTAATTGGGCAGGTCGACCAAGTGTATCTTGCTCATCTTGGATTACCAATTGCTCTTCGGACAAAGGAGAAGTTTGTACTGGTACGGTTTCCATGCTGCAACTTGCCTTTTGCTTTTTTGAAAAAACTCGTTTTATAATACCGGTCATTGTCTTCTCCTCATATGAGAGACTTTCATGCCATTAAAGCATAAATATAGTGGTCGGCAGATCCAATGTAAACAATATCGTTTGCAATCACAGGGGTACCTGTAATTGGTCCTCCGGAGGAAAACTTCCATCGCTTTCTTCCAGTTTTGTAATCAAGACAAAAAATGTTACCGTCTGCAGAACCAAAATATACACATTCTTTATAGATTGCCGGAGAACCGCTTACCTGGTGTTCTGTCTTAAACCTCCAAACCTCTTTTGCGCTTGCTTTCTCAATACAGTACATAAAACCATCAGCAGAACCAGTTAATAAATAATTCTCAGCAATAACAGGGCTGCAAATTGAACCTTTTCCCATTCTGAACCGCCAAATAACCCACCCAGATTTTGAGTCCAACGCATAACAATTGGCATCCAACGACGTGAAATAAACAATCCCTTCTGAGACAACAGGAGAAGAAGTGATTGCTTTCTTACTCCAGAATCGCCATCTCGTCTGGCCTCGGAAATCTGTACAAATAAATTCATTTGATTCTGTACCGAAGTAAATAAGATCATTTGCGATAAAGGGCGTTGAACGAATCGCCCCTTCAGTGTGAATAGACCATACCTTCTGAGCTGAAGAGATATCAATGGCATAAAGATTGCCATCGTCTGACCCCACGAAAAGATGTCCTTCTGCAGATTTTACTGAACATCGTATTGGACCATCAGTGACGATATCCCAATTTTTCTTGCCTGTCTTTTCATGAATACAATAAATTTTGTGATCAGCACTACCAAAATAAATGTAACCATTTTGAATCATGGGTTTTGATATAACAGCACCATCAGCAGCAAATTTCCATTGAAATTGACCTTTTGAGGCGTCTAAAGCATAAATGTTATTGTCATAAGCACCAACGAACAACAAGCCGCCACTCAATGTGGCTGATCCGCGGATTTCGTCTTCACATTTGAAAGCCCAGATAGGTTTAATGGTTTGGTCACCCGGGACTATATCAACAGTTGCTCCTTTTGACAGCACTCCGGTTTTCTTTGCCAAAGATATCAATGCTTCACGCATTGCTCGAATATCTTTAAAGCGATCTTCTGGTTTGTAATTTAATGCAGTGCTAACGATCATTTCCAGTTCTTGAGAAATCATAGGATTAATTTTACGAATTGGACGATCACTGAAAGAGAAAGGCGCCTCAAGACGTGGATCTCGTCTGGTAAGAATATGATGAAGTGTGGCCCCCAATGCATAAATATCGGTTTGAAAAGTCGCCTCTCCTCTATATTGTTCAGGAGGAGAATAACCTTCTGTTCCAATCATTGTGCCTTTTTGATTTGAGGAAAAAATTTTTGCAATTCCGAAATCAACTACCACAACATGATTATATTGATTGATCATTAAGTTTTGTGGCTTGACATCTCGAAAAATGATCGGCTCAGGCTTATGATTGTGAAGATAATCTAAAACATCGCAAACCTCAATCGACCATATAATCGCTTGTTCTTCAGAAATTGGTTCAGCTGTATTTCGTAAAATGGCTTCTAGATCTTTGCCATTAATCAATTCTTGAACCAGATAAGACCGTTCGTTATTTGAAAAGAAATCAAAGATTTTAGGAATTGCTGGGTGGTTTAGCGTGACTAAAATATTCGCTTCTCGCTCAAAATTCCTGACAATGGTTTCGCGAACTTGCAAATCAGGAGCCTTATTTATGATTTCTTTAACAGCCACAAGCTTGACCACATTTGGGAAATGCAAATCACGGGCACGATAAACAGACCCCATACCCCCAATGCCGATAACATCTTGAATATGATAACGGTTGGATAGAATTACGCCCGGTATCAGTTGAAGATTATTACCAGGTTCGTTTTCCAAATGTTGGGTAACTTGTTTTGAGTCCAGCTTTTGCTCCATGATTCATTTTAGAATACGAACGACAAATTTATTATAAACTTGCTTAATCACGGGTGCAAATAGTGCTGAATTTATGGTTGAATAATCCTGAGGTAATCTTGTACAGCCCAACCCTGCCTGCTCTGATCATATGGAGCAGACAACAACCACCATTGATATCCATCCGATTCAATCGGACCATCAATGATTTGAAATACTTCCGAATCATTAGCAACAAAAATCGTTCCCTCAGACAACTTTGGACCGTTTCGAATATTTAACCCGCTTCCCTCAGTACCTGTAATTTGAACATACATTCCTTCGACGATCTCGCTGCCATTCATCGTAGACGGGTCGTATGTTGGTGTTGCAGTTTCTATTATAAGAAAACTTTCATCAACAGTAGGGATCATTGCACCTGGAATTAGTGTGATTTGTGCTTGAGGTGTTTTTGAAAGTTTTTTTTGGTATGCGAGCCCATTTATTCCTAGAAAGAAATAAATGCTACAAGCAATAAAAACCAATGCTGCACCCCAGAAAATCCTTTCCTTTGTAGTTTTCATGTTTTCTCTGTTCTCTACCCTGGAAAGATGAAAAATGCTAAAGCTAATATAAGATAAACAGCTAAAAGAGCCGATCCTTCCAACCAGTTTGATTCACCATCAGACGCTACTGCATAACAAATCACAACAGCAGCTCCCAATGCGGCAAGTTCAAATTGGTTGAATACCAAGGTGAGTGGATTTCCCATCAGTAAACTGATAAAAACTAAAACTGGAGCAACGAACAAAGCAATTTGAAGACTTGAAGAAACTGCAATCTCCATGCTCAATTCCATTTGATTTTTATAAGCCACTTTTACTGCAACAAGGTGTTCGGCAATGTTGCCAATAATTGGCACCAAAATAATGCCAAGGAAGAATTCTGATATTCCTGTACCTGCAACCACCGCCTCGACGCTTCCCACTAATAGTTCGCTGAGCCAGACAACTCCACCAGTTGCTATAGCCAACATCAACACAGATTTTCTAATACTCCATGCCGGCTTGTGTGAAATCGAAGGTTCAGTTGGAGCGCCAATCCCTTCTTTCACCGGTGCTTTTAAGGAGAATATTGTCCCCAAAATATATAAAACGATCATGACCCCAGCTACAGAAAGGCTCAATACTTCAACGCGTTGAGTGATGCCGCTAGCTGTTGAATGACTGAAAAGTGATGGTGTTACAAGACCAACCACAGCAATTCCCAAAAGAATGGTGTAATTGCCAGTATGTCGTCTGTCAAAAACTTGTATTCCATTTTTTAGCCCACCTGCAACGATAGAAAATCCAAGCACTAGAAGCAGGTTCCCGATAATCGAACCTGTAATGGATGCCTTAACCAAATCTAATAATCCACGATTAATTGCAAAAAGAGTGATGATCAATTCTGCTGCGTTTCCAAGGGAAGCATTGATCAATCCCCCCACTTTTGGTCCGGTATGAGCTGCCAGGTTTTCTGTTGCCTCTCCAATTAAACCAGCGAGAGGAATAACCCCCAACGCAGACAAAACGAAAACCCATCCAGAACCCCATTTCAGCATTTCTGCAATCACAGCAAAAGGGAAAGCTAATAATAAAATATTTAATGGATTATTCTTCATGTATATAATGATATTTTTCATGTCGAAATTATAATGCAATGACTTCATTTTTCAACATGATATAATTTCATTATATGACCAACGAAAACATGCCTGTTCATTTTCTCGGAAATCGCTATCGCCTGATACACCAGGTGGGTAAGGGTGGCATGGCTTTGGTTTATGAAGCTTATGATCAATTGCTCGAGCGACCCGTCGCTATTAAATTGCTTCGTCATGGATTCTCTGAGATTCAGGGTTTTCGAGATCGATTCAAACAAGAAGCAAAATCTGCTGGAAACTTAACCCATCCAAACATAGTAACCATTCATGACTTTGGTGAAGATCTTCATGGCATTTTTATTGTCATGGAGTTCATGCCCGGAAAAGACCTGAAGTTTTTAATTCGTGATAAAGGTTTTTATTCTGCAAAAGAGGGACTTCCCCTCCTCATCCAGGCTTGCAATGCCCTTGGTTACGCTCATCGCGCTGGAATTATCCACTGTGATGTAAAACCGCAGAATATGATCGTTTCAGACGATCACCGCCTTAAAGTGACTGATTTTGGAATTGCTCGCGCACTTTCTTCTATAGATGAGAATAACAAGGCTGACGTAGTGTGGGGTTCACCGCAATATCTTTCTCCGGAACAGGCAATTGGTGAACCACCTTCCACCGCTTCAGATGTTTATTCTCTCGGCGTTGTAATGTATGAAATGTTCACGGGAAAATTACCATTCAATGCCAAGACCACCGAAGAATTGATAGAATTACATCAGACGTTGCCGCCATTATCTCCCAGCCAACTGAATCCTGACATCCCTACAGAACTGGAGCAGGTCATCCTTAAGGTTCTATCAAAAGAGCCTGCCGCGCGCTATCGTACCGCTGATCAACTTGGAAGTGTCCTTGCAACTCTCCTGGAAAACTTGCACCTGGCGGTAGATTCAAAAATATCGTCTAACCCAAAAAATCAACCTGCTAAAATGGTCAATCAAGAATCATATTCCAGAGCTTCTTATGAAGACTACTCCCCCGAATCACCAAAGAAATTGTTGACTTTCGTTGATTGGAAATTGATCGGTTTAGAGCTTGTATGCTTGCTACTCGTCGGTGGACTTCTCCCATTTTGGTTATACATCTGGTTTTCAATCAAACCATTGTTAGGGCAATAGTAGATGAACTACAAGCTCTCAGCATCAATTTTATCGGCAAACTTTGCTCACCTTCAAGATGATATTCAGGCTTGTGAAGCCGCCGGCATGGATTGGATTCATGTTGATGTGATGGATGGCCATTTTGTTCCGAATCTAACCATGGGCCCCTTCATCGTTGAAGCTTGTCGTCGAATAACATCTTTACCTCTTGATTGCCATCTTATGGTGGATAACCCTGAAACACTCGTTAATGCTTTTGCCAAAGCAGGAGCAAGCAACTTAACTATTCATCCAGAAAATAATCCAAAGACTGAAGAGACTCTGAGAAAAATTCGTTCGTTGGGTTGCCAACCAGGCATTGCCATCAATCCTGATACACCAGTTGAGGCGCTTACCCCTTTTCTACACCTGGTAGATATGGTTCTTGTGATGACGGTTTATCCTGGGTATTCAGGTCAAAAATTTATCCCAGAAACGGTACACAAAATAACAGAAGTCTTACAAATTGCCAAAAAACTTAATCCACAACTGTTAATTGAAGTGGATGGTGGAATTAATAGTGAAACGATCAAGATCACCAGAGATGCTGGGGCAAATACCTTTGTCTCTGCTTCAGCCATATTCCATCATCCGCACGGCATCGCATCTGGAATAAATGATTTACGCCGCTCTCTTCGTTAAACAAAAAATTGCGGAGTGTCCGCAATTTTTATTTTCCAGCGATTTAAACCCTTAGTTGCTTTTTACCATGCTACGAATACATTTCGCGCACAATACTTTTTGAACTGGACGGCCATTTTCAATCACCGTGATTTTTTGAAGGTTTGGTTTGAAAACACGGTTTGTAGCTCGCTGAGAGAAACTACGATTGTGACCAAAGACAGTTGCCTTTCCACAAGAAGCGCACTTTGCCATTTCATTCCCTTTCCGTACAAATTGCTAATTTTGGGTACAATTGAATAATAATACAGCAAGACAGAATTTTATCACAAACCGTATCTTTTTTCAACAAAGAATGTTATAAACACAAGGAAAAACATATGAATTCAACGACCAATACTTTAGGTAGTATTTTTATCTCTCATCGTGCCATTGCTTCAATTGCCAGCCAATCTGCCCTATCTTCTTACGGAGTGGTTGGTTTGGCAGCAAAAAATTTGGCAGAGAGCCTGTCCAATGTTCTTGTGAAAGATCCTATTCTTGGTGTGGATGTTGTACTTGATGACTATGACGTTAAGATTGATATTTACATCATCATTGAATATGGCACCAGAATAAAATCGGTTGCTTCCAGTGTCTCAGATGCGGTGAAATATCAAATTGAGAGCACTACAGGCTTGTCAGTAAAACAAGTCAACATTCATGTGCGTGGACTTCGAATCAGCAACATGGATTAATCTACTAATTCTCTTGGAAGATAGAATCGAACAATGCAAAACACTAAAATTACTTTGGAAACGAGTGCGCCTGTGACGGAAACTAAAACACCCATTTATTCAATTGACGGTCAAAAACTAAAGAAACTTTTAGAGGCATCGCTCTCCTGGCTTAAAGCCAACCAACAGTTGGTAAATTCTCTGAATGTATTTCCTGTACCTGATGGAGATACCGGCACAAATATGCTGCTCACCATGCAGGCAGCCTATAACGAAATAGCGAATTCCGATGAAACCAATATCGGAAAAATGGCTAAAGAAATTGCCCAGGGTGCGTTGATGGGCGCCAGAGGAAACTCAGGAGTAATCCTTTCTCAAATTTGGCGTGGTTTTGCACGTGCTTTGGATAGTTTTCCGGAAATGGATTCTGTTATTCTTGCCAGGGCATTATCTGAAAGCCGTAATACTGCCTATAAAGGGGTTGTCAGGCCTGTTGAGGGCACCATACTAACCGTTATTAAAGACGTGTCCACAGCTGTTGAAAACGCTTCTTCTCATACGACTGATTTAGTTGAATTACTGAAAGTTGCTGTCGAATCAGCTGATGTCTCTGTTAAATACACCCCAGAATTGCTTCCGATTTTAAAATCTGCAGGCGTTGTTGATTCAGGTGGTAAAGGTTTCTTCTTTATCCTTGATGGCATGCTCAGATTCATCAACGGCGCCCCACTCGATTCATCATCAATCCTGGTTCAACCAATTTCAAGCATGAATCTTATGGATACCCTTGAAGAAGTTGAAGAAGGTCAGGATGTTGAGGTAGTCGTCGATTTCACCACAAAAGAAACTTTAGATCTTGAATCATTTTATGAAGATTTATCAAAGATCGGAACTTCGATTCAGGTTGGTGAAGGCGATGGTATGTACCGAATGCACATTCATGTTGAAGAAGCAAAACGAGATGAGCCATTGAATTACATCTCATCCATTGGAACATGGTCCAAAGTTGCCATGGAAAATCTTCAACTTCAGATGGATAACTCAAAGAAAAAATCTAAAGGTTTTCAATTAAACGAATTTCAGGAAGGCACCATCGCCGTCGTTGCAGTTTCTCCAGGTGAAGGAATTTCTCGGATCTATGCCAGCCTGGGTGTTGCAGCCATCATTGAAGGTGGACAGACGATGAATCCCAGTACCGAACAAATTCTGAAAGCATTTGAAAACCTTCCGACAAACAATGTAATCCTTCTGCCAAACAATAAAAATATCATTTTAGCAGCTGATACAGCCAAGTCATTAAGCGTTAAGAATGTTTTTGTGGTTCCTTCAAGAAATGTCCCACAGGGGCTTTCTGCGATGCTACGGCTAGATCCCGAAGGGGATGCAGAACAAATCTTTGAAGAAATGAAAGAGGCACTTTCAGAGGTCGATGCATGTGAAATTACAACTGCCACTCGATCTGTTGAAATTGACGGGCTTGAAATTGAATCAGGCAAGACCATTGGTCTATTAAATGGTAAACTGCTTGTCGCGAAAGAATCAGTCATAGAAACCTGTATCGCAATTCTTGAAAAAGCAGATATGAATACACGAGAGCGGGTTACTCTTTTTTACGGTGAGGATATTCAACAAGAAGAAGTGGATGAAATCAGCAAAAAAATCTCAGAGATTTACCCTGACCATGAAATCGAAGTTCACGAAGGTGGTCAGCCACACTACCAGTTGATAATTTCACTCGAATAGGCAGCCTTATGGCAACCAGTTGCATTATCGCCGACAACGCTGCGCAATTTACCAGGGTTAACTTTCCTGAAAATATTTGTCTCCGTTTTATCAACAATAAAACGGAGTATTCTTTTTCTAATCTGAAAGATAAATCAGCACAAAACCAGGATGAGTTTCCAAAACTTTTGAGACTTAATCATTCTCCTATCATTTCCTCCCCCGACGAAGAAGAAATTGATGTATTAATCGAATCAAGTATAAACAATTTTGACGACGTTTACATCATCCTTCACTCGAAAGAAATTAACCCTGCCTATGAAGTGTTCTCAAAAATCCTCTCAAAGAAAAGAGGTCGCGCCACTGTTCACCTAATTGACAGCCAATCCATTTCCATTGGTCAGGGTTTTTTGATCCAGTCAACAATTGATTTGATCGCAAAAAACATCAATGGCAATCAGATTGAACAACGCATTCGCGAATTAATTCCCCACATTTATGCCCTTTTTTGTACTCCTTCAATTTCATATCTTCATACATCAGGGTTTATTGATGCAGGCCAAAGCATTGTTGGTGAAATGCTTTCCATTCTGCCAATCTTTAGCCTCGAAGAAGGAAAATTCTCTCCCATTGATAAACTGAAAAACATGCACAGTGTAGCTGAGTATTTTATGGAATATATTGAAGAGTTTGACAACCTTCTTCAGGTTTCATTCCTCCAATCTACCCCTCCTTCACTTCAAGAATCAAAACTTATTAAACAATTCTTAGATGAAAATTATCCGGGCACTCTTTACACAGAACACCCACATAATAGTTACCTGGCTTCAATAATTGGCCCAAAAGGTTTTGGGATTGTTGTAATAGAAAAATCATAATTCCACCTCTCCTTTGGTTTGCGTTTTGATTGTTTGCGGTAAAATTAATCCATGCCGAACTCACTGGAAAAGATTCAAAAAATACTTCAGTTAGAAATTCAGAATAAATTCGCCAACCGAGCAATCATTGGTGGACTGGAAAAGTTCCTGCCGGCCTTGAACCCGGAACTATCTCGCGATGGGGTTACTCAAGAAACACAAAATCAGATCGAAAAGCTGTTTTCAACCTACAGTAGGTTATCAATCGAAGAACGTGAATCAGCAATAAAAATATTTCTAAGCAATCTTGAAATATCTATCCCATCAGTTAATCAAAAATCTAACCCTCCTCAGCCAAAGAAATCATTTTTCCCAGATAGAAATGTTACTCAATCTGCGCCAAAACCTCAGCCTGTCACAAATTCATACGTTAACCGTACAGAACCAGTTCGATCAAACCTAGGATTATCGGCTCCCCTGCACCTCTTACCAAAAATTGGCAGCCATCGGGCTACAGATTTTAAAACACTTGGGGTGAACACTATTGGCGATTTGCTTTACTTCTTTCCCCGTCGCTATGATGATTATTCAATGCTCAAAACCATCAACCATCTTGAATATGGTGATTCTCTCACCATTATTGCCACTGTACAAAGCATGTTGGTAACGAAAGTTCGCAATCGTGAGATTTCTCGGGTTGAAGTGGTGGTCAGCGACGGAACCGGTTTTTTGCGACTTTCTTTCTTCCGTGGTTCAAAATATGCTGATAGCTTTGCTGCACAATTCCAACACGGTAAACAGTTGGTCATCTCGGGCAAGGTTGAAATGTACCTTGGCCGAAAACAGATGAACGATCCCAGTTTCGAAGAACTTGACCAAAGCCATTTAAACACTAACGGGATAATCCCTGTCTATCCGCTGACTTCAGGTCTCTCGCAGAAAATTGTTCGATCTGCCGTGAACGATGCCGTCAGTTTTTATTCGAATAGAGTGGTTGACTTTTTGCCTGCATCGATCTTAACAACAGCGAATTTGGTCAACCTATCAACTGCTTTGTCTCAGGTTCATTATCCCTCGAGCTATGATTCTCTATCATCCGCTCAACGCCGCCTTGCTTTTGATGAGATTTTTCTACTTCAACTGGGTGTATTGCAGCAAAAGCGCAATTGGAATAATCAATCGGCAGAGAAGTTTACGCTGTCTGAAGAAAAAATTGCGTCCTTGATAAATACGCTGCCGTTTAATTTGACCAATGCGCAGAATAAAACATTTGAAGATGTAAAAAAAGATCTTTCCAGTGGCGCTCCGATGAATCGGCTGTTACAAGGAGATGTAGGTTCAGGAAAAACAATCGTTGCAGCATTAGCGGTTGCCATCATTGTTCAAAATGACGGACAGGCAGTCATAATGGCACCCACCGGAATTTTGGCTGAGCAGCATTTTCAATCCATGAATCGCTTCCTGAGTTCCACTTCGAATTCTGCCCTCCCGCTAAAAGAGAATGAGATTCGCCTACTCACAGGGGATACAAACGCCAAAGATCGTGATTCAATAAAACAAGGGTTGTTAGATGGTACAGTAAAACTGGTCATTGGGACACACGCCCTTCTTGAAGATCCGATTCAATTCAAGAACTTACAACTGGCGGTGATTGACGAGCAACACCGCTTCGGTGTCGCCCAACGAGCGGCATTGCGAAACAAGGGCACCAATCCCCACTTGCTTGTCATGACAGCCACTCCGATTCCAAGGTCACTGGCATTGACTCTCTATGGAGACCTCGAACTATCAGTAATGGATGAAATGCCTGTTGGTCGTAAACCAGTCAAGACCTATATTCTAAATCCACTTGAGCGTGAAAGAGCATACCAGGTCATTCGTTCCAACATTCAAAATGGGTATCAGGCATTTATTGTTTACCCATTGATCGAACAAGGTGAAAATGATGAGGTTAAAGCAGCTGTTGAAGATCACAAAATACTGCAAGAAGAAATTTTCCCCGATCTAAAAATTGGTCTTCTCCATGGAAGAATGAGCCCTGAAGAAAAAGAAAACATCATGAAATCATTTCGGAATCAAGAGTTTCACATTCTTGTTTCCACCACGGTAATTGAAGTGGGTGTGGATATCCCTAATGCCACAGTAATCATGATTGAGGGGGCAAATCACTTTGGTCTCGCCCAATTACATCAATTACGCGGCCGGGTTGGACGCGGAGAAGATCAGGCTACCTGTCTTCTGTTGCCAGATACTGAAGACGATGTCGAAAATGAGCGATTAAAAATAATGACTGAAACCAACGATGGTTTTGTCTTGGCTGAAAAAGATCTTCAGCAGCGTGGTCCAGGTGATTTCATTGGTTACCGTCAATCTGGTTTTGCTGATTTACGTATGGCGCGAATCACAGATATTCGATTAATCGAAAAAGCTAGAAATGTGGCTGAAGAACTTTTTAGCACAGATCCTTTGCTTGAAAAACCTGAAAATGCATTATTATTAGAAAAAGTTAGTGATTTCTGGCATACAAAAAATAGTGATATCAGTTAGGATACCAATGATAAAAGCAGTTTTCCCAGGTTCTTTTGATCCCATTCATAATGGACACATAGATATTGCGTTACGAGCAGCAAAACTGGTAGATCATCTGGTGATAGCGGTCTACGACAAACCACTAAAAAACTTTTTGTTTTCTCCAGAAGAGCGTATTGATTTGGTTCGAACAGTATTCACAAATCATACAAAAATCTCGGTCACTGGATATAGTGGGCTCACCGTTAAATATTGTGAGAGCATTGGCGCTCAGGTGATGATTCGTGGATTACGGGTTTTTTCTGATTTCGAATACGAATTTCGCATGGCGCTAGCAAATCACAGGCTTACATCCAGTGTAGAAATGATGGCACTGATTACGAATGAGGAACACACCTTTTTATCTTCTTCAACAGTCAGAGAAATTGCTTCTTTAGGAGGCGATATCAGTACCATGGTTCCTCCAGTTGTAGAAAACGTGCTGAAAAAAAAATTAACCAACCTTGGGGAAAATAACCCGGTTGTTCCCGGTCATACTTTACGTGATTAGTTTTGGCCCATAAATTGCAACAATTACAATAGAATATTGGATATAATTGTTGTGAGGAGTTCTTGAATGGACATATTACATCTGGTTGATCGTTTGGAAGAGCTTTTCAATGAAAGCCGCCCTATTTGGTTCACCCACAGTGTGATCGTGGATGAAGACCGTATGCTCGATCTGATAGATCAGATGAGAATCACCATTCCAGAAGAAATAAAAAAATCTCAGCAACTTCTCGCCCAACGAGATCGCGTTCTTGCCCAGGCACAGGAAGAAGCCAACCGCACCATTGCATTAGCCCGTGAGAAAAGCGAGAAACTTGTTGAGAAAGACCCCACCACCCTTGCTGCTCAAGCCAAAGCCGAACAATTAATCGCCCAAGCGCGTCTTGAAAGCGAACAAACCCGACGTGATGCAGATGAATATGTGATCCAAACATTGAATGCACTTCAGATCGAACTTGAAAAAACCATGAATCAGGTAAAAAACGGAATTTATGCCATTCAATCAGAAAAAATGAAAAAAAACACCCCTCAACCATCAGCAGCAGCCCAGATTCAGCAACCTGAACTTGAAAAATAAAAATCAACCTTGTCAAGGGTTGAAACCTTTTCAACATTTGCCAGAAGGAAAACGCCACCTTGAAATTAAGGTGGCGTTTATTTCATTTTTTATGGCTTTTTGAATCTTCGAGTTCTTCTTCTCGTTGTTTTTCTACCAGTTCTTTAATTTTCTTGATCGTTCTATTTTCAATAGTTTGCTCTTCATGCAGGGCAACTTTTAACACATCGTCCATATGCCTGACCAGGATGATTTCAAGATCATCCAGGACTTTTTTTGGAACCTCAACAAGATCTTTCTTGTTTTTCTCTGGAATCAGAATAATTTTTAAACCAGCACGATGCGCTGCCAATATTTTTTCCCGAACCCCGCCTATTGGAAGAACATTTCCACGCAAGGTGATCTCTCCGGTCATTCCGACTTCCTTCTTCACTTTGTGCTCTGAAAATGCTGAAACCAAAGCCGTGGCTAGAGTTATACCTGCGGAAGGACCATCTTTTGGTATTGCGCCCTCAGGAATGTGAATGTGCACATCAAGATTTTCATATATATCAGTGTCAATTTTGAAATCTTCTGATCTTGACTTCATGTAAGAAAGAGCTGCCTGCGCAGATTCTTGCATGATATCGCCAATTTGACCTGTAACTTGAAGATTACCTTTACCTTCCAAAATCAACACCTCTACCGGCATAATTTCTCCGCCGTTTTCAGTCCAGGCCATGGCGGTTGCTACACCTGTTTCATCCTCACGTTCGGCTTCCGTCATGAAAAACTGGGGCGGACCAAGAAATTTTTCCAGTGCTCCAACATTCAAGATTTTAATTACATGTTTTTTTTCTGATTTCAGACGGGCTTCTTTACGGCAAATCCTTCCCAATTCTCTTTCTAGATTACGAACACCTGCTTCGTATGTATATTCGCGAATCACCTTCTTAATCGCACTTTCCTCAAAAACAATCTCGTTACCCTCTAGTCCACTCTCTTCCAATTGCCGAGGGATAAGAAAACGCTTGGCAATTTCGACTTTATCTTCTTCAATGTAACCTGGAAATTCCAGTATTTCCATCCGGTCTAGTAATGCTGGCGGAATGGACATCAGGCTGTTGGCTGTGGTGATGAACATGACCTTTGAAAGATCAAAAGGTAATTCAAGATAATGATCAGAGAAGGAATTGTTTTGTTCGGGATCCAATACTTCCAAAAGAGCTGATGAAGGATCACCTCGAAAATCTGAGCCAAGCTTATCAATCTCATCCAACATGAAAAGTGGATTCAACGATCCTGCCCGTTTCATGGTTTGTAAGATACGCCCAGGCATTGCGCCAATATATGTCCGTCTATGACCTCTAATTTCTGCCTCATCTCGAACTCCACCCAAAGACAGCCTCACAAATTTTCTACCTAACGCATTTGCAATGGACTTACCTAATGAGGTTTTGCCTGTTCCAGGAGGTCCGATAAAGCATAAAATCGGTTGCCGTTCTTTCTTTGGTTTAAGACTCTTTACTGCAATGTATTCAAGAATTCGATCTTTGGCTTTTCCAAGTCCATAATGGTTTTCGTTTAATACTTTTGCCGCATGACGTACATCCAGGTTATCTTGAGTGGTTTCGCCCCAGGGAAGATCAATCAACCAATCCAGATAAGTTCTAATAATTCCAACTTCAGGTGACATGGGTGGCATTTGTGTAAGCCGTTCAATTTCTTTATCAGCAGTTTTTTTGGCTTCATCAGGTAATTGTTTCTCATCAATTTTTGTGCGCAGCTCTTCAACTTCGCGAGTCCATACGTCTCCTTCGCCAAGTTCATTTTGAATGGCTTTTAGTTGCTCACGCAAGTAAAACTCTCTTTGAGAGCGATCCACTTCGCTTTGTACGCGGTTCTGTATCTCGTCTTCGAGTTGAAGTACATCCAATTCTTGGGCGAGAAGCCAGTTTACCTTCTTCAGTCTGTCTTTTGGGTCCAAAATGGTCAAAAGTTCCAACCGCTCTTCAAATGGAAGGGAAATTGCCGTGGCAATCATATCTGCCAACCAGCCCGGTTCAGAAATATTTATGGAGAATAAGTGGGCTTCATCTGGCAGGCTGCGATCCAATGCAACACATTTTTCAAAAAGGTCTCTTGATGTTCGCATCAGGGCTTCAATTTGACGGTCTGATAATGGATTGTCAGTAACAACAAATCCCTTTACCCATAAGAAAGGTCCGTTGTTTATTATTTCCATTATTTTTATTCTTCTTCTGCCTTGTACCAGAGCAGAGGCATTACCATCCTGCAATGATAGCAATCTTCCGACAGCCACTTCAACGCCAACTTCAAGAAAGTCACCTGGTTCTGGTTTTTCAATCTCATTGTCTTTGAGCATCAGCGCAATCATTGTGCCGCCGTTCTTTTGAACGTACTGAATAGCCTCCATGTTTGGGCCTGGTGACACAAATATTGGTGATACCATACGTGGAAAAACAACAATATCGCGCATGATTAATGCCGGACACAAAATCATTCCACTGTCATCCGGTGTTGCATCGTTTACTTGATATAACTCATCTGTGCGTTGATAGAGTGCTGTAGTAAATTCTTCGGGGTTGTCCAATCTTTTTTTCCAATCGTCTTTCATTCAATTTCCTGTCACAAATATTGAGTAAATTTTTTTCTGACGGACGCGGCAATGAATACACTCCCTGCTGCCACAATGACCGTTCTGGATGTCGATGATTCTTTCGCCGTTTTTAAGGCTTCTTCAATAGTCTCACAAGCGTAAGAATTCACGTTCTGATCTTTCACTAATTCTACCAGCATACCAGGTTCTGCAGCTCTTGGATGATTACTTTTTATGAAAATCACCTTTTTTATACCAGGGATTAAAATTTTCAGAATCTCATCAACTTTCTTATCCACCGAGGATCCAAATAGTAGGATGATTTCATAATCTTTGAGGTATTCAGACAAGGTTTGCTTTAATTTTTTGGCGCTATCGACATTATGGGCACTGTCCAGAATAACTAACGGATCTCGGCTGATCACTTCAAAACGACAGGGCCAAAAAGTAGTTTGTAATCCTAAATAAACGCTCTCCTTAGAAATTTCATATCCACTTCTCTCTAAAATATCAAGACAAGATAGTACCGTTGCTGCGTTATTGATCTGGTGTTTCCCCAATAAAGAAAGAGTATAAAATCCATCAAATTTTGATGACCTATTCTTAAACGAAGCAGAAAACACTTGATTATCTAAAGAATGATTTTGCTCTTCTACGCTCAAGATCTTATCCACATCATTCATTTCCGATTGTAGTCTTGCCGCCTCATCCTGAATAATCTTCCGAGATTCCTCATAGACCTGAGATGCCATGACTACAGGGGTTCTGGATTTAATGATCCCAGCCTTATGATGAGTAATCTCGTCAATCGTATCTCCCAAAATGGAGGTATGATCGTATGAAATGGAAGTGATTACTGATAATTGTGCGTTAATCACATTCGTTGCATCATACTGCCCACCAAGACCCGCCTCGATAATCCCAAAATCAACACGCTTATCTTTAAAATATTGAAATGCTATAGCTGTGACTGCTTCAAAAGTCGTGATCTCCCAAACCTCTCCGAATAAGCTTTGAAGGTTTTCTACTTGATCAATCAAATCTCGCTCTGATATTGGAACACGGTTAATCTGAATCTGCTCACGAAAGTCGAAAAGCCAGGGTGAAGTAAACAAACCAACTCGATAACCAGAAACACGCAAAACAGATTCCAGCATCGCAGCCGTTGATCCTTTTCCTTTTGTTCCAGCAATGTGAATGGTCTTTAAGTAATTTTGTGGATTTCCCATTCGTCCGAGTAAATTAATTATTCGCTGCAAAGTAAAAACATCATTTGAAAATTTGAGATTGGGAATATGGCTCAAATCTTCAAGTGAAGTTAGTTTTTTCAATGCTTCGCAATAAGAAAGATAAGTCATACTGATCTATAATCAAGAAAAGGATTCTGGTAATTATATGCCAAGACTTACTCACTCAAAAGAAGTCAATATCTCAGTAAGTCTGATATCCATCAAATTGATGTTACCGGGTTGTTTCTCATTGAAACAGAAAAGGTCAACCCTGCAGCCAATTCTGTCACGAATACGCAAAGAGTTTAATGTTTCTGTTGCAGAGACTGGTCTTAATGAGATTTGGCATTCTTCATGGATCGGTGCCGTTACTATTTCTTCTGATGCGGATTTTAATTCAGGCACTCTTTCAAGAATTGTCGACCTGATAGAACACCGTTTTCCTGAAGTCCAGGTTGAAGAATTCCATATTGAAACAAGATAAAACCCCATCCATTTTATTTTTTCCGGTACAATTCATTGCCGAAGAAAGACGGAGAATAAACAATGTTAACCAGCAGCGAAATCAAAAGAAAATTAAAATCCATTCTCCCAACAGTGGTGAAACCGGGCCGCTATTTTGGCGGTGAATTTAACCATATAGCCAAGGATTGGGAGAAGGTTCAAAACCACATGGCTTTGGTTTTCCCTGATATTTATGATATTGGGGTTCCCAACCTTGGTGTTGCCATTTTATACGAAACAATCAACCAACGATCTGATACTCTCTGCGAACGCGCTTATCTTCCCTGGCTTGACATGGAAGAAGCCATGCGGACCAATCAAGTTCCCCTCTATGCACTCGAATCATGCCGCCCGCTGTCTGAATTTGACATCATCGGTTTCACCTTACCTTATGAGACGCTATATACGAACGTTTTGAACGCTCTTGACCTTGCCGGAATACCTATTCGTTCGACAGAACGTAACGACTCACATCCATTGATTATTGCTGGTGGTCATGCTGCCACCAATCCAGAACCTATGTCACCATTCATCGATGCCTTTGTAATTGGCGAAGGTGAAGAAGTAATCCACGATATTCTTAATTGCCTTAGAGATGCAAAATTCGCAAAAAATAATCGCCATTCACTATTAGTGGATTTACAATCCATTTCTGGTGTCTACGTGCCTTCTCTCTACGAAGCCAGTTATCACACTGATGGAACTTTGAAATCTTTTACTCCAATCTCTGACACGTTCCCCCAATCAATCACAAAACGGATTGTACCCATCCTTCCTGATCCACCCACCCATTTTATCGTGCCGTCAATTGACGTTGTACATAACCGCATTGCTGTTGAAATTATGCGCGGTTGCACCCGCGGATGCCGTTTCTGCCATGCCGGCATGGTAAACCGGCCTGTACGCGAACGAAGTGTGGATCAAATTATTACCGCCATTGAGAAATCACTACAAAACACCGGATATGAAGAAATTGCGCTTCTATCCTTGTCATCTAGCGACTATACGCATATCGAAGAGCTTGTTTCCACTATCAGTACCCGGTTCGCAGGCAAAAACCTTGTCATTTCACTTCCATCACTTCGAATTGAATCCTTTTCGGTAAGTCTGATGGAAAAACTCAAGGGCGTGAGACAGGGAGGATTCACTTTAGCCCCTGAAGCCGCCACGGATCGTATGCGTAACATGATTAACAAACCGATTCAGTCTGAGCAACTGCTTGAAACTGCCCGCCAGATCTACAGCCGTGGATGGACCACCATCAAACTCTATTTCATGATTGGTCAGCCCGGAGAAACCCTTGAAGATGTGCAAGCCATAGCCGACCTGTGCAAACAGGTCCACAATGAAGGCCGTAAAATCATCGGCAAAAAAGCCAATCTTCATGCCGGTGTGAGCACCTTTGTTCCTAAACCTCATACACCTTTCCAATGGGCACAGCTTGACACCATCGAGTCAGTCTTGCAGAAACAAAACCTACTTAAAGACCAGCTGCGTTATCCTGGGATGAAAATGACCTGGTCAAATCCTCGTGAGACAATCCTCGAAGCATCTCTTTCCAGAGGAGACCGTCGTATGGCAGACATTATTGAACAAGCCTGGAAAAACGGCGCCAAATTTGATGCCTGGATGGATCAATTCAATTTTAATGTCTGGATGGATGCATTTGATGCTCTTGGGATTAAACCTGACTTTTATACTTCCCGCAAAATTGACCTCGATGAACTCCTTCCCTGGGATCACATCAATACCGGTGTGTCAAGAAAATTTCTTGAACGAGAATATAACAAATCTCTTCAAGGAATCACCACCGATGACTGCCGGGATCATTGTCATTCCTGCGGCATTATTCCCGCGTTTGCCGAGTTGCGGAACAATAATCAAAATCTGGCATGGTTCTGCCCGGAGGTGGAATAATGCAGCGGGTTAGAATTCATTACCACAAGGGGGAAGCGTTGCAGTACATCGGCAACCTTGACCTGCACAAAATCTGGGAACGTACCTTCAGAAGAGCTCAAATCCCACTGGCTTATTCTCAAGGGTTTCACCCTCAACCTCGCATGCACCAAGCCTGCCCGCTTCCGCTTGGGTTTACCAGCTGTGCAGAATTGCTTGACTTTTGGTGTGATTCTGATGATTCCCTTGATTATTTAAAAACGCAACTTGAAAAAACCGTTCAACCCGGTATTGAAATTCAGGAATTAAGGCTGGTTCCTCTCAAAAGTCCTGCACTTCAAACCATCGTGGAGTCCACACTCTATCAGGTTACCCTCCCCTCTGATCTGGATTTATCAGATTTGCCTACCAGGATTAACCGCTTGACAAAGTCTAAGAAAATCCTCCGTGAACGCCGTGGAAAAACCTATGACCTTAAGCCGTTGCTCAAGGAGCTCTCGTTTTCTGATACACAGCCTGGTGTAATCACCATGCGCCTTTCAGCATTACCGGGAGCCACCGGACGTCCCGAGGAAGTTTTGGAAGAATTGGGCATCTCCCCATTTTCAGTGGATGTCGAGAGAATCGAGCTCAATTTATTAGAAGAAGACTTTTCAGCTATCCAACCAACGGACTATTAATGCAAGAACCTGTCTTTCAGATTTTTGAGTGTCAAAACCGGCAGTGCAGGCTGCGTTTTCCGAGCAATCTCAGCGTTGACACCATGACTGTCTGCCCGACCTGTGGATCACCGCTTCTTCCCTCGGGGATGCCGTTTTCAAACCTCAAGTTGCCTGTTCGTCATTCAAATAGCCCGATACGCAAACTATCCCTTCTTCTGGATAATCTCCGCAGCACGCTTAATGTGGGTTCAATTTTCCGTACAGCCGATGGTGCAGGAGTTACTCATATCTATTGCTGTGGCACCACACCTACACCTTATCATCCTAAAATCATCAAAACCGGGTTGGGGGCGGAATACAGCATTCCATGGATTTATCACCGTAATGCACTGGATGTTCTTGATCAGATCGAATCAGAAACCCTTATCCTTTCGCTCGAAGCCTCAGAGAACTCATCAGACCTGTTTTCAAATTTCGGTCAAATCGCTGCGTCCAAAGAGGTATTATTAATTTTAGGTAACGAAGTCTCAGGCGTTGACCCTGAACTGATGAGAAGGTCAAATTTTCTGGTTTCATTACCAATGATTGGCAAGAAAACCTCACTCAATGTCGCAGTAGCAGCTGGAATCGCCATCTATTCATTGCAATTCAATTTCTAAATCTTAGGGAGATCGAGATGCCCATTTACGAATATCAATGCCAAATATGTAACACAAAATTCGAAGCCATGCGTGCCATGAAAGATGCTGATGCAGCCATTGAATGCAAAGTTTGCCATTCTCTTGATACAAAAAGGGCACTTTCAGTCTGCTTCTCCAAAGGAGAATTCCACTCTTCGTCTTCAAACTCAGGATGCAGCGGATGTCACGGTGGCTCCTGTACATCTTGTGGACACTAATTTCATTGTTTCGGAGTTCGTAATGGATTATTACCAATCTAAATTTGCATTGATCACAGGCGGATCCAGCGGCATCGGTTTCGCTTTGGCGAAAGTAATACTTCAGAAGGGCGGCAACGTCGCCATTCTTGCTCGACATTCTGAACAGCTATCCAGTGCTGAATCAGAACTGGCAAAAGTAAAGATAAATTCAAATCAACGAATAGTCACACTTCAGGCAGATGTTACCAATAAGTTAGATCTTGAAAAAAAGCTTTCTGAATTTATGAAAACACAAGCTGTGCCCGACATCTTGATAAACTCAGCAGGAGTGGCACATCCAGGCAAATTTGAAGATTTGAATGATGACATTTTTCACTGGATGATGAACGTCAACTATTTCGGCATGGTCAATGTTCTAAAAATCATCGTGCCCATGATGCAGCAGCGCAAGTCAGGAGTGATAGTGAATATTTCTTCCATAGCTGGTTTTATCGGTGTCTATGGATATACCGCTTATGGCGCCTCTAAATATGCCGTTAGCGGATTTAGCGACGCTTTGCGAGCAGAACTAAAACCAGATGGCATTCAAGTCAGTATTGTTTTCCCACCTGATACGGATACACCACAGTTAACCTACGAGAGCCAATTAAAACCTGCCGTAACCAAAAAGATTGCCGGTTCTGCCAATTTGATATCTGCAGATGAAGTTGCCCGTCAAACCTTAAAGTCTGTCGCTCGGAAAAAATATATTATCCTTCCTGGATTTGAGGGAAAAATGATGTATTTTCTACATCATTTAATCGGCTGCCTGATCTACCCGGTAATGGATGGTATGGTGAAATCCGCTCTCAAACAATCCGGAATTAAGTAAAACCACTGAAATCCTAAAAAGCTTTGTCAGACCAATTTCTGACTTATTAGCCTTATGATATACTCATCTGGTTGAATAATTATTATGAAAGGACTTCTATGAAACAAGATTTTCTCGCCGTATCCGATTATTCCCCCAAAGAATTACAAGAGATGCTCGACCTGGCAGTAAGGCTCAAAAAAGAGCATTTTGCCAGCGGAAACCAACCCTTATTTAAAGGCAAAGTCCTGGGCATGATCTTTCAAAAACCCAGTCTGCGAACCCGTATCAGTTTTGATATGGCGATGCGCCACATGGGTGGAGACGCCTTGTACATTTCCCCGGCCGAAATTGGATTGGGACAGCGAGAATCAATCCATGACGTAGCGAAAGTCTTATCAGGCTATGTGGAAGTGATCATGGCGCGTGTCTTCGATCATCAACACGTCCTCGACTTGGCCAAATACGCATCCATCCCCGTTGTAAATGGGTTAAGTGACTACAACCATCCCTGTCAGGGTATGGCTGATGCACTTACCATCGTCGAAAAGTTCGGAAGCCTAAAAGGCTTAAATGTTACTTTCGTAGGCGACGGTAATAATGTGGCTGTTTCTCTGATGCATATCTGCGCAAAACTTGGCGCCAACTTTACCATCGCCAATCCAGAAGGATATGACATTACCAAAAAAGCTATTGAAGATGCCAAAGTTTTTGCTAAGCAAAGCGGCTGTTCTTTGACCTTCGTTCAAGATCCACATGAAGCAGTCAAAAAAGCTCATGTGATCTATACCGATACCTGGACAAGTATGGGACAGGAAGAGGAAACTGAAAAACGCAAGAGAGTCTTCCCTCCTTATCAGGTCAATAAAAAACTTGTCTCAGAAGCTGATAAGGATGTGATCGTTATGCACTGTCTGCCTGCTCATCGCAACCAGGAACTAACTGATGACGTTGCAGACGGTCCTCATTCTGTGATCTTCCCACAGGCGCACAACCGTCTGCATGCCCAGAAAGCAGTCCTTTACAAGTTACTAATAGGATAAGAAAAATGAAAACCACCGAATTAATCGATTTGGAAGAGAAGTTCGGGGCGCATAATTATCATCCACTGGACGTTGTGATCAACAAAGCCCAAGGGGTTTGGGTGACTGATGTCGAGGGAAAAAAGTTCCTCGATTGTCTAAGCGCCTATTCAGCACTTAATCAGGGTCATGTTCATCCCAAGATATTAAAGGCTTTAACAGATCAAGCAAAAAAAGTAACCTTGACTTCACGTGCTTTTCGTAACGATCAACTGCCTCTCCTTTATAAAGAATTATCTGATTTGACCGGTTACGGTATGTCACTTCCGATGAACAGTGGTGCAGAAGCTGTTGAAACCGCTCTAAAACTTGCTCGAAAATGGGGTTATGTGGTCAAGGGCATCAAACGACACGAAGCTGAGATCATCGTCGCCAATGGCAATTTTCATGGTCGTACAATCTCAATCATTTCTTTCTCCAGCGAACCACATTACCGCGAAGAATTCGGACCATTCACTCCAGGTTTTGTCGAAGTTCCATATGGCGATAGTAAAGCCATTGAAAAAGCCATCAACAAAAACACCGCTGCAATTATCCTCGAACCCATCCAGGGTGAAGGTGGTGTTTTAATTCCACCGGCAGGTTACTTATCCGAGGTAAAAAGGATCTGTGAGAAAAACAACATTCTGTTCATCGCAGACGAAATTCAAACCGGATTAGGTCGCACTGGCAAGCTCTTTGCCTGTCACCACGAAAATGTCAGAGCCGACATCACCATAATTGGAAAAGCGCTTTCTGGTGGTTTTTACCCCGTTTCTGCTGTTTTAGCAGATGCAGACCTTCTCGGATTATTCACTCCCGGTGAACACGGCTCAACCTTTGGCGGCAGCCCTTTGGCTGCGGCAGTCGCTCGGGCTGCTTTGAAAGTCATTCAAGATGAAAAACTTGTCGAGCGGTCCGCTGAAATGGGTGAATATTTTATGACTGAATTACGAAAGATCGAAAGCCCTCATATCAAAGAGATTCGTGGCAAGGGTCTTCTAATCGGTGTTGAACTCCACCCTGAAGCCAGAGGAGCACGCCGTTTCTGCGAAGCATTGATGCAGAAAGGCATTTTGGCAAAAGAAACCCATGACAATGTCATTCGCTTTGCCCCGCCCCTCATAATTGATCAAAAAACGCTTGATTGGGCATTAAAAAGGATTAGAACTGTATTATTGATGAAGTAGAACCGAAAATTGGTTTTTTCAACCACCTTGATGGGATTTTTTCCCATCAAGGTGGTATTATGTAAAAAGGCAGCAGGATTCTATCGATGAATAACACCATCAAATTCTCATCACAAGCATTTCGTCAAGCTCATCTGAAATTCGTTCTAGTTATTATCACATTATCGTTGCTTTTCGATGTTTGGTGTTTTTTTTCGCTAACAAACAATATCCCTCAATCTGCCATCAATGATTTTTTCATTCAGAGAGTTTGGACTGAAGTTCATTTCTTCTTCATCATTATTAATTTTATTTTTTTGAAATTTGGCATTTTTTTTTGGTATTTTAACAAAAAAAAGGCATACCAAAATGGTTTTATAGAGATACTAGACGATAAACTCATTCATGTGGAACAGAACAATGCATATTCAAAGTGGTTTGTAAAAAATGCGATTGGTTATGTATCTGATGAAAGCAAAGAACATTACGCTCAAATTGAAAAATACAACATTTTGAAAGTCACCACTCTCACCAAAGACTGGAGAGGATTTATATCAATCAAAGGTAAGATTGAGATGGAATTAATTAATGAAATGCTTGATGAGGAATTTGGTTCAAACCGGGAGAACGCTCAACCTCGAATACTAAATCTTCACAAAATTAGACCTTATTATGAAAGATATGATGAAGTTTATCAGAAGCTAAAATCCTTGTCCCAAACCGATGAGTTTTCGCTGAAAATTGATTAATAATATTATTCCTATTATTGAACTCGGTAATATGAGATAAAATTTTTAAATTGTTTTTTTAGAAGGGAAGAATTATGCGTTTCGCAAAAATCGTCTGTACATTGGGACCAAGCTCCTCCGATCCCGAAACCATCGCCAAACTGATTGAAGCCGGAATGGATGTCGCCCGCCTCAATTTTTCTCACGGCACTCATGAATCTCACGCCGAATTAATCACCCGTATTCGCGAATGTGCCAAAAAATTAAACCATCCAATCGCTATATTACAAGATCTTCAAGGCCCAAAATTACGGGTCGGAAAATTACCCGAAAATGGTGTCGATCTTGAACCCGGACAAACCCTTAATCTTTTCATGGTTGGTCATGGAGTCGAAGATTTTGAGGGTGAAACCAAATCACTGCCTCTAGACGTCCCCAACCTGGCTCAAGGAGTTAAACCAGGTAATCGTATTTTGCTGGATGACGGACATATGGAACTTGTGGTCAAGGAAGTGATAAAAGAAACCGTGGTCACCAAAGTGGTGACAGGTGGAATTCTTACTTCTCATAAGGGAGTAAATTTGCCTGGAGCCCATCTTGGAATTCCAAGCTTCACAGAAAAAGATCGTGTTGACCTTGCCTTTGGTCTGGCACACGGGGTTGATTACGTCGCCATATCGTTTGTTGAGACTTCTCTTGACATCGAAACAGTTCGCGATGCAATGAAAGAACTAAATCCATCCCGAGCAAAAACTCCCATCATCGCCAAGATGGAACGCCCAGAAGCAGTAAAAAACCTTCATGACATTATCCATGTGACTGATGGTGTAATGGTTGCCCGTGGAGATCTTGGTGTTGAAACTTCACCATCCATGGTGCCCAATATTCAAAAAGAGATCATTCAATGCGCCAACCGTCACGCAAAAGTTGTGATCACCGCCACCCAAATGCTTGAATCCATGATCCACAGCCCACGCCCCACCCGTGCAGAAGCCTCTGATGTCGCGAATGCCATTTTTGACGGCACTGATGCCGTGATGCTTTCAGGTGAAACCGCCAATGGTGAATACCCAGTTGAAAGTGTCAAAATGATGGATTCCATCGTACGAGAAGCCGAAAAGCATTATTCTGAATGGGGTCATTATGAACAGTTCCCTAAAGATGCAATTCGCGAAGACGCACTGAGTATGTGTGCTGCAGCTCGTGAACTGGCGCATGATCGCAATGTTTCAAATGTGGCTGTTTTCACTCAATCTGGTAAAACAGCCTTGTTGGCTTCAAAAGTACGACCACGTGTACCCATTATCGCTCTCTCCCCTGAAGAATCTACTCTTTCACTTGTGAATCTTTATTGGGGTGTTCAGCCACTTTGGACACCCTTTGTGGATTCTCTGGAAAAAATGGTCCGCAACGTGGATGCCGTTTTGATGGAAAGAAAACAGATCAAAACAGGTCAACAGATTGTATTGGTATCAGGCTTTCCGGTAGGCTCAATGCATTTGCCAAACCTGGCCTTGCTGCATGCGGTAGGTGAAGAGGTTTAATCCTTAGTTTCAGAAAAGGGGGAGCCCCTATGAATATTCGGATACTTGATACTTCTAACAAAAAAGACGTTAATCTTTTTAAATCTTTTCCATTCAAACTGTATCGGAAAAATCAGTATTGGGTTCCACCCATGCCTGGTGAAATCGAATTTGTAATGAATCGTGATCTTCATCCCTTCTATCATCATTCCCAATCCGATTTTTTTGTTGTGGAATCAGGAAAAGAGATCATAGGCCGAATCGCCGTGTTGCACAACCAGAGATATTGTGCTTTTCATAAGGAAAACAAAGCTTTTTTTTATTATTACGAATCAGTTGAAGATCAGAATATTGCCGATATGTTATTTTCTGCCGCTGCGGATTGGGCTCGAAAAAGAAATATTTCTGAACTTTATGGTCCTCGTGGGTTTTCTCGTTCTACCTGTATCGGTTTGCTTGTAGATGGTTTTGATCAGCAACCTGCTACTGGTATGACTTATAACCTTCCATATTATGAGCATCAGTTGATAAAGATTGGATTCGAAAAGAAAAGTGATCATTTTTCAGGTGAAATAAACCATCACCTTGATCAGACCATTCATGATGTGTCTCAAAAAGTGCTTTCAAGGGGGAATTTCAAGGTTTTTAGTTTTCATTCTTCTGATGAAATACTTGAATGGATTCCACGTTTGGATGAAATCCATCACCGAGCTTTTTCAAAAAACCCTGATTTTATGCCTTCATCCAAGGATGAATTTAGACAATTATGCAGCAACATTATCAAAATTGCAGACCCCCGATACATTAAGCTTATATTGCACGACAAAAAGATTGCCGGGTTTTTAATTGCTTATCCCAACATCAACAACGGATTAAGAGCCGCCAAAGGCTCTCTTTATCCATTTGGCTGGTTATGTTTATGGCTGGACAAGAAATTCAGCCGTGTAATAGACTTGAATGGCGTTGGATTATTGCCTGAATATCAAGGGCTTGGTGGAAATGCGGTGCTCTACTCTGAAATTGATCGTGTTCTCAACAACCGACGATTCAAACGAGGAGAGATCGTTCAAGTGGATGAACGAAATTTTCGCAGTATTTCTGACATGAAAACTATGCAAGTCACCTGGAATAAAAAACATCGCACGTTTAGTTTATTTTTATAACCTGATCACATAATTATTGATTACCTATAGTCTTTCTAAACTGTCTTTCTGGATGCCCTGGAGGAGATTATGTACAAAACCCTAATTTCAACATCAGAACTTGCTGTAAGTATTAATGATCCTGATTTCGTGATTGTGGATTGTCGATTTGATTTACAGAACAAAGATTGGGGTAGAGAAAATTACCTTGAGCACCATATTCCCGGAGCCGTATTCGTTGACCAAGATCAAGATCTTTGTGGAGAGATTACGCCGTCAAGCGGTCGTCACCCTTTACCCGAACCCGCTGATTTTATTAAAACAGTAAGAAGATTGGGAATTAGCAATTCGTCACAGGTAATCGCCTACGATACAGCAGGTGGTGGAATGGCTGGGCGTTTATGGTTTCTCTTAAACTATTATGGACATCAGAAAGTTGCCTTACTTGATGGAGGGTTCCCCGCCTGGATTGCTGAAAACCGTCCGATTGTCAAAGGTCAGCAACTAAACCAGCCCAGCATGTTTTCTGGTCACCCTGATGAAACAATGATCTTGAAAACCGCCGATGTAAAAAAGAACCTTTTTGACCATTCCTTTAGCCTGATTGATTCTCGCGCTCCAGAACGATATCGTGGCGAAGTTGAGCCTCTTGATCCTGTAGCCGGGCATATCCCTGGTGCCCTAAATCGATTTTACGGTGATAACCTTGATAAAAGAGGATTTTTCCTTCCAGCACCTGAAATTAAAGCAGCTTTTCTCAAAGTGCTAGGAGATAATTCATCAGATAAGGCTGCCGTTTATTGCGGATCGGGAACAACTGCTTGCCACAATTATTTTGCCATGACTTATGCGGGTTTGCCCAGACCAAAGATTTATATTGGTTCATGGTCTGAATGGATACGTGATCCACAAAATCCTATCTCGACTGGCGCATCATAAGACGATCAGGAATTATGATCCGGGTTCTTTTCATTTAGATTGTAAAGTAAATTAGATAGCTCAATTTGAAGAGTGGCTTTTTGCTCTTCAGTGAAATCTTGCATGCAACGTTTTTCAAATGAGCTAACGATTCTTGTAACTTTTTCCTTTGCCTGCACCCCTTTCTCAGTGATAAAAACTCGCAAAATTCTGCGGTCAGATGAGTCATTGAGCCTGAAGACTAAATCCGCCTTCTCCATACCCAACAGAATGTTGGTTACAGTGGATGGTTTTAAATTGCAATTTTCAGAAAGCTCCTTCTGAATACATCCATCATGACTATATAGATAATTAAGCATCCTGGGCTGACCTGGTGTAATTCCCACTCGAGCCAACTCTTCCTGCATATATTTACTATATGCCCTTAACAGTTTTTCGAGCAATCCGTCCAGTTCACCTTTGATCATATAATTCCTTTTTGTTAGGGTACTAATTATTAGCTACCTAAATAATATATCAAAATAAATCGCCTGTCAAACAGGCGATTCAAGCAATCCCAATTAAATTTTCCGTTTTATATTACAACTTGTTCCCAATTATGTTTACACAAAACTGGCATTGATTTCCTCCAATGCCCTTCGGTCTGGACGCATTTTGTCAGCCGGGGTTCGATTAAGTGGTGTGTCAGGAAGATTATAGATATCAAACATCGAAGGCACATCTGGGTTAACATAGATCAAACCGGTAACCAGCCAGTTGTTACGCTGTGCGTCTTCAAGCATGTGCAAGGCTTGCCATCTATCTCGCGGATCGTATTCATTTTCAAGTTTCTTTAACACAACCGTGCTTCCATCGTGCATATATACTTCCCGTGTTGTGCCCTCTTCAAAATCTTCAACTGTGATTTCTTCTTTCGCTGGGACATAAGAGATTTCATGCAAAGGCTCTTCATGTTGCTTTCCAAAGCTGTAAGAATGAAAGGAGTTTTCATGATTGTGAAACGTAACGCATGGGCTGATGATATCCAAGACGGCGATACCGTTATGAGCAATGGCCGCCTTGATTAACTCCTTCACCTGACGAGGATCACCGGCGAAAGATCGTGCAACAAAAGTAGCGTTCGAAATTAAAGCCTCCATGGCAATATCCACCGGTAGATATGGATTGGTTCCCTGTTTCTTTAACATCAACCCTCTTTCTGCCGTTGCGGAGAATTGTCCCTTGGTTAAACCATAAACGCCATTATTTTCAACAATATAAACCATCGGCAGATTTCTTCTGACCATGTGTTTAAACTGTCCTAACCCGATGCTGGCAGTATCTCCATCCCCGCTGACCCCGATTACTTCTAATGTATGGTCAGCGAACATTCCCCCTAATGCGAGAGACGGCATTCTTCCATGCAGTCCATTAAAGCTGAATGACCTACCCAAAAAATATGTCGGACTCTTACTTGAACAACCAATACCACTAAATTTGACTACTTTCTCAGGCACCATATTCATTTCATAACAAGCTGCCACTATCTGTGCAGCGATACCATTGTGCCCGCAGCCCTGGCACAAAGTTGATGGCGCACCCTTATAATCTGTCCGGCTTAATCCAATTTTATTGGTAAGAGAGATTGGCGCTGTCATGCAAGCACTTCCTCAAGATTTAGTATTTGTTTTTCAACCCATTTGGCATTCAATGGCAATCCATCCAGGTGTGCAAGGCTGATCGTTTTTTCGGCAAATTGAGGATAGGCGAGCGTCAAGAGTTGGTTTAATTGGCCGTCCCTGTTAATGTCAATGACGATTAATCGCTTATGTTTGCTCATGAATTCCTCTACTTCTTCACCAAAAGGAAGACTTCGAATACGTAAATAATTGCTATCAATCCCTTGTTTTTTTAGTAAATCTCGGGCTTCCCTGACAGCCGGATCTGCGGAACCTGAAGCAATGATTCCCGTCGGGATATCTTCTTTCTCGTCTATAACTGCTTTGGGAAGATACTGCTTGGCTGTTTCAAATTTAAACGCAATTCTTTTGAAAATGGTCTCCCATTTTTCAGGATCCTCTGTGTATCCAGTATCTTCATTATGGCTGGTTCCACGGGCAAAGTAGGCGCTTTTGGGGTTCTGATTTCCAGGAACCGTTCTCCATGGAATTCCATCACCATCGACATCACGGTACCTGCCCCACTCTCCGTTGTGTGCTGCCATGAACTTGTCGAGATCATCCTCCCATAAAATTTTGCCTCGATCCATCGGTTGTTCTGGATAAGAGAATTTTTTACAAGTCCACAGGTTCATTCCAAAATCAAGATCAGAGAGCACGATCACAGGGGTTTGTATACGTTCAGCGATATCAAAAGCTTTCCAACCAAACTCAAAACATTCATCCACAGAACCGGGGATTAGGATGATCATGTTCTTATCACCATGACTTATGAAATTAACCATAGTGAGATCGCCCTGCGCGGTTCGTGTGGGCATTCCCGTGCTCGGGCCAACCCGCTGTACGTCCCAGATCACGACCGGAACTTCCGCGTAATATGCCAGACCAATATATTCTGACATGAGCGATAAACCGGGGCCTGATGTAGAGGTCATGGCACGCAGCCCTCCCCATCCAGCGCCAATTGCCATTCCAATTGCCGCCAATTCATCTTCAGATTGAACAATCGCGAAAGTATTTTTGCCAGTTTCAGGGTCTACCCGATACTTCGGCATATATTGGATCAAGGATTCAGCCAGGCTGGTCGCCGGCGTGATTGGATACCAAGCGGTAAACTGAACTCCTCCAAAGATAGCTCCCAATGCTGCGGCAGTATTGCCATCGGTCATGATGCAATCCTTGGTTCCATCCATCACCTGAACCTGGTACCGGTCTTTTTTCTCAAGATTTGCAATTGCCCATTCATTGGCAGCTTTCACCATTGAAAAGTTTTGTTGAATTGGTTTTTCTCTGCCTTTAAACTGAAAATCCAGAGATAGTCGAATCAGGTCAATATCGATCCCCAGCATCCAGCTTAATACACCCACATAAACCATGTTTGAAATATAGTCACGAAGATTGGGTGGAACTTCTGCATCTTTTACAAGTTTTTTTACAGGCATCTGGTAAACCACTGCGTCCGAAGGCATTTCCGGAAGTGTAAAATCATCCGGCACTAAAAATACTCCATCCTTGGTGAGATATTGGACTTCTTTTGTTAACGTTGCCGGGTTCATAGCCACAATGATGTTATCGAATTCCACCCTGCCCATATAACCATCTTTACTCGCCCGCAATGTGTACCAGGTCGGCAGTCCTTGTATATTGGATGGGAAGATGTTTTTTGAAGAAACGGGAATGCCCATACGGAACAATGTCCGCATTAAGGTTGTATTGGCGGTCGCGCTGCCTGAACCATTGACTGTGCTGAAGGTGATGCAAAAATCATTTACCACTAATTCTCTATCGCTCATCCTTATAACAGTCTCCGTTAATCAATAGATTATTATTCGAAAGACAGGCGTGGAGCTTGTCTTTCCCTCTGACTAATCAAATCCATATGCTCCAGAAGGATCTGCATCCCCTGGCTATAATTTCCACTTTTTATTACCTCGACAATTCGTGCATGATACTGCCAGACGCGATCAACGTAATTGATATCCGTGTAAACATCCATGCCGATTAAACGATATAAATCCCAATAAGTTTCAAGGATGTTGAGTACCAACCGGTTGTTTAGCCTTCGATACATTGTAAGATGAAATTCCCGGTGTTCTGCATTCGGTAACTGGCTTGGGATACTGCGCAATTTTTGTTGGGCTCTTTTAATTAAGCTCACTAGTTCTTCTTTATCAGATGTGGACAGGTTTTGAACAGCCTCAACAAAATAAGAAGCTTCAAGATGTTTTCGCATATCGGCAACCTGCCAGAAAATGCGCGAATTTACTTCAATACCATAAGTCAAGCTTGCCAATAATGCCGGCTTTAACTCATATCCCGTTTTCTTGATCCCCGCTTTTGGTTTTATTTCAACGATTCCAAGTAATCGAGCAACCTCCAGCTGCTCGCGCAGCGTTGCTACACTGATTCCTAATATTTTTCTGAGCTCACTTAATGGTGGAATACGATAATTTTCAGATTCCGGCAGTAAAGCCAAATACTGCAATAGTTCTGATAGCCTGAATTGATCTACTTTGTTATCCATAGAATGATGCTATTCATCTGATTATTAAGATAATTCTAGTATAACAACAACAAATTTAAGATCAATAATGACATATGTAATCATTATTAATCCCATTAATCTGATGATTATTAATTTCAGGTAAGTATTATTCTACGAAACCGTTCCAAGTAGACCCGCTGCCATTTCTCATCTACCTCTACCCACCGGGTTTTCATCATTTCAGTGAATTTCTCAACAGATGGTCCTATTTGCGAGCGATGGCAAAGGATGGCATTCACCTTGTCATCGAAATAGGCGCTCATATCAACGATCAAATTCGCCTGTTCTGGCTGTGGAATTGAAAACCATAGTTCTTGAAGATTAATCGGCATCAAGTTTTCTTCCTTGATCAACTCAGGGAAAAACATTGGATTACCAGCCGCTGGAAAAGCCGCGTCTAATGTGACCTGCCCTGCTGCACGGTGGTCAGGATGATTGATGCGATTCTCTGCAGGAAAAATATTTAACGGATCGCTTGTAACAAGGATCTGCGGCCTGATTTGACGAATAATCCGAACGATCCTTTTGCGCATCTCCAGATCAGGAATTAATTCACCATCCATGTAATCGAGGAACTGCACATTCTTAACATGCAGAAGCTTTGCTGCACAACGCTGTTCCTCTTTTCGGATGATTGCCAGTTCATCAGGATCCTGATAAATATCCTGGCTGCCTTTTTGTCCAGAAGTGATCAGACAATAATGGATCTCATGGCCTAGCCCTCCCCACCTCGCCAATGTGGCACCCAAAAAAAACTCAGGATCATCAGGGTGAGCTAAAACGATCAATATTTTCTTTTTCTCAGTCCAACCTTCAAAATCTTCCAACTCTGGAGGATATTTAACTCTTTTTACATTGACTGCACCCACCACCACCTTGACCTCCGCTTGTTGCATTTGCCTTTTGTTCCAACGCTTCTAACTCATCGGCAGGTTTCAGTAAATCCTTGTGATACTCTCTTCTTCCGAGTTCAGAAAGCTCAACAGTAACCATCTCTCGAATCGGCGATACATCCACCACTTTACCTTCGCCATCTGGGGTAATAACACGTTTATTCCTTTTGGGTAATAATTTTCGTGCTTCTACATAGTTCTCATATTCATAGATCAGGCAGCATCTCAACCTGCCGCACATTCCAGTAATTTCGGTTGGGGTTAATGATATGCCTTGTTCTTTTGCCATTCGAATGGAAATGGAACTAAATTCTGTAATGAATTTTGAGCAGCACCGTGTTTCCAAACCGCAAGCTCCCATCCCCCCCAAAGCTTTTGCCACATCACGAGGGCCAATTTGTCGAAGTTCAACCTGCGCCGGCCCAAATGCCCGTTGCATATCTGCCCGCATTGACTTTAGTTCGACTTTCTCTTCTGAATCGCTGCTGAAAAAGACGGTTAATTTTGATCCATCATAGCTATACTCACTCATCACAATTTTTACGCCAAACAGTTTCAACTCATGCAATCTCTTCCTGGCTGTTTCAACTACGTTAGCTTCTTTTGCCTGCCAGGTTTGACGCTGCATTAAATCTTTTGGAGTGGCAAGTCGATCAAGCTGTTTCCAGGTTCCTTCAGGGGGAGCAATGGGGTCTTCAACAATCGTGACAACTTCTCCCAATTGCCAACCACGGCTTGTCTCTACAACAACCACATCACCCAAACGTAGTGAATCAATTTTTCGGGCATCAAAATGATAAACTTTACCCACCTTCGAAAACCGCACACCAACTATGTGGGGGGAATTATGATCGCTCACTTCTAATCCTCTTTCTATTTATTTGCAGTCAGATTACTGCTGGCTTCTTTTTTGAAGATGTAGAATCACTTCTTTCAAACTTTCCTGATAGACTTTGATTAATTCGGTGTCAGTTCCTTTAAAACGTTTGATTACTAAGCGAGAACACTGTGTACATCCACGCATTGCCCTGAATGAATCTGCGTTACAACTTGCACACCCAGCCTGTTTAACGATCATATGCGTAAATGCAATCTTTTGAACTTGTTCGGTATTTTCGTCTGAGAGTCTTTCGATTAAATTCTTCCATTCAACTCCACGCAAATCAGATAATTGTGAGATTGCTCTCAGCGGAAAAAGCATATCAGTATCCGAATTTAGAACAGAGTTCATTATTTTTCAGTATCCGTTACGTACGTGATGTGATTATTGCCTATGTCAAATTTTAACATAGTATTGCGGCATAAAAAAATGCCGTTGGTTGCATCCTGTCTCCAACGGCATTTCCATTTATTCCACTGTCACTGATTTGGCCAGATTTCTGGGTTGATCAACATCAAGTCCTCTTAGTCGGGCAATATGGTAAGCAAGAATTTGTAATGGAATTACCGCAACTACCGGACTTAACATCCACGGACATCGCGGCACCCACAGAACATTATCCACCAGGTTCTGAATTCGTTCATCTCCAAGAGTCGCCACTGCTATCACAATTCCGCCGCGAGCTTTTGCCTGCTCAATTTGACTGATCATTTTTTCATGCCATGGATCATCAGTGCTGATCGCCAACACCGGCATTTCTTCATCAATCAAGGCAATCGGTCCATGCTTCATTTCTCCAGCAGGATAGGCTTCTGCATGAATATACGAAATTTCCTTAAGTTTCAACGCTCCTTCGTAAGCAATGGGCATATTAATCCCTCGCCCAAGATAAAGCATGTCACGAGCGTCCTTCAGAAAATTGGCTACCTTTTCGATTTCAGGTTCCTGGTCGAGGCATTCACCAACCAATTCAGGGATTAAACGTAAGTCATCGACCAATGCTTTTCGTTCTTCTGCATTGATGACACCACGCAAATCAGCGAGTAGAACAGCCAGCATGTATAAATCGACCAATGGGGCTGTGAAGGCCTTTGTTGAAGCCACACCTATTTCAGGTCCAGTTTGCATTGAGATAAAGCCGTCTGAAATTCTCATAGCCTGTGAGCCGATTGCATTAACAATTGACCAAGTTGTAGCTCCATGTTTTCGGGCTTCTTCCATGGCAGCCAGTGTATCTGCGGTTTCACCAGATTGGCTGATAGAGAGCACGACTGTGCTTTCATCAATGATCGGATCAGAATACCTGAACTCTGAAGCAATTTCATTCATTGTGGGAATGCGTGCAATCTTTTCGATGAGTACTTTGCCAACCATGCCTGCATTTGAGGCTGTACCACAGGCAACAATTACAATTTTTTTAATTTTTTTGACTTTTTCAGTTGTCAGATTTAATTGAGGTAATCTGATGGTGCCCTCTTCAAAATCAACCCGTCCGGCAAGTGTATCAGTCAGCGATCTAACTTGTTCATGGATTTCTTTCTGCATAAAGTGGCGATATTCTCCCTTTTCAGCGGATACCGGATCCCATGCAACCGATGAGACTTGGGCATTCACCTTCTCCCCTTCAATAGTACTGATTTCAATACATTCACGAGTCACTACTGCCATTTGTCGGCTTTCCAGAAAGATTAAACGACGGGTGTGCTCCAAGATCGCCGGGATATCCGACGCAATGTAGTTTTCACCTTCGCCAAGGCCAAGCACCACACCACCGGCGTTGCCGATGCGAGCAGCAATGATCTTGTCTTTCTCTTTGGTTGACAAAACCACAACAGCATGTGCTCCTTTTAATCGAGCCAGTGTGGTTCGAACTGAAGACTCAAGGTCTTTTCCCTCTCTCATGTACAGATCGATTAATTGTACGATCGTCTCTGTGTCTGTCTCCGATTGAAAACTGACCCCTTTTTGGATTAATTCTTCCTTGAGTTCTATGAAATTTTCAACAATCCCATTATGCACCACCACCACTTCGCCAGAGGTGCTCAGATGAGGATGGGCATTACGGGCTGTCGGTTCACCGTGAGTCGCCCACCTGGTATGACCAATGCCTATTTTTCCAACAATGGGTAAATTTTGTACGAGTTGTTCGAGGTTCGACAATTTTCCGGCGTCACGCCTTACTTCAATGTGTCCGTTCGTGATCACCGCTATTCCCGCCGAATCGTAACCACGGTACTCGAGTTTTTTTAATCCATTTAAAACAATGGGTGTTGCGTTTTGATTTCCGATGTAGCCAACAATGCCACACATGTAAACCTCCATGAGTAAACAAATCTTTTCCACGCAAAACAGGCAAATGGTTCTGCTATGGTCCAATTGGATCGGAATAAGCCGATCATTTTCAGATTGCTACTTTGGAAAGTGCAGACCTGTTCAGGTCAGGAGGGCTTCCGCTGATCTTTCGATTTTCCCGGGGTTTTCCCGGTTAACTCCACCTCGCGATAGAGAACCCTCATCCTCGTCAACCGATGTTGCTGGTCCATGCGCTTGACTTTCCAGATTAAAATTTTATAATCTTATCGATCCTCCTTTCTCAATAGCCGCATTATACACGAATTTTTTACAAATAATCAATGGAATATGCATTTTCTAAACACTATTCAAAAACCAAGAAATAATAAAGCTCTCAGAATAAAGATCCTGGTTATTCTGAATGTCATTGCTTGTTTGGTGTTGTCTGCGATTCTCATCTATCAAAACAGAGATAAAGTAAAACAAATATTTGTCAAACCAATAGTAATTGAAAACTTTGACGAAATAATGATTACTGACAAAATGCGCCGAATAACAGAACCTGATGGCGCATTTTGGATCATTTCTTATGAATCAAATAAAGAAATGAGTTTTTCGGGTATTGTTGGATACACCACAAAAAACAATGAACAGAATTTTGCTATCTTGACTCATGATATCCTGATTACCAATGGTGATTTCTCTAATCCCTTCATTATCGAAATTATGGTCGCCGAACATCGCTATCGCTGGATTTCCTGGCACGTACCCCAACCAAGTGGATCAATTTCACTGCTGCACGCTATCCCAATGAATGAAAAGATCAACCAGCAATTGCAGTCTATCCGCACCGGAGATGCAGTAGTAATCAAAGGATATGATATCTACAGAGTTGAAAGCTTTGATCGACGAGGCAATTATCTCAGCTACTGGCAGGATGATGGCTGCAACACACTTTTGATCACCGATATATCAATTTATCCAGGTGCTGATTCGCGTTCTACTGATAACAGCATCCCACGATAAAATTTTTTTTGTTTTCAATAGTGAAATTCTTATAGTTTATTGGTGTAAATAAAATGAGTGACATTCAAAACCAAAACGGATCTCAAACCACTAATCCTGCAAAATCCTTGGAAGGGCTCTTGTGGTTGATTCTGGTTTTCCTCCTTTTGATACTGGCTGTAACTCTTATATCCCAAAACTGGCAAACGATTTTCAGATTTTTATCCAATTCCAATACAAATTCTTTCAGTCAAATGGTCGTAACAAATGGATTTCACCGGATCCAATTTCAAAACGGCCAATATTGGGATCTTTCATACGAAGCCAACCACGAACGGCAATTTGCAGGAACGGTCAGTCATTTTTCCGTAATTTCAGAACCAAACTTTGCACTGCTCACGCATGATATATTGGTCACCAGCCAGGATTTTGCCGATCTTCAAAAGGTAAGAACCAGTGTAAGCAATCATCATTTCACCTGGTATTCTTCCTCTGGTGAAAATCCAAAAGGTACAATCAATCTTTTGCATACTGTGCCAATGAACGGAGAAATAAGACAACAGTTGGATGAAATAAAAAAAGGTGATCAAGTAATTATTACCGGCTGGGACATTGACCGAATTGACGGCTTTACCCCTCAAGGTAATCCAGTTGGCTATTGGCAGGATTCAGGGTGTAATACCACGCTTGTGATAGAAGTAGAAATGATTAATTAGTCCATTTTTTTCATTTAAAGCTTACAATTATTATTTAGATTTTATAAAACCAATGACATACTGGTAGTGTTCTTGTGGATCAAATTGATAAAACTCTCAAAGAAACTCAATCAGAATTAGTTGACAAATCCAATTTTCGTAATGTTCAGATCGATGCGATTGGTATTGGACTTGCCAACGCAGCGTCTCCTTTTCTACCTGTTTATTTAACTCATTTAAATGCCAGTTCATTTCAGGTAGGGTTGCTTTCTTCCATGCCTGCGTTTACAGGTTTACTACTTGCCATCCCGCTTGGCAGGTTTTTGCAGCGTCAATCGAACATCGTCAAATGGTTCAGTATTGCCCGCTTGTTGGTAATTGCCAGTTACGCATTGACTGGCACCATTTCGTTTTTTATTCCAAAAGAGATATTAGTTAATTCAATTCTTCTTATTTGGGCGTTGGCAACCCTTCCTCAGACAATTGTAGCCATCGCCTTTTCAGTGGTCATGAACGCTGTGGCTGGCCCTAACCGACGATTTGAGTTAATGAGCAGGCGTTGGTCCACCATGGGCGTTACAACCACATTGACAGTGATCGCCATTGGTGAAGTTCTTGAGAAAGTGATTTTTCCACTCAATTACCAACTCATGTTTATTGGACTTTCCATCGGCGGTCTAATCAGTTATTACTATTCAAGCCATATCAAATTATCAGAAACCACACCACCGGCTTTGTCAACGAGCAAATCGTTGATTCAACAGTTTATAGAAATGAAAGGGTTGTTTTTTAAAGAGAAACCATTCCTTTCATTCATGATCAAACGCTTTATTTTTATGTCTGGGGTTTCATTGGCAGCCCCACTTGTACCGCTCTATCTGGTGCGATATGTCCATGCGTCAGATCGGTGGATCTCGATCATCACCACTGTTCAGACCGCGATATTGGTTATTGGGTATTTTTTCTGGACCCGCTTGGGCAGGAAAAAAGGTACCCGCCCAATACTATTATGGACAACTTTCGGAATAGCTCTATATCCCCTGCTGCTCTCTTCAACAGTATCGACTTGGCAAATTGCCATTATCGCTGGCTTGGCAGGTATTTTTCAAGCAGGTCTCGATCTTGTGTTTTTTGATGAATTAATGAAAGTTGTTCCAATTGATTACAGTGCCTTATTTGTTGCACTGGCACAAAGCATCCAATATCTAGCTGCCATCGCATCTCCTCTGATTGGCTCTTGGCTGGCAGACCGATTCAGCCTTCCGGTTGGACTAATTGTTGCTGCTGGTATTCGTATGATTGGATTTTTACTTTTCCTGATTCCCAAAGAAAGAATATCTGGCACTTTTGAATAAACGGGAAAAAGCTTGTTCAACTGTTCAATTTCCATTGACTTTTTTATTCTGACTCTTTAGAATGAATCTACAATCTCATACAAAACGAGGAAGAGACCGCTTATAGGCACCGAAGGGGCAAACCTCATTATGATAAATGCAGGTGAAACTCTCAGGTAAAAGGACCCGTTTTGTTAGACTCTGAAATATGTTTTATGACAGAGGTGCAAGCGAATCAATTTGTGCCGTAATTTAATTTGTTAAAGGAGAAAAAATGAATACACCTGCAAACCTGAAATATGCAACCTCTGATGAATGGGTTTTATTGGAAGGAAATATTGCTACTCTTGGAGTTTCTGATTTCGCCCAGGACCAACTTTCTGATGTGGTTTTCGTTGAAGTCACAATTGAAGTTGGTGACATAATCAAAAAGAATGACCATATTGCAACCATTGAATCAGTAAAAGCAGCGGCCGATGTGAACTCTCCGGTTTCTGGTAAAGTTGTTGAAATTAACGAAGCGCTGCCTGATTCACCAGAAGCAGTTAACAGCGATCCTTACGGCAAAGCCTGGATGATAAAAATAGAAATCTCTGACCCTGCAGAATTATCGAGCATGATGGATGCAAAGGCATACGCTGATTACTGCGCAACTCGAGGCCACTAATGTTTATTCCGCATACTCCGGCTGAAACGGAGGAGATGCTCAACAGCATCGGCATCAAGTCCATTGATGAACTATTTGCAGACGTACCTGAAAAAGTACGTTTTCCGAAATTACAGCTTCCTTCCGGAATTACTGAAATGGAAGCACTGTCTGAATTAAAAGACTATGCACATTCAAATGAAACCATTGAAGACCTGCTCTGTTTTCTGGGAGCAGGCGCTTATCATCACTACATTCCCGCAGCGGTAGATAACATCATACAGCGTGGAGAGTTTTATACAGCCTATACACCCTACCAACCGGAAGTATCTCAGGGTACTCTTCAGGCGATCTTTGAATTTCAGACTCTGATTGCCAATTTGACGGGGATGGAAGTTAGCAATGCTTCACATTATGATGGCGCCACAGCCACCGCTGAAGCAGGTGTGATGGCTTATCACAACTTTAGGGGAAAACGCTCTAAAATGATTCTTTCTTCTGCGGTAAATCCCCAATACCGCGAGGTTTTTTGCACCTATCTCTGCGGATACGAAAATATCAACATCGAAACTCTTGGTTCAGATTTTTTAGTTCAAGGCAACCCTGATGACCTCGCCGCCCATATAGACTCAGATACCTCGCTGGTCGTGGTTCAGTATCCTGATTTTTTTGGCAGAATATTTGATCTTTCTTCATTAGCTCAAAAAGTTCACGAGCAGGGCGCGCTGCTCGCTGTGGTAACCAATCCCATCTCACTTGGACTCTTAAAAACCCCCGGCGTCATGGGTTCAGATATCGTGGTTGGTGAAGGTCAACCGCTTGGAATTCCGCTTTCGTATGGCGGTCCGTATCTAGGATTCTTCGCTACTCGTAAAGAATTTTCTCGCAAAATTGCCGGCCGCCTTGTCGGTGAAACCACTGATGCCAATGGCAGACGCGGATACGTTTTGACCCTCACTGCTCGCGAGCAGCATATTCGGCGTGACAAAGCTACGTCCAATATCTGCACCAATCAGGGTTTGATGGCGCTGGCAGCCACTATTTACCTCAGCCTTCTGGGGAAAACTGGCTTGAAACAAGTTGCCAATCTATGTTATCAAAAAGCCCATTATGCGGCTGACCTGCTGAATCGAATCCCTGGTTATTCGGTAGTTTCTAATGCTCCTTTCTTTCATGAGTTCATTCTGAAATGTCCGAGACCTGCAGAAGAAATCAATGAATTCTTGCTTGACCATAACATCCTGGGTGGTTATGACCTCGGCAAAGATTATCCGGAGATGACAAATCATCTTTTAATCTGCGTAACAGAAATGCTCTCGAAAGACGATATCGACTACTTTGTTACTATTTTGCAGGAGGCCAGCCATGAGTGAGCCTACCATCTATGAACTCTCTTCGACCGGTAGAACCGGCGTCCAATTTCCAGAACCGGATGTACCACTCACTGATCTTCCAGAGTTATTTCGTCGTGACGAGTTGCCCATAACTGAGCTCTCTGAAGTGGATGTGGTAAGGCACTTCACGCACCTTTCCTCTATGAATTACTGCATTGACAACGGGCTATATCCGCTTGGGTCGTGTACTATGAAATATAACCCCAAAATCAACGAGGCAACCGCCCGTTTGGAAGGTTTTGCACTCACCCATCCATTACAACCTGAAGAAACCATTCAGGGCAATCTTGCCCTGATGTATGATCTTCAGGAAACCCTTAAAGAGATCGGCGGTTTTGCTGCTGTTTCTCTTGAGCCGGCTGCCGGCGCTCAGGGTGAATTTACAGGTGTCAGCATTATTCGAGCCTATCATCAATCACGCAAGGATGAGATGCGCACAAAAATTCTCATTCCTGATTCAGCCCACGGCACCAATCCGGCCACCTCTGCCATGAGCGGATTCGAAGTCATTCCGCTGCCTTCTGATTCGCGCGGTAATGTCGATTTGGCTAAGTTGCGTGAAATCTGTGATGAGACCATTGCAGGGCTGATGCTGACCAATCCCAATACCTTGGGACTGTTTGACGAGAATGTTGTCGAAGTGATTGATCTGGTTCATCAATCTGGCGGTCTCGTTTATGGCGACGGTGCCAACCTGAATGCCTTGCTTGGGATTGTTCGCCCGGGAGATTTGGGTATCGACATCATGCACTTCAATCTCCACAAGACTTTCTCAACCCCTCATGGGGGCGGCGGTCCGGGTTCTGGTCCCGTGGGTGTGGCATCTCACCTTGCAGATTTCCTTCCTACCCCTCTGGTTGGCATCCTTGAGGAAGGCACAGAAGATTTGCTCCCGTTGTACGGTTTCATCAAGCCACCCAAGACTGTAGGCAGAGTAAAATCATTCTATGGGCAATTTGGTATGCTGGTGCGTGCCTATACATATATCCGCATGCATGGACCTGTTGGGCTGCGGAAAATTGCCGAATACGCTGTATTGAACGCCAATTACCTGCTTTCTAAAGTATCTAGAAACTACACACTCCCCTACAAACGAACCTGCATGCATGAATTTGTGGTTGAGGGTATGTGGTCTGACATTCCAGATGTTCACGCTCTCGATATAGCCAAGCGCTTGATGGATTACAAATTCCACCCACCCACCAACTACTTCCCGTTAATTGTTCACGAAGCGTTGATGATTGAACCCACCGAGACTGAAAGTAAACAATCATTGGATGCTTTTGCTGAAGCGTTGAACACAATCGCAGTTGAGGCAAGAACCCAACCCGAACTGTTAACAGAAGCTCCTCACTTTACTCCGGTTGGCCGGCTTGACGAGGTTAAGGCAGCCAAAGACTTGGTATTGTGCTGCTGGCTTCCTGAAGATTAATAAATCGACACATAAATACCGCCATGCAGGAAGCGCATGGCGGTATCATTAAGCTCATGATTAAACAAATTACCCTTCAACCGCGTACCTTTTCAAACAGAAAATCATTTCCAGGTTGCGCAGGCAATCCTTTTGATCAAATTCTCCATTCTCTCGAAAAACTAGAGAGTATGCCATCACTGGTGATGAATTTGCTCTTAATTGCTCTTGCGTTGTTAGGCACTCTGCCTACAATTCTGCAAACCCGCACCCTGCCACTCATGACAGGCGCACTGGCTCTCTTTTTCTTCTCTGATTGGGTATTGATCGCCTTGCTTCCTGAAACCAAACGATCATTCGGTCCAATAAAAGTGACTGTTCTGTTGCTAGCCATTCTTCGTGTTCCTTTTGCATTACTACCATTTGGTTGGAATCTTGGGTTACAAATCGTTGGTACATTATTAGTCATCTATGGCTTCTATATCGAACCATTTCGATTGGATATTCACAGTGAAAGTTTCAAATCCAAAAAAATGAAAAAAGGTGCGTCTCTGCGAATACTTCATATTGGCGATCTTCACATAGAAAGGTTTACTCGTCGAGAAAAATCAATCCTTGATGAAATTATAGAGCTTCAGCCAGACCTAATCCTTTTTTCTGGAGATGTTCTCAACCTTTCCTATTTGAAAGATGTTCAGTCACAAACTGATGCCCTTCATTTTTTCAAACAATTAGCTGCGCCAATGGGAGTTTATGGCGTAACCGGTTCTTCTGCTGTTGATTCAGCCGGTTTCTTTGCCAGACTAAATTCAGAAACACCCCTGCAATGGCTGCACAACGAAATCAGCTCTCTTGAAACTCCCTTTGGAAAAATCAATATTCTCGGATTAACTTGTTCTCACAACCCCGATCATGACGAAATAGTATTAGCAAATTTATTCAAGGAATCTCCTGAATTGCAAGACGGATCAATAAACCTTTTACTTTACCATTCTCCTGATCTTGCTCCCAACGCCAGTCGTTACTCCGTTGACCTTCAGTTATCAGGTCACACACATGGCGGACAGGTTCGCCTACCTTTTTTCGGTGCGCTATATGCTGGTTCGTTATATGGTAAAACTTTTGAAGCCGGTCGCTATCTGGTTAACCATATGCCGCTATATGTAACCCGTGGTTTGGGTATGGAAGGAGCAATTGCTCCGCGTGTTCGTTTCTTATGCACGCCAGAAATGATTCTATGGGAAATCTCATCTGAAGAATAAATGCCATTGGTTTTTCTGATCGTTTTCCGTTATGATTAACATCATTATGGCAGAAAAATTATTCCTTCACGTTTGTCGCGCGTATCAAGCAGAACTACAATCCGTTCTTCAAAAAGAACGGATTGCTGATATTGGCAAGATGATATATCCGCAGGTTTGTGTACATTCGGATGAAAGAGATGCAATTCTTACCGAGTCATTCAACGATAGTCAAGAAAGTGATAACCATATTTATATCTCGGATTATTGCTGCCTGTTCTGTCCGTCGGAAAAGAAGCGCTTTCCGGATTCAACCAACAAGCCTGAGTTAGTTTGCAACAGCATGCAGATATTACTTAATCATGAACTTCTTACCCACTTTTCAGCGGATGGCGGTTTTTTGCTTTCACCCGGATGGCTTGCCAACTGGCGCGAGAATTTAAACAAATGGAACCTTGATCAAACATCTGCAAAAACATATTTTTCCGAAATCGCCACCCGACTTGTGCTATTGGATACTGGCATTGATATAAACAGTGCTGACCTTTTGAAGGAGTTATCTATTTTTCTCGATCTGCCTAGTCAGACTATTCCCATTGGTCTTGATCATTTCAGGAATGAAGTAATTTCAAAGGTTTCAGCATGGAAAAACAAATTCGAGATGGATCAGGTTGTGGCTACACTTAACGAAGCCAGCGAACAAATGGCAAACTATGGTCTGACATTTGATCTGGCATCCAATTTAACCCGCATCATGAACGAACCAGACGCCATCACCGAAATCAATCACATCTTTCAAATGTTATTCTCGCCTAAAGAAACCAGTTATATCTCGATATTGAACGATCAATATAACATTTCCATCGTCAATCTTGAGCAGGCTGACAAAATCAAGAGTCTTCTTGATTGGGCAATGAATACTACTGATTCTTCAAAAATGAATGAGGCTGAGGATGGCTTCTATATTCGCATCTCGTTTCAATCAGAGACTCTTGGCGTTGCCGAGATCAGGAATGTAGCCCTGCCTTACTATTGTGATAAATATCTCAATATGTCCTTGGTTCTTGCTCCCTTGTTTGGATTAACCATCTCAAGGGCTCGCGCATATCAGAAAATTAAAGAGGATGAAGCCAAACTTAAGGAATTGGCATCAACAGATTCCTTGACAGGACTGGCGAATCGCCGGCACTTTCTGGAGTTGGCTGAGATTGAATTCAGCCGTGCCAAAAGATATTCTTCACCATTAAGTTTGATCATGCTGGATATCGATCATTTTAAACTGATTAATGATACGTATGGTCATGCCGTCGGGGACGATGTATTAACGATTTTTTCTCACCTCCTGACATCTTCATTGAGAAAATCAGATATTCCTGCGAGGATTGGCGGTGATGAATTTATCATTTTGCTGCCGGAAACTTCTCTTGAGAAAGCAACGCTACTCGGCGAACGACTCTGTTCATCTTTTGCCAAGAAACCTATTCAATCCGGTTCAACCTCAATCACGTTCACATCCAGTATGGGCGTGGCTGAAATGGATATCTCTTGTACCAAGTTGGATGAATTTATCCATCACGGCGATCAGGCTCTTTATAAAGCCAAAAGAAATGGTAGAAACCAGGTTTATGCCTGGCCAAAACAAAAATAAACCTTTATCAGTACCAAATGAACAAATAGATACTTTACTTGGAGAACTGCAATGAATTCCTCATTGAATGCATATGTTATGGCAAAAGTTGAAGTCTCACCCAGGGTGATGATCCTGCGGGTTGCCCCGAAAGATTGGGAACTGCCCGACTTTATTCCCGGACAGTTCGCCGTCCTGGGTTTGCCTGGTTCTGCACCTCGTTGCTCCATTTCCGAACCAGAAATCGCCCCTTCTGATCCAGATAAATTGATCCGGCGGGCGTATTCCATCGCCTCTTCCTCTCGGATACACGAATACCTTGAGTTTTATATCAGCCTGCTCTCGAATGGCGCCATGACCCCCCGCCTTTTCGCCTTGAAAATTGGCGACCCAATTTTTCTTGGTCCCAAACTTACAGGCATTTTCACCCTTGACCAGGTGCCGAAAGACAAACATATCGTTCTGGTGGCAACTGGCACAGGTTTGGCTCCTTATATCAGCATGCTGACTTCAGAACTACAGTGCGGCGGACCGCGTAAATTTGCCGTTTTACACGGTGCCTATCATAGCTGGGATCTTGGATACCGTTCTGAACTTCTAACCATGCAGTATTTATGTCCAAATTTCAAATATATTGCCACAATAGACAAGCCTGATCTTGAACCAGTCGCCTGGACAGGAAAGACCGGCTGGGTGCAGGATATCTGGAACTCGGGTGCCGTAGCTGAAGCCTGGGGAGAAAAACCCACCCCTGAAAACACGCATGTTTTCTTGTGCGGCGTTTCTGGAATGGTGGATGCCATGCTCTCGGCATTGACCGCAGAAGGGTTTTTCGAACACACAAAAACGCAGCCTGGACAAATCCATATTGAAAGATTTGCTTAAGGAATGGCAATTTCGGCCATTCCTTTTTTTATTATTGAGAAATATAAATCGCTGTTTATTACATTCGCTTGGTGTAATAATTGATGAAAACGATTACCAAAACGAATTGCGCCAATAGTAACGACGCAAATAAGATAATGACATACAAATCAACATTCATAAACCCTAATACCAGAATGATGATTGAAAGAATGTAAACAAGAACTTGATTTGCCTTTGCTCGAGACCTATCAAGAATTCGGATGTTACGCTCATCATTTTCTTCAATTCTCTTCTGCCGAATCACTTCTTGATCTTCAAACTTTGCGGCAGTGAAAGCTCCGACCAGATTCCCGATACCGAGAACAAAAAACGCTGATCCGAACCCATAACATATACCTGCCAACATCTTCAACTCTTCAGCAACAAACACCTTTCTCCCCAAGAACAACAGAACGCCTCCCGCGATCATCCCGATCACATATAACCAGATATTATTCTTTTTCATTGTATTTGATCCTCTTGATAGATGAATATTTCTTCCACGGTCATCGTAAAGTGCCTTGCGATCTTAATCGCAAGAGTAATTGACGGGTTGTAACGGCCGTTTTCGATCGAGCCAATGGTTTGTCTTGATACTTCGAGAATATTCGCTAATTTCTCCTGGGTAACTCCCCTTTCTTTTCGTAATTCTTCAACTCTGTTTTTCATGCCGTCCTCCAAATGTAAAGCGCGCTTTCCATATAATACCATCTAAGCCCGAAATGTCAAGGTCGCTTTCCATTAATTTGTAAAAAAAAGACCAGGATTTTGCGTCCTGGTCTTGAAATTTTGGTTCTATTTAGAGTTTCTTTTCGAGTAATGGAATTACCTGATCCAATGCTTCGGCAAGTTTTGAGGAATCTTTGCCTCCTGCCTGAGCAAGAACGGGACGGCCCCCGCCGCTCCCCCCCATGATCCCGGCAATGGATTTGACGATCTCTCCCGCATTGACCCCTCTCTTAACCAAATCTTCTGTCACAGCACAGATAATGGCTGGTTTCTCGTTAACAACCGACCCCAGCGCGACTACCCCAGAGGAGAATTTTTCTCTGAAAAGATCCGTCATCAACCTTAAAGTGTCATTGTCGGCATCTTTTAGTATGCAAATTAGTACAGGAACATCTTTAATTTTCCTGACATCCAATAAATGACGTTCAAATTCATTTTTTACCAACTGCTGTTTGGCTTCATTCAATTCGTGACGCAGGTCTTCATTCAAGTCCATCAATGCAGTGATTTTCTCCGGAACTTCATCCAAAGAAGCCGTTAACAACCTTGCTGATTTTCTTAATGCTTTTGTTCTTTCCTGAATAATTTCATAAGCAGCTCTTCCGGTGACAGCTTCGATACGCCTGACCCCGGCAGCCGTGCTGCCTTCACTCAAAATGAGAAAACTGCCAATATCACCAGTATTCTCAACATGTGTTCCGCCACATAGCTCGTAGGACACCGGGTTTTCAGGATCAATTGTCACTGTGCGAACCACTTCGCCGTATTTCTCACCAAACAGCGCCATGGCTCCTTCTTCCATCGCTTCTTTCAACCCCTTTGATTTGATGGAGAGCGCATGCTCCTCAAGGATGGCTTGGTTTACACCAGCCTCAATTTGATCAAGTTTTGCCAATGGAATGGCTTCATGATGCGTAAAATCAAAACGAAGTCGGTCCGGCGCAACTAGGGAACCAGCCTGCCGGGCATGCTCTCCGATGATTTTGTGCAATTGAGCGTGGAGCAAATGCGTTGCGGTATGGTTGCGCATAATGTCCATGCGTCGTTGACCATCAACCATCACCTTTACCTTGTCTCCCAGCTTAATAGTTCCTCTTGAAACAATTCCTAGGTGAACAATCACGCCTGTTGCTGGCTTCTTTACTTCATTGATTTCAACTTCCCAGCTTCCATCCAATGCTTGAATCCAGCCAGTATCGCCGACTTGTCCGCCGCTTTCAATGTAAAAACCTGTCCGTGGAACAATGATCTCAACTGCGCTGTCTGTTCCAGCAGATTTAACTTCTTCACCTTCACTAAATAAGCCAATGACGCTGCCTTGAATATTGAGCCATTCGTACGGATTATATTCAACACCCTTTTCAGATACGGTTTTATCAGCCATGCATTTCTTGATGACTGTTGAATAGAGTTCGACATTATCAGCGCCGTGAGAGCCAAAATGTCCTGCCCCCGATTGGACCTTATGCTCTGTCATTGCAGCTTGAAAACCGGCTTCATCAACACTCAAATTATCTTCCTGAGCAACATCACGTGTTAGTTCGTATGGCAGCCCATGAGTTGCATACAATTCAAACGCCTTTCGACCGTCTAAAACGGATCTACCAGAATTTTTCAAGTCAGTCAATAAATCATTGAGATATCCTAAACCTTCTTCAACGGTTCGAGCGAACCGCTTTTCTTCGCGGGTCAGGTTATCTAAAATGGTCGCACGATTCTTTTCAAGCTCAGGATAAGCCTTGCCATATTCATTGACCACAACTTCAGCCACTTTTGCCATAAAAGGCTCTGTCAGTCCAATCTTGGTGCCAAAACGTATTGCGCGGCGGATGATCATGCGGCAGACATAATTCCGCCCCATGTTTCCGGGTACGACACCATCGGCAATTAAGAAACTGACCGCCCGGGCATGATCAGCAACCACACGGTAGGGAGTGAAATTGGCGTCCATCTCTTCAACCGTCTTGTTTGCCAATGTTCTGATCTTTTCGATCATGGGATACATGAGATCTGTGCGGTAATTGGAATTCTTATTTTGCATGATCGAAACAACCCGATCCAGACCCATTCCAGTGTCAACGTGTGTTGCTGGCAGAGAATCAAACTGCGTCTGATTTAACCGGTTATATTGAATGAAAACCAGATTCCAGATTTCTAGATATCGTTTGCAGTCTCCGTTTACACTACATACATGACCGGGAACACCTTTTTTATCGCAGGCATCCGGTCCTCGATCAATGTGAATCTCGCTGCAAGGGCCGCATGGGCCTGTTTCTGCCATTTCCCAAAAATTATCTTTACGCCCAAAATAAAGTACATGACTTGCATCCATGCCAGGTTGTTCTTTCCAATAACCGGCAGCTTCTTCATCGGTAGGAAGATCACCCTTGTCATCTTTGAACACTGATGCGTAAAGCATGTTTGGGTGTAATCCCCATTCTTTTGTCAGCAACTCCCAAGCCCAACTGATGGCATCCTTTTTGTAGTAATCGCCAAAAGACCAGTTTCCAAGCATCTCAAAAAAGGTGTGATGCGTATCATCCTTACCAACATCCTCAAGGTCATTGTGTTTGCCAGCCACACGCATGCATTTTTGAGAGTTTACCGCTCTTGAATATGGCCTCGAATCCGTCCCAAGAAAGACGTCTTTAAACTGAACCATCCCAGCGTTGGTAAACAACAAGGTGGCATCTCCCCCTGGAACAAGGGATGAAGAAGCCACAAAAGTATGGCCTTTTGAGATAAAAAAGTCATTGAACGATTGCCTGATCTCTGCACCAGTCTTGGGTTTGCTCATGAATTCACCTGATCTCTTTAGATTCGTAATTAGTATGCGCAATTATATTCGAAAACAACACTCATGAAAACTGCCAAAAAAAACCGCGGTCAAAGCCGCGGTTTGATTAAGTCTAATTTGCTTACCGACTGAGTGCCAGTTTTACCACCTGCCCGCGTTGATCGAGGGTTACCTTGGCAAACTGTTTATGAACCTTGTCAGCCTGAGCAATTTGTTTGCTGAAAGAGACCACAACCCGTTTTGGTTGACTAAGGTTTTTTCCACCAACTACCATACGTGCCTGTTGATTTTGAATCCGAACCTCCGCGTAATCAATCCCCGGCAAGTAATCTTTCACCAGTTCTTTGGCGGTGGAAATCATCTTTGGCCCTACAGTGGCACTTTTCTCCTCAAAAGAAGTTCGATCGCAGATAGTTTTTACGATTGGCAGCGAAGCTTCACGTCCAATTGTTTTCGACGCCCCTTGATATGGATCATAAGTAACCAGTGGATCGCCATACAAAATGAACGATATCAAGGTTTTTTGATCCTCGCCATCCAGATAACCCTGGCGGCGGTTCATCTCACGCACAAATTCTATTTTCGATTTTATGAAGGCATTCCCTACAGGCATTCCTTCAGTCAAATGTTTCATCAACAGATACCCCATTAGATCGGCACCTATCAAGGGAGTGTTAACTGAACCGTAAGATATAGTCGATGAACCAATCATGGCAAGCACACCGATCCCTGACATGGTTAAGGCAATGGATTCATTCTCTTTTTTTCCAAAAATGTGTCCTCCATAACAGGCTTCGCTATAGACAATTCTTGGGCTGGTATAGTTGTGCAATAAATCGCTGGGTTTTAGCGCCACAGGATAATCCGCACCGGTACTTTGATCGTTAGGGTCTTTCTGTCCATACCATTCACTTCCATCTTCAACACCGTGAAGATTGAAATATCCAAAGGGGGCATTGGCAAATTTCTTAGTGCTGAAAGGAGACATTGAGCCATTTGGAGATAGGAACAAGTTTTTTCCTTCTCCAATTGGATGAAAAGCTGCCAAAGAGGAGCGTTTCCAAACAGAAGCAGAATATCCCACGTTTCCAAAGTGTTTCAACCACGGATGATTCCAAACCTGAAATATGTTTGCAATTCTATTCGACCAGGTTTGAAGGGCTGCATCTTCTGTGTGATATTGAACGGTGTTTCTGATTTGATTGAGCAGAAGTCCCACGTCACTTCCATCTTCACCGGGTAAACGCCCCACAGGCCAGTCCGGAACAAAATAGTTTGTATCCAATGAGCCGTAAGGATTATCCGATTTGACCTCTGTGTCTGAATCATCCGTCGGGTTGGGCAGCCGGTGGAATGGTATAACCTCTTCTCCGCCAACAATTAACACACACCCAATTCTTTCTCCTGTTTTATGCAGTGATTTATCAAGGTCAACTAAAGCGAGCTTGATCTTCCAGGGATCAATCGCATCAATTGGAGTGATGCCGTATCTTCCGCAGACCTCAAGATCATCCGGCATAAAAACGATGGAACTCCAAGCTTTCTTTTCCTGAATCACTTGCGCAAGCTTTTCAATTTCATCAAACAACACTTCGGCACTTTGTGTGCCAAACTGATTCTGCAGTCCCTGCTTCATGGTCAGAATGACATATGACGGAAAACGGTTATCTGTATTGGACAAAACGGGTTGATTGATGCTGGCTGCAACCTTACGAAGTTCCTCTTCCACTTCTCGAACGGTGTCAGGTTTTGGGCTGGGTGTCTGGAATGGAGTACGATCCTTTACCTGATCAAAATTAGGTTTTTTAACTTGTTCCCTGGTTGTTGCCTGTACCTCTTCACGTTCCTTTACCTTTGGATGCTCTTGAAATGAGCCGTCTTCTCCAGATAAAACGCGATATCCGTCAAAAGTACTGACTTCCGTACGTACGGGTGCTTGTTTGAAATCTGCGACCTCAGCGTTAACAACCCCAGCAGCAAGTTGGTTCATTCCTAATTTACCCGCGACTTCAGCGGGGACACTGAAGCTGGAAACAATCTCAAGTTTGTTTGGATACAAAGGTTTGTAAGGGAATTCCTTCCCCCAAAGCCGAGTAGGCACCTGCCCGGTAGCATCCAATGCAGCGCATTGATGCAGCATTTTTACGGCTTCATCGTCATTGCCGGTTTCCATCCAGGCTCTGGCCAAAACTAAGCTGATTTGCAGGCATTCAGGCCAGCGGCTGTGATAAAGCCTAGCCAGGTTCAGAACAGTCGGGGCATCTGAGGTTGAAAAAGCGATTTCCAGATGCAGCAAATCAGCCAGTTCCGGATGCGTCGAATCACCAATAATTGACAGCAACAAAGCCAGAGCTGCCTCGAATTGTCTGCCATTGACAGATTGTTTCACCAGCACCAGTTTGGTTCCCCAATCAGGAAGTTCAACCTCTGCTGATGGTTGCTCTTCAAGGGCTTGAAGAACACCGTTAACCTTCTTAGCAAGTTGAGGATTTTCAGTCGCGAATAATTTAACACCAACTTTTAATGCATCCACAAATAATGGATCATTCTTAATGATCTTTTCCAATACCTGGGCGGCTTGCTGCAATCGGTTTTCAGCAATTAACGTCTTAACGTAAAAAAGGTTGATTTCAAGATCGCCTGGGTAAGAGGTCAGCCAAGCAAGAGCAGCCTGTCTGGTAAACCGATAAGATTTGACCTCCAGACCGTTATTTAGCAATCGAAGTATATGATCTCGATCGATCATTTGAACCTTTTGTTGATTTGAAGCATTAGAAGAGATCATGATTGTGTACTCGCTTCCTGTGAATGATGTACAAGTTTCAATGCCAGTAAAGCTCCAAGTTGTCTTCGAATGGCAACATCATTTGGATCAATTTCAATGGCTTGCTGCAAAATTCTCTCTGCAGATGAATAATCTTTTGAATTTCGATAAAGATTTGCTGCCGCCAGATAACTGCGTATGTCGGTCGGAGCAATTTCCATTGCCTGTTTTAATGCTTCCAATGCTTTTGTAAATTCCCGCTGCTGCTCGTATACCTTGCTTAATAACAGATATCCGTCCATTTTATCAGTTTTGTTCATGATCCCCTGACTGAGATGATGAATCGCCTGATCCAATTGACCAGATTCAGCATTAATTGTACCTAAAAACAGATGCAGATCAGGTTCGTCTGGTTCAACTTGCAAGGCACGCTTTGCAGTAACCTCTGCATCTTGAACATCGCCGATTTCTTTTTGAGTTACAGCCAACATTTTTAAGAGTTCAACATTTTCAGGATATTTCGAAGACATGGAAGCAATCAAGTCTTTGGCATATGCCCCGCCGTTAATCTCCTTAACCAATTCAACATGATCAATCATGTTTTGGGCAGTGACATTTTCACACTGGTTGGTCATTTCAAGAGTGGCTAACGCCTGCCTTTTTTCGCCCTTTTCCATTAGCACCTTTGCCAGAAATAAAACAGCTTCTGCATCTTTCTTGTTCTTGTTCACAGCGATTTTTGCCTGATCTAGAGCCAGAGCCATATTTCCATTTTTCAGGTAAATATTTCCGCTCATCAGATATGGTTTGATAGAATTCGGATTAATATCGCTTGCTTTTCTGGCCGCGTGCAACGCCTCATCCATTTCACCGTTCTGGGCAAAAGCGTCTGCCATAACTTCCCATCCAGCGTAAAGATTGGGGTTCCGTTCAATCACGGGTCGAAGAATTTCAATCGATTTTTCAACTTTTCCTTCAGTCAGAATGGCTTTCCCTAATGCGAGAGATATTGCCTCGTCTTCTGGATCACTCTCGAAAGCTGCTTGAAGCTGAAGAATCGCGTTTTTATTGTTACCGTAATCCTGCCAAAGTCGAGCTGCCGCCAGCCGCCATTGATTTTCGTTTGGCCAGTCAGATATTGCCTGTTCAAAATCATTAATTGCCAAATCGATTTTGCCCGCGATTTCATAAGCTTTGGCTCTCATCACAAAAGCCATTGGCATGAGCGGATTGATGGCTATCAAAGCATTCAATGTTGCAATGGCTTCATCAACATCCTTGTTCAATTGAATCCTGGCCAGTTCCAAAAGAACCCGTGCATTGTCCTCAAATTTTTGTGCAACTTGCACTGCGGTAGTTACTTGTTTGTTTCTATACAAAGCAGCGACCATAGCCGCAGCATCATCTTCAGCAGGGGTAATCAGGGCAAATGCTTTTATATTTTCTGTAACAGTTGAAGCTGCCATCCGACCGCGTAGTAACCAACGTTCGACCTCTTCTTCATTTTTCCCCGATAGCGAGGTTGATATCCAGTTGATCTCGTCATCTACTTTTATCTGCTGCAAGAAGTTTCTTGGGTTATGCATGACAACAGACAATTCATCTGCCATTGGCTGAAATTCTTTGGCACGGGTGATGGTGGTCAAATATAGCATTGAACAGGAAGCATGCCAACCAAACTTGGTGGCAAGTTCTCCAGCATAAGTCAGCGCTTCGTTCCATCTTTGAAGGGCAATGGCTGCCTTGACAAGCAAACGGGTTAATCCGATCTGAATCACCATTTCGGCTGGATCCATTACAGAGAATTCAAAAATCATCTCATCAAATGTTCGTTCTGCCTCAGCAAGATGCCCTGAAATCAAGCTAAACCTGATTTCAACTGCCTTTTTTGATAATGTTTTACAAGCCTGGTTCTTTTCAAATAACGATTTTGCTTCCAATGCCATGTTATTGTCAATCATAGCGTCCATTAACAACGCAGTCAGGTGGCATTGAACAGGATCTTCAGAATGCTCTAACGTAAAATTGTGATTCATCAAATCTCGCAACGACCCGCCAAGTGCCAGGTCTGCTTCGAAATAATATATAGACGCTTCAACATTACCTGGTTCCGTTTCGAGCCAAGTAAGGGCGCTTGACCGGCACTGCTCAGCATTACCAAGTTGAAATGCTATTTGTGTTTGCATTTGTCTTACCGGATCTGATGCTTCAAGCAATTTCTTCCATTCGCCGCTTAAGAAATTAACTGGTACGTCCAATTCAACTTCCGTACCTATATTCTGGATAAGGTCAAGAGCGCTCTGCAGCCTTCCCTGCTTGACCAGTGTGTCTGCTTTCAGACAGTTAAGCAGTGTTGCGTTTTCATCGTTAACCTCAATTTCATCCAACTCCAAAATCGCTTCTTCAAACTGACCTTTGGAATAGTGATAAGCTGCCAGGTCCAATTGGGTTGACAGGTTAGCTTCTCTATCCACACGATATCCCAGGCAAAGCTTGGCTGTTTCATCATTACCAATTCGGTCAAAAATCTTGGCAAAGGTAACCAGTTCAGAATCTGAAAGTTCAGGAGATAGATCGCCTTCCATTGATTCAGCAATTTTTTGAGCTTCTGTGATTTTGTTGTTCTTAACCAGAATCTCAGCCAGTTTGGTCCTCAATTTTTGCTCATCCTGATGTTCGGCAATAATCGTCTTCAGCTTTTCTTCAGCTTCTTCTGTCTCTCCCAGTTCGTCAAGAAAATCAACAAACCATAAGAAGGTATCGAGAATTTGCGGGCCAACTTCCAAGACAACCTGAGCTTGTTTAAGCGCTTCGTTGACTTCACCGGCCAATGCATAAATCCTTGCTAAAAGTTTTTGCAGTCCAACCCATTCAGGTTTGGATTCAACGGCTTGTTTGATTGCAGCCAGTGCTATTTCAAACTTGCCCAAAAATGCAGCTGATGAAGCAAAACCAGCCTGAATGCGTTCAAACAGGGATTTGTCAATGCTTGGAAGCCTCTCGATCAGTTTTGAGTAGTATTCAAAAGATTCAAGATGTTGGCCTTTGTTTTGGAACCATTCCGCTTGAAGCAACAACGCTCTTGAATTATCACGATCATTTTTTAGGTAGCTGGTAATGATTTCATCAGCCCGTGATGATTCTTCGGGATTAAGGGTTTTTGGTTCATAATTGCTTTCATAATCCATACCGACGACAGCATCAGCAAAAATGATCCCTACCTGATTCCCTGGCTCGGACAGATCAATATGAGATTCCATGACTTGCTTGGCTTCAAGCCGTTTGCCCTCCTTGATTAACTCGGTGGCTTGAGCGAGTGCCAGTTCTGAATTATCAGGATATTGGGTATATAGACGATTAATGAGATCCTTATACTCAGCTAGGCCCAAGATTTTCATAGCTTCTGCCTGCAGAATCTTGATCTCAACATCTTTGCTTGTTTTTGCCAAATCGCCCAATAACGGAAGTGCCTCAGTCGCTGACCCGGTCTCCATGAGCAATTCAGCCAGTTTCTGCTTAATCTCTTGATTTTTTGGCATCGCTGCCATGCCATTTCTTAGCGTTTCAACGGCCTGCCGTATATTGTCACCTTTTTCATACAATTCAGCCAATCCAATCCAGGGTTTCGGATCATCTGTACCAGTTTCGATTGCTTTATTAAAATATTCCAAGGCCAGCTCGCGGTTGCCATTTTGCATATAGGCCTTTGCGTTGATCGTCATTGCCCGGGTATTGTCCGGTTCGATCTCCAATACTTTCGAGGTTGATTCGAATACTTCCTCCGGTTTTCCATAATCCAATGCGGATTCAGCGAAGAACAAGAGATCATCGCTGCTTGCATTACCGGACCCAACCAACTTTTTACAAACATGATAACTGGCAGAATAGTTACCCACCCGTTTGTAACATTCCGCCAGGGTTCTATCAATTTCAGTTGATTTTTTTTCGCTGACAGAGAGCATTTCCAGCAAAGGCAGTGCCTCACCGTAATTCTTTGCGGTAATTAAAGCCAGCGCAGCAGTTTTGTTTGCACTCAAGCTGGACGGGTTCTTTTTTAGTAGATGTTTTGCTGCTGTTACTGCAATCTCTGCGGCATCGAGATCCACCAATTTTGCAATCGCTTTTTCGGCAGTCCAATTTGGGTTGAATCGAGGGAAGTCATCAACCAAACGATCAATTTTTGATGGGTTTTGAGAAAAGACCATTTCACATTGTGCTTTGGCCAATTCAGGATTTCCGGTTTTCATTAGCTTAACGGATTCATGCAATTCGGCCGCCGGATGAGACCTGCTTTTTTCCACTCGTTTGCCGTGAGGAAGATAATCCAAGCTTGCCAGATCACATTCCAGTTCAGGATCAAACAAATCTTCAAAGCCTGCCTCTTGAGTAAGATTTTCAATATCTTCAGCTTTTCCGATCTGGTCCAAGAGCGATAGTTGCTGTAATCTCATCCCCTTTGTCATCAAGCCCAAAATATGAATGGATTTATTTACCATTTCCGAAGATAAATCAAATTCGCCGGCCATCTGTGATATAACAGCCAATTGCCGATAGAGAGAAATTTTTTCTGCAGCATTATCAATGTCAGAAAATAATCCCCTTTGTTTTTCGATAAAAAGTTCTGAAGTAAGAAATTTGTCTAATGATAATTTGGCGACTTGTTCCGCAAGACTGTGTTCGTTTACAAAAATTAATTGACTCAGCAGCTTTTCTGTAATAACAACATCATCCTGCTCTAAAACATTGCTTATTTTTTCAGCCATCTCGTTTTCAGAGATTGGCATACACAAGATACTATGCAAAAGCAGTTCAATTCCCCATTGAAGTTGTGACAATTCCAAAAAATCATGAAAAAGGGCATCTGGCTCATTGATCAGGTTTACCACAATTCCAAACGCGGTTCCCAAAAGATCATCGATGGAATCTGAAGGAGATAAGTGCATTCTGTCAACTATCTCATTAATTACTTCAAACCATGAGACGGTAAGATTATATTTTTCAATTAATACAATCGCCAGCTTTACGGCATCATCCAGGGTTACTGGAGGGTTCTTATGTTGAATGAAGGTTTCAAAATTCACCATACATTCTTCAAGGACTGAAACAGAAGGCCTGTTCACCGGATAATTTGTCGCAATCAAATCCTTATTAAAAGCCAATAATCCCAGCGATCCGGGATTTAGCTTGTGCTGGTTAACCAACAATTTCAATTGATTGGTTTGATTGTTGAGCGCGTTATCAAGAAAAGACCATATTTTTTCATCATGACGAAACGCTCTGATCAAATAACCTACTTGATCGCTTGATTCCGTTTCCGCCAAAATGGCATTTAATTCCATGACCTGCATGGTTTCTCCCTTCCCAGACCAGGAAACGAATAACTCCAATAATTATTTGATCTGCAGAACCAGAGCGTATGCAGCTCCAAGCAAAACAAAACCAACAATCATGAGCAAGATGCCAACCCCGGCGGTTGTCTTAACCATGTTGTTTAAGGCTTCAATCAATGTTCTGGCGTTTCCCACCAATCCGCTAATGTCATCTGTAATCCCTTTTTGCGCCAATTTTGTGGTTTGCTCAGCAATCGTTCTCAATTCTTTGCCCATCAACTTGGCAATCAATATGTACACACCAATCCCGAGAACGACAATACCACTGATCAATAAAGCAGTGGCCATAGAAAGAAGAAAATCGCTAACAGTCATAGAAAACATCATGCCCTCCAATGAACAAGTATTCATGAGGGTATGATGCAAGTTTTATACCAGACTTATTATCAACGGGGATTAATGATATCCCGCGGCAGATCTCCTAATTGAATGGTCTCTCCATCGCAAAAAATCATTGCTCTTTCAATAGCATTTGCAAGTTCTCTGATATTTCCAGGCCATTCATAGTTTTGCAGCGCTTCCATACCTTGCGGAGAAATGCCGGTAACATTCATCCCCTGCAATCCGTTGTACATGCGGATAAAGAATCCCACCAATTCTGGAATATCCACTTTTCTATCTCGTAATGGAGGAACATCCAGGTCAATTTTCTTCAATCTAAAATATAAGTCTTGTCTGAAACCACCTTCTTTGATCATTGCCTGAAGATCGCGATTAGATGCCACCACAATCTGGATATCAACTTTGATTAAGACTGTGCCGCCAACGCGCATAAACGAATGAGTTTCAATTGCTCTGAGCAGCTTGGCTTGAATTTCTAGCGGCATCGAAGAAATCTCGTCCAAAAATAGGATTCCCCCGTCAGCCACCTCCATTAAACCAGGTTTTTTCTTGTCAGCGCTGCTGAAAGCGCCTGCTTCATGACCAAACAATTCAGATTCAAGAACGGTTGGCTGAATGGCAGCGCAGTTGATGGCAATAAAGGGTTTGTTTGATCTGGGTCCGTTGGCATGGATAAATTGCGCCAGTACATCTTTTCCGGTGCCGTTTTCTCCTGTGATCAACACTGAAACCTGTGCTTCAGCGGCTTTTAGTGCCTGTTCAACCACGGTTTTCATCAACGGGGTTTGACCAATCACGAAATTGCTCTTCTGCATCTGTACTTCACGATAATGCGCAATCTCCCGGCGCATGGCAACGATTTCAAGCGCTTTGTTGAGCGATTTATCCAACTGCATCAGGTCTAATGGTTTGGTTAAAAAATCAGATGCGCCGTTTTTCATCGCATCAACAGCGGTATCAATATCTCCAACCCCAGTAATAACAATAATGGGTGGCCTGACTGCCATCTGCGCAGTCTCAACAATCAGGTTCGGTCCATATCCATCAGGCAGTTGAACATCTAGCAGGATCACATCTCCTTCACCCTTTTTTACTCGATCGCGCGCTTCATTAAGCAACCCGACTTCTATAATCTCATGTCCTTTTGATTTAAGAAATTCACCAATAAATTGCCGGGTATTAACATCATCATCAACAATCAATACACAATAGCTCATGATTCTTCTCCATTGATCGCGGGTAAACTCACCGTAAAAACTGTTCCACCTGGGAAAGAGTTTACACTAATACTGCCTTTATGTGCAGTGATTATCTGTTTTGTAAGGAATAGCCCCAATCCTGTTCCCTTTTTTCGAGTAGTCATGTAAGGAGAAAAAAGATGTTCCTTAACATCTTCCGGTATTCCCGGCCCGTTGTCGGTAATACTGATTTCAACATAAGGGTGACCTGCGATTTTTTTATCCATCACAGCATTAATCGCCAGTGTGTCGCCTTTGTCAGTCATTGCATCAAGTGCGTTAGTGATCAAATTGGTGAATACGCGATCTAATGATCGTGGATCGCCTTTGATCTTTTTTAGCCCAGCTTCAATGTTTATTACTGGAGTAACATTGACTTTCGCAAATTTCGGCCTCCAGCGATCAGCGATTGTATGTAGGTACATGTCGACATCGATAATCTCCATTTTCGGATCAATCGGCCTTGCAGATGCCATCAGCGATTCCAACAGATTGTTCATTCTCGTACATTCATTTTGGATTCGGGTAATAATCTCCTGGTTTGGATCATCAGCAGGAGTCTTCATCCCTAAAAGTTGAATCCCCGTAAAGATGCTGTTGAGTGGATTTCTCAAATCATGTGCGATGGCTGCTGTGTAGTCTCCAAGAAGAGCCCGATTTTCAAGTTGCTGGGTCAATGCCTTTTGTTGTTCATTCTCGCTGATATCAATCAACAAGACTTCTATAGCATTTACTTTCTTAGCAGTCATCACCGGGATTACTTTAATTTCAACCGCGAATGATTGACCGTTTCGGCGGTTCAATTCAGCCTTCCCGATATTGTGTGTTGTGGTGCCTCTTCGAGCGTCTTCAAGCGCTGGCTGTAACCGGTCAGTACCGATCAGTACATTTTCATAAGGCTGATTTTTAACTTCATGATCAGCATATCCTAACATCCACTCCGCAGCTTGATTAATCTCTGTGATCACCAGATCAGGTGTCAGCATCACCAATGCTTCTTGCATATTATCAACAAGCACGTTGCGCGCTTCAATACTGTCCTGATCTTTTTTGATGCGCTCCTCAAGGTTGCGCGTTAATGTGGATTTTTGAATGTAATCTGAAATATCGCAGGCAAGATATTGCAGCATGCTCATTCGCATCTCGACAGGAAGAGCACCCCTGCCGCAGACTGCCAGAATACCAATTGCAGCATCATCAAGTTTAAGAGGTGCAGTAGCAACATAATCTACTGCGTTTTGAAGTGCGTGTTTGTGGATATCAGTGATCACGCGGTCTCCACGTTTCCATATCACTGGTTCGGTCAGTTTCATTAAATCTGTTGAAGGTAATTCTTCAGGAATATCAGTTGTTCTGCCATAAAAACAAATTCGGCGTAGAGTCGGATAATTGTCTGCCGGAAACAACGCAGCAGTTTCGACATTCAGCATCAAACAAATCAACCGCAATATCTGCTGAAAAACTTCACTAACGTTGACTCCACCGGAGATTTTCGTCAACAAGATTAATTGGTTAATCATCGCCTCGATCACTGGGTCAAGGTCGAGCGCCTGATCTTGATGTGCCAATAATCTGACAATCACCCAATGCGCCGGAGATCCAATGAAATCAGCCCTTACCCTTGTACGAATAGAAGTCTGTCCGCGCCTGTTGACGTCAATATCTTTAACTTCTCCAGTAGAAATTGACTTTATAAAAAGATTTGGAAATAGAAATCCCGAGTTTTTCTCTCGAAGATCTGATGTTGAAAATGAGGTGGCTTTTATTAGTCGGCTGTTAAGGAATAGTATTTTATCTGTCTCCAGATCAATCAAAGCGCAGGGTTCGTCCTGCAAATTAAGCAGGGTAAAAACTTCCTCCACTCCAGGTACAGCTTTTCCAAGCAGATTTAGTGAAAACTGCGAGGTAATCGGTTTCATGTTCCCTTTGAAACAGCCTTACGAAGATGAGCCGGTAAAATGCCCTCGATGGCACGGTACTTTGCCACAGTTCTTCTCGCAACCTCGAACCCCCTTTTTGAGAGCAACTCTACCAAGTCGGAATCGCTGTAAGGTTTTGTTTCGTTTTCAATGATCTCTTTCAAGACGCTGCGGACATTGAGACTGCGGTCAAAAAACTCAGCCAATGGAATGATCTTCTTATTAGGCAATTGGACGGCTTTATTTGCGACTGCTCTTGAAATCGTGGACTCATGAACTTCCATCTCTCGTGAAATTTGTGCACGCGTAACAGGTCGCAAGAATTTTTCTCCATGCAGAATAAAATCACGCTGAAGACTAACAACTCTGGTCAACAATCGTTCCATGGTGTGATTGCGCTGCTGTAGGCATTTTACAAACAAAGAAGCCTTTTCAAGATCACCTTTTAATTCTGATTTGCTTTCTTCGCTGGCTTCCTTGATAGCCTGTTTAAACATCGGGTTGACTTGCAGCGTTCCACTGATCGGCATAATAATCTCTACAATCAGAGGCTTGGAAGGATCATCATTGAGATAACTGATTAAAATGTCCGGCTGATGATAGACCTGTGTTTCTTCATGCGCTGGCTGCCGAACGTCACCCCAATGTGCCCTCGCTGGAAACGGATAAAGGTTTTCGCTGATGAATTGCGCTGCATGTGTGACCTGCTTGACAGGAACTTCAAATCGATGCGCCAGTTCAGAATATTGATGATGACTTAATTGCTCCATCCCCTCGCGAATGCATCTTTCTGCCAAAGTTGGTACGTTCTCCACTGTTTCTTGCAGTACTTCCAATTGAACCAGCAATGCCTCTTCAGGTGAACTTGACCCCACACCGACAGGGTCAGCCCGCTGGATCATGCGTTTTACTTTGTCTACTTCCGAGATGGGCACATGTGTATAACGGGATACTTCAAGTAAGGTCGTTGTTAATAAGCCATCCTCATCAAGGTGAGTCAATAAATATGCCGCCAGCGCCCTTTGATTCACATCTAAATCAGGTGCGATTTGTTTTAAAACGTATGCCGGAAGCTCTTCCACTTCTGGTGCAAATGGTTCATCTTCAATCGTAGTATCAACATAGTCTTTTTTTGAAATAAATTCGTCTCTCGGAGACAGAAAGACAACCGGTTCTTGTGAATCCAGGTTGGCAGGCAGGCTGCAAAAAGGACATTTGCCGTGATCAGACAGGAGCCGATGACAAGTCGGACAGCGCCTCTCTTCAATAATTTCAAGCGCCGGGTTAGAAGCCAATTCAGAATCGATCTGTTGTTGAAGCTCTTCTGTGGTCAAACTTAATAATGTCATCGTCTGCGCCAGATGAGCAGTGGTTAACGGTCGAAGTCCTGTTGTTTGTCTTTGTAACATGGCTTTTCCTGTCTAATAAAAAAGTATAGCTTATTTTTAGTTTTAGTGCAACTTCTATGCCAAGCCTATTTATTCACTGGATGGTAGAATAAGCCATGCTCAATAACGCTAAAGAACTTAAAATCATCGGCGGCGGTTTGGCAGGCTGCGAAGCAGCCTGGCAGGCAGCCAATCGAGGAATAAACGTGAATCTTTTCGAGATGCGCCCTGAGAAAACCACAGAAGCGCATCTTACACCATTCCTTGCCGAACTCGTATGCTCCAATTCCTTGGGATCGGTTCAACGCAACCGTGCCTCAGGTTTGCTTAAAGAGGAATGCAAACAGCTTAATTCGCTGTTGGTCAGATGCGCTGAAGAGAGTGCCATCCCCGCTGGTGACGCCCTTGCCGTTGATCGCGTTTTTTTCGCCTCTAGAGTGACTGAACAAATTACTGCTCATCCGAACATTACAGTCATTCGTGAAGAAGTAACACATATTCCAGATACTCCTGTGATTATTGCTTCAGGGCCGCTAACTTCTCCGAACTTCTCCAAAGCGATTCAAGAGTTGACAGGCGAAAAACAGTTGTTTTTTTATGATGCTATTGCCCCCATTGTTTCTGCATCCTCCATCAATATGGATATCGCGTTTCGCGCTTCGCGATACAAGTATGAAACCGATCCTCACGGCGATTACATCAATTGTCCTTTCAATGAGGAACAATATTTTTCTTTTATCAATGCATTATTAAGTGCCAAGCGAATTCCGTTAAAAGAAAATGAGTTGAATATTTACGATGGTGTTCAGGTGAACCAGCCAGCGTTCTTTGAGGCGTGCCTGCCTGTAGAGGTGATGGCGGCTCGCAATCCCCTTGTTCTTTCATTTGGTCCTATGCGACCTGTAGGTTTACGAGACCCGCATAACGGAGAAAGACCCTTTGCCGTTCTTCAACTCAGGCAGGATAATCTGGCGGATTCGTTATATAACATGGTCGGTTTTCAAACCAATTTAACTTATGGCGAACAGGAACGGGTTTTCCATTTGATTCCTGGTCTTGAACAGGCAGAATTCGTCCGTTTTGGATCAATGCACCGCAATACCTACATCAATTCTCCCCTGGTTCTTGATTCCACATTACAAATGCGGCAACGCCCTCACATTTTCTTTGCAGGTCAAATTGCTGGAATTGAGGGGTACATGGGAAATATAGCTTCGGGGTTGTTAGCCGGGATGAATGCTGCCCGTTATTTACAACAAAAAACACTGGCTAGTTTCCCTCTTGATACCATGCTTGGTGGTCTTCATCATTACATCGCAAATTCCGACCCAAAACGATTCCAGCCAATGAAAGCCAATATGGGTCTACTCACACCGTTGGCGATGATGCGCCGTAACAAACAGGAAAAAGGATTCTGCTACGCTAAAAGATCGCTGAATTCCGTGAAATATTATCTTGAATCTATTTCAGATGAAAAGGAATAAACCAATGAATAAGCAGCGTAAGATAATTTTAATATTTTTGATCGCTATTATTGCAGTCGTTTTGATAATCCCTATATTCTCAAATAATCAAAACAAAACTGCTCTTGAATTCGACCAACAACTTGCCTGGCAGCACGTTTTGAAGCAAATGACCTTTGGGCCTCGCACTCCTGGCTCTGAGGCGCATCAACTAGAGATTGACTATATCCAAGAGCAGCTTCAAAGGTCGGGATGGTCAATAGAAATTCAACAGACAGAAAGAATGGGTCACCCTATAAAAAACATCATAGCAAAACGAGGAAGCGGTTATCCCTGGTTCATTTTTGGAGCCCATTATGACTCCCGTTTCTATGCAGATCATGATGAAACACTAGAAAACCAGACCCTTCCTGTTCCTGGAGCCAATGACGGTGCTTCAGGTGTAGCCGTTTTGCTTGAAATGGCAAGAGTCCTGCCAAAAAAAATGGATCAGCAAGTCTGGCTGGTTTTTTTTGATGCTGAAGATCAAGGCCGCATTGACGGCTGGGATTGGATTTTGGGATCACGCGCGATGGCTGAGTCGCTGATCGATCAACCGGATGCCGTATTGGTGATTGATATGATTGGAGACAAAGATCTTCAGATCTATCGTGAAATATCTTCTGATAAGGAGCTAACCGACTCGATCTGGCGGACAGCAGCAGAATTGGGATATTCCGATTATTTCATCAACGAAGAGAAATATAGTATTCTCGATGATCATCTGCCATTTCTTGAATCCGGCATACCCGCAGTGGATATCATCGACTTCGATTATCCCGTTTGGCACACCCTCAACGACACAGAAGATCAAATTTCGGCTGATAGTCTGAAAATAGTAGGAGATACTTTAATTCACTGGCTTGAACAACAAAAAATTCGGTAATCATCTCAATTTTGGATGATTCATGAGATAATTAGTCCCAAGAATTTTTCAACAAGGAAACCACAAAATGAACAAACCCGATGCATTTATCCCTCCTGCCCAACGTATTTCATCATTCGAACCCTATTTTTTTGCCTCCCTTGGCAAAAAGATCAATTCTTTGAAATCAAAGGGGATAGATGTAATTCGCATTGATATGGGTTCTCCCGATTTGCCCCCAGCGGATTTCATTATTGAATCCCTTGCTCAAAACGCACGCCGCTCTGATGTTCACGGTTACTCGCCAACAGGTGGCAGTTTGGAATTCCGGCAGGCAGTGGCTGATTATTACATGGATCGTTTTGAGGTGTCGCTCGATCCGAAAAAGGAAATTATTGGGTTGATCGGTTCCAAAGAAGGTGTATTTAACTTGAGTCAGGTGATCCTTGATCCGGGTGATGTCGCCCTCGTGCCCGACCCGGGTTACCCCGTTTACGCAGCCAGCGGACTAATCGCTGGTGGTGTGATCGTCAATATGCCGCTTGAACAAAAAAACGGTTTTCTTCCTGATTTAAACGCCATTCCTGAAGAATACCTTCAGCGAGCAAAAATTCTATGGCTCAATTATCCCAATAACCCCACCGGCGCCGTGGCAACTATGAATTTCTTTGAAGAGGCAGTGCTTTTCGCGAAAAAGCATCGCATTTTGATCGCCCACGACGCTCCTTACGTGGATATTTGTTTTGACGGCTACAACGCCCCCAGTATCATGCAGATTCCCGGAGCACGTGATGTAGCAGTTGAATTTAATTCACTTTCTAAAACCTATAACATGGCTGGTTGGCGTTTGGGGATGGCTGTTGGAAATGCAGATGTAATTGACTACCTTTTCAACTACAAAAGCCAGATGGATTCTTCAAGTTTTGCTCCGCTTTATGCCGCCGCTGTCAGCGCACTCACAGGTGATCAAACCTGGATTGAAGCGCGCAACATGGAGTATAAAAAACGTAGGGATATCGTGGTTAAAGGGCTTATTGAAGCAGGTTTCATTCTTGAAGCTCCCAAGGCAGCCATTTATGTTTGGGCAGCCTTGCCAAATGGAGAAAAAAACTCCACGGCTTTCTGTGCCAGACTGCTTGATGAAACCGGTGTCAGCACGACTCCCGGTGTGGTCTACGGCCCTCACGGCGAGGGGTATATCCGCATCTCACTCGGAACCGCGACTGAGCGCATTGAAGAAGCCATGCAGCGCATTGTTAAATGGATCAAAGGTAGTTAATCATGAGCACAAAAAGAACTACACCAACCATCCCTCCACGTGAGCGGGCATTTATGGTTGGTGTTGAGTTACGAAGTGAAACTTCACTGATCTCCCTGGACGATTCGCTTGGCGAGCTTTCAAGATTGGCAGAAACTGCCGGTCTTGAAATTGTTGGAGAAACCTCTCAAAAACTTGACACTCCCAACCCCGCTACTTACATTGGAACTGGCAAATTAGATGAAGTCATCGCCCTGGTTGAAGAAACTCTGGCGGACGTCGTTCTATTTGATAACGAGCTTTCCCCTCGCCATTTGCGTGAATTAGAAGAAAAACTAGGACCTCATGTACGCGTCGTTGACCGCACTGCACTAATCCTTGATATCTTTGCACAGCATGCCCACACCAGTGAAGGTATTCTGCAGGTAGCCCTTGCACAATATGAATACCGACTGCCCCGGCTCACCCGCGCCTGGACTCATTTAGCTCGCCAGGCAGGTGGTGGCGGTGGACGCGCTGGATCAGTTGGTGGTGTTGGTTTGCGCGGACCTGGTGAAACACAACTTGAAGTGGACCGCCGCGAAATCAGAAAACGGATCAAGTTTCTCAAAGACGAACTTGAAAAAGTTCGCCAGCACCGTCAGCGTTATCGGGCTCAACGTAAACGCTCTCGTATTCCACTTATATCGCTTGTTGGCTACACGAATGCTGGAAAATCTACCTTGCTGAATTATCTTTCCAAGTCAGGGGTTTATGTTGCTGATCAATTATTCGCCACTCTTGACCCCACCACTCGCAAGGTTGAACTCCCCGGAGGCCACGAATCGCTTCTTACAGACACCGTTGGTTTTATTCAAAAGCTGCCCACGCAGTTGATTGCAGCCTTTCAGGCTACTCTTGAAGAAATTGCTGAAGCCGATCTGCTCATTCACGTGGTGGATATCACCCACCCCAATGCACTTGAGCAAGCCAGAGCTGTTGAAGAAACATTAAAAGAGATTAAAGCCGAACATATTCCCATGATCGTCGCCCTCAACAAAATGGACCAGTTGCCAGATCCCCAAGAAGCCCGGTTATCCTTGGAAAGATACCCCAAAGCCGTCGCAATTTCGGCTCTCCGTGGTTCAGGAATCGATGAAATGTTGCGTATGGTCGAAGGAGAGTTATATGAAAATTATTCCCGACTGTCTGTGCAGATTCCCTATAGCGAAGGGCAATTGATCTCTCTCTTTCATGAACAGGGGCACATTGAACATATTGAACATAATCGTAAAGGTGAATTTATCAAAGGGATGATCCCGGGCAGATTGATGGCTCGTTATGCATCTTTTATCGCCGATGCGCCTCCGCAAGAAAATCCTCTATTGGATGATTCAGATTAAAACATCTTCTCCCGAAAAACAGACTCGGGAGAAGTATTAATTTATAAACAGAAAATAAAAGAAAAACGGACTTTTCGGTCCGCTTTTTCTTTCGTCGTTATTTTTTCTTGGTTTCTTTACCGAGGTCGATGATTTCCTTGCCCTGGTAGTGACCACAGTTCGGGCAAACGGTATGAGGCAAACGCATCTCACCACAATTGCTGCACTGCACCAGATTGGCAGCTTGCAACGCATCCTGGCTTCTGCGGCGATCTCGACGACCTTTTGAAAGTTTCCGTTTTGGAAGAGGAACCATGCTAATACTCCTGTCAAAAATTCCTTACCCGTCATCTTTTGACAGGCTGAAAAATTATACGCTCACCTTGTATATCCGTCAAGTAAAAACCGGGGTTCCATATGTTTCATCCACCAAATCTCAGAAATGTATGATCTCCATTACTTGATTCTAGCGACTTCTTTGCTGTACAATTTGTTTATGGAAATCCATGTTGGCATCGCTAAAGTAAATAAATATGCTTCTTCTGAAAGCGGTGATACTCTTGAAGTGGTAGAAAGACCCAATGGTGGAGTCTCGATTGTTTTAGCCGACGGTCAAACCTCCGGCCGTGGAGCAAAAAACGTATCCACCCTCGTTGTTCGCAAGGTGATCAGTCTTTTGGCAGAAGGTGTCCGTGACGGCGCCGCCGCTCGAGCAGCATCAGATGCTCTGTTCACAGAACGGGCTGGCAAAGTTACTGCTACACTCAACATTCTCTCAATCGATTTGCAAACGGGCACCATCGTGATTACCCGCAACAATCCTTCTCCTGTTTTTGTTGCTCACAACGATCATGTCGAGTGTATTTCAACAACCAGTTCTTCCATCGGAACCTCCCGAAATGTTCGTCCGGTAATAACAGAGTTTGCGCTTGAAAACGGAATCACTATCGCATTCTTTACTGATGGCATCAGAGATGCCGGTGATCGAACAGGTCAGGTTTTTGATATATGTACTATTCTTGAGGCAATGCTGGATGAGGAAGAACCTTCAGCACAGCTCATTGCCGATTCGTTGCTCGCTCACGCTATTCGACTTGATAACAACCGACCTAACGATGATATGAGCGTTGTTGTGATGCGCACTGTTCCAACAGAATCAGATCAAATTCGGCGTATGAGTCTTCGTTTGCCGGTTTCGCCTCTTCAAACACCACGCTAATCTCTATCGAAACGGTTTCATTTTCTCACCCGATTCGGATAAGCGATGAGAGAATCTCCCTTAATTGGTGTTGTAGGTGTTTGTGCCTCAGGAAAATCTACCCTGATCGGCCAGCTTACTGCTTTGGGGTACCATTGCCGGCACATTGCGCAAGAACATTCTTATGTACCGGATATGTGGAAAAGGTTGACGAACCCTGATATTCTGATCTACCTTGAAGTCTCCTTTGAAAAAACAATGGAACGGAAAAACTTACACTGGACATATAAAGAATATCAAATCCAGGTGGAGAGATTGAAGCACGCTCGCATGAACGCTGATATTCTAATTAATACCGATTCCCTGAAACCAGAAGAATTATCCATCAAAGTAATTAGTCAGATCAAAGCTATTCTTTAGTTTTTTCAAGTCCTCGCCGGCAAAAATATAATTTGGAGTATAATCTCTAGGTTATTGCCAGCTAAGACTGGATTTTGTTTGCATCGGAGGTCACGTAAAACATGGATCGTCGCATTATCAACTTTATCCTCATCCTTGTTCTGGTTGCCGCTGTTGTCTGGGTGGATTTACCCCGGGCTGAAGGCGCAGCTGGAATTAAAATTGGTGATTTTGAAAGAACATTGAATCCTGTTCTTGGTTTGGATTTGCGTGGTGGTATGCAAGTCTTACTTGCTCCTCAAGAAGGAACAGTAGTAGACAAACAAGCTCTTGAAGACACTGCTCAAATTCTTGAAAGCCGCGCCAATGCTCTTGGTGTTAGCGAGAATAATTTCCAGGTCGCAGGCGATAAATATATCCTTGCAGAATTCCCCGGTCTCACCAACACAGAAGAGGTAATCTCCACCATCAAACAAACTGGTTTACTCGAGTTTGTAGATGCTGGCAGCACATACCTTCCAGACGGAACCATCGTCAATACTGATGCCGGACTTGCAGAACCTGTCGCCAATGATGGTTCTGTTCTTCCCACACTAACAGAGGAAGGTCTAGTTGAACCTGTTGATTATGTTTTTCATACCGTAATGACCGGAGCAGCATTGGACAATGTTGCAGTCTCTCTTGATCAAACCAATCAATACGTGATTGGGTTTGAGATTGCCAAAGACTATAAGGTCATGTTTAAAGACTACACTGCCTCGATGTATAACAAATACATGTCTACGGGCAGCCACCAATATCTTGCCATTGTCTTAGACAAAACGGTCATTTCCTGCCCATTCGTTGGAGCTTCAATTGATGGCAGTGGACAGATCAGCGGCGATTTCAATTCTGAATCAGCCAACAGCTTGGCTGTTACTCTCCGTTATGGCCGCCTTCCTGCTTCAGTCGAAGTTGTTGAAACCCGTATCATTGGTCCTACCCTCGGTGAAGATTCGCTTGATAAAAGCCTTCTAGCTGGTTTGATCGGTTTTTCGATCGTCGTTCTTTTCATGTTGATTTACTACCGACTTCCCGGTTTTGTCGCTGTCCTTTCCATAGCGATTTATGCAGCGATTACCTTCGCCTTGTTTAAATTAATCCCCGTTACCTTAACTCTCCCAAGTATTGCCGGCTTTTTGTTATCGACAGGCAGCGCTCTTGATGCAAACATCCTGATCTTTGAACGCATGAAAGAAGAACTTCGCAATGGCCGGTCGTTACAGCAAGCTATTGATATCGGCTTCAGAAGAGCTCTTCCCTCAATTCGCGACTCAAACATTGCTACAATCATTACCTCGATCATTTTGTTCTGGTTTGGTTCATCATTTGGAGCCACCATTGTCAAAGGTTTTGCTCTGACCCTGGCATTGGGTGTCGTGGTTTCACTTTTCACTGCCATTGTGGTCACACGCAACTTCTTAAGCATGGCCATCAAACTCATTAATCCTGCCCACCACCAAAAGTGGTTCGGTGCATAGGAGGAAGACCAATGAATATTCTTGGTAAACGCTATTGGTTTTTTGCATTATCCTTGCTGATCATTATTCCTGGCTTAATTATGCTCGGAGTCAATGGAATGCCTTTGTCAATCGACTTTCAAGGTGGCACTTATCTTGAACTTCAATTCCCGTCTGGTTCTCTACCTACAACCGAACAGGTGAAAGATATTTATGACGCCAACAATGTCACTGATTCCCAAATTCAAACATCTGATCAAAATGTTCTCATCATACGCTCATCAGCAATTGATGAAGTAGTTCGTGGCAATATCATTGACGAACTATCTTCCACTGCTGGTGGCGATATCGTCGTCATCAAATCAGACACTGTTGGTCCCTCAATCGGACAAGGCGTAACCCGCCGTGCACTTGAAGCAGTTGGCTTCGCGGCTTTGGCAATTGTTTTGTATATTACATTTGCTTTCCGCGGTGTTCCTCACGCTTTCCGCTATGGAATCTGCGCCATCATTGCCATGATTCACGACGTATTGATTGTTCTGGCTTTAACTGGTTACGGATCGAAGTTCTTCGGTTGGCAGGTCGATTCACTCTATCTCACAGCCGTTTTGACAGTCATCGGGTTTTCAGTTCAAGACAAAATTGTTGTGTTTGACCGCATTCGCGAAAACAACTCCATCTATCGCAAGCTTGATTTTGAAAAACTTGCCAACCATTCCATTGTTCAGACCCTTCAACGCTCCATCAACACTCAGTTGATGACCGTGGAATTCTTCCTTCTCTCACTCGCCCTCTTTGGCGGTGTGACCCTGCGTGAATTCGCCGTGATTCTGCTCGTTGGCTTGCTTTCAGGTACATATTCCTCGATCTTTATTGCCGCTCCACTTCTCGTGGTTTGGGAAAAACAGGAATGGAAAACCTGGTTCAAACACGAACCGAAACAAGCATAAGGTCAAGTCAAAAAAGTTCTGGCGATTGCCAGAACTTTTTTTATAACCTGCCTAGAATCAATCTATAATTAGATTATTGATTTTAGACTTGTTCAACGGAATTTTCACATAAGACTGGAGAGGAAATATGCGAAAAGAGATCGTGCTAATTACTGGTGCAAACGGAGAGATCGGACATGGCTTGATCTCTCACCTGGGACAAGAAAAGAAGTACAGCATCGTAGCCATGGATGTGGTTCCCCTGGACGAAACACTAAAACCTTATTGTGAACGATTCATTCTCGGCGATATTCTTGATCTGATGCTCCTCGGTCGCCTGGTTTCAGAATTCGAAATTCGCACCATTTATCATCTGGCTTCCATCCTTTCCACCAAAGCAGAATACAATCCTGAAACCGCTCATCGCGTGAACGTCGAAGGCACTTTAAATTTGCTGCGCCTCGCGGTGGAACAATCCTCGTGGCAGGGTCGCCCGGTAAAATTCATTTACCCAAGCTCCATTGCCGCTTACGGCTTGCCTGGTCTGCAAGCCAAACAAAAAGCAGGTAAAGTCACTGAAACCCAGTGGAATCAACCCATTACCATGTATGGCTGTAACAAACTTTATTGCGAGCATCTCGGCAGATATTACACCAACAATTACCGCCAATTGGCTGCCGATCACACCAAGATCACCGTTGATTTTCGAGCCATTCGATTCCCAGGTTTGGTCAGTTCTGTCACCATCCCAACCGGCGGCACCAGCGACTATGGACCCGAAATGCTGCATCATGCAGCTCAGGGTATTCCATATGCCTGTTTCGTTCGACCAGATACTACCCTGCCATTTATGGTGATGCCCGATGCAGTGAAATCATTGCTCATGCTAGAGGCTGCCCCACGTGAGAAACTATCTCAATTGGTGTATAACGTGACCAGCTTCAGCCCCTCCGCGCAGGACTTCTATACTCATGTTCAAAAAGCATTTCCAGATACGATAGTAACCTTTGAACCGCATTCAGCCCGTCAGACCATTGTGGATACCTGGCCTGCCGATGTGGATGATAACCCTGCCACCAGAGACTGGGGTTGGAAACCTGAATTTAATCAGAAACAGGCTTTTGAAGACTATTTGATCCCCTCAATAAAAAGAAGGTATTCATAGATGTCAAAACAATCCATTCTCATCACACGCGCGTTTTTCTCAGATATATTAGATCCGTTTCTGGAAAAGTACGAAGCTATCATTTGGCCTGAAAAGACACAACCTCCATACGATTGGATTCTGAATAATATCCAGAAAGCTGATGCCTTGATCTGCATGCTGAACGATAAAATTGACGATAATGTCATTAATTCAGGGGGACACAACAAACTTAAAGTGATCAGTCAGATGGCTGTTGGCGTGGATAACATCGCAATGGCATCGGCTTCAGCCCACAACATACCAGTCGGCCATACCCCGGGAGTGCTCACTGAAACCACAGCTGATTTTACCTGGGCATTATTAATGGCTTCTGCAAGGCGAGTAGTGGAAAGCCACATTGAAGTCCATAATGGCATCTGGCAGCCTTGGGGACCTGAAGTGTTTTGCGGAGTTGACCTTTATGGAGCTAAACTGGGATTAATCGGTTTTGGCCGCATTGGCAAAGCTGTTGCCAGACGGGCGGCGGGGTTCAATATGCAAGTGTTATATCACGAACCTCGTTATAAGCCACTTAATAAAGAGATCAGCAATGCTCGCTACGTATCTTTCGAAGAATTGCTTGCCGAATCTGATTTTGTCAGCTTGCACGCTTATCTCTCTGATGCAACCTGCGGAATGATCAGTAAAGCCCAACTGGAACAGATGAAACCATCAGCGATTCTAATTAACACAGCCCGTGGAGCGATGGTTGATCATTCTGCACTATATGAAGCAATCAAATCAAAAAGAATAGCTGGTGCCGCCCTGGATGTTTTTGATCCTGAACCGATGCCTAAAGATCACCCGCTGCTCACATTACCAAATGTGATCATCACCCCGCACATTGCCAGTTCAACTATTGCCACGCGCCGTCGTATGGCAATGATGACGATCGAAAACATCTCCGCTGGTTTGAATGATAAACCACTACCCTATTGTTTCAACCCTGAGGTGTATTCTTAACGGTCAACAACACCAGTTTTTTTCTTAGAACTTGAAAATAAAGTTGAGATCATTAACATTAGTTCCACTTGGACCGGTGATGATCAAACCTCCAACATTTTCAAAATACCGGTAGGAATCATTATTGGCAAGAAAATCTTCGGGGGTGAAGCCTATTTCGAGACCTCTCTGAAGGGTTCCCGCTGAAACAATTGCCCCCGCGGCATTGGTCGGTCCATCTTCGCCATCAGTGGCAAGCGTGATCAATAATCCATTCGAGATTGTGTTCATTGTTCTCACAGAAGAGAGAGCGGTCTCTAGGTTCCTGCCACCAAGTCCGTTGCCTGAAATTGTCACTGTAGTTTCTCCACCGGCAATGCCACAATACGGTTTTTGTTGAACTTTCTTTGCCGCCAGCATTTCTGCCAACCACACCCCGGCAGCATTGGCTTCGCCGGTCAATTCATAGGTAAGCAATTCAGTGTCAAACCCTTCTTGTTGAGCAGCTTGAAAGGCTGATTGGGCAGATACAAAATTGCTTGCAATGATAATGTGGTGTATTCTTTCTAAAAC
>CAYXWV010000007.1:0-80585 GCA_964468875.1 uncultured Anaerolinea sp. | reverse complement strand
AAAAATTGAATGCCAGAGTGAAAGGTATTTTGTGAGTGGGGGGAGCGAACCAAGGGATGACGATTGGAAACTCGTAATCACAACAGCTGTTGTCTATCCAAATGCCCAGGGCTGTCTGGCGGATGCGCTTAGCTATGTTGTTGGAACGGAAGATATTTATGAAGATGATACCGAAGAGAACTTAGAGGTGAATGATTATTCAGACCAATTGGAAAGAGGAGAATTGGTGCCTCCTGAGAATAATCAAGCGCACATCATCATCCAAACAGCCATCGCAAAATTGAAGAGAGTATTGGAAGTTTAAAAATCATCATTGGTTTTGACCGCAGCATATTACAAATTGGAGCTAAGTAGTAACAAAGAGGCTGCCTAAGAGTTTAAGCAGCCTCTTTTATTATCTATTTGCAGCTTATATTACGCTTCTGCAGGCAGGTCTACAGGTTCACCTGCAAGAATACGTGAAACACGGCGGGCAAATGTGGTTGTTCGTCCGTTGGCGTAACCAGTCGCCAGGTTCGGGTAAGAATGAGCGAAATAGCTGCCGGATGAATCTCCGACTATATGCAGTCCTTCAAATGGCTCATTCATGGCGTCTAATGGGCGCATCTGGGTGTCAATGCGAACACCATCAAGCGTGGAGAGCAACCAACCAGTTAGACGAATGCCATAATAGGGGGCTGATTTCAAAGGCAGCAGGCGATAGGGTTCTTTGTGGAAGTCTTTATCTTCGCCGGCATCAGCCAGTTCGTTATAGCGGGTTACAGTCTTTGCAAAGGTGTCTGCGGGGATATTCAATTTGGCTGCCAATTCTTCCGGGGTGTTGCCCGTTTGTAAATGTCCACTTTCTTCAAGACCTTTCAAGATAGCAGTCCATTCTTGTTTGATGACGGCGGGATCGGTTCCAGTTGGAGCAAGGCCGGCGGTTTTGAAGACATCGTTTTGGCTGCCATTTGGGTATGGGTAGATGCGTGAACAGCCAGTGGTCTCGTATTGAGTGACTTGTTCAAACCAGTTGGCGTCCATAATGGCGCAGTAGGTTGAGCCCGGTTGTTTGGCAGCGGCATGCAGAATGAAGTCGTAGGGTCCAGACTCGTTGGTGAATCGCTCACCCAGGAGGTTGACTTTAAGCCAGGGTTGTGAGCCAAGCCAGAAGAATCCGGGGAGGGTCATGGTAGCAGGAGTTTCATTGGGGAGTAAGCCCATTCGGTCAAAGAGCATGCTGGCATGGCATTCATCCATGGCGGCACCCATCCACAGGCAGGCTTTAATGCCGTCTCCGCTGTTGGGGCCGCTGGTAGGTTTGGTCATGATCATCACATCAGCAGGTTGCAGAGCGTTTAGCATATCCGGGTTGCCCTGGTAGCCACCGGCACAGAGGACGATACCTTTCTTACCAACAAGGCGAATGTGCTTTCCGTCTTTGTCTTTAGCAATGGCGGCAGTGACTTTTTTCCCTTCGTGTTCAAACTTGACAAATGAGGTTTCAAATTTGAACTCGCCACCCAACTCTTCGATGTAGTCTTTCATCACGCCCGAACCATCACAGACATCGCCAAAGTAGGCACTGTGTCCGGTCGGGAATTTGGGATAGGTGGTGGAGGTGAATTTTGCGTCATAACCGCCTTCATAGAGGAATTGGCCGCCTTTACTTTCGAGTAGTTCGCCAATCCAGGTGATGGCGGCACCGCTCTCGTCAGCCCAGATTTTTGGCAGGCGCATGTCAATGCGGTTTGCTGAGTACCAGGCGTGTGCGTGGAGCACTGCTGCTTTGTCGATCTCAACGCCTTCAGCCTTCTGCCACTTGGAACCGATCGCCCCCCAGTCGTTTCGTAAAGTGCTGACTTTGTCGTTTTTTTCAATAACAATAACTTTCAATCCTTTTTCCAGGCATGAGGCAGCCACATACTGCCCACCTGTACCTGCCCCGATAACGATTACATCACTTTCAATTGTCTCAGCTACACTGGCAACCTCGGGCTCTTTACCCAGCCAGTCGATATTACCAGTTGGAGCTGAAGAAGGAACTTCTGCAACTGCGGCAGGGTCAGCTACCTTGGGTGCGCATCCAGTCACGCCTAAAGCAAGACCGGCACCACCGACCACTAAGGAGCTTTTCAAAAAATTACGTCGACTAATGTCTACTTTCTTTTTCATTTTCTCTCCTTGATAAGTTTGATTTCTGTTTTACCTTCTAACACGCTCTTATCTTTAGAGGTTCCTGATATCAGAACTCTCATATTTTTAGTATAGTGATTCAGAAATACGTGAACATCACCCAAAGGGATGATTGGGTGATTATCAAGAGGATGATTCGGTTTTAATGCAAATGAGTTAGAAGTTAATTAATGATAATGGTAATTGTTATATTGAGAGTCTATTCTTCATGTAGTATTTGAAATTTCTCAATTGGATTCAAAGGTAAGGTGTTGACGCGGGTGAGTCTCAATATAATGACTCGATTGTTCACAACAATAAAAAGTCGGGGAGGGTTGTGAACCTCCCCGACTTTTTCACATTCAAGGTGCTTTAACGGGTTCTTGTTAGTAGATAACTGAGAAGGTTATCTACACTTCTCAAGAAGCTTTTCCGCTATAGATTAGAGCTTACGGCCGACATCGTTTCCGGCGCGAATCGCCAGGGCAATATTGTATGGCTGTTCGCAGTCGCCAATTGCATAGGTCTCTTTGACTGTAACACCCTCAAGCAAAGATTTGTTGGGCAGCAAGTCGGCAGCGTTAATGATCGAATCCGCTTCGATGACAGTATCCCACCCGCCGTCAGAGGTAATGGTCACTTTGCCGTCGCCAATCTCTTTAATATGAGAGCTTGGATAGGCTTTTACGCCAAGTGAATAGAGCGCGGAGGTCATAAAGCGGTGGGCGTGTTGAGACTGCTGTTTGTCGAGATCTTCGTTGAGATTTGGGGTCACAATTGTGACCTTTTTCTTGTGAACAGTCAGCCAAAGTGAGCAGTCAAAAGCCTGGGCGTTTGAACCATAGACGATGACATTGTTGCCGGTGTCATTTCCCATGAAGTTGATGAAGTCCAAGACCGGCACACCGCCGGTTGCGCCAACCTCGCCTGGCAAGGAGCCTACTGCAAGCACCACGGCATCAGGGTTTTCGCTGTTAATAAAAGCGGTGTCCACTTCTTTGTTCAAAACAACTGTGACGCCATTGAGTTCCAGCTGCTTAGCCAGATAAGCTTTGAGATCATCAAGGTTTTCGTGTGGTCCTTTGACCAGGCTGGCAAAGGTCATATCGCCACCAAGTTCGGCATTCTTTTCATAAAGGGTCACACTGTGGCCGCGGGCGGCTGCGATGCGGGCGGCTTCCATACCGGCAGGACCGCCACCGATGACCATAACCTTCTTCGACGTTGCAGCCGGTTCGAGTTCATAGGTTGCAGGTCCATTTTCGGTCATGACACGATGAGTTAGAGCATTTACGCGGCAATAACCAAATTGACGGTTTTGTGGGTTTCCACCGATGTGGCAATGGAGACATCGCGTGCAGGGGGCAATTTCGTCAATACGTCCGTCTTTTAGTTTGTGAACATATTCGGTGTCAACGGTGAGTGGGCGGTTCATTAGATAGAAGTCAACTTTTCCGTCGGCCAATGCTTTTTCAAACATATCAGGAGCATGGGCAGGATCCATGTAGGTGACGGTTCCGCAAGGAATGGTGAGCGCTTCTTTGTAACGTCCGACAATATCGATCAACATTCCAGCGCCGCTGTGATTGCCAATTAGCTGACCTTGCCATTGTTTTGTGAAATCCCATTGAGTGCCGTAGCCGGTTGCGCCTTCAACACCGTTTAAGAGGAAGTAAAGGTCGCTGCCGAATTGGCAGGGGTGATTGCCCAGAGGACCCAAGCGTAAATGCATTGAATCACATCCGGCAGCCTCAATCAATTTGGACATTCCAATACCCTCTTCAATCGTCGTTACTTTATTATGCTTGGCGGTAACAGTGTTATCCAGCCACATTAAAGTAGCGTTGTTGTCGAGGTTGTCGTTTTCTTCAATACAATCGATTAAGACCTGAACCACAAAGTCATCGCCGCAGGCTGCTTTGATCTCTTCAACGCTTTCGGTTACAAAACGAGCGCGATTTTCTAAAGTGTCTGGGCCGTATTCATCAGTGCGAGTGTTGTGGTAACGAGAAAGGAACGCTTCACCGAGGTTAAAACCTGCAGCGTTGATCTCTATCGCCACGAAGCCCATTTGCTGCAGAGCTTTAGCAATAGCGACGCTGCGATCTTTTGCAATGACTATGTCTTCGATGGTCATATCACCGACTGGAGTTCTGGCCATCTCAGCCCATTGAAAACCGAGTTTGGCACCGTACTTGGCGCATTCTGCAACAAGTCTTTGGCCGAATTCCAAGGTTTCTGCAGGTATGGGATTGCCATCAGCCAACGCACCAAATTCAGTAATACCTCCTTCAACCCAGATCAGTTCAATACCGCCTTTTGCAAAGCCAACATAGTATTGGAACAGTTCGTCGGTCAATCCAGCAAGGAAAGTGGCTGATCCAGCCGCTGACTTGATCATACGGTGATTGAGGGTCAACGAGCCGATCTGAAGAGGCGAAAACAAGGTTTTTAACTCGCCAGTATTTTGACGGTAGTCATAATCTTGCGGGTTAAGATAGGCTTGCGGGATCAGTTCAGTTGCGGCTATTGGGGTTTGGGTGCCAGCTGCTGAATTTGCGGCAGGATCAGCAACCTGATCAGCAACCTTGGGAGCGCAACCTGTTAACCCCAGGGCGAGCCCTGAGCCACCAACCACCAATGTGCTTTTCAAAAAATCTCGACGACTGATATCCACTTTCTTTTTCATTTTCTCTCCTTAGTTAGGATTTTCCTGGTTTGAAGGGATTTTGAGTTTTCTCTGGAGAAGCAAGTCGAATTTGGAAAGGAACGAAAATATACCTTATTAATGACTGCTTACATATAGATTTTCCTCACATCAGAACTCCCTCGTTTATCAGTATAATGAAATAGTATTACTAGTCCATCACCCAAGAGGATGATTGAAGGATTATTAAAAGGATGAATCAGTTCCACAATTAGTAATTTAGAAAATCACTCGATGGAAAAGAAAACCAGAGATATTGCTCAAAATAATACAATTCTTCAAACGAAGCTTGAAGTCCCAAATCTGGCTACCAAGGTGTTACGGCGTACCAGATTAACTTCACTTATTGGCAAACCCGGAGAACGAATACTCACGGTAATATCTGCTCCGGCCGGTTATGGAAAAACGACCCTGCTCGGCGAATGGCTGTCAACTTCTGCTACACATAACCAACGTGCTGCCTGGTTGACACTTGATCTATTTGACAATGCCCCCTTCAGGTTTTGGTTCTATTTGATTGCGGCTATTCGCAACATTTTTCCAACCTTAAAGTATCGCGCTGATTCCATGCTGTCTGGCCACGACTCTCAAAATTATTCGTGGCTTGATCTACTTATTAATGAAATAAATACGCTGCCATTTTATTTAAATATCATCCTTGACGATTTTCATGTGATCAAAGACCAGGCTATCATAGAAGGTCTTTCATATCTAATTGAATATCAGCCAAAGAACCTTCATATCATCATTGCCAGCCGGGTTCGTCCAGATATTCCATTAGCAAGGTTGCGCACCCAAGGCCGTTTGGTTGAGATTACAGCTGAAGACCTGGCGTTTTCGTTTGAGGAGACTTGCAGCTATTTGAATGATTCAATTATTCGAAAGCTTTCATCCAATGAGATTGTGAATATTTTTGAGAATACTGAGGGATGGATTGCCGGCTTAAAAATGACCGCCATAACTTATCAGTCCGGAGGAAAAGAAGATAATAGTTTTTTTGAAGTCATTCAAAACAGTCAAGCTTTCAGAGAATATTTTTCAGAAGAGGTTCTTGGTAAACTAGGTCCAGAGCTTCAGAATTTTGTAATTAAAACCTCATTGTTGACCGAATTTTCAAGCGAATTATGCGATTTTCTTTTTGAAAGCAGTAACAGTCAATCATTAATTGATCAGATTTACGAAAACAACCTTTTTATCGAGACTATTGATAACCAAAACATCTGGTTCAGATATCATCCGTTGTTTGTTCTTTCGCTTAACCATCAACTACAAAAACGTGAACCTTCATTAATCATAGAAATCCATCAAAAAGCGTTGAACTGGTTTATTGAAAAGGGTTATCCAGAAAAAGCGGTTATTCATGCCTTGCAATCTGGGCAGGAAGAGAAAGCAGCCGAAATCATTGATTCTTTGGCGCTACAAGCTGCCATTGATTTTGATTTAATCAAACTTGTTCACTGGATTAACGCAATCCCCGAGAATCTCACCAATTTCAAACCAAGGCTTGGTGTCTATAATGCGCTGGCTTGTTTCCTGCTTGGACAGTACGACATTACCAGAACCAGACTTCAGCAAACTGAGCATATACTGCTTGATTTAAAACTGATTCATGAAGACCCGACAGAATATGATGTTTTGACATGGGAAATTGCAGTCATTAGAACCGGGATCGAAATCATGGCTGGTGATATTGAAAAAGGGTATCGAGAGATCTCTTTGTTACTCAGTGACAAAACCAAGGAAGATAATTATATCTATGCCATGTTCACTCATTTCAAAGCTCGAAGTCTTGAAAAAATGGGTAGGCTCTCTGAAGCATTGGAGGTTTATGAGGCTGCTTGTAATTATGGGTTAGCCAAGAATTATCATATTGGGCATTTTCATTCACGAATCGGCATCACTCAAGTTTTATTAGGTCAAGGGAATATTATTAAGGCAAAACAAGAATGTGAACGGATTGTGGACTTTTTAGTTGAAAGAAAACTGGAAAGCGCCACATATAACATGGCTTTGTCATTGCAGCTAGAAATTGAGTTACAGTTGAATAACATGAACAAAGCCGACAGGCTGGCTGAAATTGTGCTTGCCAATTTTGAAAATACGATTTCCAGCGAGTCGGTGCTTTATAACCATGTGGAACGCTGTGTTTATCTTGCTAACTATCTGGTTCGAAAACGAGACCTGAAAAATGCCAGGTTGTATTTTGAAAGAGCCCTCAGTTGTCATCGTGATTACACTTTGCCAGGCGCGGCATTATCCGGAGTTATTGTTGATACTTTTCTCCGTTTGGTCCAGGCGGAAGCTTGTGAAAATGATTTAGCAGAATGGCACCAGGTTGTCATCGAATTTCTTGATGAAGAGAGCCTTTCGACACCGATGGGGAAAATTGCTTTAGCAACTGCCAGGTATAACCAAAAAGCCTATACCCAGGCAAAAAGTATTCTTTCTGATCTGGTCGTTGAATTAAGAAAATCAGAAAATGTAGGATACACGTTGCAGGCATTGATATTATATGCGCTCGTTTTTTATCAATCTGGAGAAACAGAAAACGCATTTTCACTGCTTGGTGAAACACTTGAAATTGCTGCTGAAACTGGTGCCATACGTGTCTTTATTGAACAAGGCGAACCTTTACAGCACTTGGTTGAAGCATATACAAATACAACCAAAGGTGTTTCTTTCATGCTAAAACAACCGGGTTTTATTGAAAAACTGCTTCAATTACTTGATCAGGAATGTAAAAACCGATCTGATCGTCTTCATCGCGACGAACCCATGATGACTGCTATTCATTTATTAAAAGAACCTTTGAGTGATCGTGAATTTGAGATTGTAAATATGCTAATTGCCGGCAAAACTGGAAAAGAGATTTCTGACTTGTTAATGATATCCATCAATACCACCAAAACACACATTCAGAGTATCTATCGAAAATTCGGGATTCATTCACAGCGAATGTTGATTACCAAAGCTAAAGAATTAGGTCTTTTAAAATAGAACGGCTTTAGGATTTCAATTATTTCATATTTTTGGTAAACCTCATTCAAGTATTACAACCAATCTATTTCAATAGTGTTGTCAGTTCACTTATTAAGACTGGTTGACAAGCCATCAACTAGCTCTTGACACGACGTTGTTGAGGAATATAATCATATTCATGGAATTGAATATTACTGAACGGCAAAAAGCAATTATTGATCCTGTTGATGCACAAGCGCAGGTGTTTAAAATCCTTACCCATCCAGCAAGGATTGCGATCCTCAACATTCTAAGGGATGGCGAGCATTGCGTTTGCCACATGGAAGCTTATTTAGGTTTTCGCCAATCTTACATATCTCAACAACTTGCGGTGTTGCGCGAAGTTGGTCTAATTCAAGATCGCAGAGATGGGTGGAACATATTCTATCGTGTGGTTAACCCGGATATCTACGGCGTACTTGACGCGGTTGAGAAGTTGACCGGGCGAACCATCATTCATTCAGATGAACTTGACGTGAACTGTAATTGCCCTCATTGCATTGCAAAAAAGAACAGCAGATAAGCACCTCTTTTTTTGAAGGATTACATTCAAATTAATGAATATTAAGGAGTATCTATGAAAAACATCAAAATCCTCGGTTCGGGCTGTGCCAACTGCAAACGATTGGAAGCGTTGGCTCGCAAGGTAGTTGGTGATCTGGGAACGGAAGCGGATTTTGAAAAAGTAACCGACATGGCTCAAATCATGACCTGGCCGATTCTCTCAACCCCTGGATTGGTCATCGACGGTAAGGTTGTTTCTTCCGGCCGCATCCCGTCTGAAGCAGAAATCGCTGGCTGGCTGAAGGAATAATCTGATTGAATGGGCAGCTTTGTCTGCCCGTTATTTTGGGTAAAGGATATTCAGATTCTTGTATGTGATTCATGTAAATGAAGAAGGTTCAATGGACTCCGTATTGAATTATATTGGCACGTTGCTCTGGTCTGGTTGGACAGGTCTGTTAGATTACCTGGCTGCGCATGTTCTTCTTTGTCTGGTGCCGGCTTTTGTTATCGCCGGGTTTATGAGTTCCATGATCCCAAAAGAGGCAATCACCAGATTCCTTGGACCAAAAGCTTCCAAGTGGATCAGCTACCCGGCTTCCGCTTTGGGAGGGTTTATTCTGGCGGTCTGTTCCTGTACTATCCTGCCACTTTTCGCTGGTATCTGGAAACGTGGAGCGGGTCTTGGGCCAGCGATCACTTTTCTATTTGTCGGCCCGGCTATCAACATTCTGGCCATCACCTACACAGGCGCAACCATTGGGATGGATATTGCCATTTCTCGCCTGGTTCTTTCCATCGTTTTCGGCATCATCATTGGCTTAATCATGGCGTGGATCTTCCGCAAAGAGGAAAGTGCTCGTGAAGCTGAGATGACAGTCAACGGTGTATTTGATCAAACCGCAAAGGTTAAACCTGCGGTTTGGGTGCTCTTTCTTATTTTGGTTGCAGTATTGATAGTTGGAACTTTGCAAGTTGACCTTTTGACCAATGTGTACACTAGGATTAATCTTCCATCAACTGGGGCAAATGGAATAAACGCTTTCTTATCCTCGATGAACTTATCCATTCAAGGCGGTGTTCTTATTCTGATGCTTGTAATGATTGGGTTCACTGCCTGGAAAGGTTTTGACAAAATTTTCGAAAACAGCTTCACAGGCTGGACGTACGCAGCTTTTGTCTTTATTGCACTCACGATAATAATCGCAGCCCCTAAAGAAGATGTGGGCTCACTGGTCATAGGGATTAATGGCCGTCTGATCGGAGAACTTATTCTTCTCATAGGTATCGCTATCGTTGCCAGTCGTTCATTCACAAAGGATGAGCTTTGTGGTTGGATTTGGGAAACCTGGAAATTTGTCAAGCAGATCTTTCCTCTCCTCATTGTGGGAGTCTTTGCTGCAAGCATTGTCAAAGTAATTATTCCGGAAGTTTGGGTACGTACCATTGCCGGACAGAACACAATCTGGGCTAGCATGGTGGGTGTTTTATTCGGTGTGTTTATGTACTTCCCGACGTTGGTAGAGGTTCCAATTGCAAAAATGTTCCTTGATCTGGGTATGGCGCGCGGTCCTCTGCTGGCTTACCTTCTTTCTGATCCGGAACTCTCTCTCCAATCTATTTTGGTGTTGAATGGGGTAATGGGGAAAAAGAAGACCGCAATTTATGTATCTTTGGTGGCTATATTCAGCACTCTGGCTGGATATTTATTTGGATTGTTAATTGTCTTGATCTGATAGGTACAACGTTTCTTTGATTAAGGCGCATATTTTTATATAATGGAATATAGATAAATAGAATAGATTAGGAGTTCACAGTTATAAGATAGCTTAGTGACAGATAACACTTTTGATCAATAATCTGAAATTATGAATGGCATTTTTTTGTCTGGAACACTAACAGTAGAAAAAGCTACAAGCCAGAGAATACAAGGAGGAAATAATCTGATGAATTACTTTAATAATATATTGGTCGTTTTTAATGGGCAAACTGACAATCAAGCTTTGGTTGATCAGTCAGTAGAATTAGCGAAAACCAACAAAGCAACGATCACTGTTATTGATGTCATCGAAAAACAATCTGAAAAAAAACCTCGAGTAGTCGAGGATTCAGAGAATGTTGATTCACAGTTTTCTGGGGTTGAGTTCATCGAAGAGTTTCCAGGTTCAGAAAATGATACTGAATACACAAAGTCTGGAATTGGCGAGAATGCAGATATTCTGGTCGGAGGAAATCGATTTGATGTTCAGGAATTTATTCTTCAGGAAGAAGAAAATGATTTTGAAAGGTTTATAAGCATTATTCGAGCTGCTGGAATATCAGTAAAGAGCAAAAAAGCAATAGGAATTTCTTTTATTGAAATTATTCGTGAAGTGATGAAAAACAACCATGATCTAGTGATGCTTTCTGCGGAAGGTGGTGACGGTTTATCTGATTCGCTTTTTGGAAATATAACGATGCACTTAATTCGGAAGTGTCCTTGTCCGGTATGGGTGATTAAACCTGGCCAGCAACGGCCAATTAAGCGGATTTTGGCTGCGGTTGATTTAGCTGAAGATGATATTGAACGCTTTGAAATGGCACAGAAAATCATTGAGCTTTCTACTTCATTAGCGCAACCGGGCAACAGCGAGCTCGTAGTTTTTCATGCATGGAGCCTGTTTGGTGAATCCGTTTTACGAGGGAGGGGAGGGATCTCTGAATTTGAAATTGGGAGACTTTTGGTTGAAACCCAGGCAGCTCATCGTCAATGGTTGAAGGAATTATTAAAGAAAATTCAGATTGGTAACACTAAAATACAAGTATTTCTGCTAAAAGGAAATGCTGGAGAGCTGATACCTCAACTTACGAAGGCAAAAGAAATTGATTTGGTTGTGATGGGCACGGTCAGCCGCGGAGGAATTGCCGGTTTCTTAATAGGAAATACTGCGGAGAAAATATTACCGAAGATTAATTGTTCAATTATTACCACAAAACCAGCAGGGTTTATCACTCCTGTTAAACTGGATTGATTTAAAAATTATCCATATGCTCAATTAGTGAGTCGGCGTCCAGATTGGTAATAGTGAATTTAAGTCAGGTTGGCAAGTTTTTCAGGGTGTATTATTCACATGAGGTGTTTTTCTTTTTATATATTTTTAATCGAATAATGGTGCGATACCTGCGAAGGAAAAAAGAATATGATTAAACGTAACCTTCAAAAAGTATTCTGGATCAGTATATATCTTTTGATTACACTTTGCCCGTTATTAATCCTGCTGGCGGGGCCAAGACCGGCTGGTAGAGAGTTCTGGCGAGATTTGTCGGTTGGTTTGGGGTATACCGGTTTTGCGATGGTTGGTCTGCAATTTGTTTTAACCGCGCGGGTCAAGGTAATCAAGGCTCCTTTTGGTAGTGATATTGTTTATTTCTTCCATCATCAAGCTTCAAAAGTGTTGTTCGTCCTGATTGCCTTGCATCCGGTGATTCTTTTTGTCTTTAATCCTCAATATCTGAATTTGCTTAATCTAGTTAGCGCACCCTGGGCAGCAAGGTTTGGGGTAACCGCTATTATCGCCATGGGATTGCTAATTATTTTGTCAATCTGGAGAAAGAAGCTGAGAATCGAGTATGACAAATGGCGTATCTGGCACGGCATTTTGGCAACCGCTGGTATCGCATTAGCTATGATTCACATCGAATTGCGCGGTTATTATCTCAACACAGTTTGGAAGCAAATCTTCTGGGCGGTTTATGCCATTTTTTGGATAGGATTGATGGCCTGGGTCCGTGTGATCAAACCATTCATTTTATTACGCAAGCCTTATATTGTTGAAAAAGTTGTTGCCGAACGAGGAAATGCATTTACCCTGGTTTTGAAAGCATCACAAAAGAATAATTTTCATTTTCAACCTGGACAGTTTGCATGGCTCACGATCTGGGACTCTCCATTTAAAGATCATGAACATCCTTTTTCCATTTCTAGCAGTGCAGAACTGAAAACTCAGTTGACGTTTACCATCAAAGAGTTGGGAGATTTCACTGGCAATATTAAGACTATCACAGAAGGACAACGCGTGTTTGTTGATGGGCCGTTTGGCGGTTTCAGTATTGACCGACACCCTTATGCAGAAGAATATGTGTTCATTGCCGGAGGGATCGGCATCACACCGATGATGTCAATGTTAAGAACGCTGGCTGACCGTAACGATCAAAGACCGCTCACCCTTATTTACGCAAATAAAACAATTGAGACTGCCACTTTCATGGAAGAGATTGAAGAAGTAACTAGAAAGCTGAACCTTAAGTTAATTCATGTTCCAGAAATTCCTCCAGATGGATGGAAAGGGGAATCTGGTTTTGTTAATGCAGAAATACTCGGCAAATATCTGCCCAAAGACCGTACTCAAAATCGAGTTGAGATCTTTATTTGCGGGCCTGTACCGATGATGAATGCAGTCGAAAAGGCTTTGCAGCAGATCGGTGTTCCATTAGGCGATTTCCATTCAGAACGGTTTGACCTGGTATAGGGAGGTGGTATGAGAAGAAAAGCTGCCACATGGCTGGCTGTCTCAATAGGTGTTATTGCAGCGTTAATGGCGATACTATTTGCCTGGCTGCAACGCAATGTGTGAAGAATGCCAATGAATAAACCCATTGATTAAAAGGTTATTAAGGGAAAAGATGTGAAAGCGATAGAAAAAATACTAAAGGTGTTTGAACAAGTCATCGTGGGAAGTCTCATATTAATGATGATAGTGGTGATTCTTCTATCTACCATTGAATTAGGGAGAATTCTGATTATCGATATCATCTCTCCACCCAGTATTTTGCTGGATATCAACGAGCTTCTGGATGTGTTTGGCTTTTTTATGCTTATTTTAATTGGCGTCGAATTGCTGGAGACGATCAGAGCTTATCTGGACAGGCATGAAGTACATGTAGAAATCGTGCTTGAAGTGGCTCTCATCGCAGTTGCCCGTAAAGTAGTCATAATTGACGTTAAGGAGTATTCTGCGGCATCTTTATTTGCCATTGCCGCGATTGTTTTGGCATTAGCTGGTGCCTATTATCTTCAAAAAAGGATTCGCGACTGTAAACCTCCTGATAATAAGCCTGGTGTTTTTTCATCAGGCAACAATGAAGATTCACCGAATCGACATAATCTTTCGTAATAACCAGGAAAGCAAAAATCTTCCAATCTAATAAAGTAAAAGCTGATGGAGTTTCATCGAGTCCCATCAGCTTTCTTGTTTATTCGAAAATGTGGCAAATGGTAATCCTCAGACCGTTTATCGGAATCCCTGAATATAATTTGTAAGTTGTTCTACATGAAATTCAAGTTCTTCAATCAGGTCTTTTACCACGTCACTTACTGATATTATGCCTGCCAAACGGTCATCTTCAACAACCGGCAAATGACGAATATGATTGTCAATCAATAAGGTCATGCAATCGCTGATATTCTTGTCAGGGGAGACTGTGATGGGGTCTTTTGTCATTACGGTTTCAATCAACATTGTATCGGTATTCTTGCAGTCGATACCAACCTTTTGAACAAAGTCGTTTTCTGTAAAGATGCCAATGACCCTGTCGTTTTCTGTCACCACTACAGAACTAATTTTGTGTTCCAACATTAAGTCATGAGCATTCAAAACTGTTGAATCTTTGGTAACTGTCCAAACTTTTGACCCTTTGTTTTTAAGTAGTTTTCTGACTGTATTCATCAAATCCTCCTGATATGAATTTTGTAATGGAAACGAGAAATCCGCTTTTGTTTAGTGTATGAGTTTAAAAAACAGTAATTGAATGATAACTATTGTTAAGGCTCCAAAATTTTTCCATAAATAATCTAGCATGTGTATTTGTCCAATAATTATGCGATATTTTTCTGCCTTTCACAACAACATTGTACATCGGCAAATTCAATGAGCTAACGATGGTTTGTAATAAGATATAAACTGTTTTTACAGCTTGAACTTCGAGTGAACAAGATCAACTGATATTATTTCGAGATTTCGCTGACTTGGGCTATGCTGCTTTTTGTGGTGCGTTGAAATCCGTGGAAAATAGCATGGCCGCAGGCAGTGACAGAATTGCCAGTGGAACCACCGCAGCAAGCATGGTCAGGGACTGGAACAACAGATAACCCACTGGAATGTAAATCAAAATACAGGGGATGGCGCACAGGGTTACTCGCATCAGGCATTTTAAGTCATTTTTATCTGGCATGCATACTTCAAGCAGTGATTCAATGGCGGCAAAAAAGAAGGGCCACAGGAAAAGATAATGGGCACTGGGTAATAAAAAAGCTGATACCGAAGATATCAAAGCCCAGGTGATGGTATTTCCAAAAAAGAGGTTGGCTGCCGTGATTCTTTTACGGAAAAGCCTCTGAAGCAACCAGATAATTAATCCGGTGATCATCAACGAACCAACAAACCATTTGTTTCCTTCGAAGACAAGCAGTCTTCGTAGGTTTACCAGGTCATCCAGAGTTAAGACACGCTCAAGTTTGAAATAGAGCTTGGTAAAAAACGTTTGAATTGCAAATCCAATCACCGTAACAGCTATCAATATCAGAACAGAAATCAGGAAACCTTGCAAACTGCTTTTGATTGTGATCTTTTTACTGCGAATTCCTATTGCAAGAGCGAGAATAAATAGCAATAAACCAAGCACAGTAAACAGAATATTCCACTGGCTTGAGTAAGAAATCGTAACTGTTCTGGCAATTGTGAAATAGACAGCATTATGCATTTCTATTACCTGATCAAGAGGGATATTCCCGAAATGCCTAGCCAGTGACAGGACGATTGCCCCATGATGTTGTAAGAAAGACGGGCTGAGGTTTTCAGGGGTATCTTGTGGGTTATGGTAGATTTCCAACCCGCTTAAATTTGCCAGGTTAAAACCGCTTTTGCCAGCTTCAAGAAATGGGGTAAAGTCAGTCACGTTGCTGACCAATTTATATGCATCAGTAGTAAATGAATACGCCACTGAGTCAGGTGCAGCCTTAAGAAACTCTTTGATCAACCAGCGGTTGCCTTGAGAAGATTCAAACATGATGGAAGGCCCACGGTTTCCTCTTGATTCCACATTCACGACCAGACTGATATTTTTCATCAATTCTGATTCTTCGGCGAATAATTTAGAACCCAACAATTCAGCTTCTTCTCCATCAGTGAACAGAAAAACTATATCGTTTTTTAATGGATTTGAGGAAATAAGTGCTCTGGCAGTTTCCAACAGAACCGCAACCCCCGAGGTGTCATCCGCGGCACCGGGGCCACCGAGTGTGGTGTCATAATGTGCCACGAGAACAATATCCTGCCCGCTGTTTTCGGCTCCTTCCAATCGGGCGGTGATATTGTTTAACTCTCCAGAATAAGGCACAAAACTCAGGAATCCGGTTGAGTCATTTGTTCTCACACCTGTTTGGATTTCGGGCTGTAAACCGATTTTTTTCAACTCGTTAATGATGTAATTGCGAACTTCAGCAAGTTCAGGGGTTCCAACAGGGTGTGTCTTTGCGGCGATTACCTCGACATGTTTCATTGCCCTTACAGCAGAAAAACCTTGTTTGGCACCATCGGCAGCAAGTGGATTTGGCAAAATGAAGATGCTGAGACTTGCCAGAACAAGCATGATAAAAATTACAGAAATGATGACATACTTTGTTGATGTTTTCATTAAGCGGTTCCTTAATTCCTTTTAAAAAGATATCAGGTATACGCAACTGCTTTGCCAAAAGATGCATTTTCCACCACAAGTTACCGATTAATTAAAGGAAGGGCAACATTACATAAATTGAAGTAACAACAATACAGAGGTTCATCTTTCCCAGGAGGCATTCATCTCGAGCGAAAGTAAAAAACTAACCAGGATATCAGTAAGAGTAGGGCTCAGATTGAAGCTCTCGACATTTGTTAAGTCAATAAGTAAAAATTTTTACTGACATGATTGACAAAGGGATTATTAAATTATCGAAAAATAATTACAATCTGAAAATAAAATTACCATTACTGTTGTTCATGATGGAAAAATGCGATAATATAAATTAATCATGATTTCAATGGCATATCTTTCGATTTGTCTCTATTGTATGTTACAGCTGGGTTACTTAATCCTGCTGGAAAATCGTCGACGCAACGTTCGTTTTGGACAAGAACGTTTTTTCATGCGCATTTTGATTATTTTGTTTTTATCATTCATTGCTGATATCGTTAGCAGTCTCAACCAGGGTCCGGAGTGGTTTTTTTCGATTGCTGCATCTGGGGTATATCTGGAAATCATTCTCAACACTTTGCTCTTGCCGACATTTTTTTCATATGTATGCGAACAGATTGACGGCTTGGATGTACGATTATATAAAAAATTATTCGTTCTTATATGGCTCTTGACGATAGTTTGTATTGGACTAATTCTATCGACTTCTATCACAGGAAAAATATTCTACTTTGATATGGAACGAAATTATCACCGCGGGACGCTATTCATGGTTCCCATGTTATTACAATTTGTGATGATGATTCTGGTTGAAGGATTAATCCTCAGCCAAAAGGCAAAAATTGAGAGAAATTATTATCGTTCTTTGGTTCTTTTTCTTCTTCCACCTTTGATTGGATGGGCGCTTCAATCATTCGTTTTTGGGGTTCCTTTTGCTCTTCTTGGTTTGACCTTTGGTGCACAGGTGGTCTTTACAAATATTCAGAACCGGAATATTGACAAAGACTATTTGACTGGAGCTTTCAACCGGCAGACCTTAGACCGGTATGTGCAAAAAAAGATTAATTCATCTTCTGAACATAAATCTTTTTCAGCTATCATGTTGGATATCGATGATTTTAAGGAAATCAATGACCAGTACGGCCATTATCAAGGAGATGTTGCCATTGTTGATTCGGTGAAAGTATTACGGAATGCGGCAGATCACAAAGATTTCATCGCCCGGTATGGCGGTGATGAGTTTTGTCTAATTCTTGATAGCGATGATCCTCTAGACGTTGAAAACCTTATCCAACGAATTGCTGTTCAGTTGAAAGCTTATAATCACGGGAGCAGAAAATTCCGATTAAGCTTCAGCATGGGATATGCGGTTTATCATCCGTCTTTTGGGAATTATTTTGAATCGTTTTATCAAATTATTGATCAAAAAATGTATGAAAACAAAAAAAAGCGCCGTGAAGCTGAACAATCAAGTAATGAGCCCTTTGAGAGTAATCATTCATAATTGATTTTCAGATTAGCAATCATTCGAGAGTTATAAACATTGAATATATTTTTAATTCGATACCTGTAATTGAATTTGGTGAATGTCTCTTCATTCACAGGTTACAGCAACTCTAATGAGACGATAGCTTCTTCTTTCGATAATCAAGCAGTCTGTTTTATCATTTGAACATCAATCATTCTAATCAGTTTTTTCGAGGCAAAGACAAAGGGAGGTGTTTCACAGCAATCTTCAGCAAGGAGGATTCTAACTCAGTAATAAGAAAGTTGCTGTTCTATCCCAGTCTGTATTACGATTCTTCAGAGATCGGTTGTGATCTCTTCGGCAATTTGTCTTTGATGGTGGATGTGATTGTTTTTCTCGTTTCATCTGTCAGAGAGGTAAACACTTGGGTTAACAGTACTTTTGTTTTAGCATCCAGTTTTGAATATTTTACTAGGATGTTTTTAATCTCCCGTAGGTTTTGTTGCGGACTGAACTTGATGGCTTTTCCTTCTGATGCGCCCAATATATCAAATAATGCTTCAAGGAACATCGCCCGTTCCGAGATATATATTTTATTTACCCATGAGTTCAGGGTTTGTTCCAGCAATTTGGCAGTACTTGAGAGGGTGCCTTGAAGAAACCTGTTTCGGTCCACACCCCAGTTTAATGCAGCGTGTTGATAGATGAAGCGACCTTCACTTTTTACCACGATTCTTTTGCCAACATTTTCAAGTAACAGACCCACCATGGATTCTTCAGGGATGTAGTTGGTGACCAGCCTTGCGCAGCGGGCGAAAGATACTTTTCGAGTAACTGAGAAATCAAAGCCAGGACCGTCAAAATTGAGGATTTTAACGATCTTGCCCATTCTCATAGGGTTCACCCTCGACCCTGCATAGACAGCCAGGTTGCCACCTTTTGAGTGTCCGCAAACAATGAATTGGCTTGAAAACAACCCGATGGCGTTTTCGAGATACCTTAACGCGGATTCCTGGGCGGGAATTTGTTCCATGTAGGCCAGCTCAAAATCTTCCTTCCAACCAATTAAGGAGTTATCGGTTCCCCTGAAGGCGATAACTTTGTCATGCCCCGGGTTGGGTAAGGTGAAGGTTACAGCACCAAATTGTCTTCCGATGACAAAATCTGTGTTCTCATCGAAATTTGACAATCTGACTTTATTAAACCGAGGGCAATCGGCAGCTGATTTTAATAATTCGACCAAATGTCCATCGAAAGTAGTACTGGCAGTTGGATTGAATTCAGAGGGAAGGATATTATTTTCTGTTACACTTGCAAAGTATTGAGCGGCAGCTTCTTTGAGAGTAATATCTTCACCAGAATCAACTCCAGGCACAATTCCCTTGAGGGGCAGGTAGCTTAACAACGCAAAAATTAATGCATCCACATCATTAACTGGATCTTTAGTGAAAGAAAGGTCTCCGCGCCACTCAAGATAGTTCATTGTCTTGTACATTAACAATTCTCCATTGATCAATTCTCCAATGATAGTGGATAAATTGAATTTTTGAGTATTTTTTAGTATTAACACGAAAGAGGGAATCATGACTGCACAAAGGAAACTTGGAATAACATTTGTCCCACAGATTCCGGCCGAGAATCTGGTCAAGTTTGCTCGATTGGCTGACACCAGCGGATTTGACAGCGTCTGGCTTTGGGAAGATTGTTTTTATGCAGGAAGCCTTACTTCAGCCGCGACGATCTTAGGCACCACAAATCGAGTTCGGGTTGGCATTGGCATTTTGCCAGCCACGGTGCGTAACCCCGTATTTACGGCAATGGAAATTTCGACGCTTGCCCGGCTTTACCCGGGCCGCTTTATACCTGGTTTTGGGCATGGTGTGGAATTTTGGATGAAACAGATAGGTGCGTATCCCAAATCAAGTTTAAAAGCGCTGCAGGAAACTGTTGAATCCGTACGGTCGCTGCTTGCAAGCGATGAAGTGTCTTTAGAGGGCAGTCACGTTCATCTTCAGAACGCAAAACTCCTTTTGCCCCCTTCACAGGTGCCGCCTCTTTATATTGGCGGGATCAGGGAGAAAACACTTCAACTGGCAGGCAGGGTTGCTGACGGCACCATCCTGACCGGTATGTCGTCGCCCGCCTATGTGCGCTGGGCGAAAGAACAAATCCACAGCGTTGCTTCAGAAAGGCCTAATAACGCGATCAGTGTGACGATTGCCTGCCAGGTGTCTGAAGATGGAAAAACCGCTCGGGATGTTGCCCGCCGCTGGCTGGCGTCATGCATCGGCAGCGGTGAACCGCATCTGTTTGCCCTGGGACTGGAAAACGAAGCGCCAGAACTGGTCAGCAAGTATGGGGTTGAAAAGGCTGCCGAGATGCTTCCGGAATCCTGGCTGGATGAAATGACCGCAACGGGTACCCCCCGACAAGCTGCAGAAGCTGTCAGACGTTTATGGGATGCCGGCGCGGATGAAGTGGAACTACAACCCCTGACCGCGGATCTCGATGGTCTGAGGCAAATCATTCGATTGCTGATGCCTTTAATAAAATAACGATCTGTTTTCGCCTCAATCCTATGTTAAAATACTTGATTGAATAAATTTTCCTGAGAGGTCCCCCAAATGTATAAGACCCATAATTGTAATGACATCCGTTCTGCCAATGTTGGACAAACAATCACGCTGGCTGGCTGGGTTCACCGCCAACGTGATCATGGAGGGGTGACTTTTATTGATATACGAGATCATTCGGGAATTGTCCAGATTGTTGCCAACCCCGATAAAAACCCGGCAGCCGCTCAAATATTGCAAGATGCCCGTATGGAATGGGTGCTTCAAGTCACCGGTGAGGTACGAAAACGCCCTGAAGGAGCAGAAAATCCCAACTTACCTACTGGTGAAATTGAGGTGGAAGTGACCACTTGTGAAGTGCTCAACCAGGCTAAGCCGTTGCCTTTTCTGATTTATAAGGATGAAGAAACCGACGAGAACCTGCGCCTGAAGTATCGCTATCTTGACCTACGGCGTGAACGCATGCAGCGCAACCTGGTTGTGCGACATAATGTGATTAAGTTCATGCGCGAATATCTGGATGCTCAGGGATTCATTGAAATCGAAACCCCCATGCTGTTCAAAACCACTCCTGAAGGTGCTCGTGATTATCTTGTGCCGTCACGTGTTCACCCCGGATGTTTCTATGCACTGCCGCAGTCGCCACAACAGCTCAAGCAATTGTTACAGGTGGCAGGGTTTGAGAAGTATTTCCAGATTGCCCGCTGTTTCAGAGATGAAGACCTTCGCGGCGATCGCCAACCTGAATTTACCCAGCTTGACCTTGAAATGTCATTCGTCCATCGCGATGATGTGTTGGATTTGATGGAAGGCTTATTCAATGCCATGATTCCAGCTGTCGCACCGCACAAGAAGCTACTTTCCACACCGTGGAAGCGTCTCACTTATGCCGAGGCAGTGGACAGATTCGGTTCAGACAAACCAGACCTGCGTTTTGGGATGGAACTGAATGACGTTTCTGATATTTTTGCCGCCAGCGAGTTTATGGTCTTCCAGAGCACACTCAAAGCCGGCGGCGTGATCAAGTGTCTTGTAATTCCCGGCTGCGCAGAATACACTCGCAAGGAAGTGGATGACCTGACCACCATCGCCAAGGAACAGGGTGCCAAAGGTCTGGCAACTCTTGCCCTGACCGCTGAAGGGGTCAAAGGAACTGCCCAGAAGTTTATCAAACCAGAAGAAGTGACTGCCTTACAGCAACGTACCGGCGCGAAGGAAGGGGATCTGATCCTCTTTGTGGCTGATCAGCGCAATGTTGCCAACAAAACTCTCGGCCAGCTTCGTCTTGTGTTTAGAGACCGCCTGAACCTGGTTGACAAAAACGTGATGGCATTCGCCTGGGTGGTTGACTTCCCGATGTTCGATTGGAACGAAGAGGAGCAAAAATGGGATGCCGCCCATCACCCCTTCACCATGCCCAAAATGGAAGATCTTGACAAGTTTGACACCGATCCGGCTGCCATTTTGTCGGATGCTTATGACATGATTTGCAATGGATACGAGATGGCTTCCGGTTCGATCCGGATTCACCGGCGCGATATCCAGCTCAAAATCTTCCAGTTGTTGGGGCTGAAAGATGAAGATATTCAGTTGAAATTCAGCCATATTCTCGAAGCATTTGAATACGGTGCGCCCCCGCACGGCGGCATGGCACCTGGCATTGACCGCCTGGTGATGCTGCTGACCGACGAACCTAACATCCGTGAGGTGATTGCCTTCCCCAAGAACCAGGCTGCCCGCGACTTGATGGCCAATGCGCCATCTCCTGCGACTGACAAACAGTTGAAAGAACTTCACATCCGCGTGGAGATGCCAAAAGAATAGATCTGATTGAGATTTCGATCAGCGAAATGTGGAATAATCCCCCGATTTGTTTTATTAAATCGGGGGATTTCAATTACACATGATGAATTTTTAATTGAGGCAGATAAGCCTGATGTTGAGCGAAAAGCTCATCGGTCATCTGTTTGATCTCTGCCAGTGACAGTACTGCAGAAGTCAAAAGATCATGACAGATGGCGCGATAGATCATGGTGGGGTCGCCTGCCAGGCAGCCCTCGATTGCCATTTTTTCAATCCCCAAGTTAAATTGGGTGATGAGGGCACATTGAGCCGGAGGGGTGCCCACGAAAATGGGATGTAAACCGCTCTTCTCTACAACCACAGGTACTTCTACGCAGGCACCCTGGGGAAGGTTGGTAATCAAGCCGGTAATGGACACATTGCCGTTGAAATCAGGTTAAGCTAACGGAAGGAATTTTGTTGGTTGAGTTCTTTTTTTGAACAGAGATTACCACGAGCAATGCCCCAAGGGCTGCGCCAGCGGCTGCGAATAACAACATGGCGGTAACCCCATACTTGTCAAGCAGCCAGCCGCCGATTACGCTGCCAAAAACACTACCCAACGTGATGGCGCCCGTAATAAAAGTTTGCCCTTTGACTTTGTCATTGCTGCGCATAATTTTATTAACATAGTAAACAGCGGCAGGACTAAAGATGGCAAAGCTGATGCCTTGCAGGGCTTGACCAAGATTTACCATCCATATTGAAACTGCGAAAGCGAATACCAGGCTGCGGAAGAAATAGGAGATGGATGAAAATTTCAGCAAAGTCTGGGTGCTGAACCTGGAAATTAAGAAATTGAACCCCAAGAAAGCCGGTAATTCGCAAATGGCGGCAATGGTCAGGGAGATACCGAAATCTGAATTCTGCCCATCGAGGGAGGTAAAAATCTGGGCAAGGTAAGTATTTATGACCGTGTGAAAGAGAAACAGGAAGGCTACCCCCATGAGTAGAATAGCAAAGCGGTCATATCGTAATAAAAAACCTTTATCGGGTACATTAATTTGCTGTTCTTCAGATTGGTTAACTTCAGGTTGTTCTCCAGAAAGACGTTTTATCTTTGGCGATGAGAGAACGATTGCCAGAAAAACAGCGAACAGCACGAGTGATATGCCGGGCAAAATAATAGTGGACATACTTTTCAACCAAATACCCAACAGAGTCGAGAGAATTGCAAAAGTAATGGAACCTGTTGCGCGGGTTGCTCCGTAGTTGATATCAAAACCGGCATTGATATATTCAAAAGTGAGCGAGTTGACCAGAGGCTGCATCGAAACCAGTAAAGAAATGATCCCAACATAGAGAATTGAGATGAGCAGCAGGTTATGATTGATCAGAATCAACGCAGTCAACATGAACAGGCAGAGTACTGACATGCAACTTAGAACCAGCTTCAGAGAGAAGCGTTCAAATTTGTCAATCAGAGCCCCCAGGGCAGGTTGAAGTACCACTGCCAAAATATTACTGACAGCCATCACCCAACCAATACTTTGATTGGAGAAGTCCTTTGAGAGCAGGTAGACGGAGGCAAAGCTGGCAATCGGACAAAAGATCATCCAGTAGGAACCTTGAAGCAACGCAATTTGAATGGTCAGACCTTTTTTGGACAATCTTTTCACGAGTAATTTCCTTGAACGATTATTATTGGAACCGATTGCAATGATACCATTCATTTGATTGCCCAATAAGTGGGCAATGGATTTATTAATGAATATTTAGTCGTTAAGAATCGTCTATAATTGCCAGAGCATTTGAACTAGAAAAATGGAGCACCCTATGACCGATTGCAGTGAGCTTGCCCGCCAATTCGAGACTGAATTAACCGGGAATATCCTCCCGTTTTGGATGAACTACACTATGGATCGCGATAACGGGGGATTCTACGGCGCATTAACCAATGATCGAATCGTTCATAACGAGGTTGAGCGCAGCGCCGTGTTGAACGGCAGAATTTTGTGGACTTTCTCAGAGGCTGCCAGGCGTTATCAAGATCAGAGTTATTTGCTAACAGCCGAATGGGCATTCGAGGCATTGACAAGGCGGTTTTGGGATGGAGAATCTCAAGGGGTTTACTGGTCCGTGGATAAAACCGGAAAACCCGTGCAAGACCGCAAACATACTTATGCACAGGCGTTTTCTATTTATGGGTTGTCGGCTTATTACAGGGTGTCTGGCAACTTGCAAAGTCTGGAACTTTCAAAACAGTTATTTGATCTAATTGAAAAGCATACTTTTGATGAGCAATTTGGCGGGAATATCGAATGCCGTGCAAAAGACTGGAGCAAACTTGAAGATATGAGGTTGAGCGCCATTGACATCAACTCTTCAAAGTCCATGAACACGTTACTACACCTGATGGAAGGTTATGCAGCCTTATTTTCTGTGTGGCCAGATGAGATGCTGGGGTCTAAGCTTGGCGGGCTGCTGCGGCTCTTTTTGGATAAAGTAATAAATTACCAGACAGGTCATCAGCGGCTGTTTTTTGATGATCAATGGAATTCACTTTCAGAGAATATCTCTTATGGCCATGATATCGAGACCAGTTGGCTTTTTTTGGAATCTGCAGAAATCCTGGGTGATCAAGGCTTTATTAATGAAGCACGTACAATCGGGGTGAAAATGGCAGATTCGGTTTATCATGAATCTCTTGGAGCAGATGGAAGCATACTGTATGAAGCTGGACCCAATGGCCATCGTGATTTAATTCGCCATTGGTGGGCGCACGCCGAAGCTGTTGTCGGTTTTCAAAATGCCTTTCAGATTTCAGGCGAGATGCGTTTTGCCGAGGCGTCTACACGGGTCTGGAAATTCATTCGGGATCATTTTGTGGATCATGAGAACGGTGACTGGTTCAAAAAACTGGAACACGACGGCTCACCCATTTTGACCCAGGTGAAGGTAGGTCCGTGGGAGTGCCCTTATCACCATGCCCGCATGTGTTTTGAAATGTTGAGGCGGCTAGGGCGGTGATCTGCCTGGTGGAATTCTTCTAAGCAGCGTGATAAACTTAACTTGATAAATATAGTTTGAAAGGGTATTTATGAAACCAATCGAGATTCGTCCGTTGATTTATTGGGTGGGTGTGAATGACCGTCATACCGAACTCTTTGAGGGGTTATGGTCAATCCGTAATGAAGGCGTTTCTTATAACAGCTATCTGATTAATGATCAAAAAAAGGTGATCATTGATCTGTGCAGTAAGATGACCACGGATGAGTTGTTTGATCAAATTGGCGAGTTCTTCAATCCATCAGAAATTGATTACGTGGTGATGAACCATTTGGAACCCGACCACTCAGGTTCGATCAAGATGCTACTACAAGTTGCGCCTAATGTGACAATTTTGGGTTCTGCCAAAATGAAAGAAATGCTGGCCAGTTTTTACGGCATAACCGAAAATGTGCAGGTTGTGGCAGATGGTGAAGAAATCAGCCTGGGCAATCTGACCTTGAAATTCTTTTCCACTCCGTTCGTTCATTGGCCTGAAACCATGATGACTTACGAGGTGAAGAACAAAATTTTATTCTCGTGTGACGGATTTGGCGGCTACGGTGCGTTAAACGGCTGTATTTATGATGATCCGAACGTACCGGTTGCCTGGTATGAGGAACACGCTTTGCGGTATTACGTTAATATCGTAGCCAGTTTTTCAAAACCGACCAAAAGTGCCATTGCCAAGTTGAGCGGTGTTCCGGTGGAAATCGTTGCCCCTTCGCACGGTCTGGTCTGGCGGAATCATCCTGAACGGATCATCGAACTATATGACAAGTGGGCGCGGCTTGCCGGAGAACCGGGAGAAGCCGCGGTGACGCTGCTATTTGCCTCAATGTACGGTAATTCTGAGAAAATGATGGAAGTAGTTGCCCAAGGGATTATGGATGAGGGTGTGTCGATCAAGGTGTTCAATGTCTCACGGTCGACCATCAGCGAGATTCTACCCTCGTTGTGGACCAGACACGGTGTGATGATTGGTGCACCGACATACGAGGGCAAGCTCTTTCCCGACATGATGAACGTATTAAACATGGCACAACACAAACACATCATCAATAAACTGGCTGCCGGTTTTGGCAGCAATGCCTGGGGCGGGGGCGGTCAACGCGAATTGATTGGCAAGGTGGAAGAACTCAAGTGGCAACATTTCGGCTCCATCGAATTCAAGGGCGTACCAAAAGCTGCTGATCTGCTGGATGGCCGAAAATTTGGCAGTGATTTTGCTCGAAAACTACTTGAATAGGTATTCTTGAAACAAGGGCTTGACTTAATGTTAAAACCCCGGTATTATCTTACAGTGCAAACGCACCAGACCAACCCTTGACGGGTTGGTTTTTTTATTGGCAGCCATTGGCTGCTTTTTTTATTCGATTGAGAGGTCGTTCAAATTTCCATTTGAACGACCTCTCTCTTTTTTTCAAGGAGAAGGAGTATGAGTAACAAGAAATGGTTTTTTTTGGTTTGGGGGGGGCAGGCGCTTTCCATACTGGGATCCTCCATGACCAGTTTTGCCCTGGGAATCTGGCTGTATCAATGCACCGGGTTGGCCAGCAATTTTGCTTTTGTGGCATTGGCTTCCGTTCTACCCCAGATGCTTTTATCGCCTCTGGCGGGTGTCTTAACTGATCGATTCAACCGGCGCAATTTGATGGCTTTCTCAGATGCAGCCGCGGCGGTTTGTACGGTGTTAATTGCTTCTCTCTTTCTCAGCAGGGCAATCGAAGTCTGGCATATTTACCTGGCAACGGTACTTTCGTCAGCCTGTGGTGCCATTCAGGGACCTGCCTATTCTGCCCTGGTCGCTGGATCAATTGAGAAACAGCAATTGGGTAGGGCGAACGGCTTGCTTCAATTTGGCCAGGCGCTGTGCCAGATTTTGGCGCCGGGGTTTGCTGGCGTGCTGGTGGGCTCAATCGGTGTCGCAGGGGTTCTTTTTGTTGATCTTGCTACTTTCGTGGTGGCAGTGGCTACCTTGATCTGGTCAAAATTGCCTGCGGATCTTCCCGTACAGACAAACGTCACACCGACTACAAGTGTCGGATTTTTACGAGAATCATTGCAGGGATGGCAAGCAATAAAAACAACCCCTGGCATGACCGGATTGCTCTATTTTCAATCTGTTTTTACTTTCTTGTGGAGCATTTTTGCAGTAATGGTTACACCGATGGTGTTGGGGTTTGCCCAGCCTGATGGGCTGGGGTTGACGTTGACCATCGCCGGGGTTGGTTTGTTATCAGGAAGCCTGGTAATGACCGCCTGGGGAGGTCCGAAAAAACGATTGAACGGCTTGTTAGGGTTTGAGTTGGTCAGCGCGTTGGCTTTTGTGCTGATGGGGCTGCGACCGAATTTAATCACAGTTGGTGTTGGTGCGTTTTGCGCCCACTTTACTCTGGCGTTTGTCTCAAGCTTAAGTGATTCGATCTGGCAGGAGAAGGCTCCCAGCGAATCAATGGGGCGTGTTTTAGCGCTGCGGCAGATGTTTGTGAAGGCGACCACGCTGTTGGCTTATCTAATGGCGGGGGTTCTGATGGACAAGTTGATTGATCCGTTGCTGCAAACTGGGGGATTGCTGGCCGGTAGCTTGGGCGTCTTTTTCGGTACAGGCACTGGCCGCGGAATTGCGTTGGCTTGCAGCCTGATTGGTTTGGTGAAAATACTGTCTGCTGGTCTTTTAGCCTTTCCCGTACGAAAGGAATGGGATCAATTGGAAGAAATCCAAGTTTGAGTTGAGAGGTAATAATTCAGAAACACATGACTAATGAGAATTCTTAAAAAATATTGACTTTTGATATCTCTCGTGCAATAATAGCGGTATCGATACCGGCAACGATACCGCTATTGTTCCCGCCTGACAGGATACTAATGAATAAAAAGAAGCAGTCAGTCACCATCCAAGATGTTGCGAAATCTTCAGGGGTTTCAGTTTCCACGGTTTCTCGTGTACTTAATGGCAAGATTGATGTTGCCAGAGAAACCCAGAACCGCATCCTGTCGGTGATTGATGAATTAGGCTATACCAGTAATCTGGCTGCTCGCAGTATGCGTAGTCAGAAGAAAAACCTGATCAGTTTGATCATGCCTGATATTGCCTATCCGTTTGCCATTGAAGTGATGAAGGGCGTGAACAAGGCAATTGCCGAATCTGAGTTTGACTTGTTGGTTTACACCACCGGGGATGTTCGCAAAAGTGGTCGCGCCAACGCTGAGCAAAAATATGTTTCTCTTTTAACAAATTCTATTTCTGATGGGGTGGTTATCGTTGCACCGGTTCTGGCTGAATATAGTGCGATGGAACCCATTGTCTCTATTGACCCTGTTATGAGCAATCCTAGTTATGCTTCTGTTCACGCCACGAACTATCAGGGTTCAGTGGAAGCGATGGAATACCTGCTCAGTCTTGGGCACCGACGCATCGGCTACATCAGCGGACGGGCTGAACTTGAAAGTTCAAACCGCCGTTTGCTGGGATATCTTGATTCATTGAAAAAAGCCGGCATCCCGGTAGATGAAAAACTGATTGCCACGGGTGAGTATACCACCCAGACTGGCGTGTCTGGTGCGCGTCAGTTGCTCTCTCTGGAAGACCGACCCACAGCCATTTTTTCTTCCAATGATCAGATGGCAATGGGCGTATATCAGGTCGCCCAGGAAATGGGACTTCGAATTCCGGAAGATTTCTCGCTGGTCGGGTTCGACAACATTCCCGATTCCAAGTATTTGGGACTGACCACTGTTGATCAATTCATCGCACAAATGGGATACATTGCCACCCAGATGTTGATCAAAATCATTAACGGCATCCCATTGGAAGATCAGACGTATCGGATGCAAACACAGCTTGTTGTGCGCAACTCGTGTCAAAGAATTGACAAGGCACAATAGATAATGAATAACCTGGTTTTACTTCTTACTTCAACATTACTCAATGGGAAGGGAGGTGAGCGGGATCGGAAAATTGAAATAAAAAGCAGGCCATCGTTTCGACTTTAGCGAGCAGAAAGAAGACCTGCGAAAGAGTGTGGAGGAGTTCTCCGCACGTAACAATTATATCTTGTTCGTATCTAATAAGGAGAAGAATCATGAATCGTAAGCTGTACATCTTACTCAGCGTTGTGTTCATTGCAGCATTCGTTCTGTCTGCATGCGCCAAGGCTACTGAAGCCCCTGCTGCTCCTGCTGCTACTGAAGCACCTGCTGCTGCCGCAACTGAAGCTCCCGCTGCTACTGAAGCTGCTGCCGAGCCCGTCACCATCACCTGGTGGCACATTACCACCAAAGATCCCGGTCTTACCGAATTCCAGAAGATGGCCGATGATTACATGGCTATGCATCCCAATGTAACCATTGAGATCACCATCCTTGAAAACGAAGCTTTCAAGACCAAATTAACCACCGTGATGCAGTCTGGTGATGTTCCTGACATCTTCCAGAGCTGGGGATCGGGCGGTATGATCGAGCAGGTTGACGCTGGTTTGTTGAAAGACGTCACCGCTGATCTCGAAGGCGAATGGGGCGACAGCCTTGGTGCCCTCGATGCATTCGCTGTGAATGGTAAAAGCTACGGTGTTCCCTGGGATATGGGCGCTGTGACCTTCTGGTACAACAAAGACCTCTTTGCACAGGCTGGCGTTGAAGTTCCCACCACCTGGTCAGAATTCCTCGCTGCTTGCGAAACCCTCAAAGCTGCTGGCATCACCCCGATCTCAGTGGGTGAAGGCGACAAATGGCCTGGTATGCACATCTGGGCTTACCTTGTTTCCCGTATCGGTGGCGCTGAAGCTTTTGCTGCTGCTGCTGATTCCAGCGATGCCCGCACTGGTTCCTTCGAAGACGAAGCTTTTGTTCAGGCTGGTTATGAACTGAAGAAACTCGTTGATGGTGGATACTTCCAGGAAGGTTTCTTAGGCGCTTCACATGACGATATGCAGGCTGCTTTCGGTAATGGCAAAGCTGCCATGCTCCTCGGTGGACAGTGGTCTCCTACCGTTCAAGCTGCCAACAGCGCTGATACCCTCGGTGTCAAAAACTTGGGCATGTTCAACTTCCCGGCTGTGGAAGGTGGCGCTGGTTTGGTGACTGATATTGTTGGTGGCGGTAACGGCTATGCCATCGGTGTCAACGCCGAACCCGAAGCTATTGACTTCGTCAAATATCTGACCAATCTTGACAACCAGAAAGTTGTTGCTGCAACCAACATGGGTATTCCTGTAGCCAAGGGTGCCTCTGAAGCTTTGACCGATCCCAACATGGTCATGGTTGCCGACGCTGTTGCCAACTCTACCTACTATCAGCTCTACTTCGATCAGATTCTGCCGTCTGCTATGGGCAGCATCATCAACGATAGCGTCCAGAAGATCTTCGCTGGCACCGCTACTCCTGAAGAAGTTTGCGCTGAAATCGAAGCCGGTTTCCTGGCTCAGTAATCTATGATTGACATGACAGGTGCGTGGATGGTTTTTGACCGGTCCCGCACCTGTCAAATAAACAATGAAATGCAAGTTCCTCAGGTCAAAATCGTATTTTTGAAAGACAGCAGAACGCTTCCTGCGGAACGATATTCGGAAGTAAATGCTCTGAAAAAACCCCGAGTATTCAAAAAATAGAAAGAGACGACCATGAATTCGTTAACTGTTGCGAAAAATGCCAATGTGCCTTCCACCTCCTCAGGAAAGAAGAGAAAGTTCCAGGATCGGTTAAGCATTTTTCTGTTTCTGCTGCCTGGATTAGTTTTGTTTTTGCTTTTTGTGGTTTATCCGATCTTTCGCTCGGTTTATTTCAGCACCTTTGACTGGAATGGCTTGGGCGCTGCTACGAAAAATGTAGGGATTAATAACTATGTTGAAATTATGACCGATGATGTCTTCTTGAAAGCAATCAAGAATGTGGTCATTATCATTGTTCTTTCTTTGGTTGTGCAACTTCCCATGGCTCTGTTGCTGGCAACGCTGGTGGGCAAAGACTTACCTGGTCGCGCGGCATTTAGAACTATGTTTTTCCTTCCTTATGTGTTATCTGAAGTCAACACAGCAATTATGTGGCTGTTGTTGTTCAACGCTGATCCTGAACGCGGTTTCTTTAACGGAATCCTGGTCGCGCTCAACTTACAACCGGTTGGCTGGTTGTCAGATATGAATGTGGTCTTAATCTCCGTCTTTATCACCTTAACTTGGAAATATTTCGGATTCCACATGCTGCTTTACCTGACCGGTTTGCAGAATATTCCCACTGAAATAGAAGAAGCCGCCCGCATGGATGGCGCCAATTCTTTCCAAAATTTCTTCTATATCACCCTGCCATTATTAGGCAGCACTATTAAGACTTCTGTCTATATGTCTGTCTTGGGTTCCATCCAGCAGTTTATTCTGGTGTGGATTATGACCAAAGGCGGCCCGGTTAATGCCAGTGAAACAATGGCGACCTACATGTACCGATTTGGTTTTGTGCGCTTTGACTTGGGATACGGTTCGGCAGTAGCGATTATCATGTTCATTCTGTGCGTAATATTCTCACTGGTCTATCAAGCTATGACCCGCGAACCAGATTATATTACCGGGCTCTAGAAAGGTGACTCACATGAAAAGTCTCAATTCATCACCAAAATGGGCGAGGAAGGTTGTTCCACGGTTCTTTCAATACCTGATCCTTGTCATTGCCACCATCATGATTTTTATCCCGGTTGTGATCCTGCTCTTTGGCAGTGTCAAAACAACCGGTCAAATGTATTCTCATCCATATTCCATCCCGAACCCGCCTAATTGGGACAATATTGTCAATATCTTAACCACCCCTAATTTCTGGAATTTGATGAAAAACAGTTTAATCGTGATGCTTTGCACCACTGCTGGAACTGTGTTTGTTTGCGCGTTGGTTTCATTTGTGCTGGCACGTCTTCAATTTAAGGGTAAGGGTTTCATTTTCAATCTTTTCTCAATTGGTTTGATGTTCCCGATCAATGTAGCCATTCTGCCGGTATATTTCGTGCTGCGCCAATTGGAATCTTACGGTGTTCACGTAATTGATAGTCTGACGGGTGTGATTCTGGTGCAGATTGCTTTTCAGTTGTCGGGAAATATCATGATCCTGCGTGGATTCTTCACCGCGGTTCCAGTAGAACTTCAAGATGCCGCTTACATTGACGGTTGTACCAACTTTGATTTCTTCTGGCGGGTTATGCTGCCGCTGGTTAAACCATCACTTGCCGCAGTGGCTGCGCTGGTAATGATTGCGAGTTGGAATGATCTGTTGGTGCCACTGGTGGTGTTGAACAGCGATAAATTATGGACATTACCGCTGGGAACCATGCAGTTCCAGGGTCAATATTCTCAGGACCTTGCAGTGATTTCTGCCTTTGTGGCGTTATCTTCAATCCCGACCATTATTTTCTACTTCTTTGCAGAAAAACAGATTGTCTCCGGCTTAACGGCAGGTGCGGTTAAAGGATAGAACGTGTTGGGCAATGGTCTCCATTGCCCAATGATTTTAGAATGGAACCGGTTTTAGCAATTGTTATTGATGAGTCTACATATTGGAAAAAGGAATTATTTAAGGAGTATTTATGAATTCAAGCGGTTCATCAGAAAAACCAGCATACCTTGATACTTCATTATCTTTTAAAGAAAGAGCAAAAGACCTGGTCAGCAGAATGACTTTAGAAGAAAAAGTTGGTCTGATGAGCCATCCTGCCTTGGGAGTTCCCCGGTTAAACATTCCCAGTTATAACTATTGGAATGAAGCCTTGCACGGTATTGCCCGAAACGGCCGCGCCACGGTTTTTCCGCAGGCAATTGGCATGGCTGCCACCTGGGATAAAGCTCTTATCCGCGAAGTAGCAACTGCCATCAGTGATGAGGGGCGCGCAAAATATCATGAAGCCATGCGGCGGAATGGTTATTCGCAGCAATATCAAGGCCTTACCATGTGGTCGCCAAATATCAACATTTTCCGCGATCCACGTTGGGGACGCGGACAGGAAACCTGGGGCGAAGATCCCTTCCTGACTGGTGAAATGGGAACCGAGTTTGTAAAAGGTCTACAAGGCGATGACCCGAAATATATGAAGTTATCTGCTTGCGCCAAACATTTTGCAGTTCATTCAGGCCCTGAGAAAGATCGCCACCATTTCAATGCAACTGTTAGCAAACGTGAATTGTATGACACCTACCTTCCTGCTTTCAAAAAATTGGTCACCGAAGCCAAGGTGGAATCTGTTATGGGCGCCTACAATCGCACCCTTGATGAAGTGTGCTGCGCCAGCAAGTTATTAATTGAAGACATTCTACGCGGCGATTGGGGCTTTGATGGTCATTTTGTTTCAGACTGCATGGCATTGTCTGACTTTCATCTGGGTCACAAAGTGACCAAAGATGCCGCCGAATCCGCAGCGTTGGCGTTGAAGCGCGGCTGCGATTTAGGTTGTGATCATGTGTTCAATGACATCCCCGAAGCCATTGCTCGAGGGTTAATCACCGAAGCCGATGTTGACCAGGCACTTCAACGCTCTTTGACAACTCGCATGAAGCTTGGTATGTTTGATCCTGATGAAATGGTGCCTTATGCTTCAATCCCCATGGATGTGGTTGCCAGCGAGAAACACCGCAAACTGGCTTACAAAGCAGCAACCGAAGCCGTGGTTCTTCTCAAGAACAAAGGCAACATTCTTCCGATCAAACCAACCACAAAGAAAATCTTTGTTACCGGCCCAACCGCAGCCAGTATTGAAGTGTTACTCGGCAACTATTATGGTTTTAACAATCAGATGACCACCCTGCTGGAAGGAATTACTGGAAGACTTCCAGAGGGTATGGGCATGGAATACACCGCAGGCGCTATGTTGAAACATCCGCGAGAAATTGGCGAGACGTGGGCGCCCGGTATGGCACAATCTGCTGACGTTGCCATCGTTTGCGCAGGGAACAACTCCTTCCTCGAAGGAGAAGAAGGCGAATCGCTTCTCTCTCCGCAAAACGGTGACCGTCACAGCATCTCGCTGCCTGAAAGTCAGGTCAGCTATATCAAAGAACTTGCCATTAGCGGTGCAAATATCGTTTTGGTGCTGACAGGTGGAAGCCCGATCGCTCTTGGTGAAGTGGAAGATATGGTGGATGCCATCCTATGGGTTTGGTATCCGGGTATGGAAGGCGGCAAAGCTGTTGCGGATGTACTCTTTGGCGATGTTTCTCCTTCTGGCAAACTGCCCTTGACCTTCCCTAAATCGCTGGATCAACTGCCTGCGTTTGATGATTACAGCATGACCGGAAGAACCTACCGCTACATGACCGAGGAACCCCTTTACCCGTTTGGTTTTGGTCTCAGTTACAGCAAATTTGATTATTCAGATTTGAAGCTTGATCAAACCAAAATCAGAGCAGGCGAATCAATATCAATCAGCTTCATTGTGAAAAACACTGGGGACCGTAAATCTGCAGAGACTGCTCAAATTTACTTGAGTGATTTGAAAGCTTCAACAGTTGTTCCTCTTAGCCATCTGATCGGGTTCGAAAAAATCATGCTCGAAAACGGCGAGTCACGCACGATCAAATTTACCATCACCTCTGAAATGATGTCTTTTTACAATGATGATGGCAAACTGACCCTTGAACCGGGAGAATTCCGGTTGGAAGTTGGTGGGTGCTCCCCCAGCAAACGCGGTCAGCAATTAGGCGCTCCAAAACCGGTGACGGCTACATTTGAAGTAGCCTGATTCTAAAATCTGGTTTGGCATTTCAATTCATAAGTAATTATCGTCAAAAGCAAGTAATTGATAAAAAAAGTATGGAGACAATAATGGAAAAATATCAGGATATCAAAAAGATTGAATACAACCCCAAGTCGAATTCCCCCTTCTCATTCCGTTTCTATAACCCGGATGAGGTCGTTGCCGGAAAGAAAATGAAAGACCAACTGCGTTTTGGTTTGAGCTATTGGCACACAATCGACGCATCCGGAACGGACATTTTTGGCAGCGAAACCATTGATAAAAGTTTTGGAAAATCAGGGATTGAGCAATTCAAAGCGAAAGCTGATTTTGCTTTTGATCTCATGAATAAATTAGGCATTGATTTTTACTGTTTCCATGATGTAGATATTGCTCCCCAGGGGAACACCCTTGCGGAAAGCCTCCAGCTCCAAAATGAAATGGTTGACTACATTGAAGCACTTCAGAAGAAGCATGGAAAGAAGCTGCTTTGGAACACCGCCAACAATTTCAGCGACAAGATGTTCATGGCAGGTGCAGCCACCAGCCCCAACGCAGATGTATTTGCCATCGCCGCTGCAAAGGTCAAATGGGGACTTGACGTCGCCAAACGGCTCAACTCAGAGGGTTATGTATTCTGGGGTGGGCGCGAGGGTTACGATACCTTGTTGAATACCGACATGGGTCTCGAATTGGATAACCTTGCCCGATTCCTGCATATGGCTGTGGATTATAAAAACAAAATCGGTTTCAAGGGGCAGTTCTACATTGAACCTAAACCGAAAGAACCCACCAAACATCAATATGATTTTGACGCTGCCACCTGCATGAATTTCTTGCGTGCTTATCACCTTGAAAACGATTTCAAGCTAAATGTTGAAGCCAATCACGCAACTTTGGCTGGTCATACCTTCCAACATGAATTGCGAACTGCCGCCCTCAATAACGCATTAGGTTCCATTGATGCAAACCAGGGTGATCTGTTCCTCGGCTGGGATACCGACCAGTTTCCCACCAATGTGTATGAAACCACACTGTGCATGTACGAAGTACTTCGAGCTGGCGGTTTTACCACTGGCGGTTTGAACTTCGATGCCAAGGCACGCCGACAGAGCAATACCTTTGAAGATATTCTTCTGGCTTACATCGCCGGTATGGATAGCTTCGCTCTCGGTCTGAGACTGGCTGAAAAATTGATGAAAGATGGCCGTATTGATGGGTTTGTCGAGAATCGTTACAGCAGCTACAAGAGCGGCATTGGCAAGAAGATTGTTGACAGCAAAACCAATTTTGAAGAATTGTCTGATTATGCTCTTAATCTCAAAGAGGTTAAGGTTGAAAGCGGACGTCAGGAATATCTTGAATCCGTTTTGAATGAGTTATTTTTCGCACAGTAAGTAAAGGTAAAGAGACAGCATCCAAACATAAGAATGATGCTGTCTCAGAATATGTACGAAATGAAATTATACCGGAGAACTAGAATTGGCTTATTTCCTTGGAATTGACGTATCTACAACCTCAAGCAAGGCTTTAATCATAGACGAGTCTGGCAAGGTTCTTGGAGTTGCTTCATCTTCTCACACGCTGCAAACACCAAAACCCTTATGGTCTGAACAGAATCCGCAGGAATGGTGGCAGGCTTCGTCTGCCAGTATAAAGGAAGTTCTTGAAAAGACCGGCATCAAAGGGGAAGAGGTTGCTGCTATTGGTTTAACCGGGCAAATGCACGGTCTGGTTTTGCTGGACGAAGCAGGAACGGTTCTGCGACCTGCAATCTTGTGGAACGATCAGCGAACCCAAAGCCAATGCGACGAAATTCACAAGCGTATCGGCAAAGAGTCTTTTATTCAAATCACTGGCAATGTTGCCTTGACAGGCTTTACAGCCCCCAAGATTCTTTGGGTAAAAGAAAATGAACCGCAAGTGTTTGAGAAAGCCAAACATGTGTTGCTGCCAAAAGATTATGTGCGATTCAAGTTGACCAATGAATACGCCATGGATAAGGCTGATGGGGCAGGCACGGTTTTGTTTGACCTGCATGCCCGTGATTGGTCTGCTGAAGTACTCAAGGCACTTGATATTCCCCGAGCGTGGATGCCGAAGACGTATGAAGGTACCGAAGTCACCGGTCGGGTAAGTGAAGAGGCTGCTGTTCTCACTGGGCTAAAACCGGGCACCCCTGTCATGGCTGGCGGCGGAGATCAAGCCGCTGGAGCGGTAGGGATGGGCGCGGTTGAACCCGGCGTGGTCTCACTGACTGTCGGGACGAGCGGTGTGGTCTTTGCCACCACGCCATCAGCGTTGGTGGAGCCGGACGGCAGACTGCATGCGTTTTGTCACGCCGTTCCAGGTATGTGGCATTTCATGGGGGTGATGTTATCTGCTGCAGGCAGTTTACAGTGGTACCGCGACACGCTTGCACCCGGTATGGACTTCACTGACCTACTAAAAGAAGCTGAAGACATTCCGGCGGGCAGCGAGGGATTGCAATTCCTGCCGTATCTATCTGGTGAACGTACCCCGCACCCCGATCCGCTCGCCAGGGGTGGTTTCATTGGTTTGACCCTGCGTCACAACCGGGCTCATATGACCCGTGCTGTGTTGGAAGGGGTCTCTTACGGGCTTAAAGACAGCTTTACCCTAATTCAGAATGCCGGGTTGGGTGCCATTACCCAGGTCAGGGCATCAGGCGGCGGAACTAAGAGTCCGCTCTGGCGTCAAATTCTTGCATCCATGCTCAATGCTGAGCTTGTCACTGTCAACACAGCCGAAGGTGGCGCTTATGGCGCAGCACTGCTGGCTGGGGTGGGTGCCGGTGCATGGAAAGATGTTGCCTCAGCCTGCAAAGCTTGTATCAAGATTACAGGCAGCACCAAACCAGATCAGTCACAAGTAGAAATCTATAAAAACGGATATCAGATATATCAAAAACTATATCCACAACTCAAAGAAGTCTTTTGGAAAATGGGGTAACCCATTATTACTTGATCATTTCTCTCTCCTTTGCATCGAAACGTACATCGAAGTCTCAGGCAAGACACCAAGCACCCGAACTCAGGCGGGTGCTTGGTGCATTAAAGGATATTCATGAAGAGATGTGCTTTTCTAGTGAGGTTTTCAACACTCCACAAGGAAGGATTATCATACGTGCTATTATTTAGAGGATTTATTTCTTATATCAGAATCTCTGCCATCAAATTGATTATTGGAATAAGAATCATCAGTTTTTCTAACATGCCGAGCACTTTTAATAACACAAACCACCCGTCTTCGGGTGGTTTGCTCAACACTTACTCTGTAGGAGAGACTCTGGATGTCAGCGGACATCCAGCAAGATTTCAATGGTCAGTTGATCGAGTATCTTGTATTTCAATTCTCGGCTGGCAATGGAGGTGCGGTCAAAGGTATCTCGTCCGCGGCTGCCAACTGCCCAGAGACCATATGAGGACCTGTCTTCCGGTTTAGGTTGATAAATCATCATTACAAACATTCTTTCATTTTGAAATACTGATAAGAATTAATTATTGCTCTTCTTGAAATACACATCTGCAATTACGGCCAACACCAGAACGAGGCCTCTGAGCACATATTGCCAGGCGGGTGCCACGTTCATCATTTGCAAACCTGTGTTTAAACTGGCCATGATCAAAGCACCCACCAGGGCGCCAAAGATCGTTCCAGAACCACCCAGCGTGGACGTACCGCCCAGCACACAACTGGCGATGGCATCAAGTTCATACCCCTGGCCCGCGGCGATGGTTCCATAACCCACATAAGATGCCAGCACTACACCGCCAATGCCAGAGAGTAACCCCATTAAACTGAATACGAGGAATAGCTGCTTTTTGATATTGATGCCCGAAAGTCTAGCGGCTTCTCGATTTCCTCCAATGGCATAAGCATAACGTCCGAACCGGGTATTGGTCGAGACATAAGAGACAATGATGGCTGTGATGGCAAGCAGAAGAACCGGAACCTGAACGCCGTTATATTTGTTGACAATGCCAACATAAACCAATATCAATAGTGAGAAAAACCCCGCGCGTAATAAGTCTTGATAAAGCGGTTTAAGTCCGAAACCATATTTCCGTTTCGTTTTTCGGCTTGTAAACATCATGAAAATTAAAAATGCAACTACAGCCACCCCCAGGATCCACCCAATGGTAGGTTTTAGGTACCCCTGCGCTATATAACTAAAACCTGGCTGGTTGGCAGCAATAGTTTGTCCTCCAGTTGCCAGCAGAATGCCCCCGTTAAGGATGAACATACCGCCGAGGGTCACAATAAATGCCGGTACACGTAAATAGGCAATGATATAAGCCTGATACATACCGAACAAAGTTCCAACTACCATGGCAACAAGAACAGTTAAAATGGCAGCCAGCACAGGTTCGTTTGGAATCACGTTAAACCAAACATCGCGTTGAAAAAGGGCAGCAACAACGGAAACAAACCCAGCCAGCTTTCCAACTGAAAGGTCAATACCACCCGTCACCATGACCAGCACCATGCCCACGGCCAGAAAACCAGTGACCGTCATCTGCCTGAATAAGTTGGAGATGTTCTGTGGCAGCAAGTAGCCGCCGTTGGTCACAATGGCAAAGACTCCCCAAATAGCAACCAGGGCAATAATGATGATGTAAGTTTGAATATTCTTTTGAAATCGTTGTCCTAATTCAGAAAAATTCATTGTTCACCTCTTTAATGAAATAAATTCGCTTCAACAAATGCCCGTTGCCATGGTCATGATGCGTTCTTGAGTTGCATCGTTTATCTCAAGCGTGCCTTTAGAACTTCCGTGGCACATCACCATAATCCTGTCACTCATTCCCAACACTTCTTGAAGGTCGCTCGATATCATGATGATTGAAATTCCTTGTTCTGCAAGTTCATTCATGAGCTTGTAAATCTCAAATTTTGCACCAACATCTATACCCCGGGTCGGATCATCCATAATCAAGATTTTTGGCCCCGACATCAACCATTTTGAGATGACTACTTTTTGCTGATTACCACCCGAAAGTGACTCAGCTGGTACAAATAGATTGGGGGTTTTAATGGCAAGCTCTTTTGCGAATTTCAAACTTTCTGATAGTTCAGCATCCTGATCGATGCGCAAGAATGAAGCAAATCTTTCGAGATTAGGAAGTGAAATATTCTTTAATATCGATTGGATCAGAATTAAGCCATGCCGTTTTCGATCTTCAGGCACCAAGCTGATGCCGTGTTCCATGGCAGAATGTCCATTTTCAATTGTGATCTCTTTTCCGAAAAGCTTCATTGATCCACTCGTCACCTTAGCATACTCACCAAAGATGGTCATTACCAACTCGGTACGACCGGAACCCATCAAACCGGCAATGCCAAGGATCTCTCCCTTGCGCAGATTGAATGTGACTCCTTTTAGTACTTCCTTACCCTTGTCTTGGTCTTCGGCGTGCAGATCAATAACTTCAAAAATCACATCCCCTGGCGTACGATTTCCTTTCGGAAAACGCTCTTTCATCTCCCGACCAACCATGTATTGAACAAGTTTTTCAGAAGTCAGATTCTTGGTAGCTTGTGTGGTGACAACCTTTCCATCTCGCAAAACTGTAACACTGTCGGTGATGCGGAAAAATTCTTCAAGTTTATGAGTGATGTAGATACAGGTAACGCCATGTTCTTTTAATGTCTTTAGTATTTCCATCAGTTGGGTAACTTCTGCTTCAGAAAGCGCACTGGTTGGCTCATCCAGAATCAAGATTTTGGCGTTTTCTGAAAGCGCCTTGGCAATTTCTGTCATCTGCATTTTACCAACACCCAGGTTTTTGACGATATCCTGTGGGTGAACATCCAGATGATACTCATTTAAGATTTTTTGTGTTTCTGAATAAACATGATCCCAGTTGATTGAACCCCTCTGAACAGGTTCCTTACCCAGGAAAATATTCTCACCCACTGTCATCCCGGGAACCAATGTTAATTCCTGATAAACAATCGCAATACCTTGTTCAGCCGCTTTTTGAATAGCACTGCCCTCTAATTTCAAAAGCTGACCATCATAAAAAATGTCTCCTTCGTAGGTGTCATGGGGATACACCCCTGAGAGGATTTTCATTAATGTCGATTTTCCCGCACCGTTTTCTCCGCATAGTCCATGGATTTCTCCACGCTTAACTTGAAAACAGACGTCACTTAGTGCTACCACGCCGGGAAACTCTTTGGTTACATGTTGAATATCGAGAATAACATTTTCGTCCATCTGCAAAATCCTATTTGGTGCTTTAATGTGGTTGATGTCTTAGTCTAAAAGCGATAAGCTGGCCCTGTTTTTTATAATACACATCAGCTTTACGCTTTTCTACTAAAAGCTTTGGTCTCACTTCCGCGCCTGATAAAAGGCCTCAAGCGCGGAAGTTATTGCATGCTTAATTAATTTCTATTCAAGGACGATTATGGTTTCGGAGGCAATTGATCAGCGGGGATGTCACGATAGACTGCGTCGTAGGGTTGGAATCCACTGACAACGATCTCTTCATAAACGTTCTCTTTGGTCACCTGAACAACTGGGAGGAAGACGCATTGAATGTCGCCGGGGAGTTCCTGGCCGGTGAGCAATTTGAGAGAGAAAGGCACAGCACCTTCAATGGCTTCACCCTTGATCAGGGCATCCATCATGTCAACTACTTTCGGGGCTAACAGGCGGAAATCTTTGTAAACGGTCACTGTCTGTTCACCCTTGACGATGCTGTTGCAGCCGTCAGCAGTGGCGTCTTGACCAGAGATGGGTACCTTGCCGGCCAATCCTTGAGCCTTCAAAGCAGTTAATTCGCCAAGTGCGGTGCCATCATTAGAAGCGACTACGGCATCAATCATGTTCTGATTGGCTGTCAGGGTGTTTTCCATCTGAGCAAGCGCTTTCGCGGGATCCCAGTTCTCGACCCAGAAGTCAGCCACAACTTTGACGACACCCGCATCTACATAGGGTTTCATCACTTCTTCTTGCCCCGCTCTGACCAAATGTGCGTTATTATCTGTAGGTGAACCACCAGACATGACCACTTTGGCGGGATTGTCTTTGGTCCATGTGGTGCTTCCAGGAAGGCCTAAGGCGGTCATGACGCCGAGGGCTTCCTGGCGGCCAACCTCAGTATTGTCAAATGACAAATAGGCAGCAATACTGGAGGTTTTGATCAAACGGTCATAAGCGATGACTTTTACGCCGGCAGCGGCAGCTTTATCAACAGATGTAACCACAGCTTCGCCATCTTCAGCGATAATAATCAATCCCTTAACGCCCTGGGCAACCATGTTGTCGATCTGGTCATTCTGCAGTTTGACGTCATGGTTGGCTTCCTGAATCAGAACCTCATACCCCTTTTCTTCAAGGAGTTTTTTGAGGAGTTCGGATTCGGGTTTCCAACGTTCGGTGGCGAAATCAGAGAATGACAAACCGATCTTGGTCTTGCCTGAATCAGCTGAACAGGCAGAAAGACCTGATGTAAGCATTACAACAGCTACTACGAGAAAGAACAATCGCGCAAATTTGCTTTTCATTTCTTTTTCTCCATATGATAGTTGATTGATGCTTTTATTGAAGCTCGATGAAACTGCGATGGAGAACCTTTAATTCTGATTATCTATAAGTCAACCTCCCTTCTTTTCTTACTTAAAAACATCTTAAGAAAGATGTTGATGACATATATAGGATCGTTTTACAGGATGGCGGGTTCGCGAAGGATATCGTCCAAAACGAGGGCAACAGCACCCATCACACAGGCATCCGTGCCGTGGGCAGAGGGGATAATTTTCAAATGTTCACGTCCGGGAGCAAGCGTATTAGCAGTGACGACCCGCTCGATGTCTTCAATGATGAATGGACTGGCATTGTTAAGCACCCCCCCCAGCACAATCACCTCAACGTTGAAAAGATTAACCAGATTGGCAATCCCGATACCAAGGTAAAACGCAACCTTGGCAAGGGCATCCATGGCTGTTTGATCTCCCATTTGGGCGGCTTTTAGCACATCATCAAATACGATGTGTTGAACATCTCCCTTGACCATATCGTGCATAATGGATTTAGCGCCGAAGGTAAGCGAACGTTGCACCCTTTGTTCGACCGCGCGGGGACCCACAAAGGTTTCCCAACAACCTCTTTTTCCGCAGCCGCATAATTCGCCATTGACGTCCAGGGTCATGTGACCGGCTTCTCCAGCATAACCAAACATACCTCTAAATAATTTCCCCCCAATGACGATTCCGCTGCCCAAGCCAACGCCGGTGCTGAGATAAATGAAATCTTTGACATTCCGAGTGGCACCGAAATAGTATTCGCCAAGCGCGGCAGCGTTGGCTTCGTTTTCAACATAAATTGGGCTATCGAAATAATTCGAAAGGACCTCTTTAATCGGTACATTTACCCAGTGTAGATTGGGAGCAATGCGCAGTAAGCCGCTAGAGACATCCACCAAGCCGGGAACGCCAACCCCAACACCCAACAGATGTAAACCTTGGTCTCTAATGAAGGCAGAAGCTTTTTTGGCTATGTGTGAAACTTGCAGCATTATTTCTTCCTGGCCGACTTCAGGGCTTGAAGCCAGACGCTGCCTCCAGAGCACATTGGCGGCGAAATCAGTGAGTAAAAATTCAATGTATTCAACATTAATTTCGATGCCGAGAGCACAGCCACCGGCTGGGTTTATTTCCAATGAACGGCCAGGCCTGCCCGTGCCGGACTGAATTAAATCATGTGTCTCGCGAATTAGATTTTCCTGGATGAGTTCGTTGATGATATTGGAGACGGTGCTGGGGTTTAGACCGGTTTCTGAGGCAATGTGAGCGCGTGAAAGGGTGGGGTGAGTGCGGAAAACCTGAAGAATGATCGCGCGATTCATTTTGCGCACCCAAGCTTGATCGGCTGTATTGGTCTTGGCTGAGAGCATCTTACCCCCACGAAAGAACAATAGTTAGTTTATTGCACCAATAAACTAACTCTATTATAGAAATTAATTTTTTGAAAGTCAATAAGCAATATTATTGAGCATAAAAAATTAGTAAACTGACTGTAACCAGCCTCTAGAAATAGGTGATTTGAGTAGTAACTCAGATTTCATATCGAAATGTAAAAGACCGCCCGAAGCAGCGGTCTTTTACATTCAAACGACGTTCAAAAAGGAGGAGAGAAGGATATTATCCTGTGTTACTTTTTGAAAAACCCATAATACATTTCGTTCCAGTGGAGTTGATTTTTAAACTCTGGAATACGGGTATTCTCGTCAATCACGAGCATTTCGATGCCAGCCATCTCGCAGAAATCCTGGAGGTGATCAACACACAGGTCAAAGCTGAAGCTGGTATGGTGTGCGCCGCCGGCGAGTATCCAGGCTTGGGCAGAAGTTTTCAAGTTCGGGCGCGGGTTCCACAACACGCGGGCAACGGGTAGTTTGGGCATATCAGCCACTGGAGGCACTGCATCTACCACGCTGACGATCATTCTGAAACGGTTGCCCATATCAACCAGAGAAGCCGCAACAGCGGGACCAGTCTTTGATTCAAAGACCAAACGGGCAGGATCGGCTTTGCCGCCAATCGAAAGCGGAAGAATTTCTACTTTGGGTTTGTTCGCTGCAATGGATGGGCACACCTCAAGCATATGTGCGCCCAGTACCAAATCGCCCTTCTTGGAGAAATGATAAGTGTAATCTTCCATAAAACTGGTGCCTTTCGGCAGACCAGCGGACATTACTTTCATGGTTCTCACCAGGGCGGAGGTTTTCCAGTCGCCTTCGCCGCCAAATCCGTATCCATCAGCCATCAAGCGCTGTACAGCAATGCCGGGTAGTTGTGCCAAGCCGTATAAGTCTTCGAAATTGGAGGTGAAAGCGGTAAAGTTGCCTGCCTGAAGAAAGTGACGCATGCCCAATTCAATTCGGGCGGCTTCGCGCAAGGACTGATGTTTCTTGCCATTCGGGCGAAGATCGGCGGCAATCTCGTATAAATCGAGATATTCGGCAACCAGTCGATCAGTTTCAGCATCGCCTACCTGGTTGACTTCTTTCACCAAATCACCAACGCCGTACCCATACACAGCATAACCCAGTTTGAGTTGAGCTTCCACTTTGTCGCCCTCGGTAACTGCCACATCGCGCATATTGTCACCAAAACGAGCCAGTTTGCCGGTCTGTGAATCAGCCCAACCGACTGCGGCACGAGACCAGGCACCAATTTCTGCATGCACCTGGGCGTCTTGCCAGTACCCAACCACTACCTTACGGTCAATACGCATACGGCTGCCGATAAATCCGAATTCTCGGTCTCCGTGGGCAGATTGGTTCAGGTTCATGAAATCCATATCAATCTGAGACCAGGGAATCTCACGGTTGAATTGGGTGTGCAGGTGTGCCATGGGTTTGTTTAAGACTTTCAGCCCACCAATCCACATCTTGGCAGGAGAGAATGTGTGCATCCACATAATGACGCCCACGCATTCTCTGGCTGAATTGGCTTCAAGGCAGAAATCTCGAATTGATTCAGCCGTGGTGAGAATCGTCTTGTAGACAACTTTAACCGGCACGTCTTTTGATTCATTGAGTGCCGCAACAATTTGCCGGGAATGGTCAGCGATCTCAGTGAAAATCTCTGATCCGTAGAGATGTTGACTGCCGGTGACGAACCAAACTTCTTTTTTCGATAGATCCAACATGAAAGTCTCCTAAAGACAATAATAATTACTGGCCGTACTGTTCTGTATACCGCTTGTGCAAGCGGGCAACCATTTCTTGCGGAATGGGTTTGATTTCACCCAGTTGAAGCGCGTAAAAGACAGTGCGGGCAACATCTTCAACCATCACGGCAGCCTTGACTGCCGCTTTGGCTGATTTTCCAATCGTAAATACACCGTGGTTCTGCATGAGGATGGCAGGGCTGCTGCCTATGGCCTTGACAACTTCCTTGCCAATTGCTTCGTCACCAATCGGGGCAAAACCGCCAACAGGAATCTCACCGCCAAATTCATCACAAATGGCAGTTAATACTGGGGGAATGGGTTTTCCAACAGCGGCAAACGCCGTGGCAAAAGGGGAGTGGGTGTGAACAATTCCATTCACATCTGTGCGTTCGCGATAGATATATAGATGCGTATCAGTATCTGAGGAGGGTTTAAGATTGCCTTCAATGATTTTGCCGTTCAGATCGAGAACCACCATTTTGTCCGGTGTGAGATCGGGATACATCACGCCGCTGGGCTTGATGACCACCAAACCAGTTTCAGGATCGCGGGCACTAACGTTGCCACCCGTCCAGGTGACCAGTTGGTTCGCGGGCAGTTCCAGATGAAGTTTTGTGATTTCTTCCTTTAGTTTTTCGAGCATTTTTTGTTCCTCATTTCTAGTGAAATTGTTACTTTAGTTCTTTTATGGCAGTTCTTTCAATTTCAAGACCTTTTTTATAACGGTCCATAAAGGCTGAGAATCCCTTGATGTCTTGTTGATCTGGGGCGAGGGTGATGCACTCACTATATGAAAAAACTTGTTTCAACAAGAATTCTTCAAGGGTTAAAGAGTTCTCAGAACGGCAATAAGCAGCCAGTAAGGCGATGCCCCAGGCGCCGCCTTCACCAGCGGTTTCCATCACCGAAACAGGCACGCTCATCGCGGCTGCCATGATTCGCTGACCAACTTCTTTGGTCTTAAAAAAGCCGCCATGACCAAAGATTTGTTCGATTTTTACTTTTTCCTGCTCAAGCAGGATATCCATACCTATTTTCAATGCACCCAATGATGAGAAGAGATTAACGCGCATGAAATTGGCAAGGTTAAACCGGCTTTCAGGGGTTCGCACAAACAACGGGCGCCCTTCTTCGAAATGGGTAATGTGTTCACCGGAGAGGTAATTGATTGCCAGCAATCCCCCGGCATCAGCATCACCTTGTAAAGCCTGTCGGTAAAGCAGTTCAAACAATTTGGATTGATCTATAGAGGTTCCAAGCAGGTCGGTAAACTCTTGAAAGATATCAATCCAGGCGTTTAGGTCTGAGGTGCAATTATTACTGTGCACCATGGCAACCGGCTTGCCGGTGGGGGTGGTGACCATGTCAATCTCTGGATAAAGTTTTGATAAGGCTTTTTCGAGAACGATCATTGCGAAAACGGATGTTCCAGCAGAAACATTTCCTGTCCGTTCGGCAACGCTGTTGGTTGCCACCATACCGGTACCCGCGTCTCCCTCAGGCGGGCAAAGCGGAATTCCTGGTTCAAGCAAGCCAGAAGAATCGAGAAGTTTTGCGCCCTCTGCGCTTAACGTTCCGGCAAATTGGCCGGCGACGAGTACTTTGGGTAGAATGTTATTCAATTTGTATGGAATATCGTTTTCGAACAATTTCTTATCAAGTAATTCAAGTAAGTGTAAATTGTAATTGTTAATTTTGCTGTCAATTGGGAGCATGCCGGAGGCTTCTCCTACCCCGAGTACTTTATCTCCGGTCAACTTCCAATGAACATAACCGGCAAGTGTGGTGAGATAACTGATCTTTTTGACATGCTCTTCTTTATTTAGAATTGCCTGGTAAAGATGGGCAATGCTCCAGCGTTGTGGGATGTTGAATTGAAAGAGTTCGGTTAATTCTTCAGCAGCTTGTGCGGTAATGGTATTACGCCATGTTCTGAATGGAGCAAGTAGATTCCCAGATTGATCAAAAGGTAAATAACCATGCATCATGGCGCTAAAACCAATGGCACCGATGGTTCGGATTTTTACCTGGTATTTTTCACTGACCTCGTTGCTGAGTCTGGCGTAGCATTGCTGAAGTCCTATCCATACCTCATCGAGGTGATAGGTCCAGATGCCGTTTTCATAGCGATTTTCCCACTCGAAACTGCCAGAAGCGAGAGGGGTGTGGTCTTTGCCGATCAACACAGCTTTAATCCGGGTTGATCCAAACTCCATACCCAGGGCGGTTTGACCTTTGTTGATCTGCTCTTGAATTGACTGTAAATCTATCATTTGCGGTGGAACTCCTTCAGATCTCGATCATTTATTTTCGTTCAAATTTTTTATGCCAATAGGCAAGATTCTATTGTGATGGTTCCCATCTCTAAAAAATTTTCAAGAAACGGGAACCTCCTCTTTTTTTTTTTTATTACTTGTCGCTGCCAGCCATGGCATGCATGATTTGTTCGCCTGATTCGTCATCGAATTCTTGAACCATTTTTCGGTCACGCATCACTTTGACACGATGGCTAGTTCGAAGCACCTCTTCAAGCTCAGAGGAAATAAAAATGCAAGACTTACCTTCTTCAGCCAAAGAGAGTACCAGTTTTTGAATCTCTGCCTTTGCCCCAATATCGATTCCCCGGGTCGGCTCATCCAGAATGAGTAATTTGGGGTTTGTCGCCAACCATCGGGCAAGGATCACTTTTTGCTGGTTGCCGCCGCTCAAGTTCTTAACCAGTTGATCTGCAGAGGGAGTAGCGATATTGAGCAATTTGATATATTTATCGGCAATTGCATATTGTTCCTGTGTTTTCAGGAATTTAAACCAACCCAAACCTGCCTGCATCGCCAAAATAATATTTTCCCGAACTGTCAGCTCACCAATGATGCCGGTTGCTTTTCTATCTTCAGGGCAGAGGGCAATCCCATTGGCAATGGATTGCTGCGGAGATAAACCTTTCACTTCTTTTCCATTGATTCGTAAAGTTCCAGTCGTGGGGTCTTCGATTCCAAACAACAGGTTGGCAATTTCAGTGCGACCGGAACCCAACAAGCCTGCCAAGCCGATTACTTCTCCGGCATGTAATTGCAGGTCGAATTCATCCACGGACCCGGCACGGCCAAGTTTTTCGGCTTCCAGCCAGGATTCTTGTTGGATAAACTTGCGCCCTGCTTTTTTGAGATCGGCCATTTCATCATATTCAACTAGTGAACGACCGATCATCTTGGTTACCAGTTCGATACGCGGCAAGGATTTGACGTCATACGTTCCCATTTGCTTTCCATTACGCAAAACGGTAATTCGGTCAGCAACCTCATAAATTTGATCCAGGAAATGGGTAATGAAGATGATGGCAACACCTTCACTTTTCAACCTTCGCATCACCGCAAAAAGCTGCTCAGTCTCTTGAGTATCAAGGCTGGAGGTGGGTTCGTCAAGAACCAATACTTTTGCGCTTGATATTTCGAGTGCGCGAGCGATTGCTGCCATCTGTTGGATGGCAACGGAACAATTCCCAAGGGTTTCAGTAACATCAATATCCAACCCTAACTTTAACATGATGTCTTTTGCCATTTCATTCATGGCTTTTCGATTTATAAAACCGAATTTATGAGGTTCACGACCGATTAAGATATTCTCTGCCACACTTAAATGAGGGCATAGGTTCACTTCTTGATATACGGTACTAATTCCAACTTCCTGGGCATGCATGGTGTTATGGATGACCATTTTCTGCTGGTCAACAGTGATTGTTCCGGAATTGGGCTGTTCCACTCCGGTTAAAATCTTGATCAGAGTGGATTTACCAGCACCATTTTCACCGACCAGTGCATGAATTTCACCTTTGTACAGCGTAAAGTCGACATTTTCAAGTGCTTGTACACCCAAAAAAGATTTACAAATGCCTCGCATGCATACTATTTCATTGTGTGTTTCAGCCATACTTTACCTCGTTTTTTTGATAGACCCAGTTTACATGAATGAGAGAAGCTGTTGATCAGCTACTTCTTTTTCTCAGGGCGTTTGATATAGAAAATACTTTGAATGCCGATGGCGATCAAAGTAAGAATACCAACACCGATCCTGGTCCACCAGGAACTTAATGTGCCGTTGAATTGGAGGATGGATACGATCGAACCGTGAATCAATACTCCAAATAAGGTGCCAATGACATTGCCAACTCCGCCTGTTAGAGCGGTGCCTCCGATCACGACCGCAGCAATGGCATCCAACTCCATGCCTGAGGCAAATTGACCATAACCAGCCAATAAAGACATACTGAAGACCAATCCTGCCATTGAGGAGCAGAAACCGCTGAAGGCATAAACAGCAATTTTCGTTCGGCGAACTGGTAAACCCATTAGCATGGCAGATTGTTCGTTGCTGCCAATAGCATAAATAGTGCGGCCAAAACGTGTAAAGAAGGTTATGTAGATGGCTACCAACAGTAAAATCGGCCCCACCAGGGTGGTGATATAGATATATGTTTTCTCAATCGGCATATGAATCGGGGTCAATGCGATTTTCATATATAAAGGGTCTTTGATGCTCACAGAAGTGAGGCTGATGATATAAGCCATGCCACGGGCAAAAAAGAGGCCCATCAACGTGGCAATAAATGGCTGAACTTTTAGATCCGAAATGATCCATCCCATTGCCATCCCAATGGCAGGTCCTATCACAATCATTAAAGGAATCACTAGATATGGACTGGCGCCGCCCTTAAGCATCATGGCAGATGCAGTACTGATTAAGGCAATGATGCCTCCCACAGAAAGATCAATTCCACCTGTGAGAATCACCATCGTCATGCCGATGGATACACAAAGCAAGCTGGCATCGTTAATAAAAAGATTGAAAAACACTTGAGGTTTTTGCATGGCGGGATATAGCTGGCCACCGACAACAAAGACCAATACAAACACAATAAAAGAAAGAATCAGAGGGCCAAACCTGAGAAGTAGAAATTTAATGCGTGGCTTCATTTTTTGCACCTCTACGTTCTGTAAGTCGGTTCATAAAACGCCGTGTGTAATCGGAATATAGAAGAATCACTACCAACACCAAGACTGCTTTTGCCGCAAGCAGCACATTGGCTGGAATCCCCATATGATAAACAGTAACGGTAAAGGTCCAAATAACCAAAGCGCCAATTACACTGGCAAACAGGTTAAACCTACCGCCGGTCATTAGAGTGCCGCCCATAACCACCGCCAAAATGGCATCCAATTCATAATTCAAACCATTGTTGTTACCATCAGCACTGTGGACATAAGAGCTGAGAATCAATCCCGCGATCGCGCCGCAAAAACCGCAAAACATGTAGGCAATCAGTTTGACATTTTTTTCACTGATGCCGGTGTAATAGGCAGATTTAGCGTTGACCCCTACAGATTCAATGAACAAACCAATGGAAGTTTTCCGTACCAAGATCCAACCCAGAATTAATATCAATGCAACAATAAAAATAGAAACTGGCAAACCCAGGATATAACCATTGCCGAACCAGAAATATGGTGTGTAGTAAATAGTCATGATTTGCCCGTTGGTGATCAATTGGGCAATACCACGACCTGCAACCATCAAGATCAAAGTGGCGACCATCGGCTGTATTTTTCCTCGAGAGACAAGCCAACCGTTCCAAAGGCCGCAGAGGGTTCCTGCAGCCAAATCTGCCAGGATGATGAGAGGTAATGGTGTGTTTGTGGCGTTTTTAGTGAGGATTTCATTAGAGATCAAAGAATTCCCCAGTGCCGGGTTAATCAGGACCGCACCCATAGCGGCGGAGATGGCGATAACAGCTCCAACTGAAAGATCTACGCCACCAGTCGCGATAACCAGTGTCATTCCAATGGCAACTAGCATTAATGGCGCACCATTGTTAAAAATGTCAATCAGGTTGCCATATAAATGTTTGCCGTATACAGGGTCGTTGATGATGCCGATTCTAAAGAAAGTTGGGTCAATCACGGCATCGAAGAGCAGAATAATGATCCAGGCAATGAAAGGCCAGAATAACTGGCTGTCACGGAATCGTCTAAGAAATGACTTGTGATTCATAATTCTCCTGCTGAAAAAAATCGGGTTCTGATCGACTGATTAAAAAATTTGACTTTACGGTTCAAGTTTTCCAGCGACTTTGCTTCGAAGTACATTCGCTTGTTACATAATACAGTCATTGCTTTCGAAACGACGAAGCCCGTTTTTGCGATAAACTTTCTTGAAACAGGGAGCGGGATCATTGAAATCTCCGCTCCCTGTCGTTTATTTCTGTTCAGTCCACTTGAAAAGCAGACTTCTGTCAAAGATCAGATGGTTTAGTATTTACGTTCTGGCAGCAATTCAGCAGCGTTGTCGGGATAGTAAACGGTTTCATTGGAGAGAGTGTTCTTCTCAACAGTTCCGCCATTCATGATTGTTAAAGACATTTCAGCAACCTGGGGTGCCAGGAGAGGGTTGCATTCCACATCAGCCTGGAACCAGCCATCAACCATGGCTTGGAAACCACCGCGGGTGCCGTCAACGGAGACGATGAAGAGATCGCCAGGGTTCACACCGGCGGCTTTCAAAGCTTCGATGGCGCCAATGCCCATGTCATCATTGTGGATGAAGATACCCTGGAAGTCTGTTCCAGCTTTGTATTTCTGGAGGAAAGCCTGCATAACGGGGAGAGCTTCAGCACGGGTGAAGTTGCCAGTCTGAGAATCAATGATTTCGATATTGTCATTGAGTGCATCGCGGAAGCCATTGGCACGGCCAACAGCAGCGCCGGAGCTAGGAGTTCCGGATAGTTCCAAAATTTTTGCGCCATCGGGGAATTTCTTGTTAAATTCTTCAGCAGCGCGCTGGCCTTCCAAGAACATATCGGAGCCGATGTGCGAGACATAGAGAGAAGGATCAGCAGAGACTGAGCGGTCGACAACGATCACGGGGATTCCAGCGTTGTTGGCTTCAGTTAACACTGCATCCCAACCGTCTTCCACTACTGGGGGAAGGGCGATCACAGATACGCCTTGCTGGATGCAAGCACGAACTGCAGAGATCTGGTTTTCCTGTTTCTGTTGCGCATCAGAGAATACCAATTGGAAACCATCAGCGACAGCTTGATCTTTGAAGGAAGCAGTGTTGGCGGTTCTCCAGTCGCTTTCAGCACCGAGTTGGGGGAAGCACATCACCATGTCGGCATAAGTACAATTAGGAGCGCAGTCGGCCTGTCCAAATGCTTTGGCAGGAGCTTCTGTTGCTGCGGCAGCCGGGGCTTCAGTGGCGGCAGGTGCAGCGGGAGCAGCGGGAGCAGCGGGAGCAGCGGGAGCTTCAGTGGCTTTCGCGCAGGCACTGAGTGCCATGGTCAAAACAACAACGAGAATCATAATTTTGAAAAGGTTCTTTTTGCTTGACATTTTCTTCTCCTATTAAATTCTTGATACTTTTGAGATACAATCAAAACAGCGAACTGGCTCATCACGCGATGAGTCTATTCGTCTTACCCGGGAATGCTCTGGTTGGCCTCAATTCAATTAGAGCATTTCCTTTTTATTGATATTCGAATTGAAATCACCTCCTTTTAACTAACTTACTGTGCTTTGCCGAATGATTAACTCTGGTTCCAGTGTGATGTATTTTGGTTCTACTTTATCATCGGCATCGAATTTTTTCTCAACAAAGCGGACGAGTTCTTCAACGGCAATACTGCCTAACTCGTTCTGATTTTGATTTACAGTGGACAATCGGGGAACATAAAATTCAGATTCTTGAAGCCCATCAAACCCGATCACGGCCAGGTCTTGAGGGATCTTGATTCCAAGATCCTGGGCAGCGCGCAAGACACTCAATGCCATTTGATCGTTTCCGACAAATAACCCATCCATTTCAGGGAACTTTTCCAGTAGATCAAACAAGGCGATGGTTCCGCTTTTAGAGGACCAGTTACCCTCAGACCACATGTTCTCTGACAAACCTCTGCCTGTTTCTCTTAGGGCGGTTTCCCACCCGGCTTTTCGTTGACGAGCTTCCCACCAATCCAGTGGGCCAGTGATGTGGGCGATGTGTTTTTTGCCAATATCAATCAAGTGTTGGGTGGCTTTTTTGGCGCCCAGAAAGTTATCCGAAGAGACGATGGAGACATTATCGCGTTTTTCCATGGTCAAGAAGATGATCGGGATGTCAATTTCAGAAAAAAAGTTGGTCATCCATTTGCGATTATCACCTATTTCAGGTACAGCCCAGATGATGCCATCAACCTGGTGTGATTGGAACCAGAGGATAAGAGGGCGCACATTGTTTGCATTGAAGCTGGCTAATTCTTTAAGCAGCAGCCCGTAACCCAGTTCTTCTGCCTTGCTGGTAATGCCATTTAGGGTTCGAGAGGGACCGATGTATTTCAACCCGGCTGTCACTACGCCAAAGATAAAACTTTTCTGGCGGCTCAAACTTTGGGCTACGGCGCTGGGGTGGTATCCAAGGCTGGCGATGACTTCTTTGACGCGTTTTCTGGTTTCATCTGAGACGTCTTCTCGGTTATTGAGAACACGCGAGACGGTTTGACGAGAGACGCCGGCCTTTTCTGCCACATCATAAATAGTGGTCTTGCTTTTTTCGGCCAATATTACCTCTAAAAAATGAAAAAAACTGGGGCTGTGAGCGATAACGTGACCGTTCACGTGAGCGCTCACGAACATAATAGCAAAATTAATATCATAAGTCAATAGGGTTAAGGCAATCTGATATAAAGGGTGAAATAAGGGAGAATAATGAAGTGCTTTTATCATATGATTTTCTTTGAAATTTATTTATATTTCATTCTCCGAATTGTTGATCTCTTTCATTAGTATTGTGATTAACAAACTTTGTTTGACATTTATCCTGCCTGTGAATAAAATGGTTAAGGTATTATTGCGTGTAAACTCAATGGAGAAGAATTGGGAAAATGGTCTGAGAAACATATCATCGGATTAACCGGCAATATCGGTACCGGCAAAAGCGTTGTGCGTCGTATGCTCGAGCATTTAGGCGCCTATGGAATTGACGCTGATGCTATTTCTCATCGGGCTATTTCAAAAGAATCTCCCTGCTTTAATGAACTTATTCGCGCTTTTGGCGATCATATTCTAGATGTTGAAGGTCAGATTGATCGCAAGAAACTTGGCAAAATTGTATTTAATGATCAAGAAGCTCTAACTCGGCTTGAATCCATTGTCCATCCCATGGTCGAACAAGCTGTGGATATTATTATCAAACGATCAAGTCAACAGGTGGTGGTAATCGAAGCCATTAAATTATTAGAGAGTCAATTGGTCAAGCATTGCGATGCCATTTGGGTGGTGGTTGCGAACCCTGATGTTCAACTCGCTCGCTTGATGCACACCCGGCATATGACTGAATCTGATGCGAAAGAACGTATTTTAGCCCAGGTTTCGCAGGAATCAAGACTAGCAGTGGCTGATGTTGTGATCAAGAATAACTCAACTTACGAAGACACCTGGAATCAGGTATCTACCGCATGGCAGCGTCATTTTCCTAAATCAAATGAATCACCAGTTCCTTTATCCCAACCGAAGAAACTTCCACAAGGCGAAGTGAGCGTTGAGCGTGTGGGACCTAAACAGGTGGATGAGATTGTTGAGGTGATTAACTATTTTGGGTCTCATGATCAGGAAATCAAAACCAAGGATGTTATGGCATCATTTGGTGAGAAAGCTTATCTGATTCTGAAGATTGAACAGAACCCAATGGGTTACTTAGGCTGGCAGGTCGAGAACCTGATTGCCCGTACCACAGAAATCGCACTGGAGCCTGCGCTTGCGGCTGTTGAGTTTGTTCCCATTATGGTAGGTGAGATGGAGAAAGCCTCCATCGATCTGCAATGTGAAATTTCACTTATATCTTTACCTGATCCGTTGGCTCATAATGAATCATTATGGAAGAGCCTTGGATATAAACAAAGAACTCCTGCTTCACTTTCTGTGTTAGCCTGGCAGGAGGCTGCTGAAGATATGGTTGCTGATGGAAAAACATTGCTTTTCAAACAACTTCGTCAAGACCGGGTGCTTCGTCCGATCTAACTGATGTGAGAAGCGAGAAGGAATACGAGTGTCTGATCTCTATAACGAAATTATTTATCTTTTTCAACGGCTGAATTGGCTCAGCATTCTGGACCTTTTCCTTGTGACGGCAGTGGTCTATGCGTTTCTGCTTTTATTACGTGATACGCAGATCATGGTGTTGTTGAGGGGTGTAATCTTTATTGTCATTTTACTGGCAGTGTTTACCAGTTTGATCAATCTGCCCGCTTTTTCATGGCTCTTTAAAACGGTTGTGCCGGCTTTGTTATTGGCCATACCGGTGATTTTCGCTCCAGAATTACGCAGAGGGCTCGAAAAGTTAGGCCGTGCCGGTACCAGTCAGATGATTCGCAGCCAATCTTCTTTTTCAAATCAGATGATTGAACAGACCATTCATGCCATTGTGACGGCATCTGCCAGACTTTCTGCGAGAGAGCACGGCGCGCTGATAGTCATTCAACGTTTTGACAGCCTCGAAGATTACGCAAAAACAGGCGTTCGGTTGAATGCCAAGGTAACACCAGAATTGCTGCTGCAAGTTTTTTACCCGAACACGCCGTTGCATGATGGTGCGGTGATCATTGCCGACAATCAGGTGGTGGCGGGCGCCTGTGTGATGCCCTTGTCTGCCAGCGGTATTTTAACAAAATCACCTGAACGGCAAATGGGGCTTCGTCACCGTGCAGCGCTCGGCACATCTGAAGCCACTGATGCCATTACGGTGGTGGTTTCTGAAGAGACGGGTTCTATTTCAATTGCTCATAACGGGCGAATGATCCGGCGGTTGGATAGTGAGAGACTTGAAAATATTCTGCTAGCTTTTTATCGTCCTCCTGAAGACGCTTCCTTGCAGGTAAAGTTTGGACAGTGGTTCAAGAGGACATTTTCTGGCGATCAAAGGTTGAAATAATGCTTAAGGCACTTCGTTCATTTACCAAGACCCTGCCATTGCTGCTTACTTCTTTTATTATTGCTGTGGCAGTATGGATTATGGCGGTTACTTCTTCTGATCCGTCCATTGAAAAAAACTATCCCAATTCTGTGCAGGTAGAAATTATTGGTCAATCCCCAAATATGGTGATTACTACTGAACTTCCAGAAAGAATCTCGTTAACACTGCGAGCACCAACTTCCATATGGAATAACTTAACCGCGGGAAAAGTGGCTGTTCGCGCGATTATGGACCTTTCAGGACTGGCTCAAGGTGTTCATTCTGTTCCTATCCAGGTACAGATTGGCACACGGCCGGTTGAAATCATCAGTTATACTCCCCAGTCTGCTGAAGTTGAGATGGAGATGTTAAAAACAAGAGAGTTCCCTGTTCGGGTGATTAACCAGGGGGCATTAGCTGTGGGTTATCAAGCCAATCCGGCTGAGCTTTCTGATACAACAGTATTGGTCAGCGGGGGACAATCTTATGTTGAAAAAGTTGCTGAAGTCAGGGCAGTAGTAAAACTAACTGATATTAAAGAAGATTTCTCACAGGTGGTAACGCTTCAACCGGTAGACCTGAATGGTTCCGTGATCAAAGAGGTGAGCTTATCTCCGGAAAAGATTACCGTCAGCCAGAAAGTGTTTGAGCGCGGTGGATATCGAAACGTGGTGGTGAAGGTGGTTACCAATGGGCAGGTGGCGAATGGCTTCAGGTTATCGAGCCTGTCGGTTTCTCCACCAACTGTTACGGTGTATTCCACAAACACTGCCTTGATCGATGGGCTGCCAGGATATGTTGAGACCAAACCTATTGACTTAAGTCAAAAGTCGGAAAACTTCGAACAGGAAATAGATTTGAACTTGCCTGAAGGAGCTCAGGTGATTGATGGTTCTTTTGTCATGGTAAAAGTTGAAATTACTCCAATTATTGGCAATCAGTCTCTTTCCAACATTCCAGTAGAAGCGATTGGATTGCCAGCCACTCGCTTGGCAGAGATCTTGCCTGATAAAGTGAATGTGATTATTTCAGCTCCATTAAACGTATTGGATGCCATGGATGAAACTGAATTAAAACTCCTGATTGATTTGAGCAATTTGGAGCCGGGCACTTATACCCTTGAACCGAGTTTTACTCTTAATAATTCAGAAATTCAGGTTGAAAGCATATCGCCGACCACATTTAAGGTTGTGATTAAGTAAGAATACTCACCGAGTCAATTAGAATTCGTAATCCGGTTTACCAATTATCAGGGTAAAATGGAAGGATTCTTAAGGATTGAGGTAAGATGGCAAAACCGGTAGTTGCACTGGTCGGCAGACCAAATGTTGGAAAAAGTACATTATTTAATCGCCTTTGCGGAGAAATGATGGCGATTGTGGATGATACACCTGGCACCACTCGTGACCGTCTTTTCGCGACCGCTGAGTGGAGCGGTATCAAGTTTGATGTAGTAGACACAGGTGGAATTGACCCCACTTCGAGTAGCCGCAAGTCGCCACTCAGCGTGGGTTCGGCAGATTTTATTAGTGAAATCAAATCTCAGGCCGTTTTGGCTATCAGTGAAGCAGATGTGGTCTTATTTCTGGTGGATGGTATTGCCGGGGTAACCCCGGCCGATTTTGAGGTAGCAAAAATTCTACGTCAATCTCAACGGGTTCAGGATGGTGAAGCATACCCACCGATTCTGCTGGTGGTGAACAAGGCTGACAGTTCAAAACAACGTGACCTGGTGAACGAATTCTATGAATTGGGCTTGGGAGAACCTCATCCAATCTCGGCAGTTCACGGCACAGGCACAGGCGATCTACTTGACGTAGTGTTGAGCGTTTTCCCTGAACAAGAAGAAGAAATCGAAGACGATTCAGTCAAGATTGCCATTGTAGGTAAACCAAATGTCGGAAAATCCAGTTTATTGAACAAAGTCACTGGTGAAGAACGTTCCATTGTCAGTTCGATTGCGGGCACCACGCGCGATGCAGTTGATACCAAATTGGAGTTTGAAGGGATTCCGGTGACACTGATTGACACAGCGGGCATTCGCCGCAGGGGAAAGGTTGATCCGGGGGTTGAGAAATATAGTGTGGTTCGTTCATTGAAAGCCATTGAACGTTGTGACGTGGCATTATTAATGATTGATGCCGTTGAAGGAATCACTGCACAGGACGCTCACATTGCAGGGTATGTGAAAGAAGCTATGAAAAGTGCTGTTGTAATTGTCAACAAGTGGGATGCCATCGATAAAGACAATTACACCATGCAGAATTTTTCAGAACGAATCAGACAGGATCTGAATTTTATGGACTATGTTCCGCTGTTGTTTATTTCTGCAAAGACAGGCCAACGAGTGGAACAGGTAATGCCATTGGCGCTCAAGGTTCAGGAAGAACGTCTGGCGCATATTAACACTGGCGCTTTGAATCGAATTTTGCAGAAAGCCCAGGATGTTCATGCGCCCACTTCAAGAACTGGGTCTTCCATAAAACTATTCTACGGCACGCAAGTCCGCACTGACCCACCCACATTCTTGATTTATTGTAACAACCCAAAACTGGCGCATTTTACTTATTTGCGCTTTCTTGAAAACCAGATCCGGCAGGATTATCCCTTCACCGGCACACCCATCAGACTAGTATTAAAACCACGTCATGAATAATTGAAAGCATTATGGATAACCTACCTAACACGACAACAGCCGAAGATGTTGGAATAGAAGAATCGAAAATCAAATCTTTTTGGAGGGGAACCTGGGGAGAGATCCTTCAAACGCTAATACTGGCGGCTATTCTTTATTTTGCCATTGACGCGGTTTTTGAAAGGGTGATGGTATTAAATATCAGCATGCAACCAACCCTTTATGAAGGCAACCTACTTTTGGTGAATAAATTGGCTTACAAACTGGGAGAAGTCGAAACAGGAGATGTAATTATTTTTCATAATCCTAACTTCCTGGAGGAAGACTACATCAAACGTTTGATCGGCAAACCTGGAGATATTGTGAAGGTCGAAAATGGCGTAGTCAGTGTTAATGGGCTGCCTTTGGCTGAACCCTACATTGCAGAAATTCCACAGTATTCTGGTGAATGGGTTGTTCCTGAAAACGCCGTTTTTGTGCTAGGCGATAATCGTAACAGTTCTTCGGATTCACATAGTTGGGGGTTTGTGCCGCTTACAGACCTGGTTGGCAAAGCTGTGGTGGTTTACTGGCCAATTGATTCCATGAAGAGCCTTACTCATCCTGATTACAACTTTGAGTAATTAAAAGGTTCAAAGGAACGGTTTTCAATCAGCGAAAAATGTGATAATCTTATTCTCAAGTTTGGAAGAACAAAGTATAGATAAAGATGTCTGACTCAACCCCTTTTTTACACGAACCGGTTTTTCCGTGCAGCGAGTGCCAGGCAGGCCACATGCACAGAGATTATGTTGCTTATTTTACCTACCTTGGCGACGAATTGATTTCTGTACCTGATTTTCCAGCTTGGGTGTGTGATATTTGCGGGCGTTGCGAATATGACGAAAATGCACTAACTCGCTTGACTCTGCTACTCAGCCCTAACGCAGGCAAAACCATCACTCCAGGGCGGATCATTTCACGCCGGTTGCGAACCAAAGCCAAAACTCAACGACCACCTTCCCTTGAATAAAAAAACTCCCTTGGGGAGTTTTTTGTTGAGTTATTGGGATTGTATCTGAGGCGGCTGCCATGCCGGATCTTTGTCTGTGCTGGGAAGTAAGGTCAAGTTTAATTCATTTTCGCCATTGGCGTCCATGATATAGACCTCAGGGTCACCGTCTCTCTCGGAAGTAAAGAGAATAAACCTGCCATCCGGAGACCAACAGGGCGCGTAATCATTGTTTGAACCGGTGAGTTGTGAGACGGTGCGTCCTTTATCGGCGAAAACTGCTGAGTAGATATTACGCTCTTCCATGAAAATATGAGTGTAGGCGATTGTACTGCCATCGAAACTAAGAGCAGGTTCCAATACATTGCCCAGGCGTCCTTCATTGGAAGAATTATCGAACTTTTTGTATTTTTCAAACAAGCTATATTGATCACGCATCTGCAACACGCTGAACTGGATTTTATCAAGCGGTCCGACGACATAAGAATAAAGCAGCCAATCTCCGTTGGGCGTCCAGGTAGAATACAATTCGGCAAACCCCAGGGTGGTTAACAGCTTCTGGTCAGAACCATCAGTTTTCATAATGAAAAGCTGTGGCACCTTGTCTTCGCGATAATAACTTGTGAAGGCGATGTGTTTGCCATTTGGCGCCCAAGCTGCATATAGGTCATCACCTGCTTTTCGGCTGAGATCCACTGGTGGCTGTTCTAGGTTGGCAAGGTCAATCATCCAAATATCGTTGGCAAACGCATTTCCGTTGACGGAGGTTTCAGTGCTCCACCCTGAATAAAGTAGTTTGGAACCATCCGGCGACCAGGCCGGGTTGGATTTGTTGTCGGGTGAAAAAGTTAATTGTTTGAAGTTTTGAGCGACCAAGTTGCCATTGGTATCTTTACCAATTTCCATCAGCCAAACCTGTTGGTAGCCATCTGCCTGGCGGTCACTGATGAATGCCACTTTACCGTTTTTCAGTGGAGTAAATGCAGCGGCTTCAGGAGTAGGGGGGAGGAACGGAGTAGGTGCAGGCTCTGTTGTTTTAATCGCGGTTTCTTCGGGAGCGGAGGTCACTTCAGTGGGATCAATTAGTGCCACCGTTTCAACGGGCACTTCAGTTGTTGAGATTATTGGGGGCTGAGCTGTAGGGATTTTCCCTAGCGATTTAAGAAGAAATAATCCTCCGACACCTACACCAGCCAATACTACCAACCCGATGATTACCGCAAGCACAGGAAAACCTTTTTTTTGCGATTTTGGTGATATATCAGGGGTTGGAGCGTATGTGGGCGGCATGTATTGAGGAGGGATGGCGCCTCTTGTTGCCACCACGGTCTGTTGAGAAAAAGTAGGGTCTTGCAATGGAACCGGGTTGATCAACGCGGAAGAGAAATCTGTCACACTGGCAAAACGAGCCTCTGGTTTGATGGAGAGTGCTTTGTCAATGGCGGCTGAAAAATGGGGCGGCAGCGTAGGAATGATTTGAATGAGCGGAACATATTCCTCTTCGCCCATCATGCGACGAGCGCTGTCGGCAGGCGGTTTGCCTGTCAGCAGGTAATAGAGGGTGGCTGCCAGGCTGAATTGATCGGAATAAGGACCGGTGCGCATGCCGCTTACCTGTTCTGGCGGCGCAAAACCCGGAGAGAAAGCCCAGGCTCCCGTCTGCGTTTCTTGAGAGGCGTCTCCAGTTTTGGCAATACCAAAATCCACCAACACTACCTCACCAGATGGCATCAATTTTATATTGGCGGGCTTTATATCTCGGTGAAAAATGGGAGGGTCTTGCGTGTGCAGATAAGTGAGCGCGTTAGCCAACTGAGTTGCCCATTTCAAAATCATCGGCTGAGTGAACTCTTTTTTCTTCTCCACAATTTCTTTAAGGTTGTCTCCGGGGATGAAATCCATCACCAGATACTGGCTGTCATTTTCGGTGAAATAATCTATAACCCGGGGAAGATTGGGGTGTTTTAATGAAGCCAGCAGGCGAGCTTCGCGGATGAACTGTGCCGAAGTATGGGTGGACAAATTGTGGTTTGCCTTAACGGCTACTTTGGTGTCGAGAGTTTCATCAATTGCCAGATATACTTCACCCATGCCCCCCTTTCCGAGTTGTTCCAAAATCTTGTATCTTGATTTCAAAAGCATTCCCGGTTCCATTGAAGTCATATTCTCATCCTGATTGGCTTTTTTAAGTTTCTGGATATTCACTAATCTTATAATAATCTGGGTGAAAATTCAAGAAAGCCGAAGGAGGATTATTGAGGCTTAAAACAATTTTTGCCTTGAATCTGCCTCAATGAAACATCGTAAATCTAATTATCGATAAGCTTTATTGTTTTGCAGGCCCTGTGGATTCGCGAATACTCAGGTGGGCGTTCACCACTATATCTTCTTTAGGCAGACCAGGAGATTGGATCCGCTTTAGCAGTTGTTTGATTGCCAATTCACCGATCTTTTGTTTGTCTTGATGGATGGTGGTCAGACGGGGAACAAAATAGGAGGCGTTGTAAATATCATCAAAACCGATGATTGAAACATCTTCAGGAACCTCAAGTTTTAGATCAGCGGCAGCTCGTAATGCCCCCATCGCCAAAGGGTCAGAATAGGTAAAAATTGCAGTGGGGGGGGCTTCCAGTGCCATAAGTTCCTTGAAGAGTTGATATCCTTCTTCAATGGTGTAATCGCTGACCACAAAGTATTCATCCCGGATGGGCAGTCCCGCTTCTTGAAGTGCTTTTTCATAACCTGCGTGTCGATCTGCCGCTGTGTGACTGGGAAACACAATTCCTGATAAACACGCTATTCGGGTGTGGTTGAGCCCGATTAAGTATTGAATGGCTTCGCAAGTAGCTTCAAGGTCATTGATACGGATTGTATCGCATTGGCAGAAACTGCCCCTGACATGCAACAACACACAGGGGCAGTTGAGTTTCTTGATGAGCTCATTGAATTGATCGGTTACGACGGGAGAATTAACAATTAATCCATCGATGTTTTTATTCGCCCAGGCGCTGATAGCATCTCCTTCGTTGAGCCCGTCCATTTCGGCATGACGGATGATTACATCGTAATGAGCTTCGTAGGCAGTTCGTTCCAGGCTCGACAAGACCTCTGAAAAGTAATCATCCACGTTGTCATAATTTAAGACTCCAATCAAGTGAGACCGGCCAGTTTTCAACGAACGGGCTTGCTCGTTTGGCATGTAATCCAGTTCTCGAATCGCCCATTCAACCTTTTCGATGGTCTCGGGATTCACCTTGCGGGTTTTGTTAATCACATGTGAAACCGTGGCGGTCGAAACATTTGCCAGCCTGGCGACATCAAGAATGGTTGCCATTGGATCTTCTCCTTTATTTTACTTCCATTGCCGGTTGTTCGATCACCATGGCTTTGTGAAATATGGAGGTTTCCCCACGATAAAACCGGATGGTATTAATGATACAGCGGACTGTTTCATCGGTAAACATGCCCATAAATAATCCGTAGATACCGAAGCCAAGAGTGAACATAAAGACATAGGATATTGAGATGATGAAGATGTCCCCAAAAATCTGAGTGGCGAGCATCCAGACCGTATCACCATATCCGCGGATGGCGTTTCCGCTGATGATGTTGAGAGCGCGTGGGATCATGGTAAAAGCTGTGATGATCAACAATGGGGCAGCGGATTTGATTAATTGGACATCTGGTGTAAAGATAGAAATGATCTGTTTTGGAAAAATCGCAAATGTCGCCGTGAATAACAAACAGAAACATACGGTGTAGAAGGTTCCTAGCAGCCCGGATTCTTTAGCAGCCGGGATATCTCTCGCACCAGTGCGCTGCCCGACCAGAGTAGTGACGGCACGTGCCAACCCCTGGTAAAAGTAAACCGGCGTGATTTCAATTTGATATACCAGGCGGTAGATGCCCACAGCATCAGCGCTGAGCAAGTTTAAGAAATAAGCCAAAACCAGGTTGCCGAGATTCCAAAGCATGTCTTCAAAACTGGTGGGCAGACCTACTTTCAAGACTTTAAGGTAGGGGCGAAATGGAGCCAAAACCAGGGACTTGAATGAAATTGTAAATGGCGTTCCTTTTGAAGCCAATAAAATCACCAACATGATCAAGGTACAGATCAAACCAGAGATGCTTGATGCAATACCCGCGCCGGAGACACCCAATTCAGGAATCCCAAACTTTCCAAAAATGAACACATAATCAAGGAAGACATGGAGCACACTGCGGAAGATTCCGGCATACATTTCAGGACGCGTGTTGCCTGCACCCTGAAAAATTGAGTTGATGGAAGTGCTCATTCCTAAATAGAGTAGTTCAAGACTTAAGAAACGAATATACTGCATGCTGACTGTCAGGATAGGTTCGCGAACACCGAGAGCGACCAGCACTTTTTCTGCGAAGAAAAACCAGAAGAGATAAACCAACCACGAAAGCAGGGTGTTAAATTTCAACCCTGATGCGGCAAAATCCTTTGCTTCATCAGGTTTTTGCGCGCCCAACTGTTGAGAAACCAGCACAACGATGCCGGTGCCGATAGACCAGATAAATGAAATTGTTACCAGATACGGGAAGAACACGTTCCCGACTGCGGACAGTATCTCTGATCCGCTCACCACGGTGCCGTTTGCAAGGGTGGTTGTGTAACGGGCAAGAAATGCCGTATCAATTAGGGTTTGAACCTGCATAATAATGCCGCTGAGAGCAATGGGCAGAGCAATTTTGAACATCTGCCCTGAAAAAGGTTTGAAATTTGGAGATGAGAATAATTTCATGGGTTTACCCTTGGTAATCGTTTGCGTAAACGTTTACGCAAACGATTAAATATCGATCTGTGGTTTTTGTCAAGGGTTTAGTTCCGGACAGGAGCCTTCGTAAATAAACTGGCTGGGGTTCTTTCTAACTCCTGGATTACAATAGAGCAATTCCAGATTGAAAGGTATGTGGTAATGATGAACAAAAGTAAACCGACGATATGGCAAAGGGCAAAAGCTGAGATCGGCCCCATCCATTTTACCTGGCGAACCCTGCAGGATTATGGGTTGTTGTTGGCTGGTGGATTGGTGCAGGCAATTGCCATGCGATTGTTTTTAGTGCCTGGGTTGTTGGTCAGCGGTGGAATCAGTGGCGCAGCACAGATCATCAACCATTATGTTACCTTTCCGTTAGGTGTTATGATCTTTCTTGGAAATGTTCCACTTTTCTTTCTGGGGTGGCGTTTTTTAGGAGGGCCACGATTTGCCATTCGCACAGCATTTGCCGTCACAGCGTTTTCTTTGTTAACCGACCTTCTGGTTCTTTTTATCCCTCCAGTGGGGCTGACACATGATAATGTGTTGAATGCTCTATTTGGCGGCGTCCTTTTAGGTGTAGGCTTAGGGCTGGTCTATCTTGGTCAGGGTACCAGCGGTGGTTCTGATATTTTAGGACGCATCCTCAATCACCGGTTCGGACTTTCCATTTCACAGGCATATCTACTCACCGATACAATTGTCGTGTTGGCAGGTGGTTTTGCTTTTTCATGGGAGAAAGCACTATATGGTATGGTTGTGATCTATGTAAGTGGAATCGCTGCTGAAATGATTTCAGAAGGGTCAGGCATATTCAGAACAGTAATGATCATCACTGAAAAATCAGATGAGGTCAAGCAGGTAGTTCTTGAAGGGCTTGAGCGGGGAGTCACGATATTGTCAGGTACGGGCGGTTATACGGGGTGCGCGAGGCCGGTATTGTACACAGTGGTAACTCGCGGAGAAGTGAATCAGTTGAAACAGTTGGTGAGAGAAATTGACCCCAAAGCGTTCATGGTAATTGGTGTCGCTCATGAAGCCCTGGGGGAAGGGTTTAAGCCATTAACGAAGTAGGCTACTTCAAAAAGTGCAGCATGGCGCCTGTCACCAGTCCAATCTGCCCAAGGTGGTAGGTGAGATGCACGTAACTCTGACCGTGCTTTACTTTTTTCACGAAACGATCATATCCGAGCAAGGTATCAGATATGTAGAATAACACTGCCCCGATGCCGACAAAGATCGCTGATATAAGGGTCCAGTTTGACCTGAAAAAAGTGGATAGTGCCGAAAAAACCATCAAAGCCAGGGTCAGACCGTAAGCCAAAACAGCAGTCAGAAAGCGTTTGCCACGAGGAACATTTAATACACCCGGCTTGAGGGTGCTTAATACCCTTACCGCTGAAACTGTCACGATTGCCAACATGCAGATTGTCCCCAGGTTGATGGAAGGTAGCTGCTGATTAAATCCGATCAGGTAACTTATGTGGGCAAGAAGAAAAGCTGCCATTCCCACCATGAAATAGCGGGCATTCAGCATTAATGCGATATCTCCAAGCAAAGAAAAAATTAGGGCAATTCCAAACCAGAGCATGCCGCCCTGCCATTGTGTGACATGGTAGCTCCATAGAATCATGAAAAAAAGGGTGGCAGGCTTGGCGATGAAAAGACGGATTTTCCAGCCTTTCCAGGTGGAAGCCCAATCGAGAAACGCAAAAGCGAGGGCTGCAAAAAAGCTCCAGATCAGCAAATCAATCTTCCTTCCCTGCGGCGTATCCAAGCAACTGCAGAGCTTCTGGGCTGTTACGCCAGTTTTTGTTTACTTTGGCGCGTAGATCAAGGAAAATTTTTCGACCACTCATAGCTTCAATTTCCTGGCGGGCTCGTGTGCCGATTTTTTTTATCATTTCGCCGCCCTGTCCTATGACGATTCCTTTTTGTGAATCACGTTCGACAAAAATAGTGGCAGAGATAAACGCTGCTTCTTCGCTACGTTCTTCGTATTGGTCCACTCTGACGGCGATACAGTGTGGTACCTCGTCGCGGACGTAGGTGAGCACCGATTCGCGGATTAGTTCCGCGGCAATATCTCTTTCATAATAATCAGTGATAGTTTCTTCATCGTAAAACGCTTCACCCAAGGGCAGCATAGAAAGCACTTGCTGTTTAAGTTCTTCAAGCCCCGTGTTTTGCAATGCCGAGATGGTGAGCATATCTTTCGCAGGAAAAAGATCAAGCGCCGATTTCTTCCGTTCAAACATCACTTCCTCAGATACCAAATCGGTTTTAGCAAGGCAAATTAGAACAGGCGGCAATTTTCTGACGTTTTGAAGTCGTTCGGCGATTAATCGGTCTTCGGCGGTAAGCGTACTGCTGGCATCTAATAACCACAAAACCACATCTGCGTCTCTAAGACTTTCGACCGCTTCCTGGTTCATAAAATCTCCCAGTTTGTGTTGGGGGGTATGCATTCCGGGTGTATCCACAAAGACGATTTGATAATTTTCACCACTAAGGATACCCAATTGCCTACGGCGGGTGGTCTGGGGTTTGTTTGAAACGGCGGCGATCTTCTGTTCAAGTAGGGCGTTGATTAGGGTTGATTTGCCCACATTGGGTCGCCCGACTACAGCCACATAACCGGCTCGCATATTTTGTTTTTCTGACATTTTTATCCTTCTTTTCGGAGTGTCGCCTTGGCAGGCTTATTGAAAGGTTTCGTTTTGCTATTGACAATAATGATACCAAGAATAATTAAGAATCCACCCGCCAATAACCGCCAGTCAACTGATTCATGTAAAAGCAACGCACCCATTGATACACCGATGAGGGGTAATAGGTATGTAGTCATGCTAACGCGGGATGGACCGATTTCATTAAGCAGAGAATACCAGAGAACTGACGCAAAACATGATCCAAGCAATCCAAGCCAGACATAGGCGACATAAGAAACTGGTTGAACCGGAAGGACGAAGGGAGCTTCTATTGTGAGCATGGCTGGAACCAGAAAAATGAGTGCGAAAGACATCTGACCCAGTGCCTGGCTCTCGGGGTTAATTCCCTGATTATGCAAACGGGCGTAAACGGCGCTTCCTCCATATGAAAGTACAGCCAGTGCCATGGCCAAAATCCCCACAACCTGAACTGAAATCCCACTGCTTAACTGGCCAGACATGAGCACCAACACCCCGGCAAAACCCACGAGTAGGCCAATAATTCTGCGAAGTATTAGGCGTTCTTCTGCGATGAAGATTGCTGCGAAGAGGGCTGTTGCCAATGGTTGGGTCGAATTCATAATAGATGCCACCGCAGAGGAAATATGCTCTTCACTCCACGAAATTAGAACGAATGGAAAAGCCACGTTGAAAAACGCCAGGAAAAGGTAAAGCTTCCAATTTTTGAGCGGAAACTCTTTGCGCATTGCGAGTAAAAAAATAATAAGTCCCAGTGTGGCGAAACCCACCCTGAAGAAAACCAGGGTGATGGGTCCGGCTTCTCGAAGTCCGATCTTGATCCAGAAAAATGAGGTTCCCCAAATTAGCGATAAGGCGATGAATTTAGCCCAGTTTTTGATGGTCAATGTGATGTCCCTCCAGCTCAAGGAGCCATTGTTTGCTGTGAATGCCATTTGGAGCTGAGAATCCGGTCAGATGTCCGTTGGATGCCACTACCCGATGGCAGGGAATAAGAATCGGCATGGGGTTTCTTCCGAGGGCGGCACCCACCGCACGGCCGGCGTTTCTGTTGCCGAGTGATTCCGCGATTTCGCCATAAGTTTTGACTTGGCCGAAAGGAATATTTAGAGCGGCTTCAAGCACTTTCTTTTGAAACAAACTGGTTACTGCTGACCAATCCAATGGAAGGGTGAAAGTTTTTCTTTTTTTTGAAAAATAATCGCAGATTTCACTTGCTGCTTGTTGGGCAAACAATTCAGCGGGCGGGTTGTTTTGGAGTTTTGTCTGCGTTGGTGGTTTGCCTCCAGATATGCAGATCCTTTTTACACCAATTTCGCTGGCGATGACCATGATTCCGCCGATGGGTGTTTCGACTATCGAAAACGAATAATCTTTTGTCACGATAAAAATCCTTCATTTTGTGGTGCCGAAAACGGTTAAAAAGTCAAAGAGATATCGTAGGGTAATCGTAGGGTAAGAGTCAAGTACATTTTGAGAGAAAAGGTTATTCTATCTACAGGGCGACTTCTTTTCTTCTCCTCCTTAGTAAAGAGAGCCGGGGTCGGCGTCCCCGGCTCTCGATGATTTTATCACATCGAAGGCAATTGCCTTGTTTGAATAAAGATCCTCGCAAACCGATGTGCGAGGATCTTTTCATTTTTTGAAAAAAATTAAGAAAACCGCTTTATGGTTGAATTTCGATCTTTTTTGTCATAAAGTTACAATATGTGCAATTTATGAAAAGTTGAGAGATTTCATGAATTGGTTTACTTGAATCTGGAACAGTTCAGGTGATTGAGCGGTAAGTATCATGGAGTAATGGTTACTGAGTTCCAGCGCAGTGATTACATTAAGAAAATTCCATGTAATTAATGTCAAATGAATAACTTCGGCAGGATAGTTGATTTCATACTGACTCATCTTCTCAATCCGACTTCTAGTCTCGTTTGAAATTTGAACGCGTTGGTCGAGGTGAATCTTTTGGGCTTTGTAAGCTTGATCAATTACATTTAAAAAGACTGCAAAACTGTGGTCAACGATTTCTCCGATGGCTTCGTTCATTTTTTGCGGCGACAAGTGGGCGCCAAAAATGATTTGATATTGAGGGGGGTTATCAATTGCCCACTGGTGATACGCCAGGCAGAGTGTACGAAATCTGTCGGCATGGTTTTTTTCTGATATGTTATCTCTGGCTTCAATAAGAGAATTATAGAAGGATTGGTATGCGTCACGGGTTAAGGCTACAATCAGATCATCCCTTTTTTCGAAGTAACGGTAAAGAGCGGGTGTGGTTAGATTCATTGATCGGGCAATGGCGCCCAGAGAGATTAAGTTAACCCCTTTTGTGGCAATCTGATGCCAGGCAAAAGATTTAATCTCTTTGCGTGTTGATTCCTGATTTTGCTCTCTGCGTGCCGATTTCATTGATATTAATCCTTATCATTTAAGTTAATGATATTAACAGTATAGCAACCGTCTTAAAAAAGTCAATTTATTCTTACCAGTCACTTTCCGTATCCATACTGCGTTCATACTCATGGTTTTGTGATAAACTAGTCTCGTCCCACAGGGAACATATCTTTAGTCAGGTGATGCAAGGAGCGGAAGATGGAAAAAAGATCCACTTACTCAGTAGAGATTGCCGGAGTGCATCGGGAACTCACCCTTTTTGAGATTAAACCTGGTTTACGAATTGCCATTCTCAATATCCTCGGTGATACTGAATTGGTACAAGCCTGTGCAAAAGAACTGGTAAAAAAACTTGAGAATTTCCCTTGCGATGTATTGGTGACTGCTGAGACCAAGAGCATTCCGCTTGCCTATGCCCTATCGGTTGAAATGAACAAGCCTTATGTGATCTTTCGCAAGAGCTACAAACCATACATGGGAAAGGCTTTACAAACGGAGACTCTCTCAATCACGACCGGTGAACCCCAAACCCTCTACCTGGATGAGAAAGACCTGGAATTGATCAAAGGCAAGAATGTGGTGATTGTGGATGATGTAATCAGTACCGGTTCAACCCTTGAGGGAATGCGCTTGTTAACTTCGAAAGCCGGTGCCAAAATTACGGCAGAAGCGGCAATATTCACCGAAGGGGATTGCGACAAGTGGCAGAAAATCATCTCCTTGGGTCACCTTCCGGTCTTTACAGATTAATAATTTCTTAGATTAGCCAAAAGCAAGAACGAATAAAGGTTCGTTCTTGCTTTTTTATTCCTTCCTATTTTTTCTTCAATTACAAATTATCCAATACTCCATTGTTCATGCTGATTCGTTCCATGATGCGGAAGGAAAGGTAACCCACAACCATATAGACAAACCCGACCAGTATTTCACCAAAGATCAAGGGGGCAACTTCTACCCAGCCTGATCCGGCTAATGCCAGACGGGCTGCTTGGATGCCGCGAGTCATTGGAAGGGCTGCCGAGATTAATTGCAAGGATGTCGGCAGCATCTCCACCGGGAAGTTAACGCCAATCAACACGTAAAAAGCGATCTGCAAGGTTGAAGTGATCATCCATCCGTCGCGGCTAACAAGAGTGATCATGCCCATGATGAACCCTATGCCTGTCGCGGTGATTGAGATCAAAACGATGCAAAAAATCACCAGAAGAAAATTGGTCTGACTCATATCGAGATGAAACGCAAGAATGGCAACGGGCAGGGCGACACAAACCGTAATCAACCCATCCAGAATGTGAAAAAAAGAACGTCCGGTAAAAAGTGGAAATCTGGGAGCAGGGCTGCCGAGAAGATAAGATAAGGCACCAAACTGTTTTTCGCCACCGAGGGTCATTGACATGCCACTTACCCCGTTTAATGAAGGCAACAGTAAAATGTTGCCGATCACGATATAAATTGGGTCACTCAAACCTGCAAATTTCCCCATGAATAGAAACATAAGCATTGAAAAGAAAGGAAAACCCATTTTACTGGCAATGTAATTAAACGGGGTGCTCCAAGCGAACAAGGCACGGTAAGAAAACCACGCTTGCATGAAGAAAAGTCGAATAACATGCATAGCAGATTTGATCATATGGAGCTCATCTCACCAGTCTCTCGAATCATGTCATGCACTTTTCCATCCAGCCGTAGTGAAATTAGCCAGAAAGCCAGTGAAATAGCAAGTGCTAGAGCCCAGCTCAACCAAGTTGCGCCCGATATAGATTCTCCCTTAAAAGAAGCTTGCAGAGGCTGTAATGCCCACCTGATGGGAAAAACCATGGAAATGTTTTGCATCCAATTTGGAAGAATGCCGATCGGATACATGAACCCACAAAAAACGGCGATGGGCAGCTCCAAAAAATCGACCAACGATCCGGAAAGTCTTGACCAAACCAGGAAGTTCGCCAAGAAAACACCCAGGCTCCACAATCCCACCAGAAGAAGGCAAAGGGAAACAGCCGCGCCCACAAAATTTACCTGACCTAGAGGATAATTAAAGATAATTACAGCGGCTGAAAATGAAGCAGCCAAACTAACCAATCCCACCAGGACGTTTGAGAGGGTTCGAATCGCTTCGACCTTGCGCAGTGTGGTTGGACTGCCCACGATCAATTCGAGAGTGCCTTCGCGTCTGTCGGTGCGGATGTCATACGTGGAGCTGAACACCAAACCGCTCCACATACCCATGATGCCGCCGCCGATCACAGAATAAACCAGATCGGGAGATTGGTTGCCTGCAGCCTGGGTGAGGAGCATGCCGACTGCGCTAAACACGGCAGGTTGGATGAACAATAATGCGAATGTGTACCAATTGAAGGTTCGCATGCGAAACTGGACGTTCATTTGTCTGCCGATCAAACGCAATTCATCCAGAATCACTTGTTTTCTCCCTGGATAATGGCAACATAAACATCTTCTAGGGTTTGATTGCGTACTTCCATTCCGCGGATGGATTTTGATTGAAGATATGGGCTCAATAAGGGCAGGATATTTTCAGGTTCGGCAGTATGGATGCAAATCTGATTACCGTCTGGCTTGTCTAAATACTTAACTTTCGACCCTTTGTCAAGGTTTTGCAATTCACTCTTGAGTGATTCCACCATTAAAGGGCTGATGGTCATTTCAATCACTGATTCCTTGCCGACCCTCTTTTTTAGTGAGGATGGGGTTCCTTCGGCGACGATCTTGCCTTTGTTTACGATAGCGATGCGGTCGCAGAGATCTTCTGCTTCAGCCATATAGTGGGTGGTCAGCATGATTGTTTTTCCAAGCGAGATCAGGTTTTTTACGGTAGCACGCAATTCGCGCGCGCCTACCGGGTCAATGCCAACCGTTGGTTCGTCCAAGAAAATTAATTCAGGATCGTGAAGAAGCGCCCTGGCAAGGTGAAGACGCTGCTGCATGCCACTTGAAAAAGTTTCCACCCTATCGGTAGCGCGGTTGGTTAAGCCCACCATGTCGAGCAATTCGGCGATCCGTTTGCGTGACTCTTCGGGTTCAATTCTGTAAAGCTCGGCAAAATAGCGCAAGTTATCTCTGGCGCTTAACCTGCCATATAAACCCCTGGCTCCTCCAAAAGTAAACCCGATTCGTTTGCGAATCGAGTGAGTTTCTTTTAATATGTCTTGTCCTAGAATTGATATTGAGCCTGATGAGGGCAACAACAAGGTTGATAACATTTTAACAGTAGTAGTTTTGCCAGCGCCATTGGGGCCTAAAAGACCAAACAGTTCACCCTGTTTGACGTTCAAAGAAATATCTTCAACTGCCCGGGTTACTTTTGAATGCGTTCGCCAAAACCCTGATCTTGACACAAAGGTTTTACTGATTGATTTCGTCTCAATTGCCAGGATTTCCATCTCTCTCCTAACAAGACTGATGTTCTGAATTTCCCCTATTTTAGAACGACGTTATTCTTCAATGAATGCACCTTGCATGGCGAGGGTAGAAAAGACGGCTGCTTTCTTTTTTGTTCTGTTTGTGTATTCAGTAGAAAGATATTGAATAAATTCGTCTACCTTTTCTTTTTCCACAAGGTTTACTGTGCAGCCGCCAAACCCTGCTCCTGTTAGTCTGGCACCGATACAACCTTGATGTTCAGAAGCCAAGTCCACCAAAAGATCAAGTTCAGGGCATGAAACCTCATAGAAATCCCTCAATGAGGCATGTGTTTCAAACATAATTTTACCAAACATTTCTGAATCGCCGGCTTCCAGGTATAAAATTGCTTGATCCACCCGTTCAATTTCTCCAACTACATGCCTGGCATGGAGATAAACCGCTTCAGGCATTTGATTTTTCAATTTTTCAAACTCAACGACAGATATGTCCCGCAACGAGCAGATGGAGGGACGTTTCTTTTGAACAATGGCAACGGCTGCTTTACAGTCTGCAACCCTTTCATTATACGCTGAGGCTACCAGTGTGCGTCTAACAGAGGAATCGGCGATTACAATGGCGGTGTTTCTGGGTAAAGGAACAGGTTTATATTCAAGGCTGCGAGTGTCAAGTAAAACGGCATGCCCTTCTACCCCATTGGCGCAAGCGAATTGATCCATCAATCCACAGTTCACATTGGCGTATTCGACTTCGGCTTTCTGGCAATATTGAGCGAGAGTAAGTCGATCCATCTGCCAGCCGCTGACCGACTGCCAAAGAACAGCAAACCCCACCTCAACTGCTGCCGAACTACTCAGTCCTGCTCCGATTGGGATGTCTGATGAATACTTGCAATCTATTCCTGACACCTCAAACCCGGCATTTTTCAAACTCCAGGCAACGCCGGTTGGGTATAGCGCCCATCCGGGCAGCGGATTGCCGCTCGTATCTACCTTGGCATCCAGATTATTGAGATTGATAACTACGGATTGATCCATATCGAGGGCGTGAAGACATAGAACCTGATCGTTGCGGGGTTCAGCCGTGAGTTTAATGGAGCGATTAATGGCTAGCGGTAGTACCTTGCCGCCGTTTTTATCCACGTGTTCGCCAAGCAAGTTTACTCTTCCTGGCGAAACAACTCGAACGATTTGATGGTTCATACTAGCCTCTAATGGATAAGGTTTTTCTCAATCATCTTTTTTTTCTGGTCGTGCGTCATTTTCTTGATGGCTCTTTCACGCTTCAAGGCAGAGGAATGATCGGGTACTTCCTCAAGATAAACCAGGTGAACCGGTCTATGCTGCCGGGTATATTTGGCACCCCGGCCAAGATTGTGCTGCTTTTCTCGGCGAACCGGGTCTACTGTCCAACCTGTGTAATAGCTGCCATCCTGGCACTCGACCATGTAACAGTAGTAAGCCATATCATTTTTTGAGTTCTTTGATGTTTGTTCCGAACAATCTGCCAAGAAGGGACGGGGGTTTAGTTTCTTTTTTTGTAGCTGATTTTTCCCAGTCTCCGTCAATCCGACGATCAAACCATTCTGCATAATCTTCTCCAAGAGTTAACAATACCTTGTCCAATTTTTGCAGATCGTTATTTTCAACCATCGCGCGAATGCTGCCAAGTGAATTGACCATTTCATCTATTGCCAGTAACGCGTTATCACGATTGGCGAGTATGCCGGCACCGGGATGTTCGCTGCCTATGATTGAATTAATTATCGATGCGGGTTTATTAAAAGTAGAGAAGGCAATTCGTCTGGATTCCTGCCAGCCGGGTTGTCGAATGGTGCTCAACAATAATGCCGCTGTGGATATTTTTGGCAGCAGATCTACTTTTGCTAACAAACCATCTGCTTCAAAAGGATCTGTAAAGCAAGCCTTTGCCCCTACAAGGGTGGTTATCTCGTTTGCCAGGCTAACTGCGTCAGGGTGGGTTTGTTCATCTACCGGGATCAGCATATCTGCTTTTGAGAAGAGATCAGCCCGGGGAAATACAGATTCAGCCTGTGTCTCGTTAAGGCAGGTGCCGTTCCCGGCCGGAATCATTGAAATATAACGAATGCTTTCGGGAAGCAGCTTTTTTGCTAAATCGTAAAAGTATTTGTTTGCAGGTGAGGTGTTGATTATGATGGCGCCTTCTTTAAATTCTTCTGCCATTTCCATCAGGGTGTTTTCAAGCTGATCAACAGGCAACGAGAGGAAAACGGCATCGGATTCATGAACTGCTTCTTTAAGGTGAAAAAAAACTTTGTCAAAAACAGCTTCATTGCCGACTTTTTTCACGATAGAGGAATTACTGTCAAAACCATATCGGATGAGGTTTGATTTTTGATCCTCAAGGGCGAGGCAAAACGAGACGCCTATCCGATCCAAACCGACAAAAGTTATTTGAACTGTCATATTTATGCTCCCAATAAAAGACGCTGCAAACCGAGGACGATGGGGTTCATGATCGCGCCAAGTACGTCTATCCCTAAACGCGGAAGAACAATGATCACAACCAATAGAAGAATGGGGCCATAAGGACGTAGTTTCAGATATTGCTCAGACCACTCCCGAGGTAGAAGAAATTCGAGAACTTTTTCTCCATCCAACGGAGAGAGAGGAATCAAATTAAAAACCATTAGCAATAAATTGATGATAAAAAAAGTGAGCAAGAACTCGTAAATGGATGGCATCCAGGATGCTAGTCGGAAGTTAGGAATCAGATCCAGCCTCAAAGGGATGGCTGCCAGCGAAGCAAGTAGTAAATTTGAGGCAGGGCCAGCCAGTGAGACCCACATAGTTGCAGATTTTGAGTGGCGCCGAAGTGCATAAGGGTTGATCATCACCGGTTTTGCCCAGCCGAAACCTGCGACAAGAAGCATCAAACTGCCGACCACATCCAGATGTTTGAGCGGATTAAGGGTTAAACGACCATCATTGCGTGGTGTGGTATCTCCAAAACGGTCCGCCACAAACGCATGAGAAAATTCATGCACAGTCAAGGCAATGATCAGGGTGATAATGCGTGAAAATAGAAGAGGTATCGAGAGGTTTAGCATAACCGAACTCTGTTTTGAAAGCGTCTGTTTTTCTGGCGCGAATTCGATTATAACATGCCCCCTAGATTCAAAAGATGTCACTGAGCGAGCGATAAATGTCTGAAACCGGGAGATTATTTTTTACAGTTCCTGCACTATAATTAAATTATGCCTTTGGAACTCAACCTCGGTGATATAGTTCGGATGCGCAAGGTACATCCTTGCGGGGGATATGAATGGAAGATTGTGCGGCTTGGCGCGGATATTGGCCTGGTCTGCCAGACCTGCCAGCACCGCATCATGCTCTCGCGCCGCGACCTTGAACACAAGATGAAGGCGCTAATCCCGGCAGAACAATCGAAAAACACGGATGTAAAGAATTGACCGTTTCTTTCTCCCTTTTGAAATATGAGTTGAGAGCATTTCTATTGAATTAGTTAATTGAAAATCATTCCTTGATTTCGATTAAGACAGCCCTGACCAGAATCCTCTTTTTATAAGTTTTTTCTTCTTCATCATATTCCTGGCAGGTAACGAGGGTTAACCAGGGAGATTCTTGATGCTTAAGCATGGCATTAACGTTGGATGGTGAAACTTTTTTCACCTCGCGAACTGCATAAACATATTGCGAACCCCAGGCGTGAACAATTACCTCGTCATCAAATTTCACGCTCTCCAATCCATAAAAAGGACCAGGTCGATTTATTGCGTCCCAAACATGGGCAGTCAACACTGAATTACCAATAAATGTTGGGAACGCACTACCTTCCAGCCAACCTGCTTGATCGTTCAACCAGGTTACATCCCACTCTCCGTGATTTTTTGGCACCCCAACGATAGGTATTTCTATGTTCATGGATGGGATTTCCAACCACAAATCTCCTGAATTAGTATATTTTCCAGTTTGATCTGGAAGCCGGGTGAATCGATCGGGTGCGAATCCGGTCACCGGGATCATTAATGAGTCTGAACCAGGTGTCACTGTTGTTTGAGGCGAAGGATTGGATGCGTTATTTGAACCTCCTGGTGAGTTTGGAGTTGTTTTATTTCCAGATGGAATATCGTCTCCAGGGTTGGAAGATTGAATTTGAAATGTGATAAAAGAGTCTATGCCATTGTTAATCGCATTTCCATCGAGATCACGGATGGTTTGTGTTCCGCAAACAATTAGACGATATTGGCCCGGCAGAAGATCTATCCTCTGGTTTATTTCCAGATCAGCTTTGAATGTGGCTGGGAAGTAATTGATTTGATCAATTGAAATCAGGAAATCATCCCCTGCGGTTTGATTGCAGCTGATTGTCTCGAGAGCGGTGTTTGGACCTGCCGAGATCAGGCGATAGTTCTGTGGGTTGTCGGCTGCGTCAGAACCTCCATCATGGAGCACTTCTTCGCTAAACTGGATGGAAAACCCATGAAAGCTTGTTGACAGGGTTTCGCCATCAAGAGGCGAGCTACTGACGATTACGGGATAATCTATTTCATAAGGGTCATGCATCGTTGTGAAGGAATACGAGTAATCCTCCTTCATCCAATTCGGGGGATCGAGTTCATCTAGATCTCTAATTGCATCTGCTTTCAAAATCACTGTACAGGTTTCATTAAACTCAAAATCGGTTAATGGCGCATAACTATAATTGATTGGTCCATCGAATATGGTGACTTCATGTAAACCGCTTTTGCTGCATTGAATACTGATCCAACCGGGATGAAGCCATACTGGTTCTGAAAAAGTCAGGTGAAAAATTCCGGCAGTTTGAATACCCACTGACTCATTTTGTGGAGTTGTGGAAACCACTGATGGTGCTTCATCTTCGGGTGTGATAGTATCGAATTCAATGATGATGTCAGCATCCATGCCATCTGGGGGGTCGTCAACATCCGTGTCTTTGATAGACATTGAGTAAATGTGAACTAAACAACTTTCGTTAATTACAAAATCTGACTGCGGATTGAGTGTATAAACCAGACCTTCATTTGAGATATCAAAGGGATGAGATCCGCTTGTTGTGCAGGTCAGCGACGCCCAATTGTCACCCAAAGTTACTGGTTCACTAAACTCGAAGAGGATGCTGCTGTTGAGAGCTACAGAATCGGCTTGATTGGAAGGCAAACTGCTGATAATGGAAGGTGGCTGGTCAGGTTGATGAACCGTACTGAAGGCAATAACCTGATCGGCAAGCATTTCATCAGGCGGATCAATAATATCTTCGTCTTTTATTTTTTCCGCGGTTAATAATAAGGTGCAGTCTTCATCATAGGTGAAGTTTAGAATTGGGTCGATTTGATAACTTGTGGTTCCTCCGCTGAGTTCGAAGGTGTGTCCTCCCGATCTCGAACAAGAAATCTCCACCGACCCATCATCGAGGTTCACAGGTTCGGTAAAAACAAGCGAGATGGACCTATCCAAATCAATGTTGACATCGCCATTCGAAGGGTAGGAAGACTCCAAAGCTGGGGCGATGTCGGTATTCTCTATTGTTGAAAAGACAGAAACGGAATTGGCAGCCATCCTGTCGGGTGGATCATCCGTGTCGAGGTCAGTAACTTTTTCAGCGTTTAATCTGATAGTACAGGTTTCATCATAAGTAAACAATTGGTCTGGAACGAGCGTGAAGAGGTTTTCTTCCTGATTTGTTGTGTATGTATGGTTTCCGCTTTTTGAACATTGAAGATCAGCCCAGTTATAAGCTACGCTCACCGGTTCGGAAATGAGGATGGAGATGGTGCCATTTAGAGGAATATCGGTGGCATCATTTGCTGGCGAAATATTCAATATAGCTGGAGTAGCATCAGGTTCTGACTTGGTGAAAAAAGCGAAAGCATAATTTGTCTCCAAATTGTCGGGCGGATCGGAGACATCCTGGTCGGTCACTTTGGTTGCGAATACAGTTATCTCACAGTTTTCATCATAATCAAAATCATGGTCAGGGAGAAGGGTAAATTCAACAGGTCCTCCCTGGATTGCGGCTGTGTGTAAGCCGCTTTTTGAGCAGTTGATTGAGAACCATCCAGAGGAAAGCGTGACCGGCTCTGAAAAAGTTAACGAGATGTTTGAATCCAGGTCGATGAGCGTTTCATTCTGTGCTGGAGAGGTAAACAATATGGCAGGGGGCAGATCAATTCCTTTAGGAGTTATGGAAAAATCATCCACAGCCAGGCCGTCATCATCTCCGATGGTAGAGTTGTGATCTACCCAGCGAATCCAAAAATCAGTACCAGGCTCCAAAGCAAGGCCAGTAATAATATGAGGTTCAAAAACCAGTTGGTTTTCTGAGGCGTTGCCGTCTTTCGAACCAACTGTAGAGCAAGGCGGATTTTTAAAAACCAAATCTTCAACAGCAATCCAGGTACCATTTTGCAACGAGGTCGCGTTGAGGCTGTATTGGAATATCAGTTTATCCACTCTGTTGATTTTTCCGCAGCGCCATCGCTCACCAGCATATTGAATTTCCAGCGCATTGATGGTTCCGCCCGTATTATTGGTGAAGGCTGCCCCAAATATGGGAGATAGATCATCCGTCTGCAGGGTTCCCAACGCACGATCCGACGAATTTGTTGAGCCATAGCTGTAAGTGTCACCATTTTTTCGGGAGCCATTATTGGAGAAGTACAGACTATTGGCGGTTTCACCTCCACTTTCAGCAATAACCCATCCCGCTGGGAGTGTTGCTGATTCTTCGGATATAGCCAGGGTGTTGAAGTTTTGTGAATAGGCAATGCCCATCGAATCCAATGATATGGTACCAGCAGCTTGGATAGGTTCCACAGATGCCAAATTCTCGAAATATCCAAACCCTGCCAGATAGAAGGCAATGATGACGCGGATGAATACTTTCATGCTCCCTCCTGTATGATAAATTCTTAATTGTTGTAAATTGGTATTCCAAATTGCGAAAAGGAAGTAAATACTGAATTACCCCGAAATTTGTAAACGTAATCTCAATTGATTAAGAAAAAGGAGGTGTCGTTGAAGAAGCGGAGTGTTGCCCCTTGAGATCATAGTTTAGCAATTCTCCCCTTCTGTTTCAATAGAACAGATTCTCTAATCAATTGACTGTATATTTTGCTAACATCCATCCTGAGGATAGGTGACCAATTACTTCTTGCGCAGGGTTATAATTTCAAATATTGATGCCGAAACGATCGGAGAAAATTTGACACCATTGATCTGTTTTGATCATGTAACCTATCGCCATCCGGGCAGTCCGGAGGACGCTCAGCCAGCTCTCAACGATATCAATTTGACGATTGAACGAGGAGAGTGGGTCACTCTGTTGGGAGCCAACGGCTCAGG
>CAYXWV010000006.1:0-84634 GCA_964468875.1 uncultured Anaerolinea sp. | reverse complement strand
GGACCCGTAGCTCAGTGGTTAGAGCGCGCGGCTCATAACCGCTTGGTCGCTGGTTCGATCCCAGCCGGGTCCACTTTTTAGATTATTTGGTTGTTGGTACCATCGAGGTATAATTCGATCCCAGCCGGGTCCACAACATAGTTTATATCATTGATTTTGGTCGCTGGTCCTCAAGCTCGTTGGGTGCTGCGCGAGGAGGATTCCGTTCGATCCCGGCCGTATCTAATAATATCCGGTTTCGATGGCATAATTGCCATTCAAAAAAATCGGTTACGGCGTGCTGGGAGTGCGTCCTAAAAATTCCATTCGGTTTCCATGTTTAAAGTTTATAATTAGTGCTCATCGAATTATGCCTGAAAGGTAATGATTAATGAATCGTTCTCTTCTCGAAATGCGGCAAGACAGCGCCGTCCAACAGAAAAAAGGGCTGCACTTCATCCTGGCGTCCGTTGTAATCTGGACTGCCATTCTTGTCGTCCACTTAAGCGGGCTGCCCATTTTAACCAAGAACCTGCTGACTTTTTGTTTCACCGCGCCCCTGGTGCCGCTGGCTTACCTGATTTCCAAATTGATCAACGTGGACTTCACCAATAAAGACAATCCCCTGACCGGGTTGGGAGTGCTCTTTTCGTTGAACCAGATGCTTTATCTGCTGATCGCCATGTGGATCTATAATGCGGTTCCCGAGAAAATGCTCATGGTATTGGCGATGATCTTTGGCGCTCACCTGCTGCCCTACGGCTGGCTCTACCAGTCAAAAACTTATTCAGTTTTATCGGTTTTTATTCCCATCGCAGTACTCATCATCGGGCTCAAATTCCCTCCCAGCTATGTTGCCGGGTTCATGATCGCGGTCGAGATTGTTTTCTGCTTATTGTTATTCCTTGAAGTCAGAAGAACCCTGGCATCTGAAAAGGCGAACACTCAACCGGGTAGTGAACCAATGCGGCAATCTGATTAGCGAATTGGTGAAACGACTTATAATCAGAGTCAATTTCACCATTTCGTAAAAAACTGGTTAATTGTTTTTTGTTTTTGCTCGGGATTTTTCCACTCTCATAACAGCCTTCCCGTATTGAGCAATTGAATCAGTACTTGTTTTTCCGGAGTTGTTCTATTCCTGCTTTTTGCATACGGAGGTTAATGTGGGGTTTTCTGAAGAAATGATGAGTCAAGGCAGCAAGCCATCAGGCTTTTTAGGAAAAATCGTAGGCAGATTGATGAATATAAATCATCAAAGTGTTTACAGGCGAGGGCTTGAATCAGTTTCTGTCCAACAGAATTCAATTGCCCTTGATATAGGTTGCGGAGGTGGACGGGCAATCAGACTCCTTGCCGATAAAATTCCGCAGGGCAAAGTGTATGGGGTGGATCATTCCGCTGAAATGGTGGAACTTTCAAAAAAGACCAATCAGTCTCTGGTAAAAAATAACCGGGTGGAGATCAGGCATGGTTCTGTCTCAGATATTCCATTTCAAGATAATCAGTTTGATCTGGTCACTGCATTCGAAACGATTCAATTTTGGCCGAACTTAGAAAATGATTTGAAAGAGGTCCATCGGGTGCTAAAACCAGCCGGGTTATTTCTGGTGGTTAACCGTTTCCCTGATTTGCAGGGCAGGGATGCCGCCTGGGCTGACCGGTTGCAAATTCACTCTGCAGAACAGTATCGTAAACTTCTCAACACAGTGGGATTAATCAACATTTTGATGGACGAGCAATCCATCCCGGGCTGGATTTTGATTCAATCCACAAAGGTGTAATTATTTCGTTTATGGTAATCATGATTGCCCCGGCAAACTCGAATCCAAAAGGGAACAATAAAACCTGGTTTTGACTGGCTTTTTTTGGCGCCTGAAATCGACTTCTTGTGAGTAATCCGGATTGATCGTTTCGCTATTGGCGACTGTGATAATGGTATAACCATGGTTTTATCTGAGAGTCTGGAGCCCCAAGCCTCAGTTTGAATTACCAATAGAAATTACAAAATAGTTGCATAAGCGAAGTTTGTAAACCCGCAGTGATGACTAACCAAGGCAAAGTCTCTTTTCTTAGGTCTGTTAGTAGAAGTAATAAGTAAGGATAGAAAAACAGGCAACAACGGGCTGTTTCTCCTGTTCGAAAAGCACCGGATATTAGCATTAGCACTAACATGAATCCGCCGGCAGTAATCAAAAGATTGGATTTATCTTCAAACCACCTGTACTTTTTTTGCGAATTCTTTCTTAACGCAATTAAATAAACTAATACAGGGAACGACAAGTAAAAAGCTATTTCACTAATTCCTTCAACCCTGGAAAGCAGGTAAATTAATGGATTTGAAAATAGTAAAAAGCCATCGGGATTTTCGATATGAGAGGCAGTAAGAAATCCTTTTATGTGGTCATAATTAAAGAAGAACTTTAATGCCAAAACACATCCAAGAAAGACAACAATGCTAATGATCAAACTGTAAAAGGTTGTTTTATTTTTTTTCTTAAACAAATCGAATAGAGCAATAATTCCCAATACACCAAATAAATAAAGACCTCCAAAGGTCAAAAAATTGGTTGAAATCGTGCCTGCGATGATTAAAACAATACCAGGTAAAGGATTTTTACCTTCTATTCTGAGCATAACCAAGCCAAGAAGAAAAAGTGTGGAAGTAGTCAGGATGATACCGTCCAGACAAACAATACTATAGATATTTACCGCTGGAAGTATTGAAAATAATAAAAGCAGCAGTTTTCGATTTGCGAGCTCCAATTTTAAAGTTTTAAAGATGATTAGTAAAAGAGGAATTGAAAATAGAGAAATCATGGCAAAACCAATGGCAATGGCTTCGACTTTATAACCTGAAATTACGAGAAAAAAATCATGGATCAATATTGCGAATGGGGGGTGTGTACGGCCGTGCATTGATAACTGCGTTTGATTTGTATTAACACTGGCCAGCCATTCCAATACGTTAGGAACATTCAACGAATCGTCATAATATTGATTGCCGGCACCGTAAAAAGGTTTTAGAAATGCAAGTTTATATGATCCCTGGATTAAATTACCAAAAATAATCAATAACCAACATTTTAGAACAATGTACCATTCATTGCTTCGGTCAAGGTTGATCAGTGCAGGGATTAAAATGTGCCAGAATAAAAGAAAAAAAACAATTCCCGATAAGTGCAGGCCATTAAACTCAACAACTGAACTGGGAAACCAGATTGGTGTATCCAAACCCCTGTCAAAAAGAAAAACACGATATATGGATAGTAGTATTACCCAACCAAATATGAACGAGAGGAGTGTTTTTATTGGAATAATTTGATTAAATCTCGTGAGAAAGTTGTGAATATTTTGTTTGATCATAATGGTTATTCATCCACCCTAAGCAGTTGATTCTTTACCCTTGATAGGCGTAGGTTTTAATATACAAGATGACTCATGTCTTTACAGAAAGTGGTTACTATTATATTGTCTTTCTTACATTATGTGGATAAGGTTTTTATTAACTGATCAGTTGATTTTCATGTTAATAACCCATCTTGACCAATATTCCTTTTGGGTTTTATAATTCAACAGTTGAATATTGGAGATGCATGAGCCTCGAAAATTGCACGGAACGCGACCTCGTAATCCTTGAACAAATCGAAAGCGACCCCGATGTCTCTCAGGCGGCCATGGCGAACACCCTTGAGGTGGCTGTGGGCACCATCAACTGGCATTTGAAACGGTTGATTGAAAAGGGGTTTGTCAAGGTCAGTCGCGTGGAGCGGCGCAAACTGAAATACATCATTACTCCCGAGGGGCTGGCGCTGCGCGCCCGGCTAACCATTGACTACATTCAAAATTCGTTTAATCTTTACCGCCTGGTACGTGAGCGGGTAATTGACGCCTTGGTGGAGGTCAAATCTGCCGGGTATGACACTGTGCGTATAGACGGCAGCGGCGATGTGGCTGAAGTGTGCCGCCTGACCTGCCTTGAGCAGGAAATTCATGTTTCCAATGATGGAAAGGGTCCGCTCTTGCGGATCGTGGGACTTAAAGTATTTGTGGAAATGGAGGATCATCGAACATTATGACAGACCAATTCTTTTGGAAGAACAAGCGTGTTTGCGTTACCGGCGGGGCGGGGTTCCTCGGTTCCTTTGTAACAGAAAAGCTGGCCGCGCGCGGCGTCAAAGATATCTTCATTCCCAAAATTGAAGATTACGATCTGGTTCAGAAAGACAGCATCAATAAGATGCTGGATGACAGCCGGCCTGACATTATCATCCATCTGGCAGCCCAGGTGGGCGGCATTGGCGCCAATCTTGAACATCCAGCCGACTTTTTCTACGACAACCTGATGATGGGTGTGCAGCTCATCCATGAATCTTACCTGCGCAAGATTGAAAAATTCGTGGCGCTGGGCACCATCTGCGCCTATCCCAAGTTCACCCCGCTGCCGTTTGCAGAAGAGAACATCTGGAACGGCTATCCTGAAGAGACAAACGCACCTTACGGTCTGGCAAAGAAGATGCTCCTGGTTCAGTCTCAGGCTTACCGCCAGCAGTACGGCTTCAACTCGATCTTTTTGCTGCCGGTGAACCTTTACGGTCCGCGCGACAACTTCAGACCAGAAAGCTCCCACGTCATCCCGGCTTTGATCAAGAAGTGCATCGAAGCGCGAAATGCCAACGCTCCCTTCATTGAAGTGTGGGGAGACGGCAGCCCGACCCGCGAATTTCTTTTTGTGGAAGACGCTGCGGAAGGCATTCTTTTGGCGACTGAAAAATATAACAAGTCTGAACCGGTCAACCTGGGTTCTGGCATGGAAATCAGCATCAAAGACTTGGTCACCCTCATCGCCAGGCTTACCGGCTTCAAGGGTGAACTGAAATGGGATACCTCCAAGCCCAACGGGCAGCCGCGCCGCCAGTTGAGTGTGGAACGTGCTAAACGGGAATTTGGTTTTGAAGCCAATGTCAATTTTGAAGAAGGGCTTCGCCGTACCATCGAATGGTACGAAGCAAAGGTCAAGGCTGAAAAGTAAAAATTCATGAAAACCGATGCAATTGCAGTAGATCGAAAACCTGAAAAAGTGGTCATTCAGCCGGTTAAAGGCTGGGTGAATCTTAATCTTCGCGACCTGTGGATCTATCGTGAACTGGTCTATTTTCTGACCTGGCGAGACCTCAAGGTGCGCTACAAGCAATCCGTATTGGGCGTGCTGTGGGCGATTATTAAACCCTTCATGACCATGGTGATTTTCACCATCTTCTTTGGCAACCTTGCCAAGCTGCCCTCAGACGGCATGCCCTATCCGGTCTGGTCTTACACTGGACTGTTGCCGTGGGAGTTCTTTGCTGCGGCGTTGAGCGTTTCTGCCCGGTCAATGCTGACCAGCGGAAGCATGGTCTCAAAGATTTATTTTCCGCGCATCATTGTGCCGCTTTCTTCCGTGTTTGCCAATCTGGTGGATTTTTTGATCGCCTTCGTGATCCTGATCGGAATGATGTTCTTCTATCACATCACCCCAACCATCAACATGATCTGGCTGCCGGCTTTTATCTTGCTGGCAGTCATTACCGCTTTGGGTGTGGGGCTTTGGTTCTCGGCGTTACTGGTGATGTACCGTGATGTGAACTACATGCTGCCCTTTATCACCCAAATCTGGATGTTTATCTCTCCGGTGGTGTATGCCTCTAGCACGGTACCTGAAAAATGGCGAGTGCTCTACTCGCTCAACCCGATGGCGGGTGTGGTCGAAGGTTTCCGTTGGGCGATGTTGGGTACCCAGCAATCCATTTCTCCGTTGATGATCGCCATTTCGGCGGGCATCGCCCTGGCTTTGTTTGTGTCGGGACTTTTCTTCTTCCGCCGCATGGAACGCGTTTTCGCGGACATGATCTAGGATGTTTTCATGAGCAATCTGGCGATTAAAGTAAACGATCTAGGCAAGGAATATAACATTTTCGGCGAGGTCAACCGTTATCAGACCTTGCGTGAAAAGATTACCGAAACATTGCGCTCTCCATTAAAAAACCTGCTGCACCCCACCGGCAGTGAAAGCTTCTGGGCGCTGCGCAACATCTCATTCGAGGTGGAGCGCGGATTGGTGATGGGTGTGATCGGCAAGAACGGCGCCGGCAAATCCACCCTGCTGAAGATTCTGTCGCGGGTGGTTGAACCCACTGAAGGCCGGGCTGAGATTTACGGCCGGGTTGGATCACTGCTTGAAGTGGGCACCGGTTTTCATCCCGAATTGAGCGGACGCGAGAATGTCTATCTCAACGGCGCGATCCTGGGTATGAAACGCAGCGAGATCGACAAGAAGTTTGATGAGATCGTGGCTTTTTCAGAAATTGAACAGTTCATTGACACCCCGGTCAAGCGGTATTCCAGCGGTATGTACATGCGCCTGGCGTTTGCAGTCTCCGCCCACCTTGAACCCGAAATTCTCATTGTGGATGAGGTGCTGGCAGTGGGAGACGCCGAGTTCCAAAAGAAGTGCCTGGGCAAGATGAGCGATGTGGCTGGTGAAGGCCGCACGGTTTTGTTTGTTTCGCACAACATGTCTGCTGTTACCCGCCTGACAAAAGAATGCATCATTCTGGAACACGGCAAGCTGACCATGCGTGCCCCGAGCCAGGAAGCTGTGGATTATTACCTGTCGCACGGCTTTGAGAAAGGCGGCGAGCGCACCTGGGAAGCTTCTGAAATCCCAGCGGACGCTGATCCATTCAAGCCTATTGCTGTGCGTGTCAAGAATGCCAAGGGTCAGGTGGTGGATTCGATTCGATCGGTGGAGCCGCTCACCCTTGAACTGGAATATGAATTGAAAGCACCCATCACCGGTCTTCGCGTGGGCGTCTATCTGATGACGGTGCGCGGTGATTATGTGTTCACTTCCTTTGATACCGATGAACCCGAACTTTTCTCTCGATTCTCTGAGAGAAAGGCAGGGCATTACGTCAGCCGATGCGTCATCCCAGCGGATACTCTTAATGAAGGCCGCTTCGTGATTGGCGTGAATGCCAGCGTTTTCCGCGTCAAGCGCTACTTCCAAGATGCAAACGCCGTGGTGTTCAATGTCAACCCCACCGGCGCGCCTGGTATGCACTGGGTGGAACCCCGGCAGGGCGTCACCCGTCCGCGTCTTGATTGGAAAATCGAAGCGCAATCGTAGGGAAATCGTAGGGTTTACCGCCGATTGGCTAATCTTGACCGATGGAATGGCGGGGTTTATAATTCAACAGTTGAATATTGAAAAAGTTCAGGTAAGCATCTGATGGTTACCTTTCCAAAAAGAGACACGAGTCCATTATGGCAAAAGACAACAAAGAAACTCTGAAGCGTTTCCTTGGAGGAATTCCCCTTGCCGCAGAATTGTACTGGCTGGTCAGGCAAAAAGAAAACCCCATTCATTCCCGTTTTTCATTGAAATCACTGCACGAGGCGCTTCCGCAGGCGGTGGAAGAGGTAAAACGGGTTCGTTCAACTTCTCAGGTGGAAAAGAAGAAGGTATTCATCTTTGCCGCTTTGCATTATTGGATTGAGCAGGCCACCATCACTGCGTTAGGGCTGGCAGCTGATAATCATGATGTCACCCTCGGTTTCTATCCTTATTTTGACTGGTTTACCGATTCGACCAAGTTCGACATCCGTCGGCAGAATATTTATGCTCAAAAGGTGTTGGACGCGGTCTCGCCGGTAATGAAAACCGTCTCTTTTGTTACTTATCGTGCTCCTTATACACCACTACCAAAAGAACTTCAAGCTGAAGTCAATCGGGTTTCTGTGTTTGACACGCAGTATACACTGCAGATTGAAGATGTTGACCCCGCCTGGCCTGTCTATCAATTCAGGTTGAAACGTAACCAGGAAGCTGCTCAATCTCTGCTGGCTTACCTGCGTGCCAATAAACCGGATGTGGTGATTGTGCCCAACGGCACCGTGCAGGAGTTTGGTATTTTATACCGGGTAGCCCGGTATCTTAAAATTCCGGTCACCACTTATGAATTCAGTGACCAACGTGAAGCTTTCTGGATCGCACAAAACGCCGAGATCATGCGTCAGGACACTTCTGATATGTGGAAGGTGCAGCAGGATAGCAAATTAAGCAATGATCAACTCAAACGAATTCAGAATATGTTTGAGAATCGCCAGCAAGCCAAAGTGGGCGAGAATTTCACCCGCAAGTGGCAGAATCTGCCTTCTCAGGGCAGCGATAATGTTCGTGAACAGTTGAAACTGGATAACCGGCCAATTGTGTTGCTGCCAACCAATGTATTGGGCGACAGCCTCACCCTGGGCAGGCAGACCTTCACCAAGACTATGGCAGAGTTTGTCAGCCGCACCATCCTTTATTTTATAGGCCGGCCTGATATTCAACTGGTTATTCGCATTCACCCCGGCGAGATACTCTCACGCGAATATTCGATGGTGGATGTGGTTAAGCAGACCTTGCCTCAACTTCCTGAATATATTCATGTCATTCACCCCGAAGAAAAGATTAACACCTACGATTTGGTGTCGATTGCTGATGTTGGGTTGGTTTATACAACTACTGTTGGGCTCGAAATGGCTTTACAGGGTCTTCCTGTGGTTGTAACCGGGCAAACCCATTACCGCGACCGCGGATTCACCTATGATCCCAATTCGTGGGTAGAGTATTTCAAACTGTTGGGTTCGATTCTCGAGAATCCCTCTCAGTTTCGTCTCTCCAAAGAAAAAATTCAGCTTGCCTGGAAGTATGCCTATCATTTCTTCTATACCTTCCCGATGCCTTTCCCCTGGCATGTCAAACTCTGGCAGGATTATTCAGCCAACACCATCGCCCAGGTTTTCAGCAAAGAGGGCAAGAAGAAATACGGTAACACCTTCCGCTACCTGGTGGGCGAACCCATTGACTGGACACATCAAAATCACAACGGACGGCATTCATGAGCCCTGAACCCAGTGAAACGGAAGTAAAACAGCAGGTCAGCGCCTTCTACAACGAAATCGGATGGAAAATGGAAAGCGACGGGTTTTATCAAAACGCCCGTTATGAAGATTTGCGGCCTGTCGCAAGGGAATATATTCACAAGTGCCACCTGCGTGTCAACCGTCACCTCAACCCCGCCGGCAAATACTTGCTGGACGCGGGCTCGGGCCCTGTGCAATGGCCGGAATACCTCACCTATTCACAAAATTATCAATACCGCGTCTGTCTGGATATTTCCATTGTGGCGCTTGAAGAAGCCCGGCACCGCCTTGGCGACAAGGGCTTGTACGTCGTTTCAGACGTAACCAATTTGCCGTTTACGTCGGATGTTTTTGACGGCCTGGTCTCGCTGCATACCCTGCATCACATTCCACCCGCCGAACAGCCGGATGCCTACGTTGGTTTCGCTCGGGTGTTGAAACCCGAACGCACTGGTGTGGTGGTGAACGCCTGGACGTCGCCTCTGTTGATGGCACGGATGAAATGGCTGATTGCCCTGATGGATCGGGTCAACGGGGTGTTGAAACGCCTGAACAGGCATAAAGAAGTGCAGCTTCCGGAACAAAACAAGAAGCCTGAAGCAGCCAAACCGGCAGCCAAGCCGACCGGCACATTTACCTTGCATATTACCCCCGAATGGTTGAAAGAACGTCTTACCGGACGGGTTAATTTCAAAATTATGGTTTGGCGCAGCGCGAGTGTGCGTTTTTTACGCTCTGTGATCCAACCCTGGCTGTTTGGCAGACAATGGCTGCGCTGGCTCTATAATCAAGAAGAACGCGACCCTGAATATTATGGCGAGAACGGTCAGTACCCGATGATCGTGATCTCGAAACTTAATTCCACTGTGAATCGAGAATAAACTATGGATTGGCAAAATAAAGTTGTTTTGGTGACCGGCGGAACCGGTTCTTTCGGTAAGAAATTCATCCGCGTGATGTTAAATGAGTATCACCCCGCCAAGATCATTGTGTTTAGCCGCGATGAGCTAAAACAACATGAGATGCGCGCTAATGGATATGATGATCCGAGTCTGCGTTATTTTCTGGGTGATATCCGCGACAAGGAACGCTGCATGCGCGCCTTTGAAGGGGTGGATGTGGTGATTCACGCCGCGGCACTCAAACAGGTGCCCGCCTGCGAATACAACCCCATGGAAGCCATTAAGACCAATATTCTGGGCAGCAGCAACGTGATTGATGCCAGCATTAATTCAGGAGTCAAACGCGTGGTGGCACTCAGCACCGATAAGGCGGTCAACCCGGTCAATCTTTACGGTGCAACTAAGCTGGCCGCCGAAAAACTCTTTGTCCAATCCAATGCCTATGCCGGCGGACGCGAAGTGCGTTTTGCCTGCGTGCGTTACGGCAACGTGGTGGGCAGCCGTGGATCGGTCGTGCCGGTTTTCCTCAAGCAGCGTGAAAACGGCACCGTTACCGTCACCGATGACCGCATGACCCGCTTCTGGATCAGCCTCGAACAGGGTGTGCGTTTTGTGATCCGCGCGGCTGAAAACATGCACGGCGGCGAGGTCTTTGTGCCCAAGATCCCCAGCATGAAGGTAATCGATCTGGCAAAAGCCATTGCCCCGCAAGCCAAAGTAAACATCGTCGGCATTCGCCCGGGCGAAAAACTCCACGAAGTACTGATTTCTGAAGATGAAGCCCGCCAGACTGTTGAACTGGACGATATGTACGTGGTGCAACCGGCTGAAGCCATGTGGTTTGGACGTGATTGGGAAACCAAAGGCAAACTATTGGATGACGGCTTCCGCTATGTGTCTGACAACAATACCCAATGGCTCAATATTGAACAAATCGGCAAAATTATTGCTCCCATCGAAGCGGATTATCTGGCAGGGCGATTGGGATGACCCGTTTTCTGGTCACCGGCGCCAGCGGATTGCTGGGACTGAACTTCTGCCTCGCGGTGGACGGCAAGGAACATCAGGTCATTGGTGTGGATTACCGCAACCCCCTCAAGTGGATTAATTTCAAAATCCGCCAGGGCGACCTGACCAAACCGGGAGCCGTGGAGCGCATTGTCAAGGAAGAGCGTCCCAATGTGATTTTGCACTGTGCTGCCATGGCCAATGTGGACGAATGCGAGAAAAATGCCGCTGAAGCCGAAATCGTCAACAGCGTACTTCCAGGTCAGATTGCCGAAGTAGCCAAAGCCAACCGGGTCAAGATGATTCACATCTCCACTGACGCCGTGTTTGATGGAGAGGCAGGAAATTACACTGAAGAAGACCTGCCCAATCCGCTTAGCACTTATGCGCTCACCAAGCTGCGTGGAGAGAATGCAGTTCTGGCTGCCAACCCGAACGCGCTGGTGATGCGGGTCAATTTTTACGGCTGGAGCATCAGCGGAAAGCGCAGCCTGGCTGAATTTTTTGTTAACAACCTGGTGGAAAAACAACAGGTAAAAGGCTTTACTGACATCCAATTCAACCCGATGATGGTCCTTGACCTGGCGGATATTTTGGTCGAAGCCGCTCAAAAAGGATTGAAAGGCCTCTATCACTGTGTTGGTTCCCAAACCATGTCTAAATATGATTTTGGCGTGGCGCTTGCCCAACAATTCGGGTTTGATCCTGAACTGGTCATTGCCACTTCCGTGAACGAAGGTGGGTTGACTGCTGCTCGTTCACCCAACCTGACTCTCTGCACGGATAAACTTCAAGCAGCTTTGGGGCATCCCTTGACGCCGTTTCAGGCTGGTTTGAAAAAATTCCATGACCAATACCGGCATGGATTCCCTGAAATGATCAAGACACTGGTATAAACTTCTGCTGTTCACACAAAGGAGGTTCTCATGCAGGTGAAAATCGGATCACACGCCATTGGGCTGGATCACCCCACCTATTTCATTGCCGACATTTCAGCCAATCACGATGGCGACCTGGAACGCGCAAAGATGCTAATCCGTATGGCGAAAGAAGCCGGAGCGGATGCTGCAAAATTTCAAAACTTCAGGGCACCCAAGATCGTCTCGGATTATGGTTTCACCAACATGAAAGACCAACTCTCGCATCAGGCATCCTGGAAGAAATCTGTCTTCCAGGTTTATTCCGATGCCTCCATCCCATTTGACTGGACGCCCGTCCTCAAAGAGGAATGCGACAAGGTGGGTATTGATTATTTCTCCTCGCCTTACGATTTCGAGGCGGTGGATTATCTCGACCCCTTCGTACCCGCGCACAAAATAGGCTCAGGTGATATTGATTGGCTGGAGATGCTCGAATACATCGCCAAAAAAGGCAAACCCGTGATCATTGCATCCGGAGCCGCAAACATTGGCGAGGTACAACAAGCAGTACATACTCTGCTGGCCATCAATCCGCAGGTAGTGCTGCTGCAATGCAACACCAATTACACCGCAAGCGCGGTCAATTATGACTACATCAACCTGCGGGTCTTGCAGACCTACCAGACCATGTTCCCCGGCATCACGGTAGGCCTATCAGACCACACCCACGGACATGCTACCGTGTTGGGGGCAGTGACTTTGGGCGCCCGCGTGATCGAAAAACACTTTACCGATGACACCACCCGGGTTGGTCCCGATCACCCCTTCTCAATGACCCCTGCCGCCTGGAAAGACATGGTGGACCGCACCCGTGAACTCGAACGGGCGTTAGGCTCCGCGGATAAAACCATCTCTGGCAACGAAAAAGATACCTCCGTGGTGCAGCGCCGCTGCGTACGGGCTGCCCGCGATCTGAAAGCCGGTGAAAAACTCAGCCGCGCTGATCTTGACGTGCTGCGCCCTGCCACCATTGGCGCGATCAAACCCGATCAAATCAGCAAGATAATCGGCACCATTGTGCTGCATGATATGCCTTTTGGCAAAGAAATCCGCTGGACGGATCTGGGAGAGTAATTAGGTTCACCCATGAAAGTGCTTTATTTCACCCGCACACAGACCCCTCACGATCTGAGGTTCACCCTGGCTTTGTCTCACACCGAGCACCAGGTTTTCGTGTTGTGTCTGGAACCGAACCCTCATCGTGACTGGCCGAACAGGGTAACTGAAATCCAGTGGCAAGGTATGGATGTCAAGAATGCCTGGCAGATCGAGCCGAGTCAAGTCGAGCGTCTCCACAAGGTTCTTGGAGAGGTGAAACCCGATCTGATACATGCCGGACCCATTCAGACGGCGGCTTACGCGGCTGCCCTGTCTGGTTTTCATCCACTGGTCAGCATGTCTTGGGGATCTGACCTGCTTGAGAACGCCGAACATGATGAAAAATGGCACCGGGTGACCCGTTTTGCACTGGCAAACACCGATGTTCTGGTGGGCGACTGCGCCAGCGTGGGGCAGAAAGCGGCTTCGCTTGGTTTTGATCTTTCCCGATATAAACAATTTCCGTGGGGCGTCAATTTGCTCCACTTTTCTCCATCCGGTTCAGCCAATCTTCGCAAAGAGCTGGGCTGGCAGGAGATGATTGTTTTCCTCTCCAACCGCACCCTTGAATCGTTGTACGGCGTTGAAGTGCTGGTGAAAGCCTTTGCTGCTGCCGCCGGGGTCAACCCTGATCTGCGCCTGATGTTATATGGCAAAGGATCACAGGAAGACACCCTGCGGGATATGGTGCGGGAATTAGGCATTCAGGAAGAAGTTTATTTTGGAGGGGTTGCCAACTTTGAGCATCTGCCTGATCTTTACCGCAGCGCGGATTTTTACCTGAGCGCTTCGCACAGCGACGGCTCTTCCGTTTCACTGATGGAAGCTTTGGCTTGCGGCCTGCCGGTGATTGTCTCAGACATCCCCGGCAACCTGGAGTGGATCAGGGAAGGCGAACAAGGCTGGCTCTTCAAGGATGGCGATGCAGTTGAAGCTTCTCAAAAGATGTTATTGGTTGCGTCGCAGCTCCAACAGCTCGAAGCCATGAAAAAAGAGAACCGCATTCTGGCTGAACGCCGCGCGGATTGGACCAAGAATTTTAATGTACTACTGGAAGCTTATCAACTGGCAGTGCAAAAGGCGGCTATTAATGACTGAAATTGTTGCCATCATCCAGGCGCGTATGAGTTCATCGCGGCTGCCGGGCAAGGTGCTGCTCGACCTGGGCGGGCGATCCGCGCTCAGCCGTATGGTTGAACGCGTTAAACGCTCCAAACTGGTGACGCGGGCGGTGGTTGCCACCACCATTGATCCTTCGGATGATCCGATTGTGGAAATGTGTCAGGCTGAAAAGATAGACGTCTTCCGCGGCAGTCTGCCCGATGTGTTGGACCGTTATTATCAGGCTGCCAGACAATTTAAGGCAGATGTGGTGGTCAGGCTTACCGGGGATTGCCCCCTCATTGACCCAGAGTTAATCGACCAGACCATCAGCGCCCTCATTGGCCAGCAGGCTGATTTTAGCTGCAACCGCCTGCCGCCGCCTTTCTCACGCACCTATCCCATTGGGCTCGATGTGGAAGTGTGCACCTTCGCGGCGCTTGAGAAAGCCTGGAAGGAAGCCACAGAAAAGAAAGACCGCGAACATGTGCTGCCGTATCTCTACGAGGTGGCAGGGCGTTTCAAGGTGGTACAGTTGAATTACACTGAAGACTTGGGCAGCCTGCGTTGGACGCTGGATACCCCCGAAGATTATTCGTTATTATGCGAGATGATCCACCGCCTGGGGAATCGAAACGATTTTACCTGGCTGGATGTGCTGGAATTGTTCAGAAAAAACCCTGATCTGGCTGCGATTAACCAAGCCGTAAAACATAAGACCATGTTTGACGTGGATGAACGCAGCGGGAAGGGCGGCTGATTTGGCTCAGTTGACCCTTTTCACGGCTCCCAAGCCATTTACCAATCCGCACATTGCTACCATCCAGCGCAATGCCATTCAATCCTGGCTGCAGATGGGCAGAGAGGTAAAGGTGCTGCTGCTCGGCGATGAAGAGGGCATGGATGAAGCCGCGAGAGTGTTGGGCGTGGAGCAGATCAAGGAGATTAAGCGCAATGTCAGCGGTACGCCGCTGATCAGTTCGCTGTTCGAGACAGCCCGCATTCACAATGATTCTCCACTGTTGGCTTACGTCAACGCGGATATTTTGCTTTTTCCGGAGTTCCTCTTTTCTTCTGTGAACGCTTTGAAGCAAGTCAACCGCTTTTTGTTGATCGGCCAGCGTTATGACCTCGAAGTTACTCGTGAACTTGATTTTTCGGCAGGCTGGCAGGAGCGGCTGAAGCAGGAGTGCCGTGAAAAGGGAACCTTACACAAACCCACCGGCAGCGACTATTTTGTTTATCCGCGGGAGTGTTTTCAATCCATTCCCGATTTTGCCATCGGGCGGGCTGGCTGGGACAACTGGATGATCTATCAATCCCGTTTTCAGGGCTGGAAAACCATTGACGCCACTGGCGAGATTCAAATCATTCACCAGAATCACGATTACAGTCATCTACCAGACGGACAGGCGCATTACCGCCTGCCCGAGACCGATGAAAATATTCGGTTGGCAGGTGGAAGGCGTACCATTTTCACCTTGCTGGATGCCGACGCTGTCTTCACCAATGGAGCCGTCAAACGGGTAAAATGGAGTGTCAGAAAGTTTTTCAGGGAAGTTGAAACCTTCCCGCTGATTCGGTTAAAATCATTCTTTCTGGCTGATGTGGCTTATTATCTGTTTCATCCGCACAAGGCTTGGGCTTTGCTGCGCGGCAAATTCACCCGAAAGAACCAGAGGCAGGTGTAATCATGCGTCAAGGGCAGAACCCGGTAAAAAAGATCAATACGGTTGCCAAACCGGAACGCATCACCGTGGCAATTCTCAACTACATTCCCATGTTGAGCGGATATTATGCCAACCTGCTCAAGGTGCTGCAAGCCTGTTTGGGCAGCATTTGGGCGAACACTGACCTGCCTTATGATTTGATGGTGTTTGACAATGGTTCCTGCAAAGAAGTCACCGATTACCTGCTGCAGATGCAGCGCGAAGGAAAAATTCAGTATTTGATCTTGTCAGAGAAGAATTTAGGCAAGGGCGGGGCATGGAATCTCATGCTTGACGGCGCCCCAGGCGAGATCATCGCATATTCAGACAATGACTGCTATTTCTACCCAGGCTGGCTTTCCAATTCGCTGAAAGTGCTCGAGACCTACCCCAACGTTGGCATGGTGACTTCACGGCCGGTGGCGCAAAAAGAGGAGTATGGGACCAAAACCATCGAGTGGGCGCAAAACACCCCCGGCGTAACCCTGGAACGCGGACGTTTTCTGGATTGGGAAACCTTCCGGTCGTTCACCATGAGCCTGGGTCATGAAGAAGAGGAAACCCGCAAGCTCTATGAAACCCATGAAGATCTGCGGGTGACTTATAACGGCCTTCCGGCGCATATCGGCGCCATTCACTACCAGTTTCTTGCCTATAAAAAGGTGATGAAGGAATTTCTGCCCTTCGACATGGACCGTGCCATGGGGCAGGTCAGGCAGCTCGACATCCGCATGAACGACGCCGGCTACTTGCGACTGATGACTGCCGAACCCTACATGCAGAACATGAGCAATGATCTGTTAACCGAATACAAACCGGCTGCTCCAGCGACCAAAAAGCAGCCACTGTCGAAACGCCTCCGCAACCTGAAAATTATCCGCTGGCCGTTGATGCGTCTTTACGACTGGATCTTCGGCTTGTACTACCGCTAAGACTCATTGATGCGGCGGCTCAAAGCTGAAACCTTAAAAACCGCCCTGAAAAGGATTGACCCTTGAAAAAAGAACTTCTTGACCTGATGGATTGTCCCAACTGTCATGCCTGCCTGCTGGAAAAAGAAGGGATTGGACTGGTCTGCACGAAATGTACCTTTACTGCCAAAACCGTGCAGGGTATTCCGCTGTTCACGGATGTGCCCCTGACCATCGAGCCCTGGGAAAAGGTTGAACGGGGACCCGACAAAGGCACTGCCTGGCGTAAATCCAACTGGAAATTCCTCAACCAGGTCGTTTCAGGGCTGCCAGCCGAAGCCAAAATTCTGGATGTTGGTGCCGGGCACGGCGATTTTGCCGATATTTTCAGCGGACGTAATTATTCATCTCTTGATATCGTGCCCTATCCCGAAGTGGACCTGGTGGCTGATCTCGGTGAGATCAACCCCTTCAAGGACGGTGCTTTTGATGCCGTGGTGCTGATGAATGTGTTGGAGCATGTTTACGAAAGCCGTGGATTGTTAAAATCCGTCAGCCGCATCGCGGCTCCCGGCGGCATGGTGATTTTTACTGTGCCCTTTTTGCTAAAGGTTCACCAGGCACCCTTTGACTTTGCCCGCTACACGCCTTATTACATTGAAAAGATGGCGGCTGAAGCCGGCCTGGATGTGGAAAGTTTGCAGGGATATTATGACCCGCAGTATATATTAAATGAGAGCCTGGGCAATGCCTGGCAGTATTCCATTGTCTCACAACCCAAAATTCAACAATTTTTTGCCAAGGTGATGGTGGCGCTCACCCAGCGCATGATCAACTGTCTTGGAAAAGTAACCCGCAAAGGTTTTATTGATCAGTATCAAAAACAACCTAATCCTGCACCCGTAGGCTACCTGGTGGTGCTGCGAAAGAAAGCTTAATGGAAAAAACGCAAAAAACGATCTTCATCAGTGCCGATCACGGGCTGGCAATCATCTATTTTCTGCAAAGCGATTTGGTAAAAACCCTGATCGAGAAGGGAACCCGTGTGGTGGTGCTTACCGACGACGGATTGGTTGATCAGATCAAGGCACGTTTTGGCATGCCCGGCATGGAAGTGGAAGGGCTGCGCTTTAAAGCCTGTCAGAAATATGCCTCCGAGGTTGATCCCTCTCGGCAGTATTGGTGGAATTTCATTCGCCGGGTGGGCACTTCAAACCGCATCAACACTGAAGCCATGGACAGCCACATCAAGCAGGTGGAGACCGAAGCGCAGGGGATGACCCGCCTGCGGGTATTGGCAGCGAAAATGTCCATTGCGCTGCTGCGAAATTCAAAACGGGAGCGTCAGAATCTGGTGAAGAAACAGATGCGTTACAACCCCGAAATCTACAAAGACTTATTTGAAAAATACCAGCCTGACCTGGTGGTATCCGCCACCTACGGCTGGCGGCATGACCGCTACCTGCTGCGTGAATCTGCTGCGCGAGGCATCAAAACTGGTGCTGTCATCGTGGGCTGGGACAACCCCAGCAGCTACGGCATTCCTGCCGCGCCGCTGGATTTCGTCACCTGCTGGTCTGAGCTGCAAAAACAGGAACTGGTGGACGGCTCCGATTGGGACCCTGCCAAAGTAAATATCGGCGGCATCCCTTCATACGACGGTTACTTCCGCAAGGAATGGCTGGTTCCCAAGGACGATTATTACAAGCAGCACAACCTGGTCAAGGACCGCAAACTGATCACCTACGCGTCAAGCTTCATTACTTTTGCGCCAAATTATCTCAACATCGAAGCTCTGGCAAAGCTGGTGGCTGAAGATAAACTCTCAGAACCCAGCCAACTCCTGATCCGCCTGCATCCCAACCATTTCATGGATGAGCCGCTCTATATTGATGAGCGCGAAAAGGTACGCGAACTGGCACGCCGTTTGCCGAATGTGCATGTGGTTGAGCCGGTGGCACTGGGCGGCGACCTGGGCTATTATTCAGGTGAAGACATGCCTGAAAAAACCTCCATGATGGCTTACTCAGATGTGTTTACCACGGTTTATTCCACCATGTGTGTGGAGACCGCCATCCATGACCGGCCGATTGTAAGCATCTGCATTGATACCCCCGGCGGCTGGAACAAGAGGTTTAAATTCTCGTTGAAACTGTCGAAAATTGGCGATTGGCCTACCCATCAGCGCTTCCGCAATGCCGATGCCGGACGGGTGGCTTATAACACTGCCCAACTAAAGGAACATCTCGACAGTTATCTGTCTGACCCAACCCTGGACGCTCCTCAGCGCAGCCAGTTCATCAAAGATGAAGTTACTTTCACCGACGGCAGCGCTGGCTGGCGCACGGCGGAATATCTTCTCTCGCTGTTATAAATGAGTGCATAACGGAAAAACATGAAAACACTGATCGCGGGTTTTGGCTCCATTGGAAGACGACATCTCAACAATCTGCGCCTCTTAGGCGAAACGGATTTTGTGTTGCTGCGTTCCAATCGATCCACCTTACCCGATGACGAGATCAAGGGCATCCCGGTTGAAACGGATATTACTGCCGCCCTAACGCACAAACCGGACGCGGTGGTGATTTCCAACCCGACTGCACTGCACCTGGATGTCGCCATCCCGGCTGCTGAAGCTGGCTGTGCCATCCTGATGGAAAAGCCTGTTTCGCACAACCTTGAAAGAATTGACGAGTTAAAAACCGCGCTACAGCAAGGTAGTGCGAAAATGCTGGTCGGGTTTCAGTTCCGATTTCACCCCGGTCTTCGACAGATCAAGGAATGGATTGACTCGGGCAATATCGGCGCGCCGGTTTCCTGCCGGGTGCATTGGGGAGAGTACCTTCCCGGCTGGCACCCCTGGGAGGATTACCGCAAAGGGTACAGCGCCCGGGCTGACCTGGGAGGCGGGGTGGTGCACACCCTCAGCCATCCGCTTGATTATCAGCGCTGGTTCTTCGGCGGTGCGCTTGACCTGTGGGCGTACACGGCTTCTCAGGGTGGGCTTGATCTGGAGGTGGAAGACACCGCCGAGATTGGCATCCGTTTTGCCAACGGCGTATTGAGCTCGACCCATCTGGATTACGTCCAACGCCCGCCGGAACATACCTTGAAGATCGTGGGTTCCAAGGGTACCATTGAATGGGATAATGCCAGCGGGATGGCGCGCTTGTTTGATTCCGAAACCAACACCTGGCAGGAGGGCAGCCTTCCGGCAGGGTTTGAACGAAATTACCTCTTCATCGAAGAGATGCACCATTTTATTGCCGTTGCGAAAGGTGAAGAACAGCCGGTCTGCACCCTGGAGGACGGTCTGGCAGCTTTAAAAATGGCAGACGCGGTGTATCGCTCTGCTGGCGAAGGACAAAAAGTATCAATTACAGGTAGTTTGGAGTCAGGATCATGACATCAATAATGGACAAGTTTTCGATGGCGGGCAAAACTGCCCTGGTGACCGGCGGAGCCGGTCTGCTGGGCAAGGAATTTTGCCGCACCCTGGCGGAAGCCGGCGCTGTCGTTACCCTTGCTGACCGCAGCTCGGAACTGGTGGATCGCGCCTTGCAGGATCTTTCCGCTCTCGAGGGGAAAATCAACGGTGCGGTGGTCAATGTTACCGACCCGGCATCCGTTGCGAGCCTGGTGAACGGAATCGTCAGGCAAACCGGTTCACTGGAAGTGCTGGTCAACAGCGCGGCTCTTGATCCCAAGTTTGACCCGGAGCATCCCCAGTTTTATGACAATGCATTCGAGAACTATCCACTTGATCTCTGGCAGGATGGTTTGTCTGTCAACCTGACCGGTTCCTTTTTGGCGTCGCAGGCGGCTGCCCGGCAGATGGTGAAGCAGAATTCCGGTTCAATCATCAATATTTGTTCCACTTACGGTCTGGTCGGACCTGATCAGCGTGTTTATGAGGGCACCGGCAAGCAGCGCACCTACAAACCCGTTTTCTATTCGGTTACCAAAGCTGGGATTTTAGGCTTCACACGCTACCTAGCAGCCTACTATGCAGGCACGGGCATCCGCATCAATGCGCTCAGCCCCGGCGGCGTGGAGAACGGTCATGAAGAACAATTTGTCAAAAATTATTCCTCTCGTGTCATTCTTGGCAGGATGGCGAAGCGGGATGAAATGAACGGTGCAATTTTATTCCTCGCCTCGGAGGCATCTTCTTACATGACGGGTGCCAACCTGGTGGTGGATGGAGGGTGGACGGCATGGTAAAGAAACCTGAAGTGTTGGCAATTATTCCGGCAAGGGGAGGCTCAAAGGGCATTCCGCGCAAGAACATTCGCGACTTCGCCGGTCATCCTCTCATCGCTTACAGCATCTCGGCAGGCTTGAATGCCAAAACGGTCACGCGCACGATTGTGTCCACCGATGATGAAGAGATCGCGGCGGTTGCCCGGGCTTGCGGGGCGGAGACGCCTTTTCTGCGCCCTGAAGAGTTCGCCCGCGACAACACCACCGACTTGCCTGTTTTTCAACATGCTCTGCGCTGGCTCAAAGAAAATGAAGGGTACGTACCAGATGTAGTGGTGCAGTTAAGGCCGACCTCACCGGTACGTCCGCTCAACTGCGTGGATGATGCCGTCAACCTGTTGCTTGCCCACCCTGAAGCGGATTCTGTGCGTGGTGTGGTTGAAGCAGACCAGTGCCCCTACAAGATGTGGCTGATTGACCCATCTGATGGGCACATGAATCCGTTGATCGGCGTGGAGGGCATCCCTGAAGCCTACAATGCCCCCCGCCAGCAGTTGCCCAAAGCATTCTGGCAGATCGGTCACATTGACGCCATCCGTCCGCGGGTGATTCTTGAACAAGACTCGATGAGCGGCAGGGTGATCATGCCCTTGATCATGGATCCGCGCTTCACGGTGGATATTGATACCCCGCGCGACTGGCAGAGTGCCGAGCGACTGGTGCGTGAAGGCGGTCTTGAAATGGTTGACCCCGCCAAACTGCGCAGGCCCTTCCCCCAAAAAGTGTCCCTGTTGGTGATGGATTTTGACGGCGTGCTGACGGATAACCGGGTGTGGGTCAACGACCGGGGTGAAGAAATGGTGGCAGCCAACCGAAGCGACAGCCTGGGCTTGAACCTGATGCGCGAAAAGACCGGCGTAGAATGCCTGGTGATCTCAAAAGAACGCAACAAAGTAGTCGAAGCCCGCTGCCGCAAGATGAACGTTCCGTTAATGCAGGCTGTTGACGACAAGGCAGCTGCGCTGCTCCAGGTGATGAAAGATAAGTCACTCAAACCGGAAGAAGTGATTTATATGGGCAACGATACCAACGACCTGCCGTGCTTCCCGCTTGCCGGGTTTACGGTTGCCCCAGCGGATTCTCACCCTGAAGTGCTGCGCCGTGCCGACCTGGTGCTTTCATTAAATGGCGGTCACGGAGCAGTCAGAGAGCTTTGTGATATTCTGTCCTCTCGGTTACAATAGATAACCTGAATTAACGATAAAGATTTGGCTCTAAAAGGAGTTTGGCATGTTCGACATTGAATTCTACATGAAGGTTTACGATCTCAAAAAACGCCTGATGGGCGGCGAAAAAATGGAGCGCGAGTTCCTGGTGAACACCCTCGAATCTTACCGCTCAAAAGAACCGGTGATCTATAACATTGAAACCACAAACGCATGCAACATGCGCTGCGAAATGTGTCCGCGTACCACCATCATGACCCGTCCGATTGAGACTATGAAACCCGATCTCTTCAAGAAGGTCATTGACCAGTTGAAACCCTTCAGCGCCGAGCAGCTTGCCCGCTGGGAGGATTTCTGCGCCAAGAATTACGGTATTCAAAAGAACGAAATGAACGAGAATCACTATTTTCTCTACGTGATTCCGCGTGTAATCGTATTGCATGGATACGGCGACCCCCTGCTTGACAAGAATATGCCCCAATACGTCAAATGGATGACCGAACGTGGGTTGGAAAGCTACTTCTCATGCAACCCTGCCAACATCAACATGGAACGTACCATCGAGACCTTTGAGAACGGTCTTGGTTACGTGAAATACTCCATCGAAAGTGTAGACGACCTGCGCCACAAGGAAGTGCGCGGTCAGGCTTCCAACTTTACCGAATCTTACAAGAACATTCTCAAGCTGCTTGAACTTAAGGCGCAGCGCAATTACAAGACCACTATTGTGATCACCATGATCAACCTCAACAAGCCCTGGCAGCAGGATGAATTTGCCCGCCTGCAGGAAGCCTTCAAGGACCTTGATGTGTATGTCTATTTGAAGAGCCAGGATCAGCAGTGGTATGAAGACAACAAGAATCAGACCCAATCCATCCACTGGCTGGAATTCTGCCAGTTCCCCTGGTCGAGTATGACCATCAAGTCCAATGGTGAATCTGTGGAATGCGTGGAAGATTTCAACAACGAGATTATCCTGGGCCATGCCGCCAACGAATCGCTCTACGACATTTGGAACGGCGAGAAATATAAGAAATTCCGCAATGATCACTTCGATCTCACCCCCGGCATCAAATGCACGGAGCAGTGTGACATGAACTTGATCGGGAGCTTTTTAGCTTCGTAAATTACTTTCTCACAATTAGGAGATTTGAATGACTCGAGAAATTCGCATTGGCAACCGAATGGTCGGAGATGGCCACCCCGCTTACGTGATCGCTGAAGCGGGCATTAACCACAATGGAGACCTTGAGCTCGCCAAAAAATTGATCGATGCCGCCAAACACGCCGGCGTGGACGCAGTGAAATTCCAGAAACGCACCCCTGAACTTTGTGTACCCCCCGAGCAACGCGGACAGATGCGCGAAACCCCCTGGGGTTACATTTCCTACCTGGAATACCGCTACAAAACCGAGTTTGGCGAAAAAGAATACGACGAAATCGACCGTTATTGCAAGCAGGTCGGCATTGACTGGTTTGTTTCTGTATGGGATGAAGAAGCTGTCAATTTCATGGAACGTTACAATCCCATCTGCTACAAAATCCCGTCTGCCTCATTGACCGATCACAAGCTGCTCAAGCATCTGCGCACCACCGGCAGACCGCTGATCCTTTCCACGGGCATGTCGACCATGGAGCAGATCAAAGAATCTGTCAATTTGATCGGGCAGGAAAATCTTGCACTCACCCATGCCACCAGCACCTATCCATGCGACCCGAACGAGTTAAACCTGCGCATGATTGAAACTTTGCGACAAACTTTTACCTGCCCGATTGGTTACTCCGGTCATGAGGTCGGGTTGGTAACCTCTGCTGTTGCGGTGGGGCTGGGTGCCTGCATGGTGGAACGCCATATCACCCTTGACCGCGCCATGTGGGGTTCTGATCAGGCTGCCTCGGTGGAACCCGGCGGTTTCGAAAAACTGATGAAATATATCCGTGTCACCGAAATGTCAGTCGGCGATGGCGTCAAAAAAGTCTACGACAGCGAACTTCCGTCTTTAAAGAAATTACGCAGGATATAAGGTTTGGCGTTTTTAATTGTTACACGAATCAGGAATGCAATTCACCAGCGTTGGGTGCACCACAAGGGCAACCAGCGCTGGATGCGTTTGTCTTCAACTGTTGAGAAGAACGCTCCAATCCTGACTGATCAAGTACCGGTGATCTTCTTCAACGCTTCTACGCGGTTGGGCGGGGTCAGCCAGAACGCGGCTTATTCAAGGCTGGCGAGTCTTGGGCTGCGCGCCCAGGGAATTCCGGTGATCCAGTTCGTGTGCCAGGCGGGCATGTCCCGCTGTGTCTTGGGCAGCAACCGCGACGACTTTGACCAGGCGCCGCCCTGCGCAGCTTGCATACGGCAGAGCGAAGCGCTTTACGCTGGCGGGGATGTGCGCGGGTTCACATTTGAAGTGGATGAAGAACTGGCGTTTCAACTGCAAGATCTATCTGTTCCCAAACTAATTACTTTTACATATCATGATCTGCCGCTGGGCTTTTGGGCGGTCAACACCCTGCGCTGGGTGCAGCGTCGCTACACCTTGCGGGAGGATCTTCCCACCCGGGCATTTTTGTCTGCCTATATCCAGTCTGCTTGGAATATTCATCAGCAGTTTGAAAAGCTGGTGGATCAGGTTCATCCGCAGGCAGTCGTCATCTTTAATGGGATGTTCTTCCCGGAGGCAGCAGCCAGACAGGTCTGTTTGACAAGGGGGGTTCGGGTGATCACCCATGAGGTTGGCATCCAACCGTTTTCAGCCTTTTTCACCGAAGGTGAAGCCACAGCCTACCCAATGCGCATCGCGGATGATTTTCAGTTGAGCGCAGAAATGAACGCCCGCCTGGATGAATATCTCAGCCGCCGGTTTAGCGGAAATTTCACCATGGCAGGCATCAAGTTTTGGCCTGAAATGCAGAAACTGGATCCTATCATGGAAGCCCGCGTTTCTCAATACAAAAAGATCGTGCCGGTTTTTACCAACGTGATCTTTGACACCAGCCAGGTGCATGCCAACACCATTTTTTCAGACATGTTTCAGTGGCTGAACGGCATTTATCAAAGCATCCTTGACCACCCGGAGGTGCTGTTTGTGATCCGAGCCCACCCGGATGAATCTCGCAAGGGCAAGGAAAGCCGCGAAAGCGTGGCAGACTGGGTCAAGAATCATGGCTTGTTGACGCTGCCCAACGTGATTTTTGTGGATTCGCAGCAATTTGTCAGCTCTTACGAACTGATTCACTGTTCTCATTTTGTGATGAATTACAACTCCACCATCGGGCTCGAAGCCACATTGATGGGCAAACCGGTGCTGACAGCGGGCAAGGCGCGTTACACCCAGATCCCGACCACTTTCTTCCCACAAACCAGGGAAGAGTACCACGTACTTTTGGAAAAGTTTCTATCTGCTGACGAGATCGAAGTTCCTGAATCTTTCATGCAAAATGCCCGGCGTTTCATGTACGCCCAATTGTTTTTTACCTCAATTCCTTTTGATCAATATATAAAGGAAGACGAGGTTTGGAAAGGCTATGTGGCACTTCGCGACTTTCAACCAGAGGCGCTTCAGCCCCAAAACTCACAGGCAATTCAAATCATCACGAAAGGCATCCTTGAGGGTAAGGATTTTCTGCTTAACGAATGAGCGCCAAACCGGTGTGTTCAATCATCATCCGAGCCTTCAACGAGGAAAAACACATTCGCCGTTTGTTAACCGGCATTGCCGAGCAAACGGTCAAAGATGTGCAGATCATTCTGGTGGATTCGGGCTCAACTGACCGCACCATTGCCGAAACCGCAGATTTTTCAGTGGAGGTGGTACATATTGCTCCACATGAATTTACTTTCGGGCATGCGCTCAATGTTGGCATTGATCACGCCAAGGCAGACCTGGTGGTGATGGCAAGCGCCCATGTCTATCCGGTTTACCCTGACTGGCTCGAAACCCTGCTGGCGCCCTTCAAAGCAGTTAATGTGGCACTTACCTACGGCAAACAGCGCGGATCGGAAACCACCCATTTCTCCGAGCTTCAAATATTTCATCACTGGTATCCTGAAAAATCGATGCCTCAACAACCTTTTCCATTTTGCAATAACGCCAACGCAGCCATCCGGCGCAGCCTGTGGCAGTCGCATCCTTATGACGAGAATTTGCCCGGTTTGGAAGACCTCGCCTGGGCGAAGTGGGCGCAGGAAAACGGCTCTTCCATTCATTATGTCGCCGAAGCGGAAGTCATTCACGTACACAATGAATCCACTGCCGGCATACTCAACCGCTACAAACGCGAGGGGATGGCATTCAAGCAGATTTACCCGCTCGAAAAATTCACCAGGCGTGACTTGATGAAGCTGTTTGCACAGAATGTTTTGAGCGATTGGCGTGAAGCGATTAAAGCCAAACGTTTTTGGCGTGAATTGGGCAGGGTGGTCACTTTTCGTTGGCTTCAGTTTTACGGTACCTATTTAGGTTACCAGCAATCCGGGCCCTTAACCTGGCAGTTAAAAAAAGCTTTCTACTATCCGCGAACCCCTGTTTCAGAGGAAACTCCGGGCAGAAAAGTGGAACCTATTCAGTATAATTAAGGATATCCTGGCTAAGTGCAGGCATGGCTTGTCAGAAGTAAGGTAATGAACACTACTATTCGACCTCTCACATCCACTGATGAGTCTTTTCTTTGGGAAATGCTGTATCAAGCGATTCATGTTCCAGAAGGAAAAGATGCGCCGTCACGCGAGGTGGTTTACCTCCCTGAACTTGCAAAATATATTCAAGGTTGGGGGCGCGAGGGGGATTGTGGTTTTTTATCTTGCCATGCAACTACCGGTCAATCGGTTGGAGCAGTTTGGTTGCGGCAGTTTACGTTCTCTGAAAGAGGTTATGGATATATTAATGACGCTACACCCGAATTGAGTATTGCGGTATTGCCCGAATATCGAGGCTGCGGAATTGGTACTCAATTGCTGTCACACTTATTTGCATCGAATTACGGGCGCAACCCTGTTTCTTTGAGTGTTTCGGTTGGCAATAAGAGTATTAAATTGTATGAGCATTTTGGGTTTGAAGTGGTAAGCACAAGCGCTGAGTCGTTGACTATGAAACGAGTTAAGGCTTGCTTACAAAGGTAGCCTTCCAACGAGCATTCGAAAAAGCATGGGATAATTTCTACAAACGAAATGATGTTTCAGCGATAAGTTTGTTTGGTTCTACTACTGGAAGGATTGAGAAGTGAAGATTACAATCGAGTTCACCGGGATCACCAAATCGATCACTCAGGCGGGCACGGTTGATTTTGAAGTGCCGCAAGGGTTCAAATATCGTGATCTGGTAAAAATGCTTGCAGATAAATACCCGGCAATGGTCGGGTTAATAATCGCTCCTGATCGCGAAAGCTTTCTCAGTTCCAACATGTTTGTGATTGACGGTGATCTTGCCAACCCGGCCATGATCATGGAAAAAACCCCCCGTGAAGGGGAACGTATGGCTTTGATGTCGGTAATCACCGGCGGATAGGCGCTTGAAATGGAGGTTGCATTGAAGAAGACGATTACCGCTCTGGTGCCCATGCGGCATCATTCGCAACGTGTGCCGGGCAAAAATTTTCGCCCGCTGGATGGACGTCCGCTTTATGAACACATTCTCTCCACTCTATCGGTGGTGTCTGAAATCACCCAGATTTTGGTGGATACCGATAGCAACGAGATTATTGACGGGATAAATCAGAAATTCCCGTCAGTAAAATGCGTGATGCGCCCTGAAGAACTGCGCGCGGACACCATCCCGATGAATGAAATTCTTATGCACGATACCGGCCTGGTGGAATCTGATTTCTTCTTGCAGACCCATTCTACCAATCCGCTGCTTCAAGCTTCGACCATTTCGAAAGGGATTCAAACACTGCTGGGGCTTTACCCGGCTTACGATTCGTTGTTCTCTGTGACCCGCCTTCAGACCCGCATCTGGGATGAACTGGGCAGGGCGGTGAATCACAATCCGAATATCCTGCTGCAAACTCAGGATTTGCCCCCCATGTATCTTGAAAATTCATGCATGTATCTCTTCACCCGCGAGATGCTTGAGCGGAAGCGCAACCGTCTGGGTGATCGGCCGTATTTGTTTGAAATCAGCGCCGATGAAGCCTGGGATATTGACGAAGAGATCGATTTCAAGCTGGTTGAGTTGCTGGTCCAGGCGCGTAAATCCAGTTAGGCGGACGGCATCCTTGAATAAAAAACTTCAGATTATCCTTCAGGTTGTTTTGGCGTTGCTTGCCTTCGCCGGCAGCCTGTATGTGGCGCTCACTCCGGCAAACAGCCTGTTAAACTGGTACAACATTGACGATGCCTTTTTCTATTACAAGGTGGCGCAAAATGTTCTGGCTGGCAACGGATTTACCTTTGACAGCATCAACCTTTCCAACGGTTTTCATCCATTATGGATGGTGGTATGTTTGGGGGTGTTCTGGCTTTCAAAATTCGACCTGGTGCTGCCCTTGAGGGTGCTGGTGGTGGTGAGCGGACTTTTCAACGCCGCCACGGTCTTGATTCTCTTCCGTTTTCTCAAGCGTTATCTGCATTCTTCGGCTGCATGGATTGGCGCGCTCTTCTGGGGTCTTTACCCGGCAATTTTCGATGGGGTGATCGCCCACGGCATGGAATCTGCCGTCAGCGCGTTTTTCATCGTTTTGCTGGTTTCACGAACGGCTCTCTACATGGATCGACTCGACAAGAATCAGGTGTCTGTAAAAGAGCTGTTTTGGCTGGGATTGATCGGTGCGCTGACCATCCTCTCCAGGCTGGACAACCTGTTTGTGGTGGGTGTAGTCGGCATTTTTGCCCTGTTAAGGATCAAGAGGGTTCCGCTGGTATTGGTTCTCGATCTGATGGCTGGCTACCTGGCAGTTTTTCTCGCCTGGATTTTGCGGTTGGGCGGGGAGGCGGTGGTTCAGAATGTTCCCTCCATCTTCCCCATGCTGCTTGTCTCGATGCTGGTCATCCCGGTGGCGTTGTACTTAGGCGGGTGTTTTGCTTATTCAAAGTCAGGCAATTGGCTTAAACATGGGCTGCGTATTGCGCTGTTCTTTGCGGCAGGAATGGCTGTAATTATTGGCATTCTCTTCATTTTAAGCCGTGTTGGAGTAATGCCCCTGTTTTCGATTTCGATTCTGGCAATCTCGGCTGCCATCCAGTTTGTGTTGCTGATGGCGGTTCATCTTTTATTGAGGAAAACGCTTTTCAAAGAAGCTCAAAAACCGCTTGCACTTCTGGGTGGTTGGATGAAGAACAATTGGAAGTCTACGCTGCAGGGCGGACTGGCTTATGCCGCACCCATTGCTGTGCTGGTCGGTGCTTACATGCTTTTCAACAAGATTGTGTTTGGCAGCTTTTCACCCGTCAGCGGACAGATCAAGCACTGGTGGAGCACTTTGATCAACACGGTCTATAACCGCCCGACCAATTTTCTGGCGGTGATGGGGTTGGGCAACAGCGGAGGCAGCGGGCCGTGGGCATTGCTCACCTCCAAAGTATACGAGGCGGCTGAAGGTGCAGCTGAAATGGCGCAAGGGCTTAACCCTGATTGGATCTTTGGTGTTTTTCTCCTGTTGTTGACAGGCTTGTTCATCTGGTTGATGAGCGCAGAGAAGAACCGGCTTGCAAAGAAATATCACCGGCTGTTTATCCCCGCCCTGTTGGCAGGCTGTCTCATTCACATCACTTATTACAAAGCCACCGGTTATACCCATACTCGTGGATGGTACTGGGTGGCAGAAATGCTCACCCTTACAGCCATGGGCAGCCTGGTGTTGGACGCTTTATGCAGCCTGCTTGACAAAACAAGAATCAAATTCTCTCCGATTTTGGCATTGTTAGTAACGGCAATCTTAATTATTCAGCACCAACAATACGTTACCCGTTTGGCGCCGCCGACCGTTGCCGCCGAGATGGAGGAAGCTTATCTCTCTGAGACGCGCCAGGTGGAGTTTTACACCGAGCCGGGAGCCAATATCGGCATGACCGGTGGCGGGCTGGTCGGTTATTTCATTGAGGACCGTACCGTGGTCAACCTGGACGGCTTGATCAACAGCAAGGATTATTTCGCAGCCATGAAAAGCGGCATCGCCACACAATTCCTCGATAATATTCCCTTGAACTATGTTTTTGGCAAGCCTTACATGTTGTTGGAATCCGACCCATATGGTGACATTCTGAAAAAACGGTTGAAAGAAATCGGCGCCATCCACGGTTATGAAGATTTCACGCTTTATGAATATGTGATCAAGAAATAGCTATTCAGGATGGGCTCATTTGATGGTTATAATTGATGAGTCTCAACTTAAGGAAAAACATGACTGACATATTAATGACCGCACCTTACATGATCCCTTTCATGGATCGCTTCGAACCTGTTTTTAAACACTTTTCGATTAACGTAATCACACCTGTTGTTGAAGAACGTATGGAAGAGTCTGATCTGTTAATTTACGCCGGGAAATTTGACGGCACCATTTGCGGTGATGACCGCTACACCCGTAAAGTTTTGAAGGAATGCCTTCCGCGTTTGAAAGTTGTCTCGAAATGGGGCACAGGCATTGACTCCATTGACAAAGAAGCCTGCGCTGAACTGGGAATCAGGCTAATGAACACCACCAACGCCTTTACCCTGCCCGTGGCAGACAGTGTGTTGGGGTACATGCTCAATTTCGCCCGCCAACATATCTGGATGGACAGCGCCATAAAAAACGGGATCTGGAAGAAAATTCCGGGCCGGTCGCTCTCGGAATGTACCCTGGGCGTGATCGGGGTGGGCAATGTTGGCAAGGCGGTCATCCGCCGGGCAAAAGCATTTGGCATGACTATTGTTGCCAATGACATCCAACCTATCGCCAGAGACTTTTTGATCGAAAATCACGTCAAGAGTGTCTCATTGAAGGAATTATTAGAGGTGTCTGACTTCATCAGCATCAATTGCGATCTCAACCCCACCTCACTGCACCTGATTAACAGCAAGACACTCTCTTATGTAAAACCTACCGCAGTGCTGATCAATACCGCTCGTGGACCCATTGTCAGCGAACAAGCCTTAATTGACGCTCTGCAAAAAAGGAAAATCGGCGGTGCTGCCCTGGATGTTTTTGAAGTAGAACCTTTACCGCAGGACTCCCCGCTGAAAAAGATGGATAACGTGTTGCTGGCGCCGCATAATTCAAATTCGAGCCCCAGCGCATGGGAGAATGTGCACTGGAACACAATTCGCAACCTGCTGATTGGCTTGGATATTGATCCTGCTGATTTATCCATTTTTCAAGGATAGTTTTGAGAGGGTAACATTATGACCATGAAAGATTACAAGCGCATCGTATTGATCACCGGCAGTGCCGGAGGCATTGGAAGAGCCGCCGTGCGTTTGTTTGCCGACCAGGGTTGGACCGTGATTGGCGTGGATTTCAATGAGTTTGGCGAAGGGTTTCCGGCGGACGGCTTGTTCATCCAGGCGGATATCTCTGTTCCAGGCCAATTTGCAGTCTTATATGACAAAGTAAAGCAGTTCACGGGTTCGCTGAACGCCGTGGTAAACAATGCCGCGGTGCAGGTTTCAAAACCAATTATTGAAACCACCGTTGAAGAATGGGATCAAACCATTGCCACTAATTTGCGGCCGGTATTTATTGGAGCACGATACGCGCATCCTCTACTTTGCACGGCAGGCGGCGGTGCCATCGTCAATGTGTCTTCAGTTCACGCGATTCAGACTTCCGCCAACATTGCCGCCTATGCTGCCAGCAAGGGCGGAATTCTGGCGCTGACCCGCGCCATGGCAATCGAGTTCGCCCCCAACAACATCCGCGTCAACGCGGTGCTGCCCGGTGCAGTGGATACCCCTATGCTGCGTGGCGGTTTTGACCGCGGCGTCAATTCTGGCGGTTCGATCACTGAACGGCTTGATAACCTTGCCCGCAGAACCGTTAATGGACGAATCGGCACCCCAGAAGAAATTGCTCAATCTATCTATTTCCTCGCCGATGGCAATCAATCTTCCTTCATGACCGGGCAAGCTCTGGTGGTGGATGGCGGTGCGACAGCCCGGTTGAGCACTGAGTAAAATCATGAAAAAAGCGCTTATTAAGACACTTCCCGAACCCGCGTTGAATTTCTTGCGTAACACCAAAGATACCCTCACCACAGCAGGGGAGTGGCCGAATGCTTATTTACATCCCTGGCGCACAGAATCAATTCGAAAAATCAAGGCGCTTCACAACAGCCATCTTGGAGAGCGCTGTTTTATCATCGGGAACGGTCCCAGCCTGCGCGATACTGATTTGAGCAAGCTCTCAAACGATTTCACCATCGGTATGAACCGCTTTTACCTGGCGTTTAAAGACCTGGGTTTCACCACCTCATGCCTGTTGTCGGTAAACAACCTGGTCATTGAACAATGCGCCGAAGATTTTCGCGCGCTGCCCATTCCCACCTTTGTTTCATGGCGGGGGCGACAGTGGATTCAACCCGCTGAGAACCTGCATTATCTCTATACCACCTACCTGCTTCCGCGTTTCAACCCGAATGCCTCAGGCAGGTTATGGGAGGGCGCTACGGTGACTTTTGTTGCCATGCAGTTGGCTTATTACATGGGCTTCAAGCAGGTGGTTTTGATTGGTGTGGATCACAACTTCACCACCAAGGGAACCCCCAATACCACCGTGGTTTCCACCGGGGACGATCCCAACCACTTCAACCCGGCATATTTCGGCAAGGGGTTCCGCTGGCAGTTGCCAGATCTCGAGACCTCTGAAATTGCCTATGTCATGGCGCGTGAAGCCTATCACAAGGATGGTCGGGAAATCATTGACGCCACTGTTGGCGGCAAGTTAACCGTCTTCCCCAAAGTCAAATACGGCACTCTTTTCTAATGTCCTCGATTCCGCTGGTTTCCATCGTTACCCCCTCCTATAATCAAGCCCGTTTTCTTGAGCGGACCATCCTCTCGGTGCTCGATCAGGATTACGCCAACATCGAGTATCTGGTGGCTGATGGCGGATCAAACGATGGTAGCAAGCAGATCATTGAAAAATACACAAACCGCCTGGCATGGTGGGTGTCTGAAAAAGACACCGGTCAGGCTGAAGCCATCAACAAAGGGCTTGCGAGGGCAAAAGGTGAATTTATTGCCTGGATCAACTCGGATGATTATTACCAGCCGGGAGCAGTTTCTTCCGCAATGAAAGCCTTACAGGCAAACCCCCAGGTGGGTTTTGTGTTCGGCAACGTTCGCGTGGTGGATCAGAGTGAAAAGGTTTTGAATCTGCTCACTTACGGTGATTGGAGCCTGCCTGATCTGATGTCGTTCAAGATCATTGGCCAGCCGGGAGTGTTCATGCGCCGCAGTGTGTTGGAGCAGGCCGGTCATCTTGATCTTTCTTATCACCTGCTGCTCGATCACCAGTTATGGATTCGTATGGCGAATCAAGCCGGTATGCGTTATGTGCCCGAATTGTGGGCATCGGCGCATTATCACGAAGACTGCAAGAACCTGACACTGGCAGCTGATTTCGGTCGTGAAGCCATGCGCATCGTCGACTGGATGAAATCTACATCGGGGTTGAATGAGTTGTATAATCAGAACCGCCGCAGGATTCTGGCTGGCGCCGAACGCCTAAATGCCTTTTACCTGCTGGACGCAAAAGACTACCCGGCGGCTTTCCGATCATACTGGAAGGCTTTTTGGATGAATCCCGCCACGGTCAGACCGGAATGGTATCGCATGGTTTATGCCTTTTTCGCGCCGCTTGGGCTGGAAAAACTCAAAGAACGTTATCTGCAAAATCGCCGCAACCGGCTGAACTAATCTGTATTGAGGTGTGTCATGGTCACTGCTTCAACTGAAGAAAGAGTACTTTTTCTTCCAAATAAAAAAATCACCGTTATTATTCTGCTTGTCATTTTCCTTTTAGCTGGAATTGGAATTCGATTAATCGACTTCACAGACATGCCTCTGGATTTTGCCGCCACGCGTCAGTTCCATTCTCTGATTATGACCAGGGGTATTTATTATCAAATGGATACCCCCGCCACACGCGCCATGGATCAGGGAATTCGTGATTACGGCATCAATGCCGGAAATGCCGAACCCTCGCTTGAACCGCCCATCCTTGAGAATCTGGTGGCGTTCACCTACAGTATTATCGGCGGTGAAAATATCTTTGTCGGACGGGCTTATTCGATCTTTTTCTGGATAATCGGCGGCATTCCGCTGTTTTTGATGGCGCGCAAGCTCACCTCAACCAATGGCGCTTTCGCCGCTTTGGCTGTTTACCTGTTCAATCATTTTGGCGTTTATGCCAGCCGCAGTTTTCAGCCCGAGCCCATGATGATCATGTTTACGTTGTGGGCGCTCTATTTCCAGGTTTGCTGGGTGAAAGCTGGAACGCTTAAGAATGCCATTCTGGCAGGCGCGTTTACCGGCATTGCCATTCTGGTGAAAGCTCCCATGGTCTTCTTTACGGGCATCCCGTTTGCGGCGCTGGTGCTGCAAAAGGGATTCAAGAACTGGGTCAAGAACTGGCAAGTCTACATGATGGCAGGCTTGGCTATTCTGCCGGCGGTGGTCTATAACCTGCTTAGCGCCACGCTGGGAGGGCAGGGCACTTCGCTCTTTGAAGCCCGGTTCTTCCCGCAACTTTTATTGGACGTTAGTTGGTATCTTGGCTGGCTAAAGATGATTAAAAACGTCGTCGGGCAGTTCCCTTTTGTGATCGGTCTGTTCGGATTCTTCCTGATTGCCAAACGGGAAGACAAGTTCTTCTACGGCAGTCTTCTTTTTAGCTACCTGGTATATGGTTTTGTTTTTACTTATCATGTTTACACTCATAATTATTATCATCTGCCGTTAATTCCCATTCTGGCTCTTGGTTTTGGCTTTGTCTTTACCATGTTCTTTGAGAAGATCAAGGAACTCAATACCCGTTGGGTGGGGCAGGTATTAGTTGTGGTGGTAATGATTTTCTCGCTGGGGTTGTGCCTGCAGCGGGTGCGCGGATCATTGGTCGCCTCAGATTACCGCCCTGAACAGGTCTATTGGACAACTTTAGGCAATAAGATTGACCGCAACGCCTCAGTGATCGCACTGACCCAGGATTACGGTTACCGCATCAATTATTGGGGTTTTATCAACCCTAAACTCTGGCCCAATTCCGCGGATGACTTAATTAAGAACCTGCAAGGAGCCACCGACCCCGAGTTTGAGCAATTGTTTAAGGAACTAACTGTCGGAAGAAACCTGTTCCTGGTAACTATGCCCAACGAGTTTGACAACCAGCCTGAACTGAAAGCGTACTTGTTTGCTCACTATCCATATGAACAGGGCGATTCCTATTACGCCTTTGACCTGGAACACCCGCTCACCCTGGCTAACTAGACGCTGATGGAAAAAAAACCACTTGTTTCGATCGTTACCCCGTCTTATAACCAGGGAAAATATCTTGAGCAAACCATGCTCTCGGTCTTGAACCAGGATTATGAGAATATCGAGTATATTCTTATTGATGGCGGTTCAGAGGACAACACCTCTGAATTGATCGAGAAATATAAAGGCAGGCTGGCTTATGCAGTTTCTGAGCCTGACAAAGGACAGACCGATGCCATTAACAAGGGGTTCAGCCACGCTCACGGCGAAATCCTTGCCTGGATCAATTCGGATGATGTTTATCTACCCGGGGCGGTCGGCGCCGCTGTGGATTATTTGACCACTCACAAAGAGATTGGCGTGGTCTATGGCGATCTCGAGTTTATTGACGAAAAGGGCAGGGTGATCGGCAAGTTCAATGCCGCCCAAACCGATCTGCCCAAACTGCGCCGCGGATTTGTCCACATCCCCCAGCCGTGCACCTTCTTCAGGGCAGACGACTGGCGCAAAGTTGGTCCGCTTGATCCGACTTTCTTTTTTGCAATGGACTACGATCTCTGGACACGTCTGGCGGCAATTACCCGTTTCCAATATCTGCCGGGTGAAACCTGGGCGAGGTTCAGACTGCATTCCGACGCCAAAACGATCAACGCCGATGACCGCTGTTGGCCAGATATGCTGCGGGTGCATTATCGCGATGGGGGATCTCACTTATCACCGATTGTATTCAAGTATTGGCTTCGAAAGCTTGCGGCTCCCTTTTTGAATTGGAAACGCCGGCGTATGTTTGAATAAACTCACAATTAATCTCCTCAACGACAGAAATCATCCTTCGAGTTTTGAGATTATTCACAATTTATCAGAATAACGCAAACCATTAACTACACCAAACATGCAAAAAAGATGTGCTTGAATAGTATTTCACAAAGAGAACACTCCCGATATTTATTAATATTGGGAGTGTTCGGTAAAGTGTAATTTATCAGAAGGGTCACACTAGAATAATACATCCAATAGTTGGTTATTAGATCACGCCCAGCTTTTTTCCAACCATGGTAAACGCTTCAATTCCCTGGTTCAGGTCAGATTTGCTGTGGGCGGCTGAAATCATAACCCTGATGCGGGCTTTGCCTTTTGGTACAGTGGGAAAGCCCAACGGCATGGCAAACACACCCAGTTCGAATAACTCACGGCTGACCTGTTGGGCAAGCGAGGCTTCGCCAAGCATCACCGGGGTGATGGGGGTGGCGCTTTGGCCTGTATCGAACCGAAGTGACTTCATGGCGGATTTGAAATAATTGCCATTCTCCCATAAACGGTCCACCAGTTCCGTGGAGGATTCCAACAGGTCAACGGCTGCAATGCAAGCAGCCACGTCGGCAGGGGTAGCTGCTGATGAGAACAGGAAGGGCCTTCCGCGCTGACGCAGCCAGTCAATGATAGCGGCATTTCCGGCAATCACCCCGCCCATCACACCAAAAGCTTTTGAAAAGGTACCAACCTCAACATCCACCTTGCCGTGTAAGCCGAAATGATCCACGATGCCACGTCCGCCGCAGCCAACTACACCCTCTCCGTGGGCATCATCCACCATCAGCATCACGTCATGCCGGTTGGTGATCTCGTAAATCTGGTCTAGAGGCGCAAGGTCTCCATCCATGCTGAAGACGCCGTCGGTGACGCATAACGCCCGCCGGTAGCTGCTTTTGTTATCCCGAATCACTTTGTCGAGGTCATCAGCGCTGGCGTGAGCATACTTGACGATACGCGCCCCTGAAAGCCGGCAGCCGTCAATGATGCTGGCGTGATTGAGTTCATCTGTGAAAAGCACGTCTTCCTTGCCCACCAGAGCCGGGATGGCTGCCAGGTTGGCGCTGAACCCGGATTGGACAGTGAGAGCCGCTTCAACCCCTTTAAAGTGAGCCATACGTTTCTCAAGTTCAAGATGCAGGTCCATAGTTCCGGCGATGGAACGCACTGCTCCGGGGCCGACCCCATACTTTTCAAGTGCATTTTTTGCGGCATCCACCAGCCGGGGGTGGTTTGCCAGACCTAAATAATTATTGGAACAAAAATTGAGAACCCGCGTACCATCCACTTGCAGCCAGGCTCCCTGTGGGGAGTTCAATGTACGAATTTTGTTATACAGGCCACCCTCTTTCAGCGCATCGATCTCGTTCTGGATCCAGTCCAACCGTTTGCTCATGTTCACCTCGGAGGAAGAGTTCATCCGGTGTTTGCACTGCCGGATGCTGTCTTAATTATACGTCCAGATTAATCTGACTCAGAATGCCTTGCTCAAGCAGGGCTCGCTTGAGGGCTTTCGCGCCCGCTTGATTAATTATCGCCGTGGTGGGGTTCAATAGCTCCAAAACGAATTTGGCTGCCTGCGGGTTTTGGCGAAGCACCTGCATGATCTCGGGGGTGCGGGTGCGAAGAAGGGTGGTGCTTTCCATTGTGCTTTCAAGAGCATGTTTTTCCCAGCGATTGGCAATTAGAATTAGGTTTTTTGGCAAGGGAGATTTCAGTTGTTTTTCGAGCAGTTGAATTAATTGCGAAACTTTTAACCCTGCTTCCTGTGCGGTTTGCAGAGAAGAAGAGGTAATTTCATAGCAGGTCGAATCAGCAGAAATGGCCTTAAGTTCACAAAAACGTCCCAACTGATAACGCAACGTACGAGAAGCAAAGAGCGGAACGGTAAAGGTCAGGTCGCTTGAAACGGTTACGGTTTTTTCTTTTTCAAATGAAAACTCATCCGGTTGGGTGGTGACAGGGTTATTAAGCAGTTTTGAGAGCCGAAATACCCTTGCGGCAGGCTGCCCACTAGTGACACCCAGATCAATCATTCCCAACCAGTGCAGCGGGCCCAAAATCAGGTAACGCAGCAGCGCACCGTCTACTTCATCCCAGTGTGCAAAGCCGCGCAGATATTCTTCACTATTTATTTTCCGAATGAACCATGAATCATAATCGCCACTAGGGCGTTGATAGTCAGGGTTCTGGCGTTTAACCGCATGCAGAAATGATTTCAGATCGAACCATGTGTCAGGTGCTAGACTGGTGATAAGTTCCAATAAATACTCTCGAGGTTTGACGGGATCATTTATCCACTGTCCGTCAAAGACCAGTCCAGGTAATTGTCGAAGGTCGTTGATGAGGGTGCTGTCCTTCCAGCAATCCAACCAGTGTTTTAGAATATCCCTTCGATTTTGTTGGAAAAAAGCAGGCAGAGCATCGGGCAAGGGTTCGCCTGCGGTATTTATCAAGCCGCATTCGGTTGTCAGTCCAGATATAAATGCGTCATGGATGCGCCAGATCTTCCACGCCTCGACGGGCAATTGACGTAACATACGCCGGGCAGCCAGCCAGTCGGTAACATGGTCAATCAAACGGCTGTCGGCAGGGGCTTTGCGAATGATTTCTGACTCTGGGATTATGTCAGGTTGAATTGTTAAAGCAGCAGGGTGGATAGAATGATCGGAAACTGGAAGCAATTCATCAGGAATAAAAACAAATTCACGTGGCTCAGGCGGCAGATTCATAAAAGCTCTGCCGATCAACCCTCTGTACCATAAAACTTCCACGGGCGATGTGGGGTGCAGTTCGGGGGCTTCACGTTCACGCCTGGCGGCACCAAACTCGCGCACTTCGCCGTGCTTTCGGGTCAACTGTGCCCACGTGATTTTTTGAGGATTGTGAATCAAAGATTCCCAGATGGTTCCGGCGTTTGGGGGCAGGGTATCAATTACTTCCTTTAGGGTTTGAGAATCTTGCATACTATCAACAAGATTATTGACGAGAGTGTGAGCATCAAGGTTGACAGAATCCACGCCCCAGAATGATGCAATTCTTCCGAGTAAATCGAGATCGTAACCTTGAAGCATCTTCTTCAGATTGGGCATGGGCAGATTCCGTAGCTAGAATAAGGGCATTATACCCAATCGTTTGACTTTCTGCTTGTATTTCTTTGAGAGGGTTATGACTAAGATTTTGTAACACATGGAAAAGGAACTGCTGATTCGCTTTTTCCTTTACTGAAAATTAATTGACTCAAGGTGTCTGACAAAGTATAATTTTCATTGATAATTGTTTCAACACAGGGATCTCATGGCCTTACAAGGCAATCTTTGCGATTTTTCATTTCTACATTTATTAAACTTGGTCAACCTGGCAAAAAAGTCGGGCGCGCTTTTGATTGAAAAGTCTGATCAACAAGTAACCCTTTATTTTCGTGAAGGCAAATTGTCTTTTGTCATGCCGGGGACTGAACCAATGTCAATTATTCGCGTGATGTCCAAGGCGAAACTCATTCCCAATTCACAGGCAGCATCACTTGCAGCGAAGTATCAACATTTGAACGCAAAGGAAATTGGCATTCAGTTGATTAATTCGGGATTTCTAACCCAGGATCAAATATTTGGAGGGATTGCTTCTTTTTGTCGGGAGGTGGTCTTAAGTCTTTTCACCTGGAAAGAAGGGCAATTTATATTTGAGGTTAGTGGAATGCCTCCGGAAAACTGCATCACCATCCGTTTGGATTTGGAAAACCTTCTCATCGAAGGTTCTCGTCTGATGCGTGAAATGGAGGATTTGAATGGTGAGATTCCAAACTTGGACATGACTCTGAAGTTTACAGAAAGACCGGGGATTAACATCCGCAGTATTAATCTGAATGCAGAAGAATGGCGGGTGGTCTCTTATGTTAACCCCAGAAACAGTATCAAGCAAATTGCCGCGGCAGCGAAATTAAACGAGATTCAAATCAGAAGAGTGATCTACAGCCTGCTACAAGCCGGGCTGGTGGAACTTGTGCGGCCAGTCAACCCGGGTTATTTGTCTATGAGCCGCGGTCTTTCTCAGGCAAACCTGGCTGAGCAAAAGTCTTTGGTGAATCGTGTGATTGATCGAATCAAGGCCATTTAAGGCAGGAAAAATCATGCAGACGCAAACCGTAAAAATAGTGGTCACAGGTCCTTTCAACGCTGGCAAAACGGAGCTCATCCGTTCGATTAGCGAAATTGATGTGGTGAATACTGAAAAGAAAGTCACCGCAGAAGCTGAAAAGGTCAAGAATTCCACCACGGTTGCCATGGATTTTGGACGCATCAGCGTAGATAATGATCTGGTGCTCTTCCTGTTTGGCACACCAGGTCAGAAACGTTTTGATTTCATGTGGGAGATTCTGTCTGAAGGAATGTTGGGGTTTATTGTGCTGATTGACAGCACCCGCCCTGAAACATTTAAAGAAGCCCGATTCATTCTTGAAACGTTCAGGGCTTACGCGCCTACCCCCTATATCGTGGTCGCAAACAAACAGGATTGCAGCAACGCCTGGTCGGTGGAGGATATCCGAGTGGCACTGCGATTGGACCCCGCCATTAAACTGCTTCCCTGTGTAGCTACAAAAAAAAGTGAAGTCAAGAATGTTCTGCTTGAGTTACTGTATGCGATCCTCGAAGAGATGGATTCAATAAAAGCCTGATTTTTAATTATTAAGGAAGAAACTCAACCCATGATCCCATTAGCCCAATCTTATCTATTGCCCAGTCTTTTTATCGAAAAAGGACTGCATGAAATAATGGGAGATGATTTCAACCAAAGACAGAGAGATACCACCTCATTGGCTTCGATAAAAGAAGAAATACTAAGCAGGTATGGGTTTGCTGAAGCTGCGGGTCTATTACTCAGGGCTGGCAGGGCTGGCTTTCACTATTGGTTGAGAGAAAACGACTCTGCGTTAGGATGGAAGGTGGTGGAATACCGGTTGCTGCCGCCTGTCACGCGAACAAGGCGATCCATTTTAGATATGATTAACCAATTGAATGGTCAGAGTTTGCTTACTGCTGAGCTTTCTGAAAGCGAACAGGCTTGGCGGGTTTCAGTACGCGGGTTAACAGGCAAACAGAATCGGCTGGAATGTAATTTCTTTGCAGGCATGCTGCAGGAATTGTGTTCCTGGGCTGGGGGCGGAAAATTCTTCCCCATCTGTGAATGTCAATGCCAGTCTGCTGGTGCAGAGCGCTGCGTTTTTCTGATAGATAAACTACCCGCTGCTTAATTTTTTGTGGAATCGCTTAAGGTTTTATTGACCATTTTCTTGACAATCCACCTGTCACCGGGTAGAATTGGAACCACTGCCGAGATAGCTCAGTTGGTAGAGCACACGACTGAAAATTGTGGGGTCCTCGGTCCGATCCCGAGTCTCGGCACTGATACACTCTCTGAAAAGGGAGTGTATTTATTTCTGGTCAACCTTTTCATCTTCGGTTATGATTGGAAAAATGGCTATATGGAGCCCCTTGTCTGATGAAGAACCATCGTCTGGTTAATCTTTTATTCATCGCCATTGTTGCCATTCTGGTAATTTTGGGGGTGGCAGCAGCGGTTAACAATCAGAAAGAGGCACAGACATCCTCTTTAGAAGGGGTTATTCCAACCATTGATATTGCTCTCAGCGTAAACCAAACCATTCAGGCATCGAACTCGGCTACTGAAACTGCCCAACCCACACCAACACCATTCCCCCCCACGGCGATACCGCTGCCGCCCACGCCAACCTCCATCCCCGCAGAGTTTTATATCCGCGATTTCAAAGGGGGAGCGCAATATTATTCTTTAGGCTGTGAAACGCGTACAGCGGTTGACCTGGCAGCTTATTATGGGGTTAGTTTCTATGAATTTGATTTTCAGGTGAAACTTCCGCTTTCTGACAATCCGGATTTGGGGTTTGTGGGCGATGTGGAAGGAAAGTGGGGGCAGATTCCGCCATATTCTTACGGTGTACATGCCGGACCGGTGGCTGACTTGATGAATGAATTTGGCGTGGAAGTGGAAGGCAGAAAGGGCTATACCCTCGAAGAGATCAAGGAGAGCATTGCCAAATCCAATCCGGTAATTGTGTGGGTGATTGGCAAAATGGAGTACAGCAAACCGGTTGAATATACCGATAAGTCGGGCAACATCACCGTCGTGGCGCCCTATGAGCATGTTGTGATCTTGACTGGTTACAATGAAAAAACCGTGCGATACGTGAGCAACGGCCGCTGGTATGATGTGGAAAATGAAATCTTTCTTAACTCGTGGGGGGTGTTAGGCAATATGGCTCTGATGCATAAATAGAAAGGCATGAATGAGAAACCTGACTGTTTTACAAATTGGAGGGCTTGCCAGTGATATACTGGCTGAGAATCCATCTGGCAAAGTGGCGGGGGTGACTTCGGGCGGGATTTTCTTAATGGCTGACAAGCATGTCTTGTTTCTCACTGCCGCAGATTACAAGAGCCCTTACAACCTCCAGACTGAAGGGTTGGGCAGCGTTTTAAACCTGGTTCAACCCGGAGACGAATGGACATTGGCTGATGGGCAAATTCTTCTCAATAAACCTCAATTGTTAATCAACTTTGGTTCTGCGCTGAACTGGCAGCCAAAGCCGTTGACGAGAGTAGAAACAAGCATTTCTGAACGATTGGAACGGATTACTGAGATCGTAAGTAGATTACATGAGATTGATTCATCGAAAGGATGGATTTTTCTCGCAAATTCCAGAGAAGCAGACACTAACACTGAATCTCAACGCATTTTTGATCTCGCCGAGCGATTTATCCGTGTTGTCTGGGAAGAAAATATGACAGCATGTCTCACCGCCAGCCAATCCATTCTTGGTCTGGGCGGCGGGTTAACGCCGTCCGGTGATGACTGGTTGACCGGGTTCTTTCTCTATCATTCCCGAATAACTCAGGCTGGAGAACCTCAGTCCGATTTTCTTGTTGAATTGGCAAAACGTATCAACAGCATGGCTTTTGAACGAACTACCAAAATTTCAGCCAACCGCATTCAAGCCGCCTGCCGTGGTTGGGCGGAGGAATTGTTTTTAGATGTGATTGATGCTTTGGTGACTGCCGACAAAAAACTTAGCGATGATCAATTGTTCACCCTGGTGAAGTTTGGTCACTCTTCTGGGGTGGATACGGTGATGGGGATGTATTCAGCCTTGAAGATACTCTGTTAATCACATTATTCGATTTGCACCTGATAAAATTAGATATTGAAACCGATCGAACAATCTCAATAATATAGGACGTCTTATCATGAAACAAATTGTAGAAAAAGCTAAGGATTTGTTTACTTCCATCTTCGATTGGTTTGCGAAAATGAATTTGCTTCAGTTTAGCCTCATTTCGTTTCTAATTATCGGAATAAATTATTTGCCACTTGTCACAAAATTGGGGTATTTCCTGGATGATTGGCCTCAGTTATATTCCTGGATAGTCAGAGGGGCTGAGGGGACTAAGTCTTACTGGATTGCAGATAGTAGGTGGTTTACCTGGTGGATTCACTATGTGTTATTTCCAATATTAGGGGCTAAACCAGTTTTTTGGCATTTAATAATGTTTGGTTTACGATGGATAACCTCAATTCTTTGTTGGTCAGTATTCTCAAAAATCTGGTCCGATCACAAATTTGAGATCACGGTCGCTTCATTATTATTTGGCATCTATCCCCTTTTTGCCCAACAATCGATTTCTATTACATTCTCATCTCATTTTGTTTGTTTTACATTGTTTCTAACCTCACTTTTATTAATGGTTTTATCCTATCGCCATAAGCGATGGTTTATTCCTCTTACCTTGATTGGTGTATTGATAGATCTTCTCAATTTAATCTCGTATGAGTATTATCTCGGGCTTGAATTTCTTAGACCCATTATTCTTTTTGTTCTTGTCAACCGACAATCGATAGCTAAGAAGCAAAAGATTTCACAAGTTATCTTAAGATGGCTGCCTTGGTTCGTGGCAGATTTTGGTTACCTGATTTGGCGTGGGTTTTTGATAAACGTACCAACTCTTCGATCTCCCATACTTTTTGAAAACTTAAAAACTGCTCCCTTTCAAGCCATAATTGATCTTGTGCAAGTCGCAATCAAAGATTTTGTCCAGATCGTTTTTTATATTTGGACGAATGCCTTTAAACCAGAATACTTTGATTTCTCTCTACCCATTAATCTTTATGCCTGGGGAATAGCCATAATGGTCTTTGTTCTATCTATATTGGTGTTTAGGACTATGGTTAACAGAGAACAAATTGACTTTGAAAATTCAAAAAAATGGCAGGCAGGGTTTGTCTTATTCGGAACAGTTGCAGTGCTTTTTGGTGCAGCACCAGGTTGGTCGTTAGGGCGGAGTGTGAGCGATCCCACAGGCATCTGGAATGATCGTTTCGGAATTGCTTCCATGATTGGAGCTAGTATTATTATTGTTGGGTTGGTGATTTCCCTTATCAAATCAAAGGGTAATTTATCATTAGCGTTTCTTGCCTTGTTTTTTGCGTTTGCGACTGGAATAAATTTCCGAAACATGAATGATTATCGTTGGTCAACCATTTATCAAACCAGATTCTATAATCAATTGGTCTGGAGGGCGCCCTCTATTGAAGCAAATACTGCATTTTTGGCTGACAAGGAATTATTTCCAAAAATGGGTGCTTATCCGACATCCTATGCGTTGAATACGATTTATAATGCCAAGAACAACTATCCCTACGTCGACTATTGGTTTTACACAATTTCCCATTATTTCAAAAATAATTTTTTTGAATTAGATCAAGGGATTGAACTTAATACAGATAAATGGTACACAAAGTTCTCTACTCTCAGCACCGACAGTCTGGTGATCTATTGGGATTATCAATCGCCTTCCTGCCTGTGGATGTTGGACCAGAATGATCGGAATAACCCTTTTGTTTCGGATGTCACTCGAGAGGTGTTGGGGGCATCCAATCTGTCACGCATTGCCGACCAACAAACAGATGGGTACCCGCCTGAAGATATCTTTGGTGAAGAACTGGGGCACGGCTGGTGTTATTACTTTGAAAAAGCCGATCTTGCCAAACAACTCCAACAATGGGAGAAAATCACCGTGCTTTATGACGAGACCGTTAACAAAGGCTACAATACAAATTTTGGGCCAGAGTTAACCCCCTTCATTTTTGGTTATGCCATGACCGGAGATTATAGCAAGGCGCTGGAATTGACTCGTCAGGCGAACACGATGGCTGAGAAGATGTCTCCTTACTTGTGCGACCAATGGCAGGCGATTTATGATCTTTCAGAGCCTTCAGAACTGCTTGAAGAGGCTTATCAGGGGTTGCTGTCTGACCTTCACTGCGGAATATAACTGCGGTTCATATTCTGATAAGTTTTTATACTTCTCAACTTTATCAAAAAAATCCGGAGGTTTTATGCCTCCGGATTTTTTTTATTCTTATTACGATGTTTAAAACTAGACGTTCACACCTTCGGGAACAACGAAGTTTTCGTTGGCTTTGCGAATGGAATCGGGCACATTGAAGTCCAATTCAGCGCCGCCAGCCATTTGTTTGACGTAATCCTTGATTAACTGATCCCAGTAGGATTTGGTCACATAGTAAACACGGGCGCCACCTAGTTCGTGCTGCACTTCTGGCCACGGGTAAGAAGGTTGAGCCATACCGAGACCCCAGCGGCTCCAGCCGTTGTAGGATTCGTAGGTAGCCCACCATTCGGTGTTCTTAATCATTTCAAAAGCGTAGTAAGCCTTGGCATAGTACATGACTGCGCCAATGCGTCCGCCGCGATCAAGGGCAACGGTGTGCAGGCTGATGTTGACTTTCTCATTCATCACACGGCCGTTGGCGAAACCAGCCCAAACACCATCTACCAAGCCCACCAGAGTATAGGGATCTTTGAGGCGATGGCGGTACCAGCCGAGAATTTCAGAATAAACGCGAGCACCTACGATATCATAGAAGTCATGATCCACTTCCATGATGCGTTTCATGTATTCCATCATTTTGGGGGCTTCATCACGGCGTGCTTCTCGAATATACAGGGTGCGGCCGTCCTTGAGTTTGACCGTGGCATCGCCGAAGGGGGGCAGCTTCATGGCTGGACCCTGGAGCATGGCTTCCACGTCGCGAACGTCAATTTCAAGTTTTTCTTGTGATACCTGTTCTGGAAGATCGAATTTCATATTGTCTCCTTATTACGGATAAATAATTTATTTAACTATGCCATATTGGCATTGGTTAACTTGTTGAGGCTTTCAACATGTTTCAGATCATAAACGTCGCCGAATTTGGTCTTGGGCATGCTTTCAGCTTTCTTCATCAGTTTTTCGTATTCATCATCTTCAACAAACGCCACGGCACGGCCAATAGAAGCCTCACCGTCCACGAACCGCCAGGGGAAGAACCCCACCTGGCAACGGCGGTTGAGGAGCAAGTCAATCATACCGCCGAAACATTCAGCGTGGATGATTTGTTTGGGGAAGAGGTCAATGTGCATCAACTGATATTTCTCATCGGTGAAGTATTCTTCAAGGGTTTTGCCAAATTTTTTCTTGAAGACATGTTCAGCCTGTTTTGCCTGACGGGGCATCCAGGTGCGGATGATGGTATTCATGGGATGATCAGCAGAACCGCAGTCAACGGCGATCCAGCGCAGTTTCATCTTCTTTGCCCAGTCGGCAAATTCCTGGTCAGGACCCGGATGTTTCACCATGTAGCGGATTTCATCGGCGGTGGGTTGATCCCAACCAAAGTGGTGGTAACCGGTGTGAATAACGAGAATGTCGCCTTCCTTGACTTCAACACGATCGGTGATCATCTTGCTGGTGTAAACATCATAATCACCGCAAACGTCGCTCAGATCAACGATGGCGGCATCATGCACCAGGTAATCCATGGGGAGCTGAGCCATGTCGCGGCCTGGGGTGTAGAAGTGGATCTCTCCGTCGAGGTGGGTGCCCAGGTGGTTGGAGTGGGTCAGCAACTGACCGTTTGCGCCATTGGGGGCGAGCCGTTTGAAGTATTTCACCTGTAAAGGCTCATAAGTTGGCCAGGCGGGGGTGCCGATTCCGAGAGGGATGGTAAGATCAATCAGTTTCATTTTTTTCTCCTTTTGAGATCAATTAGAAGTAGGTTCTAAATCGATTACAAAATGAACCGGATACAATCCGGTTCATAGTAAAACCTAGTGAAGCAACATTGGGAAGACCATTTGAATCAAGATGCCAGCAGCCAGCACAGATGCCACCTGACCGGCAGCATTGGCGCCCAAAGCGTGCATGAGGATGAAGTTATTGCTGTCAGATTCAAGAGCAACTTTCTGGGCGAGGCGCCCGCTCATCGGAAATGCACTAATGGCGGCGGCGCCGACCAAAGGATTGATCTTGCGGCCAGAAATTGCGCAAACCAGCTTACCGAAGAGCAAGCCACCAATTGTGTTCAAAGCAAAAGCAACCAGTCCAAGAATAAGCACACGCAATGTGCCGGTGTTCAAGAACTGGGCTGCCTGCATGGTTGAGCCGATGGTAATGCCGAGGAAAATGGTGGCAGTATTGGTAATGGCGGTTTTGGCTGTTTCAGTCAACCCTTCCACAACTTCAGATTCGCGCAGCAGGTTGCCGAGCATCAGGGTAGCAATAAGCGGCGCAGCTTCGGGCAGGAAAATGCCAGCGATGAGGGTCAACACTATAGGGAAGAGGATGACCGTCAACTTGGAAACCGGACGGGGGGTGTATTCCATGTGAATACTACGTTCAGCCTTGGTAGTGAACAAGCGCATGAGAGGGGGCTGAATAATAGGAACAAGACTCATATATGAGTAAGCAGTCACAGCGATTGCTGCGGCCAGGCCTGGGGTTTCAAACAGACTTCCCAGCTTTCCATTCACATAAATTACAGTCGGACCATCAATGGCGCCAATCATACCGATGGCGGTTGATTCAGCCAGGTTGAAGCCAAGTAACAGTGCCAAAATCAAGGTGGCGAAGATGCCTAAATGTGCCAGGGCACCCATCACGAACATGATCGGCTGGCTGAGCAGTGGTCGAAGATCGATCATGGCACCTACACCCAGGAAGATTAGCAGCGGGAAAAGCTCGTTGCTAATGCCTGCCTTATATAAAATGCCGAAAAGACCTTCTTCACCGATCATATTGGCTGCAACGGGCAGGTTGCCCAAGATACAGCCGAAACCGATCGGAATCAACAATGTGGGTTCATAATCTTTGAAAATCCCCAGATAGATCAACACAAGAGCAATTGCAATCATGATCAATTGCTGCCAGGTGATATCCAGGAGACCTCCGAGTAAACCGGAAAAATCGAAACCTGCCATGATAGTATCCTTTCGTCCTACTCAATATCCATGAGAGGAGCACCGTAGGCGACGTTCTGGCCGGGGGTAACATATATTTTTGTAATAGAACCATCACGTTGTGCTCTGATCACATTCATGGCTTTCATGGCTTCAACAACGCAAAGCTCATCGTTTTGTTTTACCTTTTGGCCTTCACTCACTTTAACCGCATTGATTGTTCCGGGCAGCGGTGATTTGACTGTTCCGGGACCGGAAGCCACGGGGGCAGCGGTAGCAACAGGGGCAGCTGCAGGAGCTGCTTTTTTGACGGGGGCAACGGCAGCAATATCAGCGGGTTGTGACAGGTCGGTAGTCTGAACAGTAAATACTTCACCATTAACTTTTACATCTACTTCATCCAAACGCGGATCACCCTGTATCTCAACGTCGTATTCGACACCTTTGATCGAGATTTGATATTTCATCTTATTCTCCTGAAATTTGAAGATTGTGCCAATCGTCTCTGAAGATTGAACTGTTTCCATGCGTTGACTTCACCGGCAGGGACGGAAGTTTCTATTGACTGCATTTCGGTTTGGGCTCGGCAAACAGCCAGAGCAATTGCCGCAACCATAGCCAAATCTTTCTTGTCTTCTTTGGCAGCAGCAACCTGGGCTGGTTTTACTTCTTCAACAACGTTTTTTTCTTTTGCAGGCTTGTCAACAATAAATCTGGTCATCAACGAGACAATTCCTGCCAAAATAACCAAAACCAGCAGCAAGACAACGATCCCGATCCCCGAGATCTTTAATGCATAAATTAATGTACTCGTATCCATAGTCAGCACCTTTCTGGTTACAGAGGAATGTTGCCATGTTTCTTGGCTGGAGCAGTGGTTTGTTTTCCTCGCAACATTTCAAGAGAGGCAATCAATCTTTGGCGGGTTTCACTGGGGATGATCACTTCATCCACATAACCGGCATTGGCAGCTTTATATGGGTTGGAGAAGTTTTCTTTATATTCAGCAACCAGCTGTGCTCGAAGTTCTTTGGCTTCTTCAGGAGTTTTCTCTTTTAAAGCACGTCCGTGGAGAATGTTAACCGCACCATCAGCACCCATAACGGCTACTTCTGCGGTTGGCCAGGCAAATACCATGTCAGCACGCAGGTGTTTGCTGCCCATTACGATATAGGCACCGCCATAGGCTTTGCGGGTGATCACTGTGATTTTTGGCACAGAAGCTTCTGAGAATGCGTAGAGAATCTTGGCACCGTGACGGATTATGCCGTTGTGTTCAGTGTTGGTTCCGGGCATGAATCCGGGGGTGTCAACGATGGAAATAATCGGGATGTTATATGCGTCACAGAATCTCACGAAGCGGGCAATTTTGTCTGAGGCATTGATATCCAACACACCGGCCATGCTGGCAGGTTGATTGGCTGCGATGCCGACACTTTCGCCGTTCAATCGGGCGAAACCAACCACTGCGTTGGTGGCAAAATTGGCGTGAACTTCAAAGAATGAGCCTTTGTCAACAATACCATTAATCACTTCAACGATATCATAGGTTTGGTTTGGATCAGTTGGAACCAATGTATCGAGTTTCTTGTCAGCACGGAAGGGATTATCACTGGAGGCTAAAATGGCAGGTGTAGAGGCGTTGTTATCCGGGATATATTCCAGAATTTTTCTGACAATCGCGAATGTATCTTCTTCGTTTTGACCAACGAAGTGAGCCACGCCTGAAATGCTGCTGTGGGTGACTGCTCCGCCTAATGTTTCAGTATCAACGATTTCATGAGTGACTGCCTTAATAACTTCAGGGCCGGTAATGTACATATTGCCGATATCTTTTGTCATGATGATAAAGTCAGTAATTGCTGGTGAATAAACGCCACCACCGGCGCAAGGTCCCATAATTACACTAATCTGGGGGATTACACCCGATGCCTGTACGTTTCGGTAAAAGACTTCACCATATGCCCAAAGGCTATAAACACCTTCCTGAATTCTGGCGCCGGCACCGTCGTTGATGGCGATTACGGGCACACCGGCATCCATAGCGAGGTCCATGATGCGGGCAACTTTTTGTCCACATACTTCACCAAAAGAGCCGCCCATTACTGTGAAATCTTGAGCATAGACACAAACTTTTCGGCCGTTGATCTTGCCGAAGCCTGCCACCATGCCGTCACCCATAACTTTGTCTTTATCCAAGCCAAATTCAGTGTGGCGGTTTATAATCATTCCATTTAATTCCTGGAACGATCCCTTATCGAGCAGCGATTCGATTCTTTCACGGGCAGTTCGTTTGCCTTTATCGTGCTGGGCGGTGATTCTCTTTTCTCCCCCACCTAATTTCATTTGATCGCGAAGATTTTTTAATTTCTCAATACCTTCTTCGTGACCGCCCTTTTCTTTTGGTTTATCTTGAGCCATTACTACCTCCATGAGATATAAAAAAACGTAGTTTTGCAGACACCTTTACTTTACGATTGGATGTCAGACATTTCAAGTGATACAAATAGCATACTGGATGGTTGATTGTCACATTTCTTTATAGTATTTATTTCTTTGTATTCCTGATCTTTGACTGAAAGATCTATTATGATATTTGACGATTTTTTATTTTATAAAATGAAAAAATGCCGGATAGCTCCGGCATTTTTTACGCATTATTTGACGAGGCCTTTTTCTATCATGGCCAGGAAGATTTTTTCTGAAGTAAATGGAGGCCCTTGTAATCGGATTCCGGTTGCATCGTAGATAGCGTTGCCTAAGGCGGCAATGGTAGGTACGGTTGGGTGTTCGCCCACTCCGCGGGCACCCCACGGGCCGTCATCCTGTGGGACTTCCACGATATCAGAGTCAAGCTCGAAATCAACATCAGGGGCAGTTGGAATGCGGTAGTCCACAAAGCTTGGGTTCTGCATGACGCCTTTTTTCAGCAGAATCTCTTCAAACATTGCAGCACTGAGCCCTTGAATAAAACCACCTTCGATTTGAGCTTTCACCAATGTGGGATTGATGGCTTTGCCTACATCAAATGAAGCACCGGCTTTGATCACATAGATTCTGCCTGTGTTTTTATCAATTTCTACATCAAGGCCTTCGCAGCCTACCGTGTAGTGAACAACTGCGCGGGGACCCTGGCCGGTTTCGGCATCCAGGTTGGTTACGTATTTTGGCATAAATGAGCCGCGTCCAACTATTGGACCACCCATCCAACCTTCGTTGTTGTCTTTCGGCATGCCGTAAATGACGATGTTGTTTAATGGGGTCTCGCGTTCGCTTTTATATGAGACCACTACACCGTTAACGATATCGAGATCGTCAATATTTTCCTTCCAGGCTTCTGCGACGAGATCTAAAATTTGCTTTCGGGCATCTCGAGCTGCTGCTACAACGGCATTGCCCATGCTCCAGGTGAGGCGGCTGGCGACTGTTTGCCATTCATAGGGGCTGTATTGGGTATCCACCGGTCCGGCGATACGTACTTTTTCATAGGGAACACCCAAAGCAGCGGCGGCCATTTGAGCCATGGCGGTGAAGGTTCCTTGCCCAATTTCCTGTCCACCGAGGCCTACGGTGACGTTGCCATCTTCAGCCATCTCAACCCAGGCACTAGAACCAGGGTTGGGGGGCATGGCAGGGGCTTTCCACATGACAGCAATACCTTTTCCACGAAGACGGTCTGGCGAGGTGGGTTTTTCTTTCTCATTAAATTTGATTGATTTGGCGACATTGTCAATGCATTGTTGAATCCCATTATCGTGCATGATCATGCCGGTTGCGATGGTATCGCCTCCAGAGATGGCATTCTTTTTCAGGAATTCGACTTTATTGTAGCCAGCTTTTTCTGCCAGTTCATCAATTGCCTGATCAATACCGGTGTGCAGTTCTGACATACCGAATCCGCGGTAAGCACCACCGATGGGGTGATTGGTATAGACGCAGATGCTGTCGGTTTCGACATTCGGGATGTTATAGGGACCTGAGCTGGAGTAACCGCCGGCGCGGGTTACATTGGTGCCGTATTCTGTTGAAGCACCGCCGTCCCAATACATCACATTTTTCAAACCAAGAATCTTGCCGTTCTTGTCACAACCAACCTTGACGTGGGTGATTAATCCCTGACGAACAAAGTTGGTGTAAAACTCTTCTTCACGAGTGAGGATGAATTTTACCGGCCAGCCTTTACACTTGGTTGCCAAAGCGACGGCAATGTTTTCCATGGTGATGCCGGCTTTTGAACCAAAACCACCACCCACGAGAGGAGCAATGACGCGAATGTCGCTCTCAGACATGTGCAGGGTTTTTGCCAGAAGGTTTCGTTGTGCAAATGGAGATTGTGAAGATGCCCATACAGTTAATTTGCCTTTTTCATCCATCAGCGCAATGCTGATGTGTGTTTCGATTGGCACGTGCTGTACGTGGGGCACCTTGTATGTGCGCTCAACGATGTATTCACATTGCTTCCATGCTTCTTCGCAGCTGCCATGGCGAATCTTGAAATGGTTTGAGATGTTTGTGCCGGGTTTCGGGAAGATGAAGTTGACACAATCATATTTTCCCAGATCAGGGTGGATGAGGGGGGCTTTATCAGAAGCGCCGAATTCAGCGTCAAAAACAGCTTCAAGCTCTTCATATTCAACTTCGATCAGTTCAACCGCTTTCATTGCGATTTCATCACTCACGGCGGCAACAGCAGCCACAGGTTCACCGACGAAGCGCACACGATCAATTGCAAAAATAGATTTGTCTTTCAGATATAAACCAACTCGTTCGGGGAAGTCTTTTCCGCTTACAACAGCTTTGACACCGGGCAAAGCGGCTGCCTTGCTGATATCAAGTTTTTTGATCAGAGCATGCGGGTAAGGGCTTCTTTTGGCGCGAGCGAAAAGAAGTTTGTTGCCAAATTGAATATCATCGGTGTAAACGGCAGAACCAGTCACCTTTTCGTAAACATCGTTACGTGGCAGATTTGCGCCAACTGGACTGGAGATTTGTTCTTTAGTTTTAGCGTTTGCCATATTCCGGCTCCTATCCTTTTTCTTTTCCTGATTGGTTCTTCAGGTTCATTTGGCTGCTTGTTTGATGCCCTCAACGATGCGAAAATAACCAGTGCAGCGGCAAAGGTTGCCCACAATTGCAGCACGGATCTCTGCATCAGAAGGATGAGGATTGCGATTCAACAAAGCGGTAGCCGAAATTAACATCCCCGGGGTGCAGAAACCGCATTGAACGCCACCAGACTTAATAATGGCATCTTGAAGTTTTGACAAAACACCTTCTTTTGCCAACCCTTCAACTGTAACAATTGTTGCGCCATCACATTCGGCTGCCAGAACCAAACAACTATTGACCGGCTCTCCGTTCATCAACACGGTGCAGGCGCCGCATTCTCCGGCTGTGCAACCATTTTTAGTGCCGGTTAGCGAGAGTTTTTCGCGAAGCATGCGTAACAGGGTCATGTTATGAGGAATATCTACCGTTTCGACCAGATCATTGACGGTAAGCGTAATGGTTTTTGAAGTCATTCATACCTCCTTAAAGTTCAAATAGCATTTCAGCTATTTGGCGAGTTTTTGCCAGACTTCTGTGAGCGCTTCACGGGTCAAGTTGCGAACCATAAACTTGCGGTAACGAGCAGAACCGCGCACATCATCAATTGGCGTTACAGAGTCCATAGCGGCCACGGCTGCTTCAGCAAGCGTTTCATCTGTAATCTTTTGTCCGCTTAAAATAGCCTCGGCTTTTAGTGATTCAAATGGAACAGGGGCAACAGATGCCAAAGCAATTCTGAAGCAGTATCCTGATTTTGTTTCTTTGGAGGGGTATCCTAACACCGCCACACCCACAATGGAGAGATCGCCGATCATGTTTCTGCCCAATTTTTTGTAGGTTCCGACCATATCTTTTGGCGGTGGTGGAAGGTGAATGGAAACTACCACATCGCCGGGTTTAAGAACGGTTCGGCCAGGTGCAAGGAAGAAGTTACTCAATGAGATTTCTTTTGTGCCATCAACACCATGCACTTTGAGCACACCACCCAGAATCATACAGGTTCCGATGGTGTCTCCGGCTGGAGAGGCGTTGCAGATGTTACCGATAATGGTGGCACGGTTACGCAATTGATAACTTGCTACCGAACCAGACGCTTCAGCCAGGTTCGGATAATTTTTGATCACATCTGGGTGGCTTGCAACCTGGTTCATGGTGACAGCCGCGCCAATGGTCAATCCTTTTTGTGGATCATACGATAATTCTTTGGTTCCTTCCAATCCTTTTATGTCAACAAGGTAATCAACCTTCAAAACACCATCTCTGATTCTGATCAGACTGTCAGTTCCACCCAAAAAGGGCTTTGCCACGCCTTCATGATCAGCCAAAAACTTGCTGGCTTCTTTAAGAGACGTGGGTTTTACATACTCTAATTCTGGTAGTCCTGGATGCGGATTAATCATAGTATGTCCTGTCTTTAGATTTGCGGATCTCCAACAAAAATCGGAGTTAACGCCAAAGAAGATTTTTCAAACATTTCATTTGGAACAAAATGAGAGTGCAATTCTGGAGATCAGTGAAAAGGATTTTTTTCAGTTACCTCCTTGCTAAAGAATTTTGCCAAAAACCAGACGGTTTGGCTTAGAATTCAAAAGTTGCAATACTAATCATAGCATTAACAAAATGCCAATTCAAGAAATGCGTTCTGGTTGTCTGACAAAATGGGATAAATGTAATGGTTTGATTATTATAATGACAGGTGTGTTTGTTCCCGGGTTTCGTTGACCATGATCCGGTTGCGGCCAGCGGCCTTTGCCAAGTATAGGGCTGCATCAGCATTCCGGAATAATTCATCTATAGTAACCACGTTTTTTTCTGCCAATGCCACGCCGGCGCTGATGGTTAATTTGATCTCTTGTCCAGAAACCTGGATGGAATGATCGCAAATACTTTGTTGAAGCCTTTTCGCAACATTCATCGTGGCGTTGAAATCACTTTCGGGCAGCAGAATAACAAATTCATCACCACCCCACCGGCCCAAGACATCAATTTCGCGAATGTTTAGTTTGCAGTGTTTTGAAATTTCCTGTAGAGCTAGGTCACCTGCCGCATGACCATAGGTATCGTTTACTTTTTTAAGGTGATCCATGTCAAGCAAGATCATTCCTACTGGATGATTATAGCGGTGGGCGCGAACAAGTTCAGTGTTGGCGATTTGCAGGAATCCACGACGGTTCAGCACACCAGTTAATTCATCCCGTATGGCACGATCCTTCAGGATTTTGAGCAGCCTTGATCTTTCAATGGCGTTGCTTACCACGTTGGTAAATTGCTGCATCATTGCGGCGTTGTCAGGGTCCCAGCTGTGTTCGTAAAATACGGTATCAAAGCCGATAAAACCGATTAATTCAAGATTGACCCACATCGGGAAGTTCGCCAGTGATTTAATTCCTTGTTTTTCAAAAATGGCATTTTCTTTGGCCGCGTTTTTGGGCATATCTTTCAGTCGTGTAATAATTAATGGGTCACAAGTGATTTGTTCCATAAACCAGGGGAATTCATATACCGGAAGGTTTTGCATATCGGGCATGGTGGGGGTTACCCCCTCTTTACACCATTCGTGTGTGCAGCTCATCGTACGCTTTTGCGGATCGATGTGAAATACATAGGTGCGGTCTACTTTTTCAAATTGTCCGATGTGTTTCAGCACGGTGTTGATTTCGCTATCGATATCTTCATTATCAACATTGATAAACCGGGTGGAGATATTGGTGAGCATTTCTTCAAATTGTGCTCGCCGGATGCGTTTTTCTTCTGCTTTTTTCCGTTCAGTTATGTCATGGACGATACCGAATATTCCAATAAATAATTTGGTGGATTTTTCGTATTGTGGATGTGCAAAAATCTGGATATTGCGTCTCTCACCGTCAGGGCGAATGATTTCAAGTTCAAAATTATTTGTTTCGAGGGTCTGCAACAGTCGAATTTGTTCGGCAAAATAATCCAACTGGTCTGGGTTAACTAAATTTACCAGTTTGTATTTTATTGCTTCGTTTTTGGTCATGCCAAATGTTTTCATTGCACTGGGGTTGCAAAAAACGAATTTTGTCTCTTGGTCAATCAGGATAATGCCTTCACCCAGGTTATCAACAAGATGACGGTATCTTTCTTCACTGGCTTGCAATTCTGCTTCGGCTTTCTTGTTCAGGGTGATATCTGACATAGAAACGATCACTTTACTCAAGTCGTTTTCATACCCCTGGACGGCTGTCCAATGTTGGCTGACAAAGATGGTTTCTCCATCAATCGTTCTACTTACGGTCTCACGTTCAAATTCAGTTATTCCATCAGCGATATTGAGTATTTCTTCAAGAAATTCTTGAGCATGATGAAAGCTGAAAATCTTATTAAGATTTTTGAACAACTCTTCTTTAGATTTAGCCCGGGTCAACTTCAAGGCTTGCTGATTTACATCCACCACTTTGATTAATGAAACACAATGAATGAGTTTCTCTGGATTCTCAACAAAAAACTGTTTCAGGTTATTAACACCATTGCTCATCAATTTGGTGATGTATCGCTTTACTTCAGAAAAATCTTCTTCCCAGATTGAAACCGGTGAGTCTTCAAATAAATATCGGTAACGCATTTCACTTAAATGCTGCGCCTCTTCAGCACGCTTTAGTTCGATTGCCTGGGCAATTTGTGTTGAGACAAATTCAAGAAAATTTGCATCCACCTGGGTAAAATGAACGTCGGGTGAATAGCTCTGGGTGGCTAAAACGCCAATTGCCTTGTCATTTACGATAAGCGGCACTCCCAGCCAGTCAACCGGTTTGGCACCGATTAATTCAACCTCACCGTCAGCCATTAGTCTTTCAAAAACTTCTTCGGTAGCCAGGAGGGTTTTTCTGTGGCGCATGACGTAATCAGAAAGCCCGTGACCCGGTTCAATGGGATCGGCTTCCTCTTCATATTGATCAATGAAGAACGGAAAATGCAGCAGGTTGGTTTTTGAATCGTATAGACCGATAAAAAAGTTATCCACTGGCATAATCTTGCTGATGATTTCATGGATCAACTTGAATAATTCATCTGTTGAAGAGGCGGCAATGGCGGCTTGCGCGATCTTGAATATGGAATCACGTAAACGTTCGTCATACTTACTCTCGGTGATATCTTCAAAAATTTCTATCGCAAATTGAGGATTGTTATTTGTATCTTTTATTGTAAAGGTGGTGATTCTACCAAAAACATATTGACCGTTTTTGTGCTTCAATCTTTTTTCGGCTGTGAAGGAATCTTTTCTTCCACCCCAGATTTCTTGGTAAGATTTTTTCAACGATTTTTTATCTTCGGGATGTGTGATGCTTTCTAAAGAAAGTTTATTGTATTCTTCTTCTGAATAGCCCAGGGTTTTTAAGATCATTGAATTTGCCGCAGTGAATTCGCCATTAGCATTCATGATGGTCATGCCCACTGCCGAAGTTTCAAAAATTTGGCGGAATTTTTTCTCACTTTCAAGCAGGGTGTTTGTTTTTCTTTTTACCTGTGACTGAAGGCTGTAATTCCACATAATCAAGACGAGCATAACAACCAGAGCGATTAAGCCGATGGTTTGTATGATACGCCACACCTCATCGGTTACAGCTGAAGTGCCGTACCATTTTTGATCAATCGCTTTATATTCAGCTTTAGAAATTTGGTCAAACCCGTTTTCAACGATTTGTAGAAGTACAAAATTTCCCTTTAAGACCGCCCTGTGAAATTCTCCACTATAGAGTGGTTGGGTGTTGTTGAATTTGTTTTCGATTCCGTTAAGATAGAGGTAATAATCTGCGGGAGGTTTATCCACCACAAAAACCACAACTTCGTTATTGGCGGCAGCTTTTAATATAGCCTCATAGCTTTCATATTCAACCAAGTTATCAATCCCGTGATCATGCAGATATTCAACAGCCGCGTCATTTGATTTAACCGCCACTGAGAAGCCTTTTAGAGAGTTTACATCTACAATGCCTGATATGCGATTGTTGAAATAGATCGGCACGTCTATATTTTGATATGGTTCTGAGAAGTCATAGAACAACTTCCTCGAGTCAGTCTCAAAAATTGTGTCTATCACGTCAAATTCACCAGATTGCATACGTTGAAGAGCCTGCCCCCAATCCATACCGGTGATTTCTACTTTTATCCCGGTTTTCTTTTCCCACAAGCGCCAGCGGTCTATTAGAATGCCTTGCAGGTTGCCATCTTCATCGAGAAACGAAAATGGAGGGTAGTTATTATCGATAACCACTTTCAGAGATGTTATACCTGTTATAGGGACGACCGTTTGATATTTTTGGCATCCTGAAAAAACAAAAAGCATTAATAGCAAAAAGACCAAAAATAGGTGAATACATTTATGTATCATCCATGGTTTGGCAACTACATCAGATGCTTTTATCACCTTATTCTTCTTCATATATATTTCTAGTTGTATCTATTTGTATCTATTTAAGATATGTTAGCATCGAAAAAAATGCTATTCCATTAAACAACCGTAAATAATCATTAATCTTTTATTAATCATCAGTAAAACACAAATCTGACTACAGTAATGTGGAAAATCTATCTCATGACACATAGCAATCGCAAACAGAATTTGTATAATTGGCAAACTCTTAAGGTATGGAGAGATTATGACATCTTTTAGAACCGCGATCATTACTGACAGTACCAATGATTTACCAAAAGAATTGATTGCAAAATATGATATCCGGGTTGTTCCTTTGACGATTGTTTGGAACGGTCAAACCTATCTGGATGGCGTTGAAATTGAACCCGAAGTTTTTTATACTCGGCTTGAAACAGAGGCAGTTAAGCCGACTACATCTCAACCGGCGCCGGGTGACTTCTTGCGTGCCTATCAGAATGCCAAAGAAGCGGGCGCGGAAGAAATTGTCGTGGTTCTGATCAGCAGCGCCATGAGTGGAACCATCGAATCTGCAAAATCAGCTGCTGAAAATTTTGATCTCCCGGTACATGTAGTTGATTCAAAATCCAATTCAATGAGCCTGGGGTGGCAGCTGCTGGCTTGTGCCAGGGTCCGTGAAAAGGGCGGCAGTTTGGCTGAAATGCTGGCTGCAATCGAATCAGTACGGCTTCGACTGCATTATCACATTGTGCTTGATACTCTGGCATACCTATTCAAGGGTGGCCGAATTGCAGGTGCAGCAAAATTATTAAATAATGTACTGAAGATAAAACCCCAAATCAGGGTCAATCATCATTCAGGAACGGTAGAACCTGGTGATATTTCTCGGACTCGACTTAGAGCATTGGAATCACTATATAATAGTTTCTTTTCAAAATTGGAGCAGGGGAAACCCATGCACATTGCTGTTTTACACAATAACGCCCTGGAAGAAGCCAAAGCATTGGCAGAGAGAATCCGCGTTGAGTTTAACCCTGTTGAGTTGATCATCGGAATCGTCTCGCCGGTGTTGGGTGTTCATACCGGCCCCAAGGCAATTGCTTTATGTGGTTACAGCGAAGATTGATGAAAATTTTTAAGAAAATTAATGGGCTTTAATGTTGCCTTTTGATTTGGATTGTTATATGATGAATTTGCGTTAACGGTTAGTTGACGCAAATTCTTTTTTCTATTCAACCCTTAGGAGGAGAGAAGTGAAAAAGTATTTGTTCGCTCTTGTATCTGTTTTGATTGTTAGTACTCTGTTATTGAGCGCTTGCGCCAAAGCAACCCCGGTGCCAACTGAAGCTCCGGCAGTTGTTGAACCTACTGAAGCTCCTGTGGCAACCACAGAAGCACCCACCGCGGAACCTACTGAAGTTCCCCCAACCCCCACACCCCCCCCCACACCGGTATGTGAGTTGATGGAAAATCCTCCCGCGGCTCCTGCTGCTGGAGATTTGGGCTCACCTGAAAATCCGATCGTGATCGCCTTTGTTCCATCAGGCGATACCGGCAAAATCACCACTGCCGGACAGGGTATTGCCGACTGCTTGAATCAGATGACCGGCTTGTCCTTCAAAATCGAAGTTGGCACCTCTTTCGGTGCTTCGATTGAAGCCATGGGCGCTGGTAAAGCTCAGGTTGGTTTCTTGAACACCTTCTCTGCGCTTCTCGCCAAGGAAAAATATGGTCTTGGCCCCTCATTGGTAAATGTGCGCAAGTACGCAACCAATGATGTTGATCCTGACAAAGATCTGGCTGGCACTATGCAGCCGTTCTATAAAGGTCAGTTCATTGCCAAAGCCGATTCTGGTATCGCAACCCTCGAAGATTTGAAGGGTAAAACCTTCTGCTTCGTTGACCCCAACTCAACTTCGGGTTATGTGATTCCGAGAATTATGTTGCTTGCGGCTGGTGTTGACCCTGACGTTGACCTGGCTTCTTATCAGATGGCTGGCTCACATGATAATGTGGCTATCGCCGTATACAACGGTGATTGCGATGCCGGTATCACCTGGGTTGATATTGTTACCGATGAAAAAACCAACCTGGCTGGTGCGTATCCTGATATCGCTGAGGTTGTGAAACCCTTCCTCGTAACCGAACGTATCCCCAATGATGGCGTACAGTTCATCGAAGGTTTTGATGAATCCTTCAAAGCGGCCATTATTCAAGGTTTGCTGAAGATGACTGAAGACGACGGCGGAAAATATTTGCTCAAGAGTCTCTACTCAATCAATGGCTACATCGAAGTTGACAAGGAATACTATCAGCCCTTCCTGGAAGTTTTGATCGCGGCTGGTGTGAAACCCTGTGAACTGGTCGGTTCCTGCGAACAATAATTACCCCTCATCACTGGAATACCGGTGGGTCAAAAGACCTGCCGGTATTTTTTTCTGTTTGGTTTCCTGTATAATAGTCAATAATCCATTTACCAAAAGGTGCCTGCCATGCTAATTGTCAAAGACCTTGTCAAGACTTATCCGAATGGAACACAAGCCCTCAAAGGCGTTAATTTTCAAGTTGAAGAAGGCGAGTTCCTGGCTGTGATTGGGCTGAGCGGATCAGGTAAATCAACCCTGTTGCGCTGCATTAACCGCCTGATCGAACCTACTTCTGGTTCGATCTTGTGGAACGACATTGATGTCACTGCAGCCAAGGGAAAAGAAATCCGCAAGATTCGCCGGCAAATTGGCATGATCTTCCAGCAATTTAATTTAGTCAAACGGTCATCGGTGGCAACGAATGTTCTTTCAGGCCGTCTTGGATACGTATCAACCTTTCCGAGTCTTTTCCATCAGTTTTCAAAAAAAGATGTTGAAATGGCAAAAGCCAGCCTCGAAATGGTGGGCCTTTCAGATAAATTCGATGTTCGCGCTGATTCACTATCAGGTGGTCAGCAACAACGGGTTGGAATTGCCCGGGCATTGATGCAGGAGCCTCGCATCATTCTGGCAGATGAACCAGTGGCTTCACTTGATCCGGTTTTGGCGCACTCGATTTTGAAATATCTAGAAATGTTAAATAAGGAACGGGGGATTACAGTTCTTTGCAGCTTACACTTCCTTGATTTGGTACACCGTTACGCTTCGCGAGCGATAGCCCTCAAAGACGGCGTGGTGGTGTTTGAAGGGCTGCCCAGCGAAATTGATGATAAGCAGTTTAAGGAGATTTACGGCCAGGAAGCCGAACGTATTGAGATCAGTTAACCCATAAAACCTGGATTTTTCTTATGACAAATCAAACTGAAAATAAAAACTCCAAGAACAATCCATGGGTGAGTGCACTACTTTCTCTCATCATCCCTGGCGCCGGGCAATTATCCCTCAAAAAAAAGTGGCGGGGGATAACTGTTTTTGTGATATCGGCCATAATTATTTTTTTAGTAAACTGGTCATATCAATCTTTTGAGGTTGGAAAAATTTCGATAGGGTCGTTTGTTACATCATGGCTTTGGATTCCGGTGATTCTTTTTTGGCTCTGGAATGTGCTGGACGCCCAAGCATTGGCAAGTGGTAAGCACTCTTCTGTTGTTGCTGCGGTTTTAATGGCAGGCGTTGTTCTTTATGTAATTGCATGGGTGGTGACTGATGTAAAGCTGGACCGTTTGGTGACTCGTTTTGATGCCGCCAGGGCGGTTTCGACTAAATTGCTTAACCCTGATTATCTTCAGGTCTTTAAAGATGGAGAATATCAAATCTGTGACTGGAGATGTGCCACAGAATTTGTGAAAGCCAAAATCAACGGGGAACCTACACTTAGCATCAAGCTCTCACAAAATTTTGGTGATATTTTCGGTAGACAGGGCATTCGAACAGCCACTGTTTGGGATAAATGGTTCACGGGAGTGCGGCAAGGCCAGCGGATTGAAGGTTTTGAGACAGGCAAATTAATAGAAACCATCGCCATTGGTTTGATGGCAACAATTTTCTCGACGATTTTAGCAATTCCGGTCAGTTTTTTAGCAGCTCGCAACATCATGTGGCGTGTACCTGGAGGTAAACCGATCTATTTTGTTTTCAGAACCCTGCTGAATATTGTTCGCGCGGTGGATACGGTGGTCTGGGGGCTGTTAATCATTATCTGGGTTGGATTGGGTTCATTTGCTGGCGTGATCGCCTTAACTGTCCATTCTGTGGCTGCACTGGCTAAACTCTTCTCTGAAGAAATAGAGCATATTGATCCTGGCCCAGTCGAAGCTATTGAAGCCACAGGCGGAAATTTCTTCCAGATCATTCGTTTCGCGATTATTCCGCAGATCATTCCATCATTCCTTTCATACACTCTTTTGCGCTGGGATATCAATATGCGTTCAGCCACCGTGATCGGCTTTGTGGCTGGCGGCGGTATTGGCTTTTTTGTGCTCGAAACCATCCGTCAAGGCGGTTATCAACAATATGCGGCGGCACTTTGGGCTGTGGCAGTGGTCATTATTCTGGTTGATCTGGTGAGCAGCAAATGGCGAGCCCGCATCATGGAAGACAAGCCCACCAAGAAAGCCAGTGGAATCGCAGGCAAGATTAGAATCATTATCTATACATTACTTGGACTGGCAGCCTTTGTTTATTGTTGGACCATCACCGGGATTGATTTTAAGAAGCTCTTTGATCCGGGTGCTAATTTTGGCAGTGTTCTGAGTGATTTTGTTACCTTTGATTTTTCAACGAAGGTTCTGCAGTTGGTGACCAAGCAGTTGATCACTACCGTCTTACAGGCGCTTTTGGCAACCACTGTGGGTGCCCTTGTGGCAGTACCCTTCAGTTTCTTGGCTGCCAAAAATTTAACTGGCAAGAGCAAGTTTTCTGCTTGGATTTATTACCTAGTGCGTTCGCTTTTCAATATTCTGCGCTCCATCGAGGCGCTTCTCTATGTTGCAATTTTTGTTTACTGGGTGGGCATCGGTCCTTTCGCAGGTATGATGGCTTTGGGAATCACTACATTTGCTTTGATCGGAAAGTTATTCTCAGAAGCGATTGAAAGTATCGATCCGGGTCCCATTGAAGCCATCAGCGCCACAGGCGCCAGCAAACTTCAGGTGATTAATTACGCCATCGTTCCGCAGGTGGTGCCGCCTTTCCTCTCTTATTTGATCTATCAATGGGATATTAACATCCGCATGGCGACCATCATCGGTTTCGCGGGCGGTGGCGGCATTGGGATGACTCTCAATATGTTCTTTGGCAGCTTGCAATATCACAAAGCAGGCACAGTGGTGTTGTTGATTGTTATAGTGGTCACTCTGCTTGATTTTACCAGCGCCAAGATCAGAGAGCGGTTTGTCTAATTCTTAAATTGCATTCTTTCAGTCGAATAAATCTCAAGACTCTCGTTAATCAGCGAGAGTCTTGTTGGTAATAGAGGCAGGTTATTCTCTGCGGACAGACGAGAAAAGTAAACCTATAACCATCCTTTGAGTCCATACATCCACAGCCCGATGTATTCTTTCATTGCTTTCGTGACAAGTGATACGTTTGAATAGGATGGCACAAAATTGATCAGGAATTCTTCAAATGTAGGATGCCAGGTCCGGTGCCATGATTCCACTGTGATCGCAAAATCGGTTGGTGCGGCGGTGATTTCGCAGCCTTGTTTTTCGAACAATTTCACCGATCTGGGCATGTGCATGGCAGAAGTGACCAGTACCACATGTTGATAACCGCTAGCCCGAATCATTTCACAGCTATAAAGTGCATCTTCATAGGTGTTTTGTGAACGGTCCTGCAAAAGCATGGAAGACTCGTCCACGCCCATCAGTTTTAGAATGTCAGCCATGTCTTGGGCAGGGGTCGAGGTACCCTGATCCAAAAAAGTGATATCACCTCCACTCAGCAGCACTTTCGCGTCCGGATAATCTTGGAGTAATTTTGCAGCGTAGAGGATTCGGTCAGCTGCGCCTCCGATCTCGGTCATCGGTCTCGGGTCGATTTTGGGCTCAGTTGAACCTCCTAATACTACTATCAGGTCAACGGGTTGACCTGATTCGAATGTGGGGTAACGCCATTCAAGCGATTTTGCCAGAGTGTTTGCCAAAAAACGGTTCCCACCGATGAAGAGTACAAAAAAAGCCAGGATAACGAGGATCTTCGACAACTTTTTCCTTCTCCAAAAGAGCAGATTGATCAATAGAATTAAACTCGTTAAGCCAATTGGATAAACAAACAAGGGTAAAAACTTCGACAGAAATATAAACATTTTTCCTCTGGGATGAGTGTATGTAAAGTTCATATGTTCGCTGATTTAGCGTGACAGGTTGCCGACTTTATTATAAAGGAGCTTGGAGTGAATATTACTCTTCCATTTTTCTGTGGAAAAACTTCTTACCTGGTTTGTTGATTGGTTATTCTAAGATTCTTTGGCTATGCTAAAAAGTCTATCTTTAAGATATTTATTTGTAATATCATTTGCGCTGTTTGATTTTCACATGTAAAATGGTTGCATATAATCGCGAGTACTAACCGACAATGAAATTAGCCGTTCCTGTAGTCCGCACAAAAATCATCATACCTCGACGGAGAACAGAGCTATTGTCGCGTCCGAGGTTGCTTTCAATTCTCGAGAATGTGCTGGACCTTCGGCTGCTAATTCTGGCAGCCCCGGCAGGTTACGGAAAAACTTCCCTTCTGATTGATTTTGCTTATCATACGCAGCTTCCGGTCTGCTGGTTTTCTATTGATGCCCTGGACAACGATCCACAGCGATTTATTGCCCATTTTATCGCTGCCATTTCCAATACCTTTCCGTCTTTTGGCGAAACCAGCCGTGCCGCGCTCAATAACCTGGATCAGAACATGCAAAATCTTGATCCGGTTATTTCCACCATTATCAACGACGTGTATGACAACATCTCGGAGCATTTTGTCTTTGTGCTTGATGATTATCAGTTTGTGCGCGACTGTAAACCCATTGATGAGTTTCTAAATCGCATCACTCTTGAGATGTCTGAGAACTGTCATATGGTCATTTCTTCGCGCACCCTGTTGACCCTTCCTGATCTGACGCTGCTGGTGGCCAGGTCTCAAGTCGGCGGTCTGAGTTTTGAAGAACTGGCTTTTCTTCCTGAAGAAATCAAACAGCTCTTCTCAGTGAACTATCATCAAAGTTTATCTGAAGAAGCCGCGCTCGACCTGGTGGAGCAAACCGAAGGGTGGATTACCGGCTTGCTACTAACCGCGCAGCTTTCTCCGAAAGAAACTTCCAACCGGCTCAGGCTGGCCAGGGTATCGGGGATTGGTTTGTATGAATATCTGGCTCAGCAAGTTTTGGTGCAGCTGCCAGATGATCTGATCCTGTTTCTAAAACGAACTTCCTTGTTTGAGGAATTTGATGCTTCGCTTTGCGAAAGAGTTTTTTCGAAAGTACCACAGATAGAAAAAAACAACTGGCAGGAAAAAGTTGAAACCATCTTGCGTGAAAACCTTTTTGTACTTCCGGTGGATGATGAGACTTTGCACCTGAGATATCATCATCTGTTTCGTGACTTTCTGCAAAATTGCATGCAAACTGAGCGACCTGAAGAAAGTGCCTCGATTAGCCTTGAAATCGCCCAGTATTATGAAGAATGCCGGGAGTGGGAAAGAGCATTTGCTGTTTTGGCAAGGATCGGCGATGTTGAAAAACTGGTCGGGCTTGTGCTTCGGGCTGCTCCCTCCATGATTCTGGGCGGCAGGTTGATTGCGCTTTCTTCTTGGCTTGAAGAACTACCAGAATCATTAAGGAACACTCGCCCTGAGTTGTTGTCAATTGAAGGCACGATGGCAATGCTCAAGGGGGATATCAAAACCAGCCTGCAAATGCTTAATCAGGCGATAAATGGTTTGCAAGATCACGCTGATCAAGAAGAACTGGCAAGGGCATTAATCAGACGTAGTTCATTATTCCGGCTGATCGGGTCTTATGAAGAAGAAAAAGCTGATGCTGAGGCAGCTGTCATTATCTGTCAGACTTCGGGCAGGATGGAAAAGCTTGAAGCGGAGGCTTTGCGTGCTGTGGGTCTGGCATTTTATCTTGGAGGCGATCTTAAAAACGCCCAGAATTCTTTAAATGCTTCACTGGCGAGATATCGTGAAATGGCAGAAGAAATGGACGCTGCCAAAATTCTATTGGATTTGGGATTGGTTTATTTAACCTTGGGTGAATTGGATGAAGCCGAAAAGGCTTATCAGAGCTCACTGGATTACTGGAACAGCACCCAAAATTCGCTCTGGCAGGCGAATTTACTTAATAATCTGGGAATTATTCAACACATGAGAGGGGCGTATGAACAGGCTGCTGTTTCATTCGAAAAAGCCATCTCGCACGCCAGATATGCCATCAATCCCAGGCTTGAAGGGTTTTCGTTAACCAGCCTGGGTGATCTTTATCGTGATATTCGGGCGCTTCCTGAAGCCCGCCGGGCATATGATCTGGCTGGCGAGGCATCCAGATCGGTTGATGATCAAGCGCTGCGTGTGTTCTTGTCGCTTTCACATGCGAGTGTTGAACGTCTGACCGGCAACGAGGGAGCTTACACGGAAAAACTGAACACAGCTCTTTCGATCGCCCAAAAAGGCGGGTCAAAATACGAGATCAGTCTATGCAAATTGGAACAAGGGCTCTCCAGCTTGCTAAAAGGCGAATTTGCCAAAACTCGAGGCATCATGAAAGAGTTGGTCCAATATCTTTCAAAGGGTGGGTTTCATTTGGAGTATGTTCGTGCCCAGTTTTATTTGGCCTTGACTGAGATGCTGCTGCATCGCTCTGCTGGCCAGGAACAAGAATTGTCGAGACTGATAGAGGAGAGATGTGCGGGCAGCGATCAATATCCATTTATTCAGACTGCTTTTGAAACGCTGGACTTATTGGATGGCTATTGCAGGGATAGAAAGAACGATGATCCATTGACAGCATTTGTAAACCGACTGCGTGAATATGAAAACGGGTTGGCTCCTTTAAGGAGAACCATTCGCAGGCATTCTGAAGCCGTTCAGTTCACTTCGCCAAAATTCGTGATTCGCGTCTTCGGCAAGTGCCAGGTAAAAATCGGCGATCACCAAGTGGCGCTCTCTGAGTGGAAGACGCAAGTCGTGAGAGACATTTTCTATTTTATTCTGCTTCACCCTGAAGGGGTGACGAAAGAAGAGATTGGCGCCGCATTCTGGCCTGAATCCACGGCTGAGACATTGCGTGTGCGGTTTAAGAACTCAATTTATCGCTTGCGTCATGCATTGGGCAGCGAAAGCATTAATTATGAGGACGATAATTATCGCTTCAATCGGACTCTAGAATATGACTATGACGTAGAAGTCTTTTTGCACGAACTGGCTTTGGCGCAAAATTCTGATCAATTGGATGCCAGAATTACTCACTACCGACAGGCGGCAAATCACTATAAGGGGCCTTATCTGCCAAAGATTGATTATGAATGGGCGATCGTTCAGAGAGAACAGTACCATCGGCAGTTTATCAACGGCATTACCAGTTTGATCAATATCTATTTGCAGATCAAACAGTATCAATTGGCAATCCAATATGCCAATAGGGCAATCGAAGAAGATGCGTGTTGTGAAGAAGCTTACCGTTTGGCAATGCAGGCATTTTTTGCCTTAGGAGACCGGGTGGCTGCGACCCGTCAATTTGAAAAATGCCGAAGGGTTTTGAAAAAAGAATTGGGGTTGGAGCCAACACCTCAAACCGTGTCACTGTTTGATGAATTAACACAATAAACTTTCACTGCTGAATACAATTCAATATTTTGTAAATTAAACTGCAACACATTGTAGGAGTTGGTTTGATTGGACTTACCTGAGTTTTTGGGCAAGGCTTTTGATTTTGCATAGAAACCTTAAAAAATCCAAAAAACAGCGATTTGAAGCCTGTTTTGAAGCCTGTTTTGAAGCCTGGTAGTTGTCATAATGAACGTTACAACTACATAAAAAGGAGTAAATCATGAAATCTTTATCCCGCAATCTTGTCGTCATTTCTTCTGCCATCACCCGGAACATCCGCATCATTATGCTGGTCGCCACCCTTGTATTGTTCGTCCTGGCAGCCGGTGCTCCTTCAGCCACCGGTTCAGTGGGTGGATAGTCTTTCCAATATGATCCTCGTTGCGGCTGTCCTGATCGGCTTAATCGCAGGGCTTTGCAGGGCATGGATTGGAAAAAGGCAATATCGTGCCTTTGACCTGAAGTTGCCAATATTGGTGGTGGTTGCTTTTCTTCCCCAATACTTCGCTTTCTTTGCCCCTAAAACGCGAGGGCTGATCTCAAATAACATTGTGGCAGTTTTGTTAGTAAGTTCATTGATCCTGTTGTTGGTCTTTTCGATCCTTAACATCAAGAAACCAGGTTTTTGGCCAATATTCGCCGGTTTTTTCTTGAATTTTGTGGTGATTGTTCTCAATGGTGGCTTTATGCCGATCAGTGTCGAAACCGTCCAAAAGATGACCTCGACAGCCAGCACGTCATGGATGCTGGGGCAGCGGTTTGGATATTCCAAAGACATCATCCTCTCACCTGAATTAACCCGGCTGGCTTTCTTGTCTGATCGCTTTGTGGTTAAAAATCTATTCGGATTCAGTATTGCTTTTAGTCTGGGAGATATTTTAATCTCGCTTGGCATCATCTGGTTGCTATGGATGCTTGGAGGACCAGCACACACTATAAAGAAGGAGCCTGTTTATGAGTAACATATTTATTGATTATCTGCACCAAGACAACAATGCTATTGATATTGAACGAGAGTATAGTCGAATTATGACAGCGGCTGTGGTCAATACGAAATTTCGTAAATTGTTGCTTTCCAATCCGCGTCTGGCATTAAAGACTGGTTATGGCGGCGAGGCTTTTAATCTTGCTTCCGAAGACTCTGAACGTATTTCTTCAATTAAAGCCAGTTCCTTGCCTGATTTTGCCCGGCAAATGAATCTTCAGGTTCTTCGCTCTGGATTATCTGGACTTTCATCTGATTAATTTGTTAAACGATTTATCGAATGTCCGGTTCATTGGTGGTGGTTTTTCACCAGGGTTTTATCATACATGACTCATTACATTGAAAATTTTAGTTATCCTTATAAGAATCTGAGCCCTGGGGGGAGAATTAAAGCTGCAGAAAAGTTGACTGGCCTCACAAGGCTTAGTCATTTTCTGGTTGGAACCGAAACTTCAGAGAACCTGGTAGATCGGGCGACCGGATATATTCTTGATCTTTTGCATATCGATTATTGCAGAATTTTTTATTTTGCAGCAGATGGACGCTATCATTCCATCAAAGGTAATCTAGCTCCCTCCGATCTGCTGGACAGGCTTTTTAACTATGTCGTTCAATCCAGAGAAATCCAACTTCCTTCTTCACCAGAACAAACGTTGGACGTTTCTGGTAGAGAATTGCTTGACATTAATATCACTGACAGTCATTGGATCATTCCTTTGAGGGTGGAGCAAGAGGTCGTGGGTATTCTTCTTCTGGCAAAGAGGAATTCCATTGAACAGGTGGCTTTTCCGAAAGATTCATACTATCTGGTTGATTTAATTGCCGATCAACTGGGCAGTGCCTTGCACAGGCGGCAAATCAATCAACGACTTGAAAAATCGTCTATCGAAACAGTCTTGGCACTTTCGAAAGCCATTGAAACCAGAGACCCATATTGCAGCAACCACAGCAAACGGATGGCATCTCTGGTTGAACGGATTGCCCAACACGTAAACCTTTCGCCACGTGAAACACGTGAACTATGTTGGGCTGCACTTCTACACGATATTGGCAAGATCGGCATTGAAGATCAGATCTTGCATAAACCCGGTCCTTTAACCCTGCATGAATGGCAGGTCATGAAAACTCATGCTGAAGTTGGTGCACAGATCGTCAGAGGGCTCACAGGGCTTGAACACATCGCTTCAATTATCCTCTCACACCATGAGAGGCTGGATGGAACCGGTTATCCACACGGCTTGAAAGGAAATCAAATACCCCTTGGAGCAAGGATTATTGCTGTGGTGGATTCTTACTCGGCAATGACAGAGGGCAGGGTCTATCGAGCTGCCCGCCCTCACGCAGAAGCGGTGGCAGAATTGAGAAAATTTTCTGGGCAAATGTATGACCCGGATGTGGTTGATATTTTTATTCGTTTGATGGAACAAGAATCTGATTTGTGAGAGTAAAATCCGCTAATTGCCTTTTAAGGTAATTTCTTTACTTCGCTATTGGGGGAGATAAAATGGATGGCTATCGTCTCGAGCCATCCATTTTTAATTTAAAATGTTATCTTTCTGGAGTAATCAACAATAGAGTGTTCTGTCCCCCCGAATGGAGACAATTTCGCCAAAGAAAACCCGATGATAGTCACCCAATTGATACTCTTTTTCAATGGAGGGATCAATGAAACCTTGTGGGTTAAAAACATCTTCATAGATTTTGCGGCACTCGATCACCAGATTGGCTTCAACGAAAGACGGTGAACCGATTGTTGAACTCTTACAGGGTGTCAAACTGGATGCCTTTATCTTGTCGCCGTCGCGGCCTGAAACTGACCCGAGCAAAGAAAGGGATTTACGATATTGAGATTGGTTTGGGAAGGCGCAAAGAGAAAAGTCCGGAGAACTTTCCATGAAGCCCAAGGTGTAACGGGTGGGCCTAACTACGACTTGCACAAAGGGCTTGTTCCACATGGTTCCCATGCTGCCCCATGAAACCGTCATCGTGTTGAACTTGCTTTCGGTAAAGTTGCCGGCTGTCAGCAAGAACCAGCCATCATTCCAGATGGCGTGGAATTTACCGGCAAATTCTTTTACAGTAATAGGCTCGATAATCATGAATAACTCCTTGGATGAATTTGTTTCTATAAATTATAAGTCACAAGGGCAGCTCTGTCTTAATAGCTGCCCTTGTGATCGAGAGAATGAAATTTTTTAAGTAAAACTACCCAGCAGGTGAGGCCATGATGAACAATCGTCCCCATGAGGAGTTGCCGTTTTTACTGATGCAAGTTTGCAGCACCAGACTGCTAGAACCGTACGTTTCATTAAAGAGATCAGTACTTGACAGGGTTACGTCGGGGTTGCTAAGGTTGACGAAGTTGGAGTAAGGATCGCTTGGGCTAAGTGCCTGATACTTCTTGATGGTGTTAACCTGGTATTTTTTTGTGGTGCCGTCTCCATAAACCAGAACAATCTCGGTGCCTGAACCAAGTTTTGAGAAGCTGGCTCCTGCCAGGTAATTATGCGCCAATAAGCCAACTGAGCCATACTGACTGGCAATTCCAAATTGAGTGACTGTGCCTGACCGGCTGGAAACTTCACTGGCGGAAGATTGCTGGACCACTGTGACAGCCATTACATTTTTCACAAAAACGCCAACCAGTTGGGATCCATCACCTTTGTTGAGAGATGCGGTAAAAGATTCAAGCGACGAAGTATTCGAGGCAGCTTGTACCGGCGTGACGGGTAAAAACCCGAAGACAAGCGTTAAGACTGCAAGAAGACTGAGGAGTTTGAATTTCAAGGAAGATGTTTTCATTTTCATTCACCAATCACCACTAATATAGAATGGTTATATTATAGTAATAAAATAGTAATAAATGAAGTAAAAATGTAACTGTTTGCAAAGCTGTTAACCCTTGCATGAACAACAAAAGACCTGAAACAAATTTGTCTCAGGTCGATAATTTCCTTGGATTAATAAGTGAAAGGTTTATATGGCAGGGGGGGATTTCAAATCGCGGCCAAAAATGCCAAAAAAGAGCGTACCAAGCACGCCGAAACCGAACGCTACCAGAAGGTTAACTTCTGGTTTAATCGCCCATAAGAAAACCCCGCCAAAGGCTGCCAGGCTGACAATCGTATCGCGGATCAGATAGTAAACACCAAAGACCGCCGCTTTTTTGTCCTCGGGGGCAAGGTCCATGATCAGGGCTTTACGGGTGGGCTCGCCGAACTCTTTCAATCCGCGGATGATGAATGCCAACACCAACATGGAAAAACTGTGTGAGAAGAGCAGCACCAAAGGAAAAGCGGTGAAAAACACGAAAGTCATCAACACAAAAGGCTTTTTGGCGGTTTTATCCGCCAGGTAAGCCACCGGGAAGTAGCACAAAACGGCTGTAACCATCTCAACCACTGAAAGCCAGCCGAAATTCAGTTCAGAAATATGATTCAACTCGACGACCCACATTACCACCAACATATCGGGGATTTGTTCACAAAAGCGGATGATTGTGTCAGAGATCAACAGGTTACGCAGATCTGGTGTGATTAACCTAAACATGGCAAACGGGTTGCGCAGGGAGTTGTCCAAGGGTTTGGCTGGAATTTCTTTGATCATTTTTTGTTGTACAAAGATGGCAATCACTCCCAACACAAAAGCCACCATAAATGCATAACGAATGCCCTGGATTTCTCCGTAAACACCGATTAGCGCCCCGCCAATAACCGGGCCGAGTGCTTTGGGCAACCGTTTGGTGATTGACAGCAGCGAAACACCCATGGTGCGTTTGTTGGCAGGCATCACGTTGGAGATCAGGCTCATGGTTGCCGGCAGCGAAACAGAAGACCATGCAAGAAAGAAAAACGCGCCCACCAGAACAGCAGCCCACGATTGGAAAACAATCACAATGGCATATCCAAGAAGAGCCACGAGGTTAAAGACAAGCAGAGCTTTTTTATAGCCAATCCGCTCGCTCAAGTAACCGGCCGGGAAGGAGTAAAGGGCGCCCATCAGATTTTTCATTCCACTGAGCACGCCGATCACCTCGAGTCCGCCGCCCAGGGCGCGGATGTATAGCGGCATGAAGCGGTCTGCCATCCATTCGCCCATACCGATCAATACAATCATCAGGATCACTGCCACGATGCTTTTCTTGAGGCTAAAAAAGCTGATTAGCTTGCGATCCCATCTTTGATGACTGGGAGTGATTGGGTTGAATCGATCCGGTTCGTTCATTTTTTCTCATCACCTATCAGGTTGATTAAGATTATGACACGGATAATCGCGGGTGATTATTTCTTTAGGAATCTTTGCAACTGAGGAAGGGCAGCTTCGGCAGCTTTTCGTCCTTCTTCCACCATTTTTGGCGCGTCGCCAAACCCCCACGAAGAAAAACTTGCCAGTTCGGGGCGTATGAGACATTCGCAGTTGTCCTGGTTGAGCATCCCGGATCGTTTTTGCATCACCGAGATCATGGCCAATACATTTTCGAAGGGGTTTTCAGGCCGTTTACCGTTTGAACCACGACTGGCGACGTCCACGCCGATCACAAATTTGGCGCCCATGTCGCGAACCTGTTCAACCGGCATGTTATCCACTACACCCCCATCTACCAGCAGGCGGCCATTTATTTCCACAGGTGAGAATAACCCCGGGATGGCGGCGCTTGCCCGAGCGGCCTGTGCCACGCTGCCTTTATCCATAACGACTCTATCGCCGGTCACGATATCGCAACAGATCGCGGCAAAAGGGATTTCAAGATCATCAAAATCGCAGTTCCCCATCTTCTTTTTAAGGAACTCTTCCATGGGTTGGGTATCGAACAAAGCCAGCGGCTTATTCAGAGAAATTTTCACCAGCGTAGGCCAATCCATCGCCACAAACATTTCTTCCAGTTCTTCCAATGGCACCCCGGCGCAATAATTCGCACCAATCAACGCACCGGCGCTGGTTCCTGCAACGAAATCAGGACGAATGCCTTCACGTTCCAGCACCTGCAGCACGCCGATATGCGCGGCTCCACGAGTGGCGCCGCCGCTTAATGCCAGCCCCAGTTTGGGCGGCTTTCCCGATAAAAAGTCCAATATATTCATTGATCCTCAAAAAAATAAATCCAACATTGTTTTCTGTCGGATTTATTTTACTTGTTTTCTTATTTATATTTTCACAACTCTATGAGAGTAAATTCTGCAAGATCTGTTTTTGCAGGGTTATCTCAAGGGACTCTTCAAGATTGGATGGAATTTCCATCACTTTGGCACGAGGCCAGCGTGCCTGTGCGTCTGAAACCAGTTCAGGGCGGATCACCACCACGGCAGTTCGAAAATTGCCGCGATCAAGGGCGGTCAGTCCATTCTGCCAGCCTTCTCCGCGTTTAAACTCAAGGGGTCCCAATTCATCAAGGATGAAGAGATCGCTTGCGCTCGAATCTGCGAGTGCCTCGTTTGCCCATGCCATGATATTTTGATTAAAAATCCAATGATCAGTTAACAGCCCTTCAACTTCTGTGGTTCTCAGATTGGCTAATTGATGGTGCTCTCCGGTCTTAAGGTTTTTAATAGCAATGCCGGTTTTATAACTTCCTTCGAAAATAGGGGGGCAGTAGATGCCTGCCAAGTTGCACCCGAGGGATTTGGCTTTTTCTGCCAGTCTCATGCAAAAACGGGTTTTTCCCACCTGGCGTGGACCGGTTATGATCCAGATGATCGGCATGGCAGCGATCATTGCAGCTTTTCCAACGAGTGAACGACGCGCAACCCATTCACCGGGATGACTTCGATTTCTGTGCCGTAAGTTTCACTTAGTTTGGGGCTGGTGAAAGTGGTATCAAGGTCGCCTACGTGCAGCACCCGTCCCTGGCGCATCAGTACCAGGTTGTCTGCTACCAGCGAGGCGGCTTCAGGGTCGTGGGTGGTGAATAGGATGGTGGACCCTTTCTGGCGCAGTTGGTTCAGTATGCGTAAAGTGACGTTGCGATTGCTCAAATCGAGATGCGACGTTGGTTCGTCCAATAGCAGAATCTTGGGCTGTTGGGTGAGCGCTCGGGCGATCAACACAAGCTGTAGTTCGCCGCCGCTAAGAGCGGGAATGGGGCGTTGATCAAGATGCGGAATTCCAACCTGTTTGAGAGCATCACGTGCGATCTGAATGTCATCTTCACCGGGGAGGTCAAGCGGTCCGAGATAAGGAGCGCGCCCTAATAATACAAATTCCAACACGCTATACTCGAAGGGTATGTATTCTGATTGCGGCACCAAGCCAAGCCACTGGCTTAACTCTCTGCGTGAGTAATTAGCAAGGGGCACATCTTCGAGGTTGATCATTCCGCTGATTGGCTTACGCAGCCCCAGCAAGAGGTGGATGAGAGTGGTCTTTCCGGCGCCGTTGGGGCCGAGAATGGCAGTAATCGTGCCGGGTTGAATGTCAAAGGTGACAGCTTCCAGCGCGTTTTTGAGTTCAGGGTCATAACTGAATTGCAGGTCAGTGATCGATAGAATGGCGTTGCTCATCGTTTCAACCTCATGGTTGGGCTGACCATCAGAATCAGGAAAATGAGAGCACCCAGAAGTGAAGTGATGATGCCCAGCGGTATCTCTCCGGCTGAGATTGTGCGGCCGATGTCGTCGCAAATGATGGCAAAGGCGCCGCCGATTGAAATGCTGACCGGGATAAAGTTCGCCGCGTTGGCACCCACCAGACGCCTGGCAATGTGTGGGATGATTAAACCGATCCAGCCTACGATCCCGGCTACAGAAACCACCACGGCGGTGATGGCCACGCTCACTGCCAGCAGCAGGGCGCGTTCTCTTTTGACCGAAACGCCGAGCGAAGTGGCGGTTTCATCTTCCAATGCCAGCAAATTCAGGCGCCAGCGCATCAAAAAAATTACAATCAACCCGATGACCACAACCGGTAGAATATAAAACAGGTCGCGCCAGGTTACCGACCATAAACCGCCCAGCAGCCAGAAGGTGATTTCTGGTAGTTGCGAGGTGGGGTCAGCCAGGTACTTTAACACACCCAGCCCGGCTGAGAAAAAGGCTGAAACGGCAATGCCTGCCAGAATTAGCCGTAGCACCCAACCGCCAAAACGGATACGTTTGGCAATAAAGTAAGAAAAAGCCATCGCAGCAACGGCAAAAAAAGTTGCGCTTGATTCCACGATAATCGGGGAGGTTCCCAAAAAGATGATGCTGAGGGCGGCTCCGAAACCTGCGCCCTGGGTAACCCCCAGGAAACCAGGTTCCACCAACGGATTGCGGAATAACATCTGCATCACCCCGCCGGCAGCTGACAGCGACATACCCAGCAGCATGGCGGTTAACAAGCGCGGAACTCGCAAGTTAAACACCAGCTTTTGTGCCAGTTGATCATCCATCAATGTGGGAAGGGGCATGAAGAGCGGCTTGGGATACCTTCCCATGAAAACCGAGATGAGAAAGACAACCAGGGGGATGGAAATGAGCAGCAGGGGTGAGAGCCAGGGATTCTTCTTCAACGAAATTCCTTATGGATGTGGGATGAAGAACACTTCATCCCACATCGAGGTTTGAGATTTATAGGTCGCCACTTAATAAAGGCAGCACCTTTTCTGTAATGGCGGCATTATCCAGCCCATAATTGGTTTTGTAGAAATTGACCAATTCGTCTTGCATGTTGATTGAAGCAAATTGCTCAGGATGCATTTTGGTTGCCAACCATAGTTCACCCAGAGACCAACGCGAATCTGCCTGATCCCAACTCAGAAAATCAACCGGGAAGGCATAAATCTTGTCGTTGATGACAGCATTCAGAGCCTGCCAGTTTGAGTCGCTTTTTAGATTATCGACTGCTTCGACGGCTTTACCGGAATAATCCACAATGAAGATCATGTCGGGATTCCATGCGGCAATCTGTTCCAGGTTGACTATAGTCCAACCGCCATCTGTGATGGAGTCTTTCCACACAGGATTTCCACCGGCGTTCACGATGAGCATGGATTGCAGCCAATCCATTGGCGGAATTGAGAATGCAATGGTATCTTCCTTGTTTGAGTATTGAAGCATCAAAACGAAAGGTTTCTGATCATCCGTGATGCCTGTCAGGGCGTCGGCGATGCGGGTTTCGTTCTGTTGGTAAATAGAGACAATCTCTTCAGCCCGAGCATCATTCCCAAAAATGGTGCCAAGAGTGCGAATATCTTGATAGAATTTTTCAGGGGTTTCAAGATCAAGATAGACCACATTAATATCCAGAGCTTCGATGGAAGCACCGAGTTTTTCCTGCAGGTAGGTTTTCATGATAACCAGGTCAGGGTTCAACGGGGCAATTTGTTCAGCTCCGGCGTCTTTTTCAAGCAAGACTAAGTTTTCAGTGGCGGGGAATGCAGTCTTGATAAAGTTGCGGTCTTTCATCTGAAGACGGAGTTCGTAAGAGATGACCCGTTCCTCTGCTTCAGGGAACATAAATGCTGAGTTGGTTAGCAGACTGGTTGCTTTGCCTACAAAAACGATCTTTTGAGGTAGTTGGTTGAACTCGACAGTTCTACCGAGTGTGTCAGTGACGATGATGGGTGTCTCGGTTGGTTCTTTGGTTGGGGCAGGGGTTGCGGGTTCCTTTGTTGAAATATCAACGGGTTCAACCGTTGCAACAGGAGCTTGGGTTGAACATCCAGTTATGAGAGCAAACACGAAAAGTAGAACAACCAGGGCGGAAATATTTTTGTGTGTGGTATGCATATCTTCTCCAATCAAAATAGTATTTATAGACCTTCCAGCCAATTGATTATAGATTGGATTTGATTAATGCGAAATGCAACTATTGATTTTTTAAATTGATTTGCTGAAGTGTCTTTTTCTGCGCTCCGCTTGGTGTTGGCAAGCCATTTTTGACATTCGCTGCGTTGTCTTTCAATCAGGGATCTCACTTTGTCAGGTCGAAATTTAAGAATGAAATAATATCGAAGCATGAATTCCTGCCTGAAATCACGCGGGTGATCCACTGAAGTGTCCAGCCATTCGAGAAAAGCTTTTTCGCCATCCTTGGTAATGCTGTATTCCGTGCGGTTGGGGTGAGTGTCTCCGGGCTGAAAGATGCCCTTGATGAAATTTCTTGCTTCGAGTTTTTCAAGCTGCGCGTATAGGTTAGACATCTTGACCAGCCAAATTAAGCCTATACCCTCCTGGTCTGTGAGCAAATGATGCAGATCATAACCGTGGGTGGGTTTTTCGTATAGCAATCCCAGCAGGGCGTATTGAGAGGATTGGAATGGGTTGGGTTTTCCGCGCATTTTTTACTCAATAATTGAATATGGAATAGGATAGCATACCCTTGCAGGCAAGTCAAGTTGATTTTTTTGCATCTATGTGATCTTATTATGCTACAATGACTTTATTACATTAGAGGAGGATGAAATGGCATCAAAACCTGTCAAGAATTCAAATTCAGTTTCCAAACGTCCAGTAGCCAAAAGCCCGGCAAGCGCCCCAAAAAAACCAATGGCTTCAAAAACATCAGCGACCAAAGCAATTGACCTAAGTAAGCTTTTTGGTACAGTTGCCAAAACACTTACTCAAAATAAAACCAGCCTGAATGAGGCTGATACCTACAATCATGATCACGGTGATCACATGGTTGAGATTTTTGAAGTGATCACACAGGCAATGAAAGAGAAAGCTAATCTTGCTCCGGCAGACCAGTTGGCGTACGCCAGCCAGCTGCTGCGAGCTAAGAGCCAAAGTGGTTCAGCGCAACTCTATGCCGATAATCTCTCAACAGCCGCGTCACAATTCAAAGGTACTAACGCGATTACTGGCGATACTGCAATGACGCTTATTCAAACCTTGTTGGGTGCCAGCGGTTCTGTGCCTGCACAAAGCCAGGGTGGCTCAGGTGATTTGCTGGGCAGTCTGCTGGGTGGTTTGACCGGTGCACAACAGCCCGCAGCCCAGACTCAAAGCGGTGGAGCTGGCGGTGATCTGCTTGGTAACTTGTTGGGCGGTCTCACCGGCAACGCTCCGGCTGAAAACCAGGCTGGCGGAGGAATTGACATTGGCACTTTTTTAAACTCCGGCATGGCATTTGCCCAATCCAAACAATCTGGCGGCAGCAACCTGGATGCTATTCTGAATGCGGTGGTTTCTTCGAGCAGTATGGCAAATTCGTCTCACCGTTCCCAATCAGGCGCATTGGTTGCCAATACCCTGATGCAGGCCGTCGGCAAAATGTTAGCCAAATAACAAGTATTTCATTTCACTCCACGACACCCCGAAGTGTTTGCTTTTCGGGGTGTTTTGTTATTAGAATTTAGAAACACGCTTTGGATGTCGTTTATAATAGTTCCATAAAGGTGACGGATTGACCACTTCAGCTCTTCGATATTACCTAAAATCAATTTCAACATTATTGCGGGAAGTTCAAAATCCGCTCGTTTTAGTTAATTTGCTGCTTAATAATTCCAGAGATCAAACATCTAAGGTGGTGCTCAAGGATAGGCTCATCTTTGAAGTTTTCAGCCTAATGGATGCCTGGGTGATCAAAGAAACCATACTTGATAGGCAATATGAACAGGCTGGCGTGCCCTTACAGGATGGCTGGACGGTGGTGGATATCGGCGCAGCTTTGGGGGATTATGCCGTTTGGGCTGCACGGCAGATTCCTTATGGGCGTCTGATTGCCGCGGAACCTTTTCCAAAGTCGGTCGAAGTAATGCGTCGCAACCTTCGCGCAAACCAGGTGAATAACGTGGAAATCTTTGAAGGCGCCGTATCGGCTTCAAATGGGGTCACTTCTCTTAAGGTGGTTGGCAAGATTGTTCAAAATTCCACGGCATCGGCAGCTAATGAAGGAACTCCTCTCACGGTGGAGACGCTAAGTTTGGAAGGTTTGCTTAATAAATTCTTGATCCATTCCTGTGACTACCTCAAAATGGATTGCGAAGGTGGGGAGTATGACATACTTTTTTCCGCATCCAGCGAGACGCTCTCAAAAGTTCACCGTATCTGCATGGAAGTGCATGATGGGATGACCCAGTATGATCGCTCTCACATGATCAAATTCCTTGAAGACAACGGGTTCGAGACCCGATTAACCCTTAACCCGGTTCACGATGAACTGGCTTACCTCTACGCTGAAAAAACCAATTAATAGAAAGCTAACTCATGACCCTGCATCATCATCTTCCCATTGAGGCGGAGAACGCCAAAAAAGATCACCTCTGGCTGCAAATTTCCGGCATGCCATACTTCCGCGGATTACTGCGTGCCGTGGAGGGCCGTTTTTACGAGAACATTGAGTTGCCTTCACCAACGCTCGATTTGGGCTGCGGCGACGGACACTTTGCCGGAGTGGTGTTTGATCGCAAACTGGAGGTCGGCCTTGATCCGTGGGTGGCTCCGCTCCGCGAAGCCGAAATACGCGGCAACTATTTGAAACTGGTGAACGCCCCCGGCGATCAGATCCCGTTTGAAAATGGTTTTTTTGGCAGCGCGGTCAGCAATTCAGTCCTTGAGCATATTCCTGATCTTGACCCGGTCCTGGCTGATCTGGCAAGGGTGATGAAAACAGGCGCACCATTTATTTTTTGTGTTCCCAACCAAAATTTTCTCAAATCCTTATCGGTCAGCAATTTCTTTGATCGCATCGGGCTAAAGTTTCTCGGTAATGCCTATCGCTCCTTTTTTAATCGCATTGCCCGCCACAAACACTGTGATGATCCGGTGATTTGGAAGGCGCGACTCGAGAAAGCTGGCTTTGAACTTGTGGATTGGTGGCATTATTTCTCACCGAAAGCCCTGCATGTGCTCGAATGGGGGCATTATTTTGGGCTGCCCTCATTATTTTGTCGAAAGTTGTTTGGACGCTGGCTTCTCACTCCCACCCGCTGGAATTTGTTCTTCACCAACCTGATCACAAAACCTGCTTACGAAGAATCATCTATCCAGCCGGAGGGGACCTGTACTTTTTATATAGCCAAAAGGAAATGAGGACCTCGCATGGAAGAACCCAGCCTGCTTGATCTTCTTAAGAGAAAACTAAATCCGAAGCGGTGGTTTACAAAGCACCCGGAAGGAGTTGCCATCGAAATATCGGAATTCGGGATCATTGATGACATCCCCCTTGAAATGGCCGAATCAAAATCTCCCTTTTTCATCGTCAATATAATTAGATGGATCGGAAAAACACCCTGGCGTTCGCTGACAGCGATGGCGCTGGCGCTAATCGCGCAAAGTTCATTAGAACCTCCGCTACAAAACTCGAAACTGGGCATCGTTTTCTACGCAGCCGCGGCAGCGATGATGATTTTTGCACTAATGACGAAAGAATGGAAAATTGTCAAAGCCGCAGATCCGATCGAACGCGGATTTGGACTGGGTATCCGTACGGTACCGATGTTTTTGTTTATTATTCTCATCTTCGCGACTTTCCTGCTGTTCCGTGAAAACCGCTTCACTCTTCCCAACCTCATGTTATGGTTGGCGACGCTAATCGAAGGGCTGGCAGCTTTTTGGGAGTCCGACCAAAAAGTCAATTGGGCGGCGGGTAAGAACCGTTTCATTTCTTTGTTTCACGGTGAACACCTGTCTATTAAAGTTGATTTTTGGAAGATTTTGGTGGTGGCAGTCTTTTTACTTTCCACCTGGTTCCATCTTTACCAACTGAACAACATTCCCATCAACATGACCAGCGACCACACTGAAAAGCTGCTGGATATTAAAAACGTGCTGGATGGGCAATATCAGATCTTCTTTTCCAACAACGGCGGAAGGGAACCCATCCAATTTTACCTGGCGGCGTTCTTCGTCAAAGCACTGAACACCGGGTTGAGCTTCTTCACACTCAAACTCACCATGACGGTGGCGTTTTTGATGTCTTTGATTTATGTATATCGTTTGGGTAAGGAACTCGGCAACCCGTGGACGGGTTTGTTCTTCATGGCGTTGGTGGGCTTTTCTTCTTGGGCAAACATCATCACCCGGGTTGGACTGCGCCTGATACTGGCACCGGCTATCCTAGCACCAACCCTTTTCTATCTGTTTCGCGGGCTGCGCTTGTCGAGGCGTAACGATTTCATAGTTGCAGGTTTGCTCATTGGTTTGGGATTGCTGGGTTACAGCGCTTTTCGGATTGTGCCAATCGTGGTGGTTCTCATTGTGTTCATATTTATTGCACACCACCGTTTCAACAAAGTCAGCCGAAATACCTGGTGGACGCTGGGTTTGTTGGCTGTATTTGCCTTGGTGGTTTTTCTGCCGCTGCTGCGTTTTGCCGTCGAATACCCTGAGGCGTTTGGTTTTCGCACCATTACCCGTATCACCTCTGTGGAACGCCAGTTTACGGGAGGGGTGCTGCAGGTCTTTTTCAACAATTTGTGGAACTGTCTGACCATGCCCTTCTGGAAGGACGGCAACACCTGGGTGATCTCGGTACCTGATCGGCCTGCGTTGGATGTGGTTTCTGCGGCATTGTATTTCTTGGGACTGATACTGCTGGTCATTCGCTGGCTGCAAACCAGGCGCTGGCAGGATATGGCGTTGCTGTTTTCCATCCCGGTCTTGATGCTTCCCTCCATCCTGGCGCTGGCTTTTCCTGAAGAAAACCCGTCATTGAGCCGGGCGGGCGGCGCGATGATTCCGATTTTCCTGATTTGCGCTATCGCCCTCGAAAGCCTGTTGAAAAACCTGTGGAGTAAAAGCCGTGGAGCAGCAGGCAAAGTAGGAGTGGTGATCCTTGGATCGCTGTTGGTTGGTTTCTCCGCGATGCAGAACTTTGACATTGCCCTGTTACAGTACCCTGTTCAATATAAGGGCAATACCTGGAATTCATCACAAATGGGTGAGGTGGCCAAGGAATTCATTCAGCTCACCGGCAATGCAGACAACATTTGGGTGGTGGGCGTGCCTTACTGGGTGGATACCCGCCTGGTGGCATTAAGCGCCGGTTATGTCGGTGAGGATTATGCCATCTGGCCTGAAGAAATTATCAGCACTCAAAACAACCCCGGTGCAAAGCTGTTCCTGGTCAAATGGGATGATCGGGAAGGGATGAACAAATTAATCTCCATCTATCCTGAGGGATTTATCACCTATCATGCCGGTGACGCCGATGGCAAGGATTTCTACGCATATATCGTGCCGCCAGAAAAGTAGAATTATCTGATTTGATTTCAACCACCAGAGCCGAAAATGCTCTGGTTTTTTTTAAATCCTGTAATCCTTGTTGTAGAGAATTAGCAATGATTATCATGTTGAAGTTCATTGATATTTTGCGTTTTTTCTTTTTTAAGATCTGCACTAAAATCAAGCTCACAATAAAAATTCTCTTAAAATAGGGTAAGACGGATGCTATGAAACCTTCAGAAAAGATTGTCACTGATCGTTTGACCTTGAGAATGCCCGTTTTAGATGATGCCTCCTCTATTTTTTTACAGTATATGCAAGATGAACAGGTCACAAAATACCTGGTTTGGCGTCCGCATCAGTCGATTGAGCAGACCAATGGTTTTCTTCAACGGTGTGCTATGGCCTGGCAGGAAGGCAGCCGGTTTCCATGGCTGATGATTGAAAATGAAACCGGGGAGATCGTCGGCATGATTGAACTGCGTGTGCAAGAGAATCAATCAGATCTGGGGTATGTTCTGGCACGGGAACACTGGGGTAAGGGTTATGCCACCGAGGCAGTGTCTTCAGTGGTCAATTGGGTTAACGCTCAAAGCGGAATCACACGCCTGTGGGCAACCTGCGATGTGGATAACCCAGCATCCGCCCGTGTGCTTGAAAAAGCCGGACTGGAACGCAAGGGAGTGCTCAAAAAATACGTTGTTCACCCTAACCTAAGTGACCAACCACGTGACGCCTATCTCTATGAAAAACGAAAAGAGCTGCAGGGTGACGAGTAAATGATTTACGGGTTCAACTTGAGAGAAATTACGGCAAGTCAATGTTGAGGCTGTCCCAAAAGTATAGGGGCAGCCTCAAAAATTTAATATAATAGGGGAA